>JAJYLZ010000096.1 GCA_021787395.1 Chloroflexota bacterium
CCGGTCAGGCGTCCCGGGGCCGCGACTCGGCGCGGACCTCGGCCAGCAGCCGCTCCTCCTCCCCGGACAGCGGCCGGCCCGCGAGCAGGTCCGGCCGCCGCTCCAGCGTCCGGCGCAGCGACTCGCGCAGGCGCCACCGGCGCACCTGCTCGTGGTGGCCCGAGACGAGCACGGGCGGCACGCCGACGCCCCCGAACTCCGGCGGACGCGTGTACTGCGGGTACTCGAGCAGCCCGCCCGAGAACGACTCCTCCGCCGTGGAGGCCTCGTCGATCGCGCCCGGCAGCAGCCGGATGACCGCGTCGATGACGACCAGCGCGGCGAGCTCGCCGCCGGTCAGCACGTAGTCGCCGATCGAGAGCTCGCGGTCGCACATCGCGCGAACCCGCTCGTCGACGCCCTCGTAGCGCGGGCACAGGAAGACCAGGTGGGACGCCTGGGCCAGCTCGTGGGCGATGGGCTGGCAGAACACCTCGCCGCCCGGGTCGAGCAGGACCACCGTCGTGTCCGGGCGCCGGAGCTCGGCCAGGGCCGCCGCGACCACGTCCACGCGGAGGACCATCCCCGCCCCGCCGCCGTAGGTGTAGTCGTCGACGGTCCGGTGCCGCCCCAGGCCCCAGTGGCGGAGGTCGTGGACGCGGACGGTCGCGATGCCGTGCTCCTGGATGCGCGCCGGGATGCTCTCCGCCAGCGGCCCCTCGACCATCGGCGGGAACAGGGTGAGGACGTCGACCTCGAGCGGCATCAGCCGTCCTGCGCCGGCGGGGCGTCCGTGCGGGAGGCGTCCGCGGGCTCGCCAGGGCTGCCGGGCCCGGCCGCGCCGGCTCGCGCGGCCCCCCTCCTGCCCCTTGGCTGCTTCCGCGGCCGGCGGTCGCGCGGGCGCACGTAGTCCTCGTCGTCCACCGGGCGGGCGTCCAGGTCGAGGCGCTCCAGGTCCACGACCATCGCGCCCCGCTCGGGCGCGAGCTCGGTCACGATCCCCCGAACGCCGGGCACGTCCAGCTCGCCCTGCGGACCCCGCACGACGAACACCTCGGCGCCGCCGGCCCGGTAGAGGTCCACGACCTCGCCGAGGGCCTCGCCCGCAGTGGACGTGACGACGAGGCCGAGCAGCTCATGCCAGAGCCAGCGGCCCGGCTCGCGCGGCTCATCGGGGCGCTCGATCTCGAGGTACCGGTCGCGCAGGCGCTCCTCGGCGAGCGTGCGGTCCCCGATCTCCCGGAAGCGCAGCCACCAGCCGGGGCCGTCCGCGACCGGCGCGGCCTCGGCGATCGTCAGGAGCTCGTCGGTCCCTTCCGGGTACAGCCTCGCGCCGACGGTGAACCGGTCTTCCGGGCGGTCGGTGAGCAGCTCGACGCGAACATGGCCGCGCAGCCCGCGGAACCCGCGGACCAGCGCGACCACCAGGCGCGGCGATCCGGCGTCGCGCGGCGACCGACCGCCGTCGCGCGACGCCGTCCGGGGAGCCAACGCCCCCTCAGACGATCTCGAGGCTGACCGGCTCGCCCGTGCGGGCGGACGTCACCTTGATCAGGGTTCGGAGCGCCTTGGCGACGCTCCCGTTGCGGCCGATGACCTTGCCCATGTCGGACTCGGCCACGTGCAGCTCGATGATGGTGCCGTCCTCGGCGTTGACGACGTCCACGCGCACGGCGTCCACATCGTCGACGAGGGACTTCGCGACGTATTCGACCAGGTCTGCGGCGGCCATCGTCGACCCTACTTGAAGCTCGACACGAGGCCGGCCTGCTTGAGCAGGCGCTTGACGGTGTCCGACGGCTGGGCGCCCTTGGCCAGCCAGTCCTTGGCCTTGGCCTCGTCGATCACCAGCTCGATCGGCTCGGTGCGCGGGTTGTAGTGGCCGATCGTGTCGATCGCGCGGCCGTCGCGGGCGGAGCGGCCGTCGGCCACGACGAGGCGGTAGGTCGGCTGCTTGGTCGCCCCGACGCGGGTGAGGCGGATGCGGACTGCCATGTGGGTGCGGTACTCCTTCTGGTGCGGACCTTGGGCGGGCCTGCCGGCGGCTGGGCCTCGGCTGGAACCTCTAGTGCTTGACGGACAGGATGATCGTGCCCCGGCTCAGCCCGTTGTCGGAGACGGTGGAGCCGAGCAGGGCGTCGATCGGCAGCAGGTAGGGCTTGACGTCGGATTCGTACTTGGCCTTCTCGGCCGGGGGCATCGCGCCCTCGGCCAGGTCGCGCACTGCGGCCACGTCGAGCCAGGCGAGCCCGGTCGTCTTGTCGCCCGCCTGACCGGCGAGCGCGCTGAACCGGGCGTCCTGGGCCAGCGAGGCGCCGCCCTGCGAGGCGTCGATGACCGACTTCGCGAAGCCGGCGTCGAGGGTCAGCACCACCACCTTGTCCGTGGCGGCGTAGACCAGCTTGAGGTCGGCGGGGATGGCCACGCTGCCCAGCGCCGAGCCCATCTGGGACTTGAGCAGCGGCGTGAGGGCGGAGAGGTCGACGGTCGTGATCGTCGCGCCCTTGTACGCCTGGTCGCTGATCGAGATGCCCGCTCCGGCGCTGGTCAGCTCGACCAGGCTGCGGAGCTGGGAGAACAGGCGGCTCCCCGCGCCGGCATCGTCGGGGCGGATGATGACGCCGCCCGACACGCTCGACCCGTCGCGCGTGATCGCGACCCCGGCGTCACCGATCCAGCCGATGGTGCCGGCGAACCCGCCGGCCAGGCCGAGCGCCGTGTCGAGCTGCTGCACGTCCGGCTGGAGCTTGGGGTCGGCCGCCAGCTTGTCCTTCAGGGCGCCGAGGGTCTTGCCCAGGTCGCGGACGTCCACCAGCGCGATGGTGCTCGACGGAGCCAGCCCCGCCAGGTCCGAGGCGCGGTTGGCGCTGGACTGCAGGTCGCCGGCCGGCTGGACGGTGTCGACCACGAAGTTGCCGTCGGCCGCCTTGAGGTCGCCCGCGACCCAGCCCGGCACCATGCCGCTCAGCGCGCTGTAGAGCGCCGTCAGCGTGCCGTCGGTGTCCATCGACGAGATCGAGCCGAGCTGCGCGGCGTAGGTCGCGCCCAGCGCCTCGTACATGAAGCCGAGGTGGTCGCCCGGCAGCGCCGCGACCGCCCGCTGGAAGTCGGACGTGGTGCTCAGGCCGCCTGCCCCCTTGGTGGCGATCGCCAGGCGGACGGACGCGAGGTCTCCCGCGACGAGGACCTTGCCGCCGAGGATCGCCCAGCCGGCATAGGGGGCGCCGGCGGCTGACGGGCTCGAGCCCGAGATCGCGTGCACGACGACGCCGTCACACGTCAGGTCGGTCGTGGCGGCGCTGGCGTCCTTGAGGACCGACCCCACCCAGGCCTCCGCCTTCGCGGCGTCGGTGACGTCCGCGAGGACGAGCTCGCGCTTGTCCAGCAGGGTCCGTAAGCCGTCAGCGGGAGACGCCGGAGCCGGGGTGGCGGCGGCACCCCCGGTGCACGGCGGCAGTCCGGCCGTCGGGTCGGCGGTCGGGCTCGGCGCCGGTCTCCGCGCGGCGCCCGGGAGCGCAAGGCTCTGAGGGCCCTGGGCGGCCGCGAGCTGCCCGCCGAACCACGAGGCGATCTCGGTCTGGTAGTCGTGCTTGTCGCTGGTCGCCGCCTTGACGATCCGGTCGTACAGCTCGCCGAGCTTCGCGTCGAGCGACGACTGGTCGGCGAAGCCGGGGAACGCGGACAGCGACTTGGCCACCTCGGCCCGCTGGCTGCCGGGCAGGTCGAGCCGGACCTCGCCGTAGGCGACGGTGTCCGCCGGCACGTAGCCCAGCACGGTCGAGGTGCCGCTCGTGGACGAGGTGAGCAGCAGGGTCGCGCTCAGACCCCCCGCCACCACGAGGGCGACGACGAGGACGGCCACGATCCAGCGCAGCGGGTTGTGCCGCCGGGCTCCCGAGCCCACGGCTGCCAGCGGAACGTTGACGCCCGCGGTCGAGGCGGGCGCGCCTCCCGGATCCGGGGGCGGCGTCCACACGGACCCCGTCGGCGCGGGCGGCTGGGTCGGGGCGGCAGCCCAGGCCGGCGCGGGTGCGGGAATGGGCTGGCCGGGGGGCGGCGCGGGCGGCTGGGCCGCCGGCGGCGCCTCCAGGGGCTGGGTCTGGTCCTGGTCCGTCATGGTCCCCTCCCGACGGCGTCAGCGACGCCCGAGCATCTGGCCCATGGCGGCTCGGCGCCCGCCGGGGCCCTGCAGCTGCTTCATCAGCTTCTGCATCTCGGAGAACTGCTTGACGAGCCGGTTCACCTCGGGCAGGGACGTTCCCGAGCCCTTTGCGATCCGGCGGCGGCGGGACGCGTTCAGGATCGACGGGTCGCGTCGCTCCCGCTTGGTCATGGACAGGATGATCGCCTCAGTGCGCTTCAGGTCCCCCCGGTCGACTGCAGCCTGGGCCTCCTTGGCCATCCCGCCAAGACCCGGAATCATCGAGACCAGCTGGCCCATCGGACCCATCTTCTGCATCTGCCGCATCGAGTCCAGCATGTCCTCGAGGGTGAAGCTCGCCTTGCGGACCTTCTCCTCGAGCTTGGCGGCCTGCTTCTCGTCGAACGCCTCCTGGGCCCGCTCGACGAGGGTGAGGATGTCGCCCATGCCCAGGATCCGGCCCGCCAGCCGGTCTGGGTAGAACACCTCGAGGGCGTCCGTCTTCTCGCCGGTGCCCAGGAACTTGACCGGGATCCCGGTGACGGCGCCGATCGAGAGGGCCGCCCCGCCGCGGGCGTCGCCGTCGACCTTGGTCATGACCAGGCCGGTGATCTTGACGGCGCCGGCGAAGCCCTGGGCGACGTTGACCGCCTCCTGGCCGGTCATCGCGTCCACCACCAGGAGCGTCTCGATGGGCCGGGTGGCCGCCTCGATGGCGTGGATCTCGGCCATCAGCGCGTCGTCGATGGTGAGCCGGCCCGCGGTGTCGATGATCACCACGTCCCGGCCGATCCGCTTGGCGTGGGCGATGCCGTCACGGGCGATGTCCACGGTGGGCGTGCCGGCCGGCGCGCGGTAGACGGCGATGCCCAGGCTCTTGCCCAGCGTCTCGAGCTGGTCGGCGGCGGCGGGGCGGTACGGGTCGGCCGCGATCAGGAGCGGGTGGCGGCCCTGCTTCACCACGTGCTTGGCGAGCTTGGCCGCGCTGGTGGTCTTGCCCGAGCCCTGGAGGCCGACGAGCGCGACGACGGCCGGGTTGCCGGCCAGCCGGAACGTGCGGTCGCCGGCCGAGAGCAGCGCGGTCAGCTCCTCGTGGACGATCTTGACGACCTGCTGGCCCGCCGTGAGGCTGTCCAGGATCTCCGCGCCCACCGCGCGCTCGCGGACGCGGGCCACGAAGTCCTTGACGACCTTGAAGTTGACGTCCGCCTCCAGGAGCGCCAGGCGCACCTCGCGCATCGCGGCGTCGACGTCCGCCTCGGACACGCGCCCCCGGCCGGTCAGACCGGCGAGGGTCTTGCGGAGTCGATCGCTGAGGCTGTCGAACATGCGAGGACGGCGACCCTTGTGGTGGTTCGAGTGACAGGCCGCACGGCGAGCGCGTGCGGGGGGCGCGCGGGTTCTGGCGACGCCTGACCGGGCGAGTGTACGTCATGGGGTGGCGCCCGGCCATGGGGGGCGGGCCGCCACGCAACGCCCCCGGCCAGGCGAGGGCGGCCAGGGGACTACCGTCTCCCCTCGTTCCCCTCCCCCGCCTCGGCCCCGCCCGGCTCCCCGGCCGCGGCGAGCAGGTCGGCGAGGACGGCCGCGAAGGAGGCGCCGGCGTCGTCGCGCAGGTCCAGCCGGGTGCGCAGGGCCGCGGCGGCGGCGGC
>JAJYLZ010000046.1 GCA_021787395.1 Chloroflexota bacterium
GGGCGCCCTCCGGCCGCCGCCCGCCCGGGCCGAGTGGCTGCCCGCGACGCGGGCCGCCTGGCGGGCGTTCTGGGCGTCCGACATGGCCGCGGTCGCGGCGGCCGTCGACCTGCCGGCGATCGGGCGCCTGTTCGCGATGTACGACCAGCACGCCCGGGCGATGGAGGTCGTCGGCAGGGCGCTCGTCGTCCGCGGCTCGACCGGGCAGATCCGGGCCAACCCGCTCGCGGACCTCGCGCTCAAGCTCGAGGCCTCCATCGGGCGGCTCGAGGGCGAGCTCGGCCTGACGCCCGCCGCCCGGCAGCGGATGGGCATCCGCCTCGTCCGCCCGGTGCAGCAGCCCTCCTCCGCGCCCTCGACGCTGCCGTCGCGGTACGCGCACCTCCGGGAGGTCGCCTCGTGACCGCCCTCGCCGAGCGCGCCCCCGAGCGGGTCCGGGGCTGGTCGGGGCGCGGCGAGTACCCGACCCTCGGCTGGGGCGTGCTCGAGTGGATGACCGCCCACCTGCCGAGCCCGTCCGACCACGGCCGCGAGCTCGTGCTGACCGACGAGCAGGCCCGGATCGTGCTCGCCTTCTACCGGCTCGACCCCGCCACCGGCGACTTCACCCACCGCAGGGCCCGCCTCGAGATGGCGAAGGGCTGGGGCAAGAGCCCGCTCCTCGCCGCGATCGCGCTCGCCGAGTTCGCGGGCCCCGTGCGCCTCGGCGGCTGGGACGACGACGGGGAGCCGGTCGGGGTGCCCGTCCACTGGCCGGTCGTCGAGGTCGCCGCGGTGAGCCTCGACCAGGCCGACAACACGTGGTCCGCCCTGTACGAGATGCTGGGCGCCAACGACGGGCGGGCGGCGCGCGAGCTCGGGATCGACGCCGGGCGCACGCGCATGTACCTCACGGGCGGCCGCCCCGGGCACCTGCGCCCGGTCACCGCGGAGTCGAGCAGCCGCGAGGGCGCCCGGCTCACGTTCGCCGTCCTCGACGAGACGCACCTGTGGCGCCGCGACAACGGCGGCGTCCGGCTCGCCGCCGCGCTGCGGCGGAACGCCGCGAAGATGGACGGCCGCACGTTCGAGACCACGAACGCGCCGGTCACCGGGCAGGGCAGCGTGGCCGAGGAGTCGGGCGACACGTCCGTCCCGGGCGTGCTCCACGTCTGCCGCCGCGCCCGGGAGGCGCCCGAGCGCGACTGGGCGCCTGCGCGCCTGCGGGCCGAGCTCGAGTGGGTGTACGGCGACTCCTGGTGGGCGCCCGTCGAGCGGATCCTGGCCGAGGCCGCGGACCCCGCGAACGACTGGGACGACATCCTGCGCTTCTACTTCAACCTGCGCTCGTCGGGCCGCAGCCGCGCCGCAGACCCCGAGCAGTGGGACCGCCTGGCGCGCCCTGGGCGCGAGGTCCCGCCCGGCACCCGGGTCGGCCTCGGGTTCGACGGGTCGGTGTCGCTCGACTCGACGGTCCTGCGCGCGTGCACCGCGGACGGCTTCAGCTTCTCCCTCCCCGGCTGGAGCTGGGTCCGCCCCACCGGCGACGCGATGCGCGCCTGGGCCCTCGCCCATCCGGGGGAGGACTGGCGCGTCCCGCGCGACCTCGTCGACGAGGCCGTGGCGCAGGCGTTCGAGCGCTTCGACGTCGGCCTGATGCGCGCCGACCCGCCCTTCTGGGGCGACGAGATCACCCGCTGGCAGCGCCTGTACGGGGCCGACGTCGTCGTCCCGTTCAACACGAACGCCGCGCGCCAGATGGGCCCCGCGTTCGACGGCTGGGCGACCGCGGTCCGCGAGGGGACCCACACCCACGACGGCGACCCGGTCGTCACCGAGCACGTGAGGGCGATGCACAAGCGGCCCGCCACCGGCGGCCAGCGGGGCGACGACGGGCGCGCGCTGTGGGTGCCGGTCAAGGGCGAGGACCGGGCCAAGATCGACGGCGGCCTCGCCGACATCCTCGCCCGCCACGCCGCGGCCACCATGCCCGACCCCGTCGCCGAGCCCGTCCGCAGCGGCCCGGCCGCGGCGTCGTGGTGACCCGATGGCCCTGACCCTGACCAGCCCGGCCCTCCTCGAGCGCCTCGGCGACGAGATGGACCGCCGCGCGCCCGACTACGCGCTCTGGGCCGAGTACTACGAGGGGCGGCACCAGCCCCCGGTCGCGCTGCTGGCCGCGTCGACCGGGTACCGGAGCGAGTACGCCCGCTGGCTGTCGGGCTTCAGCGACAACTTCTGCCGGCTCGTCGTCCAGGCGGTCGACGAGCGCCTCCGGGTCACCGGGTTCCGGGTCGACGGGAAGGCGGGCGACCGCAAGGCCTGGGGGTACTGGCAGGCGAACGCGCTCGACGCCTGGCACCTTCGCGCGCACCGCGAGGCGCTCGTCAAGGGCTGGTGCCCGGTCACCGTCGACGCCGGCCCCGACGGCGCGCCCCGCATCCGGGCGCACGAGGCCGACCAGTTCGCGATCGCCTGGGACGACGACGACGCGCTCACCCGCGCCGCCGCGATGCGCCGCTGGGTGACGCCCGACGGCCGCCGGCTCGCCACCCTCTACTTCGCGGACCGGGTGGAGAAGTACGAGCTCGCCGAGGGCAGCCGCTGGAGCCGGCGGACGGTCGCCGGCGAGCCGTGGCCCCTGCCGCACTCGCTCGGCGTGGTCCCGGTCGTGCCCCTCGTCAACGACCCCGACCTCTACAACCGGGGCCAGAGCGAGATCGGCGCGATGCTGCCGATGCAGAACGCGCTCAACCTCCTCATGAGCGACATGCTCGTCTCGGCCGAGTACACCGCGTTCCCGCAGCGCTGGGTGACGGGCCTGGAGATCCCGGTCGACCCCGACACCGGCAAGCCCGTCCAGCCCTTCAAGCTCGCCTACGACCGGATGCTCATGGCGCGCGACCCGGCCGTCCGGTTCGGGCAGCTCGACGCGGCCGACCTCCAGCCCTACATCCGCGCCGTCGAAGCGTGCGTCCAGCACATCGCGTCGACGACCCGCACGCCCCCGCACTACCTCCTCGGCCAGTCGGGCGCCTTCCCGTCGGGCGAGAGCCTGAAGTCGACCGAGACCGGGCTCGTCGCCAAGGTCCGCCGCCGCCAGGGCGACTTCGGCGAGTCATGGGAGGAGGTCGTCTCGATCGCCTTCCGTGCCGCGGGGGACGCCAGGCGCGCGGACATCGAGGACACGGAGGCGAAGTGGGCGGACCCCGAGGTGCGCTCGGAGGCCGAGCACGTCGACGCGCTGCTCAAGCTGAAAGCGCTCGGCATGCCGCTCGAGTACCTCTGGGAGCAGTACGGGGTCAGCCCCCAGCTCATCGCCGCCTGGAAGGACGCCGCGGCGGCCGCGGAAGCGGCGGGCGGTGCCCCCGTCGACCCCTCGATGCCCGGCGACCCCGAGGCGATGGCGCAGATGCGCGCGACGACCGCGCCCGTGGCGGTCGACGGCCAGCCCGCGCCGGCCATGCCCATGCAGCTGCCGGCCCCGCCGGCGGCCCTGCCATCCGCGCCCGCGGCCCGCGCACCGGCGCGGGCGCGCGGCGCATAGGAGGACCCGACACCATGACCGACCAGCAGTCCGCGGGCGCGACGCCCGTCGAGGACGGCGCGACGCCGCCCCAGAGCACGCCGGCAGACCAGCCCGCCGCCGAGCCCGCGACGGGCGACGAGGGGCTCGGGGGCGCGGGCAAGCGCGCGCTCGAGGCCGAGCGGGCGCAGCGCCGCGACGCCGAGCGGCAGCTCAAGGCGGCCCGCGACGAGCTCGAGGCGCTGCGCACGTCGCAGCTGTCCGACCACGAGAAGGCGATCGCCAAGGCCCGCAAGGACGCCACCGACGAGGCCAACGCCCGCGCCGCCGCGATGGTGCGCCGGGCCGAGGTCCGCCGAGCCCTCCAGGGCGCGGGCGTCACGCCCGACGCGCTCGACCTCGCCGCGTCGGCGGCCGAGTTCGGCGGGCTCGAGGTGGACGAGGAGGGGCGCGTGGCGGACCTCGAGAAGACCACGGAGGCCTTCCGCAAGGCGCACCCGTCGCTCTTCGCGGCGGCGCGCCCGGCGGCCGGCGACTTCGACGGCGGCTCGGGCGGGTCGCCGACGGCACCGTCCTGGACGCGCGACCAGATCGGCGCGATGAGCCAGGCGGACTTCGAGAGGCACGAGGCCGAGATCATGCGCGCGATGCGCGAGGGCCGGATCCGAGACTGACAACGACCAGCCGGCACGGAGCCGGCGCCGCCACCGACCTGAGACCCCGGTGAGGGTCGGGACGGCGGATCTCCCCACCGGGAGGAGACCAGAACGTGGCGAACATCACGCGCACGATGGCCGACACCGCGGGCTTCATCCCGCAGGCGTGGGCGCGCCGGGCGCTGACCATCCTCCGCAGCAACATGGTCCTCGCGCAGTTCGTGCGCCGGGACTTCGACTTCGAGCCCGGCTGGGTGGGCAAGACGCTCAACATCCCCTACCCGGGCACCTTCACCGCGCAGGACAAGGCCGCCGACACGCAGATCAGCGTGCAGACGCCCGCGGGCGGCGCGACCGCGTCGGTCACCCTCTCCAAGCACAAGGCCGTCGACTTCAACATCGAGGACGTGGCGCGCGCCCAGAGCTCGGTCGAGCTGATGGACCAGTACCTCGCGCCCGCCGTGATCGCCCTGGGCAACCAGGTCGAGGACGACCTGTTCGCGCTGTACGCGAGCCTCACCGGCACGTCTGTGGGGGCGCTCGGCACGGCGATCACCGACGCCACGATCCGCTCCGCGCGCCAGGCGCTCAACGGCGCCCTGGCCCCGATGAGCAGCCGCGCGCTCGTCGTGTCGGCCCGCGACGAGGTGAGCATCCTCGGCGCGACCAACCTCCAGAACTTCTTCGCCTTCCGGGCCGGGCAGCAGGCCATCCCCGAGGGCCAGATCGGCCGCCTGTACGGCTTCGACACCTGGATGAGCCAGCGCGTCCCCGTCCCGACGGCCCTCGTGACCCTCGGCACCCAGACCTCCGGCACCTTCAGCCTGTCGTACCTCGGCCAGACCGCCTCGGGCATCGCGTACAACGCGGCCGCGTCCGCGGTCCAGACCGCCCTCCAGGGCCTGTCCACGGTCGGCGCCGGCAACGCCACGGTCGCGGGCTCCGCCGGCGGCCCGTACACCGTGACCTTCGCGGGCGCCCTGGCCGCGAACATCCAGCCCCTCACCGCCGACTTCAGCGCGCTCACCACGCCGGCGAACGCCTCGCTCGCCAACGGCTACAAGAACCTCGCGCTCCACCGCGACGCGATGATCCTGGCCGTCCGCCCGTTCGAGCCGGTCCCGGCCAACGCGGGCGTCGACTCGTTCACCGCCACCGACCCGGACAACGGCCTCGCGGTCCGCGTCCAGCGCGTCTACGACATCAACTACCGGGCGATCCGGTACGGCGTCGACATCCTCTACGGGATCAGCGCGCTCCGGCCGACGCTCGGCTCGGTGGTCCTCTCCTAGCGGCCCGGCGTGGACCTCTGCACGCTCGACGACGTCAGGCTCCAGGGGTCGATCCCGGACGCCCGGGACGACCCCTGGCTCAGCGCCGCCATCACCTCGGTCAGCTCGGTGTTCGAGGCCGAGGCGCGCCGCTGGCTCGCCCCGCGCGGCGCGATGACGCGCCTGTTCGACGGCGCGCTCGTGCGCTCGCAGGGCGACATGGCGGGCTCCACGCCGCGCTACTTCGGGCCCGCCTGGATGCCGCAGTGGGGCCGCGTCCTCCCCGTGTACGACGGCGTCAGCGCCGTCACGTACCTCGGCGTGGCGGACGCCGACCAGCCCGACGACGGGTCGGGCGTCTACACGCAGATCACGCGCGGGATCCACCTGCGGGGCGCGTACCGCGACGGCTGGCCGGCGACGCGCATCGAGCTCGACTCGACCGCGCCGCGCCTCCTGCCGACCGCGGGCTACAACGTCGTCAAGGTGACCGCGCCGGCGTGGGGGCCGGCCGCGGTCCACCCCCGCGTCCGGGAGCTCGCGGCAACCGCGGTCGTCCGCGGCTGGCGCGCCCGGGCGGGCGGCGACGGCGCGCCCGACATCGTCGTCGCGGGCGCGGACGGGCGGGTCGCGGTCCTGCGCCGGATCGCCCCCGCCGAGCTCGCCGAGCTCGTGCGCGACTTCGCCCCCGACACGCGCCCCGCGCTCGCGTCCGTGGCGGCCGGCTGATGGGCGCGCTCAACCTCGCCCAGATCATGGACGGCCTGGCGGCCGCCGTGCTCTCGACGGGCCTCGTCCGGGAGGCCCACGCCTGGCCGCCCGGCGCCGTGGCGCTGCCCGCCTGCCTCGTCGACTTCCCGACCCGGATCGAGCTCGCCAGCACGTTCGGCCGCGGCTCCGACACCCTCGAGCTGCCCGTCCTGCTGCTCGCGGCGCAGACCCTGTCCGAGGCCGGCCGCGACGCGATCTCGGCGCTCGTCGACGGGGGCCCCGACGTGTACGCCGCCATCGAGGGGCCGCACCCCTGGGGGACGGCGCACGTGCTCGGGGCTTCGGTGACGACGGTCGTGCTCGGCAACGGCATCGCCGGCACGACGCCGATCACGTATCTCGCCCTGAAGCTCGACGTGGAGGTCGCCACCTGATGGCCAAGTACGGGTCCGGCACGAGCGTGTGGCTCGACCTCGCCGACGTCTCCCCATTCTTCAGCGACGCGGGGCTCGAGATCGCGGTGGACACCGCCGAGACGACGACGTTCCAGCCCGGCGCGAGCCCGGCGTGGAAGGCCTTCATCGAGGGCCCCGCGTCCGCGAAGGCGACGCTCAAGGGCTTCTACGACCAGGTGAACGACGCGGCGCTGATGGCCACCCTCCGCGACGGCGGCTCGGTTCTGACGTACGGGCCGTCCGGGCTGAACGCCGTCGGCGACGTCGCGCGCCTCGTCTCGGTGCACGCGACCGACGTCGCCGAGAGCTCGCCCGTCGGGGGCGCGGTCGTCGTCTCGGCCGCCTTCGGGGGCGAGGGCGCGGTCGGCTTCGGCTGGTGCCTCCACCCGATGGGCACCGACAGCGGGACGACGACCGGCGCGACCCGCACCGACGCGGCGGCCAGCGCGAGCGGCTGGCAGGCGCACCTCCACGTGACGGCGGTCGCGGGCGCGCCGACGTCGTGGACCGTGAAGCTCCAGGACTCGGCCGACGGGACGACCTGGGCCGACGTCGCGGGCGGCGCCTTCGCCGCGACGAACACCCCGGCCGCGCAGCGCCTGGTCTCCGCGCCCGGAGCGGCACTGCGCCAGTACGTCCGCTACGTGGCGACCGCCGTCGGGGGGACCGCGCCGACGATCACCTTCGGGCTGGCGTACGCCCGCAACCGCTAAGGAGGCAGGCATGGCAACAGGCTTCCGGTACGGCGCCAAGGCGCTCGTCACCGTCAACGCGGTGGACATCTCGACGTACTGCGACGACGCGGGCATCGACGTCGGCGTGGAGACGGCCGAGACGACCACCTTCTCCTCGTCGTGGAAGACCTTCATCGAGGGCCTCGCGTCAGCGAAGTTCAGCCTCAAGGGCAACTTCGACCCGACCGTCTCGACGGGCCCGGCGGCGGTGCTGACGGGGCTCATCGGCGGCGGCGCGAAGACCGTCGTGTTCAACCCGGCCGGGACGGCGGCGGGCGAGCTCAAGCGGACGGTCTCGGCGATCCTCACCGGCTACGGCGAGTCCTCGCCGGTCGGCGGCAAGGTCACCTTCACCGCGACCTTCCAGGGCACGGGCGCCGTCACCTTCGGGTCCAACTGATGGGCGCGCTGCCGCCCGTCCCCCTGGCCGTGGGCACGACGCTCGTCGGCGGCACGGAGGTCCCCATCCGCTCGCTCACGCGGGCCGAGGCGCTCGAGCTCCGCGCGCTGGCCGGGCGGCCCGACGCCGACCGCCGCGGCGAGATCTTCCTCATCGCGCGGGGCACCGGCGCCGATGAGGCCGAGGCCGAGGCGTGGTGGGAGTCGTCCGACCCGATCGCCGTCGGGAAGCTCGTCGAGGACATCGCGGTCGTGTCCCGGCTCCAGGGCAAGGACGGCAGGGACCCAAACGCGCCTGCGAGCGCGCGTTCGTCGAGGGCGAGCTCGACGTGACCGACTTCGTCCTCGGCGAGCTGCTCGGGCGCTCCCTCGGCGAGGTCCGCGCGCTCCCCAACGCCGAGGTCGTCGAGTGGCTGGCGTTCCTCGCCTACCGCCGCGCCCTCGCCGAGGTCGAGCCGCATGGCTGACCGGGCGGTCGGGGTCGACGTCGAGGGCCTGATCGCGATGAAGCGGGCCTTCCGCCTGGCCCACGACGGGACCCAGCGCGCGATCGGGCGCCGGCTCAAGGACGTCGCGACGCTCGTCGCCTCCGAGGTCGCGGGCCGCGTGCCCGCCCGGTCCGGGCGGGCCGCGTCGAGCGTCCGCGCGCTCGCCACCCAGGAGAGCGCATCGGTGGCGGCGGGCGGCGCGAGGGCCCCCTACTACGCCTTCCTCGACTTCGGCGGGAGCACGGGGCGGGGGCACGTCGCGGGCGTCCCCGACTCGGGCTCGGTGAAGCGCGAGTGGTACGGGCGCGGCGGCGCCGGCGCCGGCGAGGGGCGCTACTTGTACCCGGCGATCCGCGAGATGGGCGACGTGATCGCCCGCGAGGCCGGCGAGGCCGTCCACGAGGCGCTCGCGGACGCGGGCTTCGAGGCGGGCTGAGCGATGGCCGACAAGCGCACGGTCGAGGTCAGGATCGTCGGCGACGCCACCGGCTACAAGAAGGCGCTCGCCGAGTCCGAGCAGGCGTCGGGCAAGTCGGGCTCGATCATCGGGGGCGTGTTCGCCGGCGTCGGCCTGGCCGCCACCAACCTCGCCGTCGAGGGCGTCGGCAAGGTCATCGACTTCCTCGGCGACAGCAGCCGCGAGGCGCGGGAGGCGGAGGTCGTCAACACCCGCCTCACGACCGCGCTGCGCGACAACGTCAAGGGGTTCACGGGCACGGCCGAGGCGATGGAGGGCGCGATCGGCGCCGGCCGCCGGCTCGGCTTCGTCGACGACGAGGTGACCGCCTCCCTCGCGTCCCTCGTCACCGTTACCAAGGACCAGCAGCGGGCGCAGGCCGACGCCGCGATCGCCGAGGACCTCGCGCGCGCCCGCGGCCTCGACCTCGCCTCGGCCACGAACATCGTCATCAAGGCCCAGGAGGGCAACGTCGGCGCCCTGCGCAGGCTCGGGATCATCGTGCCGACCGTGACGTCGCACGTGGACGCCCTGCGGGCGTCCCACGAGAAGGTCACGCCGGCGCAGCTCAAGGCCGCCCAGGCGGCCGACAAGGCGGCCACCGCGACCGCCGCCCTCGCCGCCGTCCACGCGTCCGCGGCGGGCCAGGCGGAAGCGTACGCGGGCACCATGGAGGGGTCGGTGGCGGTCGCGACGGCCACCGTCCGCGACATCGAGGAGAAGCTCGGCACGACCCTCAACCAGATGGTCGCCGCCGTCCTGCCGCCGCTTGTCGAGGGCCTCGGGGCGGTCGCGGACTGGTTCGGCCAGGCCGCGGCGGCGGCCGCACCGTTCGTCGCGCAGGTCGTCGACCTCGCGGGCGGGTGGATGGCGGCCCTGTCCGACGCCCTGACCCAGATCGGCATCGCGGTCGCGCCCCTCATCCCGGTCATCGCGCAGCTCGTCCACGAGGACCTCGACGCCCTCGCGGCCGTCACCCAGACGGTCGCCCGCTGGGTGATCGACTCCTTGGTCCCGGCATTCGTCGAGGTGACGAAGGCCGTCGTCCCGCCCCTGCGGGTCGGGCTCGAGTGGCTCGCGTACGACGTGTTCCCGTCCGTCGCGCAGGCCGTCGCGTTCGTCTCCGCGCACGCGATCCCGCCGCTGCGCTCGGCGCTCGAGTGGGTGACGCGCAACGTCCTGCCGCCGCTCGGCGCGGCGCTCGGCTGGATCGTCACGAACGTCCTGCCGCCGCTCGGCGCGGCGCTCGGCTGGGTCGCCAAGAACGTCCTGCCGGCGCTCGGCCAGGCATTCGCGTTCTTCACCGACAGGGTGCTGCCGGCGGTGTCGAACGCCCTGCAGGGCGTGGGCCGGGTCGTGATCTCCGTGTTCGGCGGCGTGACCGGCACCGTCAGGAGCGCGATCAACACGGTGATCGGCCTCGTCAACGGGATGATCCGGGCGATCGACGCCGTGCAGGTCCACGTCCACCTCCACCCGCCCGACCCGCTGCCCTCGATCGACTTCGACTGGAACGGCGTCGGGATCCGCCAGCTGCCGTACCTCCACGCGGGCGGCGTCGTCCCCGGCACGCCGGGCTCCGACGTCCTCGCGGTCCTCCAGGCCGGCGAGCGCGTCCTGCCGCGCGGCGCGCCGGGCGCGCCGACCGTCGTCGTCAACATCAACGGCGGCCTCGTCGACGGGCCGACGATCGACGCGCTGACCAACGCGCTCACGCGGCGGCTGCGCTTCGCGCCGGGCACATGACCACCACCGCGCTCACGGTCGGCGGCACCGACCTCACCGCCGCGGTCGCGTGGGGCTCCATGACGTGCAAGCTCAACACGCTCGACTTCACCCTGGTCGACCCACCGTCTGTCCCGGCCATCGGCGACGCCGCGGCGCTCACGGTCCCGCCCTGGTCGGGCGCCGTGGTGTCGGTCGCCAAGGAGGACCCGGTCGACCGGGCGGGCCACGTCCGGGTCACCGTGTCGGCGGTGAACCAGGACGCGGCCACGGCCTCGGCCGCGCCGTTCGCCCTCTCCGACGCCCCCGACGGCTCGACGAGGTTCGGGTACCGCAAGCTCAAGCTGCAGACGAGCCAGAACCAGGACGGCACCACCACGCAGCACGGCTCGTGCGAGATCGGGCAGCCCGGGCTCTGGCCGGCGATGACCTTCCTGCTGACCTCGGCCAATCTCGGCCTCTCGGGCGCCGCCTTCTCCGTCACCAACGTCACGGTGACGTGGCCCCGGCCCGACGCCCCGCAGTACGCGCTCGAGTTCGGCGACCCGATCGTCACGATGGCGGTCTGGGCGGCGAGCCAGGCCGGCGCCGCACCGCCCGGCGCGATCGACGGCACCCGGATCACGCCGGGCACGGTCGACACCCCGCAGCTGCGGGCGAACGCGGTGACCGCGGACAAGATCCTCGCGGGCTCGGTGACGGCCGACAAACTCGCCGCGACGCTGCTGCTGGCCTCGCTCATCCGGACCGCCGCGCCGGACGGGACCGACCCGGGCACGGGGCTGCGCGTCGAGGTGGACCGGTCCGGCATCCGCGCCTACGACGCCTCGAACGTGCTCCAGGTAAACATCCCCACCGACGGGTCGGCGGTCTACGTCCGCGGCCAGGTGTCGGCGACGAACCTGCTCGCCTCGGCGTCGGCGCTGCTGCAGGGCTCGGCGCTCTTGGGCGTCGGCGCGACGATGACGGTCCAGAACAACGTCGCGGACCCGAGCTCGGCGCCGGTCCTCGTCGGCTCGGTGCCGCGGCTCGCCCTGGGGACGGCGCCCGCGCACCCGTCCGCGGGCCTCTGCTACGACCCCGCGGGCGACGCGGGCGGCACCACGCCGACGTTCTGGGTCGGCGCCAGCGCCGACGACGGCGGCACGACCGACGTCGCCTACGAGTACCGCGCGTCCGACGGCGCGCTCCTGCGCACCCTGCGCAAGACCGGGTCGACCGCCACCTACACGGCCACCCTGGGCTCGACCTCGCACGTGAGCGACCAGGCCACCGACCGCACCGGGAGCCAGTACAGCCAGATCGCCACGCCGCTGACCTTCCCGGCGTACAAGAACATCCGGATCACGGCGGTCTCGGTCTACATGGCGGGCGTGTCGGGCTACTCCTGCACCGCGAAGAACGCCGTGTGGAACACGAGCGGGACGCTCCTGCGCGAGTCGGCGGCCTACACGCCCTCGAAGCCCGCCTTCGCCGTGGGCAGCTCGGTCCACTACGACAAGGCGCTGAGCGCCGAGCTCGCCGTCGCGTCGGGCGCCACGGTCTGGGCGGGATTCCTGCACTCCGGGTCGGGCGACTGGATCCAGTGGGACCAGGACACAGGCTCGGGCCTCACCGAGAAGCGCGGCGACGGGCTCGACGGCTCGATGACGAACATCTCGACCTTCTCCGGCCAGAAGCCCAACGTGTATCTGACCTACAAGTACGACGTCGACGCCTCCCTCGAGGGGCCGATGGGCTCGATCCTCGGGATCGCCCGGGTCGGCACCTCCATCTGGGTCCTTGACGACCTCGGGACCCTGTTCCAGTACAGCCAGGCCGACCTCTCCTACGTCGGCAAGACCACGGCGATCGCGTCCTACATCAGCGGGCAGAAGGCCGGCGCGGGGCTGTTCTTCGACGGGACGAACCTCGTCGTCACGACGGCCTCGGGCACGACCGGCGCCGACCAGGTGCGCCTCGTCAAGTGCACGCCAGCGGGCGCCTACTCGTCCACGCTCACCTGCTCGGGCCTCGCGGTCAACGGCGCGTCGGCCACGGTCCGGGGCGGCTGCCTCGTGGCCGACGCGCTGAACGCGTCCGCGCCGACGTACTGGCTCGCGGTCGGCGGCGCGTTCGCCGGCGTCTACGGGTTCCTGGCCTCGAGCGGCGCGAACACGCCCAACCGCGACTTCGGCCTCGCCTCGGAGATCGCCGGCGGCGTGGCCCACGACGGCTCGGCGTTCCGCGGCTGGGCGGCCGCGGCGCCGACGAGCGTCTGGGCGTTCACGTCCTGGGACTGGTCGACCGCCACGCAGCCGTTCTGGCTCGCCTACAGCTGGTACGACGACGTCGGGACCGTCCACGAGACCCGCGTCGGGCCGCGCGCCTCGATCAGCCTGGGGAGGCGCCGGCAGCTCGGGGTGACGCTGCCGGCCGTGCCGGCCGGCGGCGCCGACGACCCGGACAAGTGGTCCCTCTACATGGCCGCGGCCGCCTCCGACCCGGGCGTCGGCGGCCTCCACCTCCAGTCGTCCGGCACGGCCACACAGCTGACCCTCACCTCGTACAGCGCCGCCGGCGCGGCCGACCCGGCGTCGAACACCTTCCCGGGCGGGACGCCCGCCCTCCTCAAGTCGCAGGTCCAGGGCCCGGGCTGGCAGCTCAAGGGCGACGGCAGCGCCGAGATCGACAGGCTGTCGGGCGCCACCGGGCCGCTGCCGTACGCGGTGTGGGCCGGGTCGTGCAGCATCACCCTCTCGGCCGCCGCCTACGGCTCGGTCGCGGTCACGTTCCCCGCCGGCCGGTTCACCCAGACGCCGGTCATCACGCTCGCGCAGTCCGGGCTCCCGGGCGGGTCTGGAACGCTCATCCCCAAGTACACCGGGGCCTCGGCCACCGGCTTCACCTGCTATGCCTACACCGGCAATGGGGCCACGGCGACGGTGACCGTCACGATCGTCATCCTGGCCGTCCAGATGACCAGCGGCAGCGGGATGGGGTGACCGTCGTCGCGGACGCGTTCGCGGCGCGAGATAAGCCGCCGGTGAGCGGCGGCGCGTAGCCTCCTCCTGGCCCCGGCGCCGCGCCCGCCGGACCGATCACGCGGCGCCGCTCAGACTGGCCCGTGTCCAGCTCGCGGCGGGGCGACCGGGTCCTCGATGCAGCGGATGCACGTCCGCAGCACCCCGGGTGCGCGACTAGCGAAGCAACGCGTCCTGCCAGGTCGGTAGAGCCATTCGCGCCAGTGTAGGGGCGTCCGCGGCTGTGTCCATAGCCGCGCTCACGTCCTCAGAGCGGAAGCCCTGGCCAGGATCGCGCGACTTCACTTCGGTTGGAGATGACGCGACGCGTGCCGCGGCCCACCGATCGATGAGACGAGAGAAACCCCTCCATCTCCGTGTAACCCGGTTCGCCAGGCATCAACATGACATAGGTGTGCGTCCGGAGGCCGATCTCACGCAGGACGAGGATCGGGCGGCGGGGATCAGGATATGCGACACCGCGATGCGACCCGAACTCTATTCGATGGTTGAGGTTGGTCCCCGACAAGATCACAGGGCGAGCGGCCTCTCTGACCAAGCGTCCACTGGGCTCCAGGCGGTACAGAACGACACGATCTGAGCTGTGCGCAGCTGCGCGGAAGTACAAGCGAGTGACGTCCTCGTTGAAGTGGACCTGCTGCCAGCGACCGCCTGCCTTGGGCACTTCGGCCACGAGCATGCGATCGTCATTGGCTGCAGCCGGCGCGACTTCCTCTGGGAGCGCCGATTCCTCGGTGGCGGCAGCGACCGCTTCCTCGGCTTCTTCCGCGTGAACCCTTCCACGAGGGCGAGCCCTCCCGGCCCTTGCCGCGCCGCGACTGGCGGCAACTCTTTCGCCGTTGCGCTCGCCACGCTCAAGGGCGTCATCGTCGATGTCGGTGATGTCGTCTTTGTGCTCGGCAAGAAACCGATCCCACTCACTCTGGTCTGGAGTATCGCTCGCATCGAAGCGGTACACGGAGTACGCCTCGAGGTTCGACCGCAGGCCACCGGGGGTCAGGTTCCCTGAGCCGACGATGAGGAGCCCCGATTCATCGCTGCGCTTCGCACGCAGGAGCTTGGGATGGAAGAGGCCTGCCCGGGGGTTCTTGTAGACCTTTACCTCAAGGCGCCCGGCATGGCGTCTCTGCGCCTCCGCCACGAATTCGAGCGCCACCCTATCCGTAATGGCATCAAGCCCCAGGATAAGGCGCAAGACCCGCCCTCGGTCGCTGTACTCCTGGAACGCAGGATCAGCCACGATCGCCGCCGCGCCGCGTACCGTCGCGAAGGCGAAGATCCCTTCGATTACGGTCACGTCGGTGTCGCGAAGTAGGGCGATGACCTCCTCGTCAAGGTATCGCGTAAGCGCGGACGACGGGTCTTGTATCCGGAGTTCGTACGGCACGGCCCCTCCCTTGAACGCGCCCTGCGCTACTTCCTGCTCGGGTCTCCCTCGCCCTGGCGGTGAGGACGATTGTCAGCCCTAAACGGCACTCCCGTTGTGGCCGTTTCCGGCGTGGCCGTTCCCGTTGTGGCCGTTCCCGTTGCGCCCGTTGTCATCGGCCTCAGGAACCTCGGCCGCACGGGTCTCGGCCATCAGCCACCGATAGTCGGCCACCTTCGGTCCAGTCGATTGCTTCACTGCCGGCTTAGCAAAGATGAGGATGTATTCGTGGACGTTCTTGAACAGGAAGTTGGGGGGGTACGGGTACGACCCGAAGATCGGACGCTGGGCATTCGCCGATCCCCAGCGCCCGCCGGTCTTGTCCTTCGACCAAATGAGCTCGTTGACCATCACGAGCCCGATCTCGCGAAGCAGGGCCGTGAAGTCCGCCGCAATAGGAAAGGTTAGAAGTCCATGGTTGGTGTGCTGATTGACATTCGCAGTGACGATGCAGAGCTTTCGGCCGGGTCTGAGCACCCGCCGAAGCTCCAGGAAAGCTTCGCGCATCTCACGAAGGAAGTCGGTATAGCCCGCGACATTTCCTAGATTGCCGTCGTCCGACCCATAGGACGCCTTATTCCAGTAGGGCGGGCTGGTGATGATCAGGTCGATGGAGTCGTCATCGAGAAAGTCGAGGTTCCGCGCGTCTGCCGTGTGGACCTCAGAGTTCGAGGAGGGGACGGACTCCCTGACGATGTCGGCGTAAGAAGGATTGAGATCGACCGACACCGCCCTT
This sequence comes from Chloroflexota bacterium, assembly GCA_021787395.1. Lineage (GTDB taxonomy): Bacteria > Chloroflexota > Limnocylindria > Limnocylindrales > CSP1-4 > CAIXZV01. Next base: position 15,587 of record JAJYLZ010000046.1, read on the forward strand.
CGATCGAGGTCGGTAGCCGCTTGGGCGGTTGTCCCGACACCAGCAAACGGATCCAGGACCGTCTCCCCTACAAACGAGAAGAGCTTCGTGAGGCGGTGGGGGATCTCGCGCGGAAACACAGCCGGATGTGCCGGGTGGGAGACGTTCGCGATTTGCCAGACCGTCTTGGTGTACTCGCGCCACTCTTCCTTCGTGAGCTTGCTGGCCTCGCGGATGTCCAACGCCATCTACTTCCTCCCTCGACCGACGTCTATCGTCGTCCTTCTGAACGCCTGAAGACGGTCACCCATCCGACCGTCGATACCGAGCTTTTTCAACAGGGCTTCATCGATCGCGGCGATCGATCTCTCTGGTGCCGCGTAGGACACGGTGCGCCTTCCACGATTGACAGCTACCACGGCCTGCGATCGGGCCTCGGTCCAAGCCTGGCGGCCAAGATCTGTGAGCTCCTGGTCTAGTGCGCTTCCCGACCACGAGTAGGGAAGATCGCGAAGCCAGCCAGATGGCACGTGAAATCCGTCTCCGTCGACCCGCCAAAGCCAGTAGGTCAGGGTCGAAATAAGAACGGCGTAGGCCCAATCCGCCTGCGCTTGGCTTGCTGTCGCGTAGCGCGTACTGCTGACGTGGGCTGCATCTCCTCGATCGGCCCGGTAGACCACCAACCGGTTGTACGCGGTCGTTCCGACCTCCACGTCTCCCTCGCCGGCCGGCAAGGATTCGGTCGCCAGTCTTACGTCTGCGTCTAGGCGAGCTCGCGTTCCGCGCACTTGCCGGTAAAGGTCTGCCTCCCACTCGTCACCGAGCTTCGGGATGGCGGAAGAGATATCTCTGATGCCGAGCAGCACCGGGGTCGGAAGTCGATCGAAGAGCCAGGATCGCTGCTCGGAGGTCCACCTGATGAGGCCTGACGTGCCGGCTACAAAGTCCTCGGCTGGGGCTCGACACATGATTGACACGCGCTGCTTGACGTCGTCCCCGAACAGCGCATCGGGCGTCCGGTCAAAAGACCAAAACGTCCAATTCCCTCCAGACGCTCGGATCGCCCGTCGTGCCGCCACGAATGGCGCTGTCGTGTTGTAGACGATCGACATGGGAACCACCATTGCGCTCGGTGACGAATGGCTAGTGCTCCACATTCCCTGGATGAACGGCAAGAAGGAATTCGTCGCCGAAGTGACCCGGACGCCCTTGAGTGGCTCCAGCCGCTGGCCCAGAGTGGCCAGATCCGAGCGTGGGCCTAGTGGTGCATATGGGGGGTTGGCCAGAACGCTGAAGCCTTCAGTTGCCTCCGGAAAGAGGGTCCGCAGCGACGCCACCCACGCCGGCCGCTCCACGAGTCTCTGCTCCGGAAGCGTGTCACCCCGCGACACAGCAGCCCGCAGGTCGAGTCTCGAGCGAACGAGTTCTGTCGCCCCATCGCGCGGCTGGAGGGCATCCTGGCCGAGCAGGAGCGAGATGGTGTCGGATTCCGACATCCCCAGCCGGGCCAAGTGCCAAGCGCGCCATGGCGCCATGCCTCTTTCGATCGTCAAGGCAGTCGCCGCTAACACGAAGCAGGCGCCGTCGATAGCTAGAGGATCGAGGTCAACTCCGTAGAGCCGCTTGAGGATCTCCGACATCGGGAGATCGCGCGAAAGCAAACGCGCGGCCGCTCTCAGAAACACTCCCGTACCGCATGCGGGGTCCAGAATCGGTTGCCCCTGCTGCCGGACGACAAGGGTAGCCATGAAGTCGGCGACGTCCCCCGGGGTGTAGTAGATGCCGGAACGCCTTCGCGCCGACCGCGCCATGCTCTGGCTTGGATCGCGGAGCACGGACCGCCGAGTCCCGGCACCGTGGGGATCCAGGGCGTATGGCAGGAGGTCGCCAAGCGCCCCTGCATCCAGCGATGCAAGGTCCCCCTCGATCGCTCGAAGCACAGATCCGGAGACTGTCAGCGCCAGGCGGGCATCGCTTTCGAAGAACCACTCTTCGGCTGAGATCAGGCCTCTGTCCTCGAGGGGCTCGACGATTCGGCTAACCGCCCACATCCCGAGAAGCGCCCAGGTGGGTCGGACCCCATCGAAGGCGGGCGACCCCAAGCCTGAGTCGCGAGGCCCAAAGCGAAGGTCGTAGATCTCCCGGGCCCTGGGGCTCGCAGCCGCTTCAAGGATCGCAGCGGCTCGCCGAAATGGCGCGGCCACGAGCTCGCTGATCGTGCTGAGGGGCCGACGTGGCCCAGGTACATCGAGTCGGCCGTACGAACGTCTCATTGCCGTCAGTTGAGCTGGCGCCGGTGTCAGCTTGTCTGTCGCGAGCTTCATGACGGCCCCGAGTCGCGCAGCACGATCCGCCCATCCCGCCTCGCGAACAGCGACGTGTAGGCCCCAGCTCGAGCGTGCACCTGAACGGGGTCAACGGGTCGCCCGTCCTTGCGGCGATATAGGCGCCGACGATTCACCTCCTCGGCGATCGCCCGTGCACGAAGACCTTCCCGCTGCTCGGCGAGCACGACTTCCATCGCATGATGAAGGGTCATCTGGCTGGGTGGCGGTACGTCTGCAAGGCGGTCTAGGCCGAGCACCATGCGAGCACGCTCAATCAGAGCCGAGAGCTCTTCGCACGTCTCTTGGCAACGCGCCAATTCCGCCTCGGCCCGTCCGAGGGCTGCGGCGACGGTGTCCTTGTTGGCCAGCAGTGCTGCTCGTAGCTCGTCGGTCACACGGAGATGGTACTACAACAGTTGTCCAATTGATCTATTTATGTAACAGCGCACCCGCTGGTCAGACGATGGAAGGATCAAGCGGGTCCGCGAGACCCTCCTGAGCGATGTGGATGTTGGCGTGCCCAGACCGAGCGACGCGTGCTACCCCGCGAAGTGCCGCTGTCGCAGCACGTCGACCAGGACCAGGCCGCCATCGGAGTCCCGAAACCGCCAGAAGGTCCATCCGTTGGTCTGGGGATACTCGCGGCCTGGCGGCGCGCCCACGATCGACTTGCGCGCCATGCCCGCGGCCGTTGAGAGCGAGTCGAAGGCCGAGCCATTCCACGTAACCGTGCCGTCGGCCTCGATGCGGGCCGCGAGCTGGGAGCCCCTATACAAGGTCTCTATTTCGAGCGGCAGGTCGACCGTGCCCGATGAAATCAGATCCTTGAGGGTCACGTGGCGCCAGGGCGTCTTGTCAGGGTCCGGGTCCTTGCTCGCGGCGCTCATGACGCCCGGCGCGACTGAAGTCGTTAGGCTGGTCATTGCCTTCGGCCCCCCCACAGGGAGGGTCGGTATCGCTTTGAACGTCCCGTAGTCCAGCGAGAGCGTGGCGCGTCCCAGACTCTGCCGGACCTCGGTCGGCGACAGCGCGGGAACCCTCTTGCGAACAAGGTTGACGAAGTCGGTCGGGGCATCGAGTCCGGCGAGATCCTCGACTGCCTTCTTCACCTGTCGGTCGACGAAATAGGCGCGCCACAGGTCGTCGATCATCGTTCCCTGGAGTTGCGCCTTCGAGAGCAGCCCCAGGGTCTCGACCAGGCCGGGCTCGTCCGAGCTGACAACGGCCCGCTTGAAGAGCTTCTGGTCGATGGGGACCTGGGCGAACGCGTTGTAGATGCGGTACTCGTTGCCGTCCGTGAGGACGATCCACTCCACGATGCCCGCCACGCCGGCGTAGCCCATGATCTGGTGGGCGTACTTGGACAGGTTCTCGCCGAGGGCCTTCGCCTCGACGAGGAGTCGCAGGCCCCCGTGGACGAACAGGGCGTAGTCGACGGGGTTGTCCGCCTGCTTGAGCTTGTACTCGCAGCGCACCTCGTCGAGGTCTTCCAAGTCCCAGCCGAGCGCCCGCAGTATCGGCTCGATGAGGGCGTGCTTGGTGTTCTCCTCGCCGATTGTCTGCCCGCCGAACTTCGCGATCCGCGCGCGAACGTTCGTGAGAGCCGCTGCCAGGTCGTTCATGCGTGCGAGTACCTCCCTCCGGGAAGTGTAGAAGGCGGGCGTCTCCTACCGGATGACACTTGCGCAACGGGCCTCGGCGCCAAGGATGTCCACCGGCTATCCGCGTCATTTTGCGCGCTGTGGAAATCCCGGCTACCGCGACCCCAAAGTCGTGGATAGAACACCTGTTCACGTCACCCCCCTCTGGCTAGACTGAACTGCTCGAAGCAACTCCCGCTCGCCGGCCAGCCTCTCGGCTGAAACGTCACTCCGGAGGGCCGCTCCCCCGTGTTCGAACCCATGAGCGGTGCAGCCATGCCCCGCGACACCCGCGGCCGCCCCTCGCAGGGGCGGCAGGTCCGCCCGTGACCAACCCCGACCCCCTGCTCATGTCGGCCGACATCGCGCGAGTGGCGGCCGAGCGCCCCGAGCTCGGCGACGAGCTCGTGGCGGCGCTCTACCAGCACCTCGTCCTGATCGAGGGCCGCCAGCCCACGGTCGACGAACTGCGCGAGTACGTCGACCGCGTCTCGTGCCTCGACCAGGACACCCTGCGCCAGCGGCTCGGGCTGGCGCCCCGCCGCAGGCGAGGTCGCCGGCCTCGAGCGGTCGCGCCGGCGCCGGACCCAAGGGCGCTGTCGCTCACAACCCGGCCGGCGCCGTCCCGCAGCGCCGCCCGGCACCGGGGACGGCCCGGCTGGACGCCCGAGCTGTTCGCCGCCCGGTACCGGGCCGCCCGGGAGCGGGCGACGCCGCCGTACACGGACCAGTCCATCGCCGCGCACCTCGAGATGCTCGACGGCGAGACGGGGACCGAGCCCGACTACCTGCGCAAGCTCGTCAAGCGGTTCGGGCTGCCGGCGACTGCGGCGGACGAAATGCGGGCGGATTCCGGAAATCGCGCGGGGCCGACGCCCGAATAAGAGGCGGGATAAGAGTCCGGTTTCCCTACCTTTATCGTCCGCCGCCCGTGGCCGACGCTGCCCAGCGTCATGCCGACCTTCTACATCGCCCTCCCCGAAGACGCCGCCGACCGCCTGCGCGAGCTGGCCCGGCGCGAGCGCCGGAGCCCGCGCCAGCAGGCGGCGGTCCTGGTCCTCGCCGGCCTCGATCGCGAGGCCGCGCGGCCCGATGCCCGCCTCCGCGAGACGCCGCGCCCAGCCACCGAGCGCGCTCGCCCGACGCCGGAGCCCCAGGCATGAGCCGCCCGCGCATCACGTGGACCGCCGCCCGCGACGGCCAGGCCCACGCGAGGATCGCGGGCCGCCCGCGGACCCTCTGCGGGATCCCGCCGGTCGAGCCCCGCTTCGCCTGGCCGGAATCACGGCCGCGCTGCGAGGCGTGCGAGGCCGTCGCGAAGGAGGTGGCGCGCGTCCTCCGGTAGCCGCCCACGACCCCTCCAGCCCGACAACGACACAGGGAGCAGACCCATGGCCGACGACACCATCACCATCAGCGCGGGCGCACCCGCCAGCGACCTCACGCCCGGCGTCTTCGAGGTCACCCTCGTCGACATCTCCGAGCCGCGGACGATCTACCCGCAGTCCGGACCCAACGCGGGCAAGGAGGTCCAGCTCCGCGACTGGACGTTCGCCCTCGAGGACGGGACCGAAGTGACAGGCTCGGCGTCGGTCGCGTCCGGCCCGAAATCCAAGACATACGCCTGGCTGACGGCGCTCCTCGGCGGCGCGCCGCCCGCGGTCGGGGCGTCGTACCCGAAGTCCCAGCTCCTCGGCCGCGAGGCGCTCGCGACGATCGCGATCGACGAGGGCGGCTGGGCCAAGATCGCGAACCTCTCGGCCCGCCCGAGGGCGCGCGCCGCCGCCCCGGCGCCCGTGCCCGCCGCCCCCGCACGCCGGCCGGTCCCCCAGCCCGTCGTCCAGCCGGCCGTCTCGGACGACCAGCTGCCCTTCTGACCGTGATGCCCGCTCCTGAGTCGGTGGTGGCCGCCGCGCTCGCACAGATCGCGCAGGGCTTCGCCGTGTTCGCCCTGAAGGCGGACGCGAAGGTCCCGGTGACGGAGCACGGCTTCAAGAACGCGACGACGCGCCCGGACTGGATCCGGCGCCAGCTCGAGGCCCCGGCCGCCGGCAACTACGGCCTCGTCTGGCCCGCCGACTCCTCCGAGCCCGTCGTCGTGTTCGACCTCGACGACGGCGGCGGCGCCGACCGCCCCTGGCGCGACCGCATGCTGGACCTCGTCGCCGCCCACGGTCCTCTCCCCGCCACGAAGACCACCTCCACCCCCTCCGATGGCCGCCACGCCTTCTATCGCTGGCCGGCCGACGTGCCGGTCCCCGCCGGCGACGAGCTGTTTGGCTTCACCGTCCGCTGGCCCGGCCGCGGCTACCTCGTCGGGCCGGGCAGCAGGATCGGCGGCAAGGAGTACGTCGCTGGCCCGGTGACCGAGATCGCCGACCTGCCTCGTGGCTGGGTCGAGGCGGCCCTCGCCGAGCGGCACGCCATCTCACGCCAGGCCGCGACAGGCGGTGCCATCACTGTCACGCCCGGCTTCTCACTGCCCGACCGGATCCCGAGCGGCCGCCGGTACGCGGCGGTCCGCGACTACGTCGCCAGCCGGTACAACGCCGGCCTCGGGCTCGACGAGCTCTGGGGGCTCGTGCGCACGCAGGTCGCCCCGCGGTTCGAGGTCGCGAAGACCGACGCCGAGCTCCGGGCCGACTTCGAGCGCGTGACCGCGAAGCTCGCCGAGCGCCTCGGCGCGCCGGCGCACGTCCCGGCGGCCCCGCGGGCGCCGGATGTGATCGGCGCGTCGTCGATGGACGCCGCGGACCTGCTCGCCCTCGACCTGCCGCCCCTCCGCTGGGTCGTGCCGGGGCTCATCCCGGAGGGGACGACGATCCTCGCGGCACCGCCGAAGGTCGGCAAGAGCTGCCTCGTCTACCAGGTCGCGGTCGAGGCGTCGATCGGCGGCGACCTGCTCGGCCGGCGCGTGACGCCCGGGAGCGTGCTGTACCTCGCGCTCGAGGACGGCCGGCGCCGCGGCCAGGACCGGCTTCGGGCGGCCCTTGCCGGGCGGACCATGCCCCGCGGCCGGCTCGAGATCCGCTGGGAGGCCCCCAACATCGGCGAGGGCCTCGAGGAGGAGGTCGCGGGCTGGCTCGGCGAGCACCCGGACGCCGTCCTCGTCGCGATCGACACGCTCGGCAAGGTCCGCGGCGCGACCGACGGCCGGCGCAACGCCTACGAGGTCGACGTGGCCGCGATGGCCCGGCTCCAGGGTCTGTTCCGGGACCGCTCCGTCGCGCTGGTCATCGTCCACCACGCGCGCAAGGAGTCGACCGACGACTTCCTGGCCTCGGTGTCGGGCACCTACGGGATCACGGGCTCGGCCGACACGATCGTCGTCGTCCGCCGCAAGCGCAACGAGGCGTTCGGCACGCTCCACGTGACGGGGCGCGACGTCGCCGACGAGGAGATCAGCGCCCGCTTCGACGACATGACCTGGACGGCCGCACCGGGCGCCTTGTCCGCGGCCTCGTTCGAGCGGGCCGAAGTGTACAGAGTGATCGAGGCGCGCGGCCCGCTGTTCGCCAAGGCAATCGCCGACGAGCTCGGCATGGAGCGGACCGCGGTCCAGCACCTCGTCTCCGGCCTCGTCGGGCAGGGCGCCGTCGCCCGGGTCCGGGGCGGCTACGTCCCGGCACAAGTCGTCATCGAGAGCGGCGAACCCCTTTCTCTCCCCCACCACTCCCCTCACTCAGAGAGTGAGAGCGGTGGCGGGGGACACGCGCCCGCGGGCGGGCGCGAGGCGGGTCCGGCCCTGCGCGTCGTCCCAGCTGACCCGTCCGGCTGGGTCAACCCGTGCCGCTCGTACCGCGACCACCAAGCCATGCACCGGTGGACGCCGTCCGGCTGGACGTGCGACGCCTGCCACCCCGAGGAGGGACACCCCGCATGACCGCGCCCGTCGCCACCCGCCCCGCAGGCGTCGTCCGCACCAGGACGCACCAGTACTACTTCAACGGCGCAGGCCCGTGGCCCGGCGTCACCGCGGTCACCAAGGTCCTCGACGCCCCCGCCCTGACCTACTGGAAGATGAACCAGGTCGCCCAGGCCGCGATCGCGGGCGCCGAGCGCCTGATCGAGGACCGCGAGGCCGGCCGGGTCGACGCCGCGGTGAAGTACCTCACGACCCTCTCGACCAGCGCGATGGACCGCGGCTCGCGGATCCACGCGTCGATCGAGCAGATCCTCCGGCGGGAGCCGGCCGCGATCGACCCGCGCGACGAGGCGGCCGTCGCCGGCGCCCGCGCCTGGCTCAACGCCCAGGTGCGCGAGCACGGCCTGCGGCCGCTCGAGGTCGAGGCGTTCCTGCTGCACGAGACGCTCGGCTACGGGGGAACATGCGACCTCATCGCCGAGCTTGACGGCGAGGTCTGGCTCCTCGACTGGAAGACGGGGGCGTCCGTGGCGACGCCGGACGGCGCGGTGTACCGCGACCACCGGCTCCAGCTGGCGGCGTACGCGAACGCCGAGTTCATCGCCCGGCCGAACGACCCGGCGAAGTACCCGCTGCCGTCGATCACCCGGTACGGGATCGTCCACGTCACCGACGGCGGGACCCGCCTGTACGAGGCGGCCGTCACCGGGCGCGACTGGGTCGCCTTCCGCGCCTGCCTCGCCCTCCACGCCTGGTCGAAGGAGCGGGCGGCGTGAGCTCGGGCCCGGCCGTCACGGAGGCGCAGTTCCTGCGCCAGGTCCTCGACCTCGCCCGGATCTACCGCTGGATGGCGTACCACCCCGCCCTGTCCAAGTGGTCGGAGCGCGGCTGGCCGGACCTCGCCCTCGTCCGGCCGCCGCGCGTCATCCTCGCCGAGCTCAAGACCGACCGGGGCAGGACGACCGAGCACCAGGACCGCTGGCTGGCGGCCCTCGGGGCCTGCCCGGGCGTCGAGACCTACCTCTGGCGCCCGGCGGACTTCGACGCGATCGCGGCGACCCTGCGGTGACCTCTCGCCAGCCGGGCCTCTCCCCGCGCCAGGAGCAGGTGCTGATCCTGCTCGGCGACGGCATGGGCCTGGGCGAGATCGCGGCCCGCCTCGGGATCTCGGAGTGGACCGCGCGGACGTACCGCGACGAGGGACGCCGGCGCCTCGGCGCCCGCACCACGGCGCAGGCCGCCGTCCTGGTCCGCGAGCAGCGCGAGGCTGCCCGATGACCGTAGCGGCGCGCCCCGCCCCGCCGCGGACCGACCCGCTCGCCGCGGCGCTCGCGTTCGCGATCCGCGAGGCCGTGCGGCTGGCGGCCGAGAGGGCCACCTTGAATGGCTCGCCCGGCAGAGCAACTGTGTCCGCCGTGAACGCCGAGACCGAGCAGACCAACACGCCGGAGGCGCGGGTGGCATGATCGCCCGCGCCCTGCCCCGCTCGCTCGACGATCTCCGCGGCCGGCGTGCCGCGCGCTGGATCCGGGAGTCGACGGCCGGGCAGGCGGACAACTTCGGGCCCGACGCCCAGGCGGAGCAGCAGGCCCGGGCGATCGAGCGCTGGGGCCTCGTCGACACGGGCGCCGCCTGGCAGGTCGCCCACTCGGGCCGCACGATCGCGGCGACCGGGCAGTGGGCGGAGATGCTCGCCGGCGCCGGGGCGGACTGGGACGTCCTCGTCGTCGGCTACGTGTCCCGCTTCGCCCGGGACCTGCGGACCGCGGTCAACGCGCGCCACGACCTCCACGCCCGGGGCGCGGTGATCCTGTTCGCCGACGAGCGGGTCCTGTCCTCCGACGAGGACGAGTGGGAGCGCTGGGCCCGGGAGGCCGTCGAGGCCGAGGCGTACAGCCGCCGACTCGCGAAGCGGATCCGCGAGGGCTACGCCGCGAAGCGCCGGCGGCTCGGCGTGCCGGGCGGCAGCCGGGCGCCGCTCGGGGCGGTCCGGGAAGGCCGGACGATCGTTGTGGACGAGGAGGCGCTCGCCCTGGTGCGCCGGGTGTACGAGCTCGCCGCTGCGGGACGCACCGATCGCGAGGTGGGGCAGGCGACGGGGCTCGCCCTCAAGCACGTGGCCGAGGTCCTGACCAACCCCTACTACGTCGGGCGCCTCTGGTCCGGCGAGCCGTCCGCCCTGGGCGCGCTGGTCGACCCGTCCACCTGGGACCACGTGCAGGGGCTCCGCGCCCGGTACAGCCGCCGCCACCGCGGCGCGGTGACCCGGCGCCAGTACGGGCTCGGCGGCCTCCTCGCCTGCGCGGCCTGCGGCAGGCGGCTCATCGGGCACGTCGGCCGGTACCGGCACCAGGACGCCTGCCGGGCGTTCGCCGCGGCCGCCCCTCGACGGATCCAGCGCGACGGCCGGACGGTCGACCCGCGGGTACGGGGCGAGTCGTACAAGGTCGAGGTCTACGAGGACGCAATTGGCCTCGCCCTCGGCCACGTCGCCGTGTCGGCCAGGCTGAAGGCGGCCGTCGTCGCCGAGGCCGGCGGGCGGGCGGGGCCGGGCGGCCCCGACGCCCTGGCGCAGGCGCGCATGAACCGCGAGCGGGAGCGGGCGGCGCTGCAGTACGCGAAGGACCGGGACATCACGCGCCTGGAGGCGACGATGGCCCGCCTCGACGCCGAGGCCGCCGCCGCGGCGGAGAGGCCGTCACGGCTGCCGACGGCGGCGGAGGCCCGTGCGTACCTCGAGTCGCTGCCGGGGCTCTGGGCCGCGACGTCGGACGCCGGGCGCAGGGCGATCGCGGAGGCCGTGTTCGAGCGGATCGACGTGCTGGGGGCCCGCGACTTCACCTTCACCCTCACCGCCGCGGCGAAGGCGCGGGGCTGGGACGCGGCCTTCGGGCCGGGCGTGCTGCGCCTCGAATCACAAGGTGGTCAGGGCAAGACCTCGGGCCCGGACGCGCCCCGAAATGAGGGGGTCCTGAGCACGAAAGAAGGTCGGTCTGGTCGGGGCGAGAGGATTTGAACCTCCGACCTCATCGTCCCGAACGATGCGCGCTACCAAGCTGCGCCACGCCCCGACCGAGTGCCGGCGGCCCTGAGGCCGCGCGAGCCCGACGAGTATAGCCGA
>JAJYLZ010000047.1 GCA_021787395.1 Chloroflexota bacterium
CGGCCGGGCGCCGCCCGCCCCGCGCAGAGCGGCGGGCCGGCCGCTCCAGCGCCGCCGGGTTGGCCGGCCCTCCGGGGAGTCGCAGGCCCGGCGCGATGTCGGCCGGCAGCTCGACGGCCGCACCGCAGGTCAGGCAGATTCCCGCGTCGCCGCGCCGTGCCACCGCGCCCAGGCCGCCCTCGTGGGCGTCGTGCACGGCGCCCGTCGGCTCGTCGTTGGTGGTGAAGTCGCACTTCGGGTAGGCGGAGCACCCCCAGAAGACGTTCCCGGTGCGCCGGACGCGACGCGCCACCAGGTGCCCGTCGTTGTGCTTGGGGCAGCGGACCTCGAACGGCAGCTGCTCCGGGGGCGGCGGACCGTCCTTCCGGATGTACGAGCAGTCCGGATAGCGCGAGCAGCCCACGAACGGGCCGAACCGGCCGCGCTTGGTCGTCAGCACGCCCTCGCCGCACTCCGGGCAGGGCTCGCCCTCGCCCGCCAGCGTCGGCACCTCCTCGCCGGGCAGGGGCCGGGTCTCGCGGTGCTCCGGGTAGGTGGAGCAGGCGAGGAACTTCCCGTTGCGGCCCAGCCGGATGACCATCGGGTGGCCGAGGGAGCAGACCTCGTCCGTCGGCTCCGTCGTGAAGTCGCGCCGGCGGAGCTCCTTGCGCTTCTCGTCGACGCGCTCCTTGAGCGGCCCGAAGAACTCGCGCAGCAGTGGCACCCAGCTGCGCTCGCCGCGGGCGACCTCGTCGAGCTCCTCCTCCATCCGGGCGGTGAACTGGAGGTCCACGTACTCGCCGAAGTGGCCGACCAGCAGGTCGGTGACGATCTCCCCGATCTCCTCCGGGCGCAGGCGCCGGTCCTCCACCTTCACGTACCCGCGGTCCACGATGGTGCTGATCGTCGCGGCGTACGTCGAGGGGCGGCCGATGCCCTGCTCCTCGAGGGCCTTGATCAGCATCGCCTCGGTGTAGCGGGGCGGGGGCTCGGTGAAGTGCTGGGTGGTGGACACCGACTCCACCGTGGTGCGGTCGCCCTCGGCGAGCGCCGGGAGGCTCCGCTCCGCCTCCTCCTCGTCGTCGTCGCGGCCCTCGCTGTACACCCGGCTGAAGCCGTCGAACAGCGTCCGGGTGGCCGTGGCGCGCAGGCGGTAGGGCCCGGCCTCCAGCTCCACGGTCGTCGTCTCGAGCTCCTTGGCCGCCATCTGGGAGGCGACCGCCCGCTGCCAGATCAGGCGGTAGAGGCGGAGCTCCTCCGCCTTGAGGTGGCCGCGGAGCGCGTCGGGGTCGCGCAGGAACGAGGTTGGGCGGATGGACTCGTGGGCCTCCTGGGCGCCCTTCTGCTTGGTCTTGTAGACGCGCCCCCGCCCGGTCCCGTAGGGGTCGCCGAAGCGCTGCGCGATCACCTTCTGCGCCTCGGCCATGGCCACGGCGGCGATGGCCGTCGAGTCCGTCCGCATGTAGGTGATCAGCCCGACGTGGCCGTCCGGCGTGTCGACGCCCTCGTACAGCCGCTGAGCGACCGACATGGTGCGCTTGGGCGAGAACCCGAGCTTGCGGCTCGCCTCCTGCTGGAGCGTGCTGGTGGTGAACGGCGGGGCGGGATTGCGCCTGGAGTTGCGCGTGGCGACGGAGTCCACCCGCGGCCGCTCCCGGCGCAGGGCGGCCGCGTGGTGCTCGGCGGTCTCGCCGTCGCCGATGTCCAGCGGCTTGCCGCCCACCCGGACGAGGTCCGCGGTGAACGGGGTGCCGTCGGGGGCGAGCAGCACGGCCTCGAGCGTCCAGTACTCCCGCGGGGTGAAGGCGCGGATCTCCCGCTCTCGCTCGACCACCATCCGGACCGCCACCGACTGCACGCGGCCCGCCGACAGGCCCCCACGCACCTTGCGCGAGAGCAGCGGGCTCAGCGTGTAGCCGACCAGGCGGTCCACGATCCGCCGCGCCTGCTGCGCGTCCACCAGGTTGCGGTCGATGTCGCGCGGGTGGGCGAAGGCCTGCTTGATGGCGCCCTCCGTGATCTCGGAGAACGTCACCCGCCGGGTCTTCGCGGCCGGCACGCCGGCAGCCTCGGCGACGTGCCAGGCGATCGCCTCGCCCTCGCGGTCGAGGTCGGTGGCGAGCCAGACGTCGGCGGCGGCGCGCGCGGCCTTCTCGATCTGCGACACCTGGCGGCGCCGGTCCTCCGGCACCACGTACTCGGGCGCGAAGTCGTGCTCCACATCCACGCCGAGCTTCCCCTTGCCCGGGTTCTCGGGGAGGTCGCGGACATGACCGTACGACGCGAGGACCTGGTAGTCGTCGCCGAGATAGCGCTCGATGGTCCGAGCCTTGGCGGGCGATTCCACAATGACGAGATGCTTGGGCATGGCGGCCGGGAGTGTAGCATCGGGCTCCTCCCCTGCCGCTTACCTCTCCCGAGGCGGCTGGCCCCGGCGCGGCATCGGGGGCGGGGCGCCCGGCCCTCCTAGACCTCGCGGATGCGGCGCAGGAAGTCCTCGTCGATCTCGTCGCCCAGCTCGGCGTCGTCGTCGCCCAGGTCCGCCTCGTCCCCCGCGCTCGCCTCGATCACGGCCGGCAGCCTGGTCGCGGACCGCTCCGCTCCGGCGGGCGCCTCGGGCGGCACCGGTCCGGCGGGCGCGGTCCAGCCGTCCTCTTCCCGGTGGCGCTCGAGCGCCCCGGCCGGGATCTCGAGGAACCGGATCGCCCGATACGGGAAGAAGAACGTGCTCTCGATGCGGTCGATGAACACCGGCCGCTTGCCGTCCACCGCGCGCAGGTTGGTGCACAGCAGGCCGGCATCGGTGGCCGCCGGCAGGTCGAACAGGTCCGCGAGCAGCGGTTGCTCGTTGGCGATGTGCACGACGACGTTCCGGATCACGGGACCATTCTCCCCGCTCCGCGCTGGGCGTCACCGAACCGATGGTCCCAGCCCGCGGCGGGACCGGCTACGGCCGGTAGAAGTCCACGACCAGGCGCGTCCGGCCGCCTGAGACCCAGACGCCGATGCCGACCTCGGTGTAGAGCGAGTTCATCATGTTGACGTAGTGGCCGCCGTTGTACGGCTTCTCGCTCTGGAAGAACAGGTGGGAGCCCAGCACCGACTTGTACGGGCTGATGTCCTCGCAGCCGATGTTCTCGGCCCAGTTGTAGCTGGTGTAGCCGGCGCGGCGCAGGCGGTCGCCCGGCGTCCCCCCGTAGAAGTGGTTGCACAGGTTGTGCACGGCGAGGTACTGGGCGTACGGGCGCGACACGTTGGTGCTGATGCCCGCGGACAGCTTGAGCGGCGCGACGTCCCGGCCGCCCGGCGACGAGCAGGCGCCCGACGAGGTGACCCAGCCGCCCGTCCGGGTGCAGTTCATCAGCTGCAGGTAGTACGTCTCGACCGAGTACCAGCTGGCGGAGACGCCGCCCGAGCCGCCGGTGCCGCTCGGGTGCGGGATCGGCTTGCTCGTGGCGGCGGCCGGCGTCCTGGTCGCGGTCGGCGCGGTCTTCGCCGGCGCCGGCCTGGCCTGCACGGTGAAGCTGCCGCTCGCGTTCTGGGCGATCGGCGCGCCGGTCGCGGACGTGGCCGACGCCGCGACGGTCATGGCGACCTTCGCGCCGTACGGCAGGGCCGAGGCCGGCGTGAACACCAGCACGTGGTCCGACTCGGCCCAGGTGACCTTGCCGGGCACGACCTTCCCCGCCGCCGTGACCTGGAATGCCGCGGCGGTCGTCGTCCGGTCCATCTTGTCCGTGAAGCGCACCGAGAGCACGGACGCCCGGTCCTGGGCGCTGGCGCCGTTGAGCGGTCGGAAGCGGACCACGCTCGGGGCCGCGGCCGTCTGCACGGCGATGGTCGGCACCGTCGCGAAGGCGACCCCGTTGTCGTCCACGAGACCCGACAGCGTCAGCCGGTACGTGGTGTCGGCCGCGAGCGGACTGGCCGGCGTGAACACATAGTCGCCCGGGGAGCTGCCCGCGGCCACCGCTCCGGCCACCGGCGGCTCGATCCGCAGCGCGGCCTGGACGGCGGCCACGGGCACCGTCCGGTCAAGGTGGATGGCGAACGCCGTGTTCGCGGCAACCCGGCTGCCGACCAGTCTGGTGGCCGCCATCGTCGCGCTGCCCGCCTTCGCCGTGAGCACCACGGCGTGCACCGGGCGCGCGAGCGCAGCACCGTCCGCGGCGCGGGCCGTGACGTCCACCGTGATCGTGTACAGGGTGTCGGGCGCCCAGCTGTCGACCGGGGCGAGGGTGAGGTCCTTCCCGTCCGCCGACCACGAGAACCTCAGGGCGGCGTCAGGGGCGATCCGGAGTGCGGCGACCACCGACGCCGCGTCCATCGGCGAGTCAAACCCGATCTGGAACGGCGTCGTCAGCGGATGGCCCGTCACGATCGCGTCGAGCAGCCCTGCCTCGACCGGGCGGGGCGGCGTCGACGACCGCGGGACGGCGACCGACGGGACGGGCCAACTGCCGGCGACCACCACCAGGGCGACAAGCCCGGCCGCGGCGACGATCACGGCTGCCCGCCGGCGACCGGCCGACCTGACTGCCGCGGCCAGGTACACGATCGCCAGGACGGGCAGGGCGAGCGCGGCCGCCCCGAGCTTCCGCAATCGGTGGTCCTCCACTGCGTCGTCCTGTGGCGCCGGGGACGACGGCGCCAGCCGGGCGTGCCGCGCACGCACCCCGGGGACTGGCGGAGCGTAGCACCGACCCCCTGACGAGTCCACCCGGCGGCGGGGCCGACCCGCTCACGCCGCAGGCCGTCCGGCCCGTCGAGCGTACGCCCCGTGCGTCTGCACGGCCGTCGGCTCCGCCAGCGGCCCGGAGGGCTGGTAGCGCCCGAGCACCTCGAGGGCGAGCCCTCGGAGCTCGAGGGTGGTGATCGCCGCGAGGATCGTGGCGCCCGAGAGGCCGGTCGCGAGCACCAGCTCGTCGACGCTCGCCGCTCCCGACTGCAGGGCCGCGGCGACCGTCGATTCCGCCTCGCCGAGCCCGGCCGCCGTGGCGAGGGCGCGCCTGTCGCGGGGGTGCGCAACCGCCTGCGGCACGTCGAGGCCGAGGTCCTCGAGCAGCTCGGCGATGCCCGCCACGATCCGGGCCTCCGGGGCTGCCTCCCGCAGGAACGCCAGCGAGCCAGCGACGGCCGGGTCGTCGAGTCGCCCGGGGACGAGGAACAGCGACCTGCCCTGCTCGAGCGCCCAGGCGGCGGTGGTGAGGGCGCCGCTGCGCGCCCCGGCCTCGATCACCACCGTGGCGTCAGACAGCCCGCTGATGATCCGGTTGCGCCGCGGGAACGTGCCGCGCGAGGGCGGCACGTCGGGCGCGAACTCGCTGACCACGGCGCCTCCGCCGGCGATGATCGCCGCGGCCAGGCCGCGGTGGCCGGCCGGGTAGAGGTGGGCGTGCCCGCCGCCGACGACGGCAACCGTCGGGGCGCCCTGTCGCACCGCCGCGCTGTGGGCGGCGGCGTCGATGCCGTAGGCCAGGCCGGAGACCACCGTGGCCCCGCGCCCCCCGACCGCCTCCGCGATCCGTCCTGCGGTCGCTCGCCCGACCGCGGTGGGGCGGCGCGTCCCGACCAGCGCGACCGCGTGGGCGGGCTCCAAGGCCGATGGCTCGCCCGCCACGAAGAGCACCGGCGGCGGGAGCTCGATCCGCCGCAGGCGGCTCGGGTACGCCGGGTCCCGGTAGGTCACGACGCCGACGCCGGAGCGGCGCACCGCCTCGAGCGCGCGGTGCGGTTCCGCCGCGGCGGCGACGACCGTCAGGGCCGACGCCGGGCTGAGCGTCGGGGGCGCGTCCAGCCCGGCGGAGGCGGCCACCAGCCGCTCCGCGGCGCCGTCGGCCGCGGCGTCGTGCAGCACGGCCCAGGCGCTCCCGTAGCTCGCCAGCAGCCGCTGGAAGGTCACCGGGCCCACCCCGCGCGCACCGGCCAGCACCACCCACGCCTCGCGCTCGTCGAGGCGGTCCTGCGGTGGCCGCCCGCCGCCCGCCGGCTCTGCGTCGCGCCCGAGCGGGCCGCGCCGTCCCACGCCGAGCATCAGCCCGCCAGCCCCAGCCCGAACCGGTCGGCCGGGACGCGGAACCGGGCCGCCTCGTCGAGGTCCGCGACGACCACCTCGTCCCGTCCGGCCAGGTCCGCGATCGTCCGGGCGACCCTGAGGAGGCGGTCGGTGCCCCGGCCCGACAGCCCCTCGCGCTCGGCGAGCAGGACCGCCCGGCTCGACGCCGCGCCGTCGAGCCGGCACGCCTCCCGCAGTGGCCGGCCGCCCAGCTGCCCGTTGGCCACGCCCCGGTTCCGACGCAGCTGCCGCCTCCGCGCGTCGGCGATCCGCGCACCGACCACGGCCGACGACTCGGGGGCCGGCCCCCGGAGCAGCTGGTCCGGCGGGACCCGGTCCATCGTCGCCCACAGGTCGATCCGGTCCCGGAGCGGGCCCGACACGCGGCGCAGGTAGCGCTGCGGCGCGCCGGGCGGGCACGTGCAGGCCCGGGTCGCCGACCCGAGCTGGCCGCAGGGGCACGGGTTCATCGCGGCGACGAAGGTGAAGCGGGCCGGGAAGGTCGCCCAGCGGCCCACCCGGACCACCGCCACGCTCCCCTCCTCGAGCGGCTGGCGGAGCGCCTCCAGCACGTCGCGGCCGAACTCCGGCAGCTCGTCGCAGACGAGGCATCCCTGGTCGGCCAAAGTGACCTCTCCGGGAGCCAGGCGCGGCCCGCCGCCGACCATGCCCGCGTAGCTCAGGGTGTGGTGCGGCATGCGCACCGGCGGCCGACGCCGGAGCTCGGTGACCGGCGTCTCGGAGGCCACCGATGCGACCACCGTCGCCGCCAGTGCCGCCTCGTCCTCCAGGTCCGGGAGCAGCGACGGGATCGTCCGCGCGAGGAGCGTCTTGCCGGCGCCCGGGGGCCCGATCAGGAGCAGGGCGTGGCCGCCGGCGAGCGCGATCTCGAGGGCCCGCCGCGCCGCCGCCTGCCCTCGCACGTCCGCCAGGTCCGGGACCCGATCGGGGGCGCCCGCCTGCGCAACGGGACCCGGCGCCGTGCGGCCGCCCGTGATGCCAGCCCTCGGCAGCGGCGACGGGGCGGGCCGCCTCGCCCTCGGCCGGCGGAGCGTCGCGGCCGCGTCGCTCAGGGAGCCGATCCCCACCACGTCCACGCCGGGCGCGAGCCTCGCCTCCGCCTCGGCCTCCTCGGGCACGAGCACGCGGCGCACCCCGTGGTCGCGCAGCGCGAGCGTCATCGGCAGCAGGCCGGGCACCCGGCGGACCTCGCCTCCGAGGCCCAGCTCCCCCACCAGGCCGACGCCGCCGACGTCTGCCGCCAGCTGCTCGGACCCGAGCAGCACGCCCATCGCGATGGCCAGGTCCAGCGATGCGCCGGCCTTGCGCAGCTCGGCAGGCGCGAGGTTGACGGTGATCCGACGCGGCGGGTGCCGGTAGCCCGCGTTGCGGAGCGCCCCGCGGACCCGCTCCCGCGCCTCCGACAGGGCCGCGTCCGGCAGTCCCACGATCGTGAACCCGGGCAGCCCGGGCGCCACGTCGACCTCGACCCGGACGACCCGGCCGACGAGACCGTGGAGCGTGGCGGAGAGCAGCGTCGCGAGCACGGACGGCACACTAGGCCGTACGGCTCACCGCCGGCTTATCGACGCCTCCCGGCGGGGGCCCGGCGTTGAACCCGGTCTGCGGCGCCCCGGCTGCGCCCGGCGCTCAGCGGGCCTGGCCGGGCTGCAGCTGCGGCAGGGACCGCGCCGGCGCCTTGTCGATCGCCTTGGCGAAGTCGAGCACCGACCGGCCCAGGACCGAGTCCGCCTTGGCGGCCATGAACGGCGCACCCGTGTTGAGCGCCGAGATGGCGCCCCGGTACTCGTTGACGATCTGGTGCTCGATGGGCTGGCGCAGGGCGCCCTCGGCGCTCTTGACGTTGATGCCCGTGTAGGCGTTCGACCGGTTGAGGACCAGCTTGAGCTTGCCCGACGCGTAGCCGAGGTGGCCCATGGTGCCCAGCACGAGGCGAACGTTCTTGAGGCAGGAGAGGTCCGCGGTCATCACCGCGAAGATGGTCTCGGCGATGTCGAGCACCATCAGGTTGAGCTCGTCGAGCCGCTTGTCGATGTCGACGATGACGTAGTCGTACATCGTGGCCAGGACCTGCAGGATCTCGTGCATGTGCCCCGCGGTCACCAGGTCGGCTGCCTCGGGCGTCGGCGGCGCCAGGAGCAGGTCCACGCCCGAGTCGTGGGCCTGGACGACGCCCTTCAGCAGGTCCGCGTCGATGGTCGGCGCGTTGATCGCGTCCACGATGCTCTTGCGGTCGTTGGCGAGGTCCATGAACACCCGGTGATCGCCGAACTGCAGGTTGCCGTCCACCAGGACGACCCGGCGGTCCAGCGACCGCAGCGCGATCGCGGTGTTGATGGCGATCGTGGTGGTGCCGACGCCGCCCTTGGCGCCGTAGTACGCGTGGATCCGGCCCATCGGCGGCCGCCCGCCCAGCGTCTCGCCCGGCGCGAAGCGCGCGATCAGCGCCTTGAACCGGGCCAGCAGCTCGGCCGGGTGGAACGGCTTGACGAGGTAGTCGTCCGCGCCGGAGCGGAGGGCCCGAACCTTCTGCGACACGTCGCGGTCCGAGGTGAGCATGATGATCGGGACGTGCCTGCCGGCGGGCTCGGCGCCGCGGATCCGGGTCGCCAGCTCGTAGCCGTCGACTCCGGGCAGCGTCACGTCGAGCAGCAGCAGCGACGGGCTCTCCGACTGCCAGATGCGGATGGCCTCAGCCGCCTCCGTCGCGAGGAGCACCTCGTAGCCCTCGCCCCGGAGGGTCTGCTGCAGCAGTCGCTGGATGCCCGCGTCGTCGTCGACGACGAGCACCTTCCCGGCCATCGCACCTCCCGGCCTGCGCATGCGTGGCGAGCAGCCCCCGCCCTCGATGCGCGCAGTATACGAGCCCGCCCGGGGCCCGGCCGCCGTCAGCCCCGGGCGGCCTCGAACGCCGCCCGGAGAAGCTCGCCCACCGCGGCCTCCCATGCGTCCGGGTCCTTGCGGTGCGCCTCACCGTGCGCGGCCCCCTCGATGACCAGGTGGCGGGTCCCCTCGGGCGCGGCTGCGGCCAGGCGCGCCCGTGCCCTGGGCGGGATGAGCGGGTCGGCGCCGCCGTGGACGAGCAGCAGCGGCACGTCCTCGAGCAGGCCGACGGCGGCGAGGGGCTGGGTCGCGCGGGGGTCGCCGCCCACCATCCGGGCGAACCTCGAGAAGGCGTGTCCCGCCAGGCGCACGCCGCCCGGCACCCCCATCCGCCGCCCCACCACCAGCGCCAGCTCGGGCGAGACCGAATCGCCCACCACGGCGACGATCCGGGGTCGCGGCGGGTCCACCGTCGTCGGGGCCGCCCCCTCGACGGACGCGTCCGCCGCCGCGAGCCGCCCGTCGCCGAGCACCGCCGTCGCGGCGATCGCGGTGATCCCGCCCATCGACGAGCCGACGATGGCGACCCGGCGCACGCCCCGCTCGCCGAGCCAGGCCAGGGCGCCCGCCACGTCCTCGACCTCGTTCAGCCCGAACGTGGTCGGTGCGGCCTCCGACCCGCCGTGGCCACGGAAGTCGAGGCCGAGCACCCCGGCGGTCTGGCGCAGGAAAGGCCCGAACTCGACCAGGTCCGGCGTGACCGAGCCCGAGTAGCCGTGGAGCAGCAGGATCGCCTCGCGCGGGTCCGCGAACCAGTCGTCGCCGGGCTCCGCGGCGAGCCAGCGACCCGTCAGGCGGACCCCGTCGCGCGACCGCAGCCGCACCACCTCGCCGCCGAGCCGGTCGAGCAGGGTGGCCATCCCCGCCTCCTCGGGCAGCCGGCGGGGCGCGGCCATCAGCCTCCGTGCGAGGCCGTCGCTGACCGGGCCGATCGAGACGGCGGCGGCCCCGAGGGCCGCCGTCATGACGAGGGCGCGGCGAATCACTTGGGGGCGGCGCCGGCCGGCGCGGAGATGCCCTTGTCGACGTAGCCGCCGATCTTGGCGGCCAGCGAGCTGAACTCGGTCGGGATCAGGAACTTCGTGGACGGGCTGACGCCGAGGGCCTTGAGCGCCTCGAGGTACTGCAGCGCCATCGTCTTCTCGTCGATCTGGTGCGCCGCCGCGTAGATCCGCTCCAGCGCCTGGCTGAAGCCCTCCGCGCGGAGGATCGCGGCCTGCCGGTCGCCCTCGGCCTGGAGGATCGCCGACTGCTTCTGGCCCTCGGCCACGTTGATGGCCGACTGGCGCGCGCCCTCGGACTCGGTGATCACCGCGCGCCGCGTCCGCTCCGCGGACAGCTGGCGGTTCATGGCGTCCTGGACGTCTCGCGGCGGGACGATCTCCCGGATCTCGACGGTCGTGATCTTGCCGCCCCAGCGCTCGGTGACCTCGTCCAGCTTGGTGCGCAGGACCTCGTTGATCTGCTCCCGCTTGGACAGCACGTCGTCGAGCAGGATGTCGCCGATGACGGCCCGCAGGGTGGTGGTCGCGACGCCCTGCAGCGCGCCGGCGAAGTACGCCACGTTCACGACGCTCTTGAGCGGCTCGACGATCCGCCAGTAGATCAGGAAGTCGACGTTGATCGGGGCGTTGTCCTTGGTGATCGTCGTCTGGCTGGGGACCTCGATGAACTGCTCGCGCATGTCCACCTTCACCGGCCGGTCAACGATCGGGATGAGCCAGCGCAGGCCAGGGGCGTAGACCATGTGCTCATTCGTCCGGCCGAGGCGGAAGACCACCATCTGCTCGTACTGCTGGACGATCCGCACGGAGAGGTACAGCAGCAGCAGCAGCAGCAGGACGATGACGGCGGCGACCGAGAACCCGATGACCAGTTCCATGCGTTCCTCCCCTTCGGGCTACACCTGGGCGGCGGGCGGCTGCGCGGGCGTCGATTCGCTCGGCGGCCGTTCCCCGGTCGCCTGCGCGGCGTCCGGGTCTGGGACCACCACGGCCACCAGCCCGTCGAAGGCGACGAGCCGGACCGGGGTGTTGCGCTCGAGTTGGCTGCCGTCGGCGGTCCGCGCGCTCCAGGTCTCGCCGGCCAGATGCACGGTGCCCTGCGGCGCGAGCGGCGCCTGGACGATGCCGGTGCTGTCGAGGGGCACGGGCGTGCCGACGGCACCCGCCGGCAGGGTCATCCGCCGGACCCGGATCGCGGCCATCGTCACCACGCCCATGAACAGCGCGAACGTGGCCGCCACGACGACGATGACCGGCGTGGCGACCGATACGTCCGGCTCGACGGGCGCGCCCGACGGCGGCGTGTACAGGATGGAGGCGCCGAGCACGAACGAGATCAGCCCGCCCAGCGCCAGCAGCCCGTGGCTGACGATCTGCGTCTCGAGCGCGAACAGGAGCATGCCGAACGCCACCAGCAGGAGCCCGGCGACGTTGAGCGGCAGGCTGCCGAACCCGATGAAGGCGAGGATCAGGCACAGCCCGCCTGCGATCCCGGCCAGGATCGTCGGGTGGACCAGCTCCACGAGCAGCCCGCCGATGCCCACCACGAACAGGATGAACGCGATGTTCGGGTCGGACAGCAGGTGGAGGAAGCCCTGGACCGGGTTCATCGGCGCGTCGACGATCGCCCGCCCCGCCACGTTCACGGTGACCGGGCCGCTCGGCGTCTTGACGACCTTCCCCTGGGCGGCGCTGAGCACGGCGTCCAGCGTCTCGGCCACGCCGTCCACGACGCCCTTCGCAGCCGCCTCGGTGGCGGTCGCCGAGATGGCGTTCGACACGGCCGACGACGCCCAGGCCACATTCCGCCCGCGCGCCTCCGCGATCGAGGTGATGGTCGCGATCGAGATGCTGCGGACCTTGGCGCCCTCGGTGCCGGTGATGTCCTGGCCGTTGCTGCCCACCGGCGACGCAGCGCCGATGCTGGTGCCCGGGGCCATGTAGGCAAGGGCTCCGGCCAGCGTGATGAAGGTGCCCGCGCTGGCCGCCCAGGCACCGGCCGGCGCCACCCACACGATCACCGGGACCGTCGCCTCCAGCTCGGCCTTGGTGATCTCGGTCATCGCGTCCAGGCTTCCGCCCGGCGTGTCCAGCTTGATCACGACGGCGGCCGCGCCGCTCGCCTCCGCCGAGGCGATCCCGTCGCGCACGTAGCCCGCCATGACGCTGTCCACCACGCCGTCGGCGGTGAGGACGACCACGTCCCCCGAGGCGGCCCTCGCCGGCAGCGCGAGGCCGACGACCAGCAGCCCCGCCGCCAGGAGCGCACGGACAGCCGCGAGAGTCGTGCCGGAGATGCGATCGCTCATGTGATCTGCGCGCGAGTATGTCACCCGGCCGTTCGCGGCACCCGTGCCGCGAGGCCTCACTGGCCGGGACGCTCAGTCAGGGCTTCGAAGGCGAGACGACTCCACGTCTCGAGGCTGTCGCGCGCCGCCGCCACCTCCTCGGTCGTGGCGAAGGCGCCCGTGAGCTTGTCGGTCTCGCGGATGGCCACCGGGCGGCCCATCGCGTCGGCCGTGTACACGAACCCGACGTGCACGCTGCCCACCGGGGTCGTGTCGTCGTTGAGCAGGCCC
The DNA here is from genome assembly GCA_021787395.1 of Chloroflexota bacterium. GTDB lineage: Bacteria > Chloroflexota > Limnocylindria > Limnocylindrales > CSP1-4 > CAIXZV01. The sequence continues at coordinate 12,522 of JAJYLZ010000047.1, forward strand.
AGCGGGGTGAACTCGGGCAGGAAGTCCGCGTCGACCTCCTCGTGCCACTCGCGCCGGAGACCCCCGGCCACGTCGCCGTCACCCGGGTTGAGGTGCCCGCCGACGCCGATCGAGCCGAGGTCGTGGAGCCGGGCGTCGCCGCCGGCGCGCGTTCGGCGCATCAGGAACCAGCGCTCGCCGTCGCGCAGGACGAGGTACGGGATCACCTGCTTGAGCGAGGGGTCCTCCTCGGCGTCGCCGCGCCGCACGAACCGCCCCTCGCGGGCGACGACGGCCAGCGCTTCCGAGAGATCCGCGCGCCGCACGCCCGTCCACCCCTCGCCGGGCACGAGCGCCTCGCGCGGGACCACGAGCACGAGTTCGTCGGGAGCCCCCAACCCTCAGCCCTCCAGCCGCTCGCGAGCCGCCTCGAGCCGCTCGCGGATGGCAGCCGGGTCGGCGCCCCCGGGCGCCTCGAGCAGCGCGAGCCAGGCATCGACCCGCGATCGGTACGCCCGGAGCCGCTCCGCCAGCCGCTCGGCGTTGGAGGCGAAGATCTCGGCGCCCATGGCGGGGTCGCCGCGGGCAAGGCGCGTCGTGTCGCGCCAGCCGCCGGCGGCGAGCTGCCTCGCCTCCCCCCACGCCGAATCGCCGGCGCCGGGGAGGCCGGTGACGGCCTCGACGAGCATCACGGACGTGAGCAGCGGCAGGTGGCTGATGGCCGCCACCAGGTGATCGTGGCGGCCGGCGTCCAGGTGGACCGGCGTCGCGCCGCAGGCGGTGGCGATCCGCTCGACGGCGTCCGGGTCCCCGCCGCCCAGCGCCGCGGTCACAACCCACGGCCGGCCGTGGAACAGGGTCGCGTCCGACGCCTCGAAGCCGCTCGTCTCACGGCCGGCCATCGGGTGGCCGCCCACCCACGGCAGGCCGGCGTCCCGAGCGGCCCGCTCGAGCTCTGCCTTGGTGGACGCGACATCCGTCACGGTCGCGCCGGGCCGGAGCGCGCCGCGCCAGGCCCCCGCGAGCCGGCCGATCAGCCCGGCGCAGGCGAGCGGAGGCGCGGCCAGCACCACGACGTCCGCCTCGCGGAGGAGCTCCGGCGCGGACCGGAACGCGGCGTCGACCGCCCCGACCTCGAGGGCTCGCTGCGGGCCTGCGCCGGACGGAGTCCAGGCGCCCACCCACCAGTCGCCGCCGGCGGCCCGCAGGGCGCGCGCCACGGAGCCGCCGATCAGGCCGAGGCCGAGCAGGGCAACGCGCATGCCGGGATTATCGCCTGCCCCGGCGGGAGGCCCGCCGGCGTTCGGCCACCCGTCGCTCGCCCGCTCCCGCGGGCGGGCCGGGGTCGTTGGGCGGGTTGACGCGCCGCTCCCCCTGGCGACGCTCGGCGACCCGGCGGTCGGCCAGCAGGTGCGCGCCGCACCGCGGGCAGCGTCGCTCCTCGGCGAACAGCCCCTCGACCGGGGCGACCGTGTACAGCTGGCGACCGCAGGCGTGGCAGGCGAGCTTCGGCACGGAGGGATCGTACGCAACGCGGCAGTGGCGGCGCACGCGGACGGCGCGTCGCCACCGGAGGCGCCTCCCCCGCCGCGGCAAGGCGGCGGGGGACGCGGTCAGCCGCCGACCTTGGGCAGCGACGCGAGCGACTCGGCCACGCGCTCCGCCGGGTACTCGTAGTCCTCGAGGCCGCCCCGCAGGTACTTCTCGTAGCTGGACAGGTCGAAGTGCCCGTGGCCCGAGAGGTTGAACAGGATGACCCGGGACTCGCCGCGCTCCTTGGCCTCCAGGGCCTCGTCGATCGCGACCTTGATGGCGTGCGTGCTCTCCGGGGCGGGCAGAATGCCCTCCGTCCGGGCGAACCTGACGCCCGCCTCGAAGCAGGCGCGCTGATGGACGCTCCGGGCGTCGATCAGGCCGTTCTCCTTGAGCAGGGACACGAGCGGCGCCATGCCGTGGTAGCGCAGGCCGCCGGCGTGGATCGGCTCGGGGATGAACTCGCTGCCCAGGGTGTGCATCTTGACGATCGGCGTCAGGTGCCCGGTGTCGCCGAAGTCGTAGGTGTAGACGCCGCGCGTCAGGGAGGGCGCCGCCTCGGGCTCGGCGGCGATGACGCGGTGCGAGCCCTCGCCCCGGAGCATCCGGCCGACCCAGGGGAAGACGAGCCCCGCGAAGTTCGACCCGCCGCCGGCGCAGGCGATGATCACGTCGGGCTCCTCGCCCGCCATCTGCATCTGCTCGATGGACTCCTGCCCGATCACCGTCTGGTGGAGCATCACGTGGTTGAGCACCGAGCCCAGCGAGTACTTGGTGTCGTCGCGGCCGGCGGCGTCCTCGACGGCCTCGGTGATCGCGATGCCCAGCGAGCCGGGGGTGTCCGGCGTCTCGGCCAGCAGCTTGCGGCCGTAGTTGGTGTCCGGGCTCGGGCTGGCCACGACACTCGCGCCGTAGGTCTCCATCAGGATCCGGCGGTACGGCTTCTGGTCGTAGCTCGCGCGCACCATGTAGACCTTGACCTCGAGGCCGAACACGGCCCCGGCGAAGGCCAGCGCGCTCCCCCACTGCCCGGCGCCGGTTTCGGTGGCCAGCCGCTTGACGCCCGCCTCCTTGTTGTAGAAGGCCTGCGCGAGGGCTGTGTTGGGCTTGTGGCTGCCGGCCGGGCTGACGCCCTCGTACTTGAAGTAGATGTGCGCCGGCGTGTCGAGCGCCCGCTCCAGCCGATAGGCGCGCTGGAGGGGGGAGGGCCGGTACAGCATGTACGCGTCGCGGACCGGGTCGGGGATCTCGATCTCGCGGTCGGCCGAGACCTCCTGCATGATCAGCGCCATCGGGAACAGCGGCGCCAGGTCTTCGGGCCCGATGGGCTGCCCGGTGCCCGGGTGGATGGGCGGGACCGGCGCGATGCCCTTGGGGAGCAGGTCGGCGACGACGTTGTACCAGGTCCGCGGGGTCCGGTCCTCGTCAAGGACGAACTTCGTTCGACGGGGTGCGCTGGCCATTCGTGTCGATCTCCCGGGCTGTGCTGGGTTGGGGCCGTGCGAGCCTAGCGCCTTGGCGCCCACGGGGCAAACGTGGCCCCCTCAGACGCCGAGCCTGGCCTCCACCACGACCTCGTAGCGGGGCGGGCCGCCGCCGAGGTGGCTCCGGAACAGCGTGAGCGCGGAGGCGTCGAACCCGGTGCGCCAGCCCGCCGCCGCCCGGGCCAGCGCGTCGGCCATCGCATGGCTCGCGTCGCCGCGCGCCGCGTCGGTCCTGGCCACGGTCAGGTGCGGCCGCCGGGCTCGCGGGTCTGGGGGCCAGCCGAGCCGGTCGAGCGGGCCCTCGAGGGCGTCCACGAGCCGCTCCAGGCCGTCGTTGCCGCGGTCCACGCCCAGCCACAGCGTCCGCGGGTGCCGGCCGTCGGGGAAGGCGCCGGCCCCGGCGATCTCGATGCGGAACGGCGCCACGGCGGACGCGGCGTCCAGCACCGCCAGGCCGACGTCGGGCACCAGGTCGGGCGGCGTGTCGCCCAGGAATCGGACCGTGAGGTGCAGGTTCTCCGACTGGACCCAGCGCGCCCCTCGGCCCAGCTCGGTGCCGCGGACCGCGTCGATGACCCGGCGGCACTCCTCGAGCGGGCCGGGCGGCAGGGCGACGGCGACGAACAGCCGCTGCGGCCGGTCAGCCACCGTGCTCGGCGAGGAACCGGTCGCGGTCGGCGCGGAGCACCTCGAGCGCCCGGTCGCGGTCGCGCCAGCCGTGGATCTGGACCGCCTTGTTCTCGAGCAGCTTGTAGGTCTCGAAGAAGTGCTCGATCTCCACCAGGCGGTGGGGCCGGATCTGGTCGAGCCGGCTGATGTGCGCCTGATGGGGATCGCCCAGGGCGACGCACAGGACCTTGAAGTCGAAGCCCTTCTCGTCGTGCATCTCGAGGCCGCCCACCGGACGAGCCCAGACGTGGCAGCCGGTGAACGTGGGCTCGTCGATCACGAGCAGGGCGTCCGTGTGGTCGCCGTCGTCGGCGCGGGTGCCCTCGATGAAGCCGTAGTCGAAGTTGTAGAACACCGCCGACGAGAGGACGCGGTCGAGGCGGTACACGCCGGCGGCCTCGTCGAACTCGTACTTGTTGCGACTCCCCCTGGGGATCTCGACCACGATCTCGACGACGCTCGGGAACCGGTCCGCATTGGCGCTCATGTGCGAACTCTAGCGGGTCGGCGGGTCTGTGGCGTCCGGGGCACCGGCCGGCGCGGGGAGCCCCCGACGACGCCACGCCGGCTACCAGCCCGCCTCGACCCGGAGCTCGAGGAACGCCTCCACCCGCATCCGCTCGTAGGAGCGGGCCAGGCGCGCCGGCAGCCGTGCCGCGGCGCTGCCGAAGCCGACCAGCCGCGGCTCGGCGAGGCGCCACTCGCGACCCCGGTAGCGGAGCGTCCCGCCGCCCGCCGCGAGCACGTTCGCCACCCACTGGACGCGCAGCCCGAAGCTGAGCGGGACCAGCACGACGTCCCCGACCACGTGGGGCACGACGGGGTTGGAGCGCAGCGTGCCCGACCGCCGGCCGGCCACGGTCATCACGCCCCACCTCGAGCGCGGGCCGCCGGCGAGGCCCAGGGCCATGACCAGCGGGTTGACGGCACGCCGGATGAACGCCCGGGCTCGGCGCCCGCCCAGGGCCGGGTGCCGGCTGTCGGCCGCTCGGTCAGTCGTTGTAGAGACGCTCCTCGATCAGCTTCTCCTGCACCGTCCGGCCGTTGGGGTCGAAGCAGGAGAAGTCGAAGTGCTTCTCGAACTCCACGTCCACGGCGTCCATGCCGCCCCGGTTCTTCTCCACCGAGACCACCACCCAGTCGCGGAAGCGCTGCGCCTGGTAGGGGTTGAACTCGATGTTCACCTTGGCGACGATGTTGTACTTCTCGTTCAGGATCAGGATGATGTCGGCCTCGTAGTTGATGGCCGACGAGCCGCGCAGGTGGTGGTTGCGCAGGCGCGACGCCTTGAGGCCCTCCTTGTCGGCCGCGACGATCGAGATCATCGGGACGTCCTCGGACAGGGCGATGTCCTTGAGGCCGTTGACCACGAAGGTGACCTTCTCCGCCTCGGTCGGCGGCTCGGGGATGACCGGCACCTTCTGCATGTAGTCCACGACCACCAGCAGGCGCCGGTCGCCGGACAGGTCGCGGTGCTGCCGAACCAGTTCCCGGATGCCCTCGATGGTGCTCGCCGTCTGCGTGCCGCGGAGCAGGAACAGGTTCTGCCCGTAGCGGGCGATGCGGTCGAGCGACGGGCGGAGCCGCGGGTTGGACGCCAGCTGCGCCACGCCGCCGCCCTCGGACATCCACGTGCCCAGGATCTCCTTGCGGACGTCCTGGATCTTGATCGCGCCGGTCGTGTGCGGCAGGTGGGCGAGCGCCGACTCGGCGGCGATCAGCCGGTTGAGGAGGTACAGCTCGTCGTGCTCGTAGCACAGGTAGAGCACGTTCGCCTGGCCGCCCGACGCCACGTTCCGCGCCATCTGGAGGGCCATGGTCGTCTTGCCGGTCCCCTGGGCGCCGCCGATCAGCATCAGCTCGCCCGCCCGGAGGCCGGTCCCGATCGTCTTGTCGAGGGGCGTGAAGCCGAGCGGGAGGGGCTGGTACTCCCCCACGCGGCCAGTGGCGACCTTGTCGTTGAGGTCCACCAGGACCTCGATCGCCGACCGCGGCGCCATGCTGCCATTCGGCCCATCGAGCCGCCATGCCGACCGCGGCATCGGCTCGCTCTCCGTCGTCACGCCCTCATGCCCTCCCGACGCATGAACCAACTGGCGCATCCTAACACCGGCCTGCGCCGGCGCCCGTCCACCGATGGTCCTGTCGCGGGCCTACCCCTCCGTGCCGCGCGGCAGGGCCGCCAGCTCATCCCAGAGCCGCACGATGACCCGAGTCCCGGCCTCGAAGTTGCGCTCGTCGAACCACTCGTTGGGCGCGTGGGCGTTGTCGTTCGGCTGGGTGAAGCCCACGAGCACGACCGGCAGGCCGAGGACGTGGTCGAAGGCCGCGGTCACCGGGATCGAGCCTCCCTCGCGGATGTAGACCGGGTCCACGCCCTCCACGGCCCGGATCGCCCGCGCCGCCGCCTGGGTCGCCGGGTGGTCCGTGGGCGTGAGGCTGCCCTCGCCGCCGTGGATATAGGTCGTGGTGACCTTGACGCCCGGAGGCGCCACCTGCGACACGTAGTCGCGCAGGGCCCCGAACACCTTCTGCGGGCTCTGGTCGGCGACCAGCCGCGTGGACACCTTGGCGTGGGCGTGGGCCGGGATGATCGTCTTGGCGCCGTCGCCCTGGAATCCGCCCCAGATGCCGTTCACGTCGAGGGTCGGCCGCGCGGTCCGGCTCTCGAGGATCGTCCAGCCCGCCTCGCCGACCAGCGCGGGCACGCCGGTCGCCACGCGGAAGGCCTCCTCGTCGAACGGCAGCGCCGCCATCTCGGCGCGGTCGGCGTCGGTGAGCGGCACGACATCGTCGTAGAAGCCGGGGATGCGGACGCGGCCGTCAGGACCCTTGAGCGCGGCGACGATCCGGGCCAGGGCGATCGCCGGGTTCTCCACCGAGCCGCCGTACATCCCCGAGTGGAGGTCCACGGGGGAGAGCTCCACGTCGATCTGGGCGTACATGATCCCGCGGAGGGCGACCGTGATGGCCGGGACGTTGCCCTCGAAGTACCCCGTGTCGCTGATGACGACCACGTCGGCCGCCAGCCGGTCGCGGTTCTGGGGGATCCAGTGGAACAGGCTCTCCGAGCCGAACTCCTCCTCGCCCTCGAACACGAACGTGAGGTTCACGGCCGGCGACCGCCCGGCGGCGCGCATCGCCTCCAGCGCCGCCAGGTGCATCACCAGCTGGCCCTTGTCGTCGGCCACCCCCCGGCCCACGAACCGACGGTCGCGCAGGAAGGGCACGAACGGTGCCGTCTCCCACAGGTCGATCGGGTCCACGGGCTGCACGTCGTAGTGGCAGTAGACCACCACGGTCGGAGCTCCGGGGGCTTCGTGGATCTTCCCGTAGACGATCGGGTGCAGGTCCGTCCGGATGACCTCCACCTCGGTCGCGCCCACGCCGCGCAGCCGCGCCGCCGCCCACTCGGCTGCCGCCACCATGTCCGAGGCGTGCTCGGGCTGGGTTGATACGCTCGGGATGCGCGCGAACTCCAGGAGCGCCTCGGCACGGGCAGCCCGCGAGGAGGCCAGGGCGGCCTCGACGGCCGGGTCGATCGGGTTGGGCTCCGGGTTGCGGGTCGGCTCGGTCATGGAGGCTCCTGCGCTGCGCTCTGGCGTCCTCCGAATCTACCGCGCCTGCCGCGCCCGAACACGCGTCGAGGGCGGACCGGCGGGTCCACCCTCGATGTGGCTGGCGTCGTGCGCCCCTTGGGGGGCGCGGCGTCAGGCGGGCTGCGGGGCCGGGTTGGGGGCCGGAGCCCCGGATCCCGAGCCGGTGGTGGTTCCGCTGTCGGCACCGGGTGCGATCACGCGCGGGATCCCGGCGTGGCGGTCCGGCTTGGGCGGCAGGTCGTCGAACAGGGTCTCGAACGCGTCGGCGTCCACCGTCTCCTCGGCGATCAGCTTGTCGGCCAGGCGGTCGAGGCGGTCGCGGTGGGCGGTGAGCACCTGGGTGGCGCGCTCGTAGGCGTGGTCGATGATCGCGCGGACCTCCTCGTCGATCATCTTGGCGACGTCGTCGGAGTAGTTGCGCTGCTCCCCGATCTCGCGGCCGAGGAACACCAGCTCGTCCCGCTTGCCGAACGACAGCGGGCCGAGCCGGTCGCTCATGCCGAACTCGGTGACCATGCGCCGCGCGAGGTCGGTCGCCTTCTCGATGTCGTTGGACGCCCCGGTCGTGATGTCGCCGAACACGAGCCGCTCGGCGACGTTGCCGCCCAGCAGCCCCGCGATCTTGTCCTCGAACTCCGTCTTGGACTGCAGGTAGCGGTCTTCGGTCGGCAGGGCCATCGTGTAGCCCAGGGCCATGCCGCGGCTGATCACGGTGACCTTGGCGACCGGGTCGCACTTGGGCAGGATCCGCTGCACCACCGCGTGGCCGCCCTCGTGGTACGCGATGATCCGCTTCTCCTCGTCGCTGATGACGCGGCTCTTGCGCTCCGGGCCGGCGACGATGCGCTCGAGGGCCTCGGAGAACTCGTTCATCCCGATGACCTTCTTGTTCCGCCGCGCGGACAGGATCGCCGCCTCGTTGACCAGGTTGGCGAGGTCGGCGCCCGAGAAGCCGGCCGACTGGCGCGCGATCTCGTCCACCGAGACCGTCTTGTCGAGCGGCTTGCCCTTGGTGTGGACCTTGAGGATCGCCGTGCGGCCCTTCATGTCGGGCCGGTCGAGGATGACCTGGCGGTCGAACCGGCCCGGGCGCAGCAGGGCCGGGTCGAGGACGTCCGGCCGGTTGGTGGCCGCGACCACGATCACGTTGGTGTTGGTGTCGAAGCCGTCCATCTCGACCAGGATCTGGTTGAGGGTCTGCTCGCGCTCGTCGTGGCTGCCGCCGAGGCCGGCGCCGCGCTGGCGGCCGACGGCGTCGATCTCGTCCACGAACACGATGCACGGGCTGTTGCGCTTCGCCTGGTCGAACAGGTCGCGCACGCGGCTGGCGCCGACGCCCACGAACATCTCGACGAACTCGGAGCCCGAGATGCTGAAGAAGGGCACGCCCGCCTCGCCGGCGACCGCCCGGGCCATCAGCGTCTTGCCGGTGCCGGGAGGGCCCACCAGGAGCACGCCGCGCGGGATGCGCGCGCCGAGCGAGTTGAACTTCTCCGGGTATTTGAGGAACTCGACGACTTCCTGGAGCTCGGTCTTGGCCTCGTCCACGCCCGCGACGTCCGCGAACGTGACGACGGTCTTGTTGCCCAGGAACATGCGCGCCCGGCTCTTGCCGAAGGACAGGGCCTGGTTGTTGGTGCCCTGGGCCTGGCGCATCATGAAGAAGATGAAGCCGCCGATCACGAGCAGCGGCAGCAGGCCCGTCAGCAGCAGCCCGATCCACGACGTGTCGGGGGTGGGCTTGCGGATGAAGGCGTTGTCGCCCAGGGTCACGTTGCCGGCGGCGGCCGCGGTCATCATGTCCGACGCGACGTTGGTCATGATCGCGTTGGGCACGATGACGCTGTAGGTGCTTTCGCCCGATGCGGCGGTGGGCGTCACCGTCACCGTCTCGCCGTCCTGGACGACGTGGTCGATGCGGCCGGCCTTGACGTCGTTGAGGAACTTGAAGTAGCCGTCCTGGGTTGTCGGGGACGAGGAGTTCAGCCAGGTCACGAGCAGCGCGACCGTGCCCGCCACGAGGACGAGCATCACGATCCCGTTGCGCAGGAATTTCGCGTTCAAACGGAGCGCCTCCGGATGTCGGGGACCGGTGCGAGCCGGCCATCGGCCGAGTATACCGCCGGGTCCCCAGACGGCCTCCGCCGGGGTTGCCTCAGCACTGCCATAGGTACGGCCCAGAGCCGCTCGCGGATGCCCCCGCGCGCGGAGGGCAAAAGGGAACCCGCCCGGGCGCGGACCCGAGCGGGTGATCAGTGCTGGTGGCTGGGGACAGAATCGAACTGTCGACCGGGCGGTTATGAGTCGCCTGCTCTGCCGCTGAGCTACCCAGCCACGGCCGCGGATTGTAGACCAGATGGCCTGCCGCGGTCACGAGCCGTCCGAATGGCCCATTGAGCGGGCACCCGGGAGCGGCCACAATGCCGGCCAGCACAGCCGATGACGGGGAGATCTGGATGACGACCGACAGGCCCGGCTCTGACCCGTCCCAGCCCGGAGCCCAGGGGCCGCGCCCGCCGGAGCCCGTCTGGGCGACGCCGCCACCGCCGTCCTCCCAGCCGTCCGCGTGGGGAGCGTCCGCTCAGGGGCCGGCCCCCCTCCAGCCGCACTGGGGCGACTCGCCGCCGGGACAGCCCGGCTGGAACGCCCCGCCGCCGCCAGGCCAGCCGCCGCAGCAGGGCTGGGGCGCCCCGCCGCCCGCCCGCAGCAGCGGCAACGGCTGCCTCAAGGCCTGCCTGATCGTCGGCCTCCTCCTGGTGGCGCTCGCGATCATCGCGATCATCAGCCTGTTCGCCGTCGGGTCCAGGATCGTGAGCGGGCTGGGCGTCGACTCCAGCGGCAATCTTCGGGACTGCTCTATCGTCTCCGCCTCCCAGGTGCGGACGGCCCTCGGACCCGACGCCCAGGTCGGCCCGCTGTCCGGCCTCGCGAACACGATCGGCGGCGTTGCCCTCGACAAGCGCGTCCTGCCCGACGCAGAGAATTGCTGGATCGGCATCGGCTCCAGTCCCGGCCCCACCCATGCCGACGGCGAGTTCGGCCGCATCGCCAAGTACAGCGGGGCCGACGCAGCATCGCGCTTCGACCAAGCGCGGTCGGCCGCCCAGACCGGCCGCTACTTCGCGACCGACGTGGCGGGTGCCGACCTCCAGGCCTTCTGCACAGGCTGGTCGAACCAGTATCCGGGCACCGGTGCACTCGTGCGCAAGGGCAGCGACCTCGTGTACGTGAGCTTCTTCATCGGCCCGAGCCCGGACCTCAGCACGGCACCGGGCGACAACGGGGTCCGGTATTCAGCGCACGCATGCGCCAGCAGCGTGGCCCTCGCCCAGCTCACGCTGCCCTGAGGCCCCTGCCCGGGGCCTGCCGCGTCAGGATCCCGAGCCGCCGCCGGGGCTCGACGGGTCGCCACCGGGACCGAACAGGAGCCGGATCCACTGCTGGAGCGGGCTGGGCGGGGCCGCCGGCGCGCCCAGGCGCACCCCGGCCGAGCCGGGCGCGTCGGGCGGCAGTGACGGCGCGTTGTCGGCAAGGGTGAACGGGATCTCTCGGGCGGTGCCCATCCGGTAGGCGCGCGCCTGCTGCTCGACGAACGCCTGCCGCTGGATGAGGTCCAGCTCCGACTTCAGGGCCGCCACGTTCGCCGCCAGCGCGGCGTTCGAGGTGCGCATCGCATCGGCCCTCGCAGCGGCCTCACTCGCCTGACCGACCTGGTGCGCGAACAGCAGCAGCACCCAGGCCGCCACCACGGCGCCCAGCAGCAGGGCGATGCGGCGACGGGTCAGCCCGGCCACGGGCAGGTCCGCGAGGCTGACCGAGCCCACCCCGCCGACTGCGGCCGGCGCTGCCGGGAGCGCGGCAGGCCCGCTCTGGGGGCTGGCGTCGGGGGCGGTGTCGGGGTCGTCGGCGCGGGACATCGAAGCGAGGGTAGCTGCGCCGGATTCCGGTGTCAACCGTGGATTGGGGGTCCGTCCGGCCCGACTTCGCGGGTCTGCTCAGCACGCGTCGTGACAGGCGAGGTGTCACGCGCCCTGCGCACCATCGCGTAGACTTCGCAGCAATTCGATCACCTGTTCTGTTTGCACCGGGAGCCGATCATGCGCACCTATGCTCCAGCCCCGACGCTGGCCGTCCTCGAGCGGCTCCTCGACGAGCCGTCGCTCGCCCGCGGCGTCGTGCACCACGAGGTCCGGCCGGCCGTCGAGGCGCGGTTCGCGGAGTGGCCCGCCTGGCTGGACCCGCGCCTGCGCTCCGGGCTGGCGAGGCGGGGCATCGAGCGCCCGTACCTGCACCAGGCAGAGGCCATCGAGGCCGTCCACGCGGGGCGGGACGTCGTGGTCGTGACGCCGACGGCGTCGGGCAAGTCGCTGTGCTACACGGTCCCGGTGCTTCAGGCCCTGGCCGAGGACTCGTCTGCGCGCGCGCTGTTCCTGTTCCCGACCAAGGCGCTCGCCCAGGACCAGGTCGCCGAGGTCGGCGAGCTGGTGCGCGACGCCGGGCTGGAGGTGTCGGCGGCCGCCTACGACGGGGACACCCCGGCGCCCATCCGGTCGGCCATCCGGAAGGCGGGCCAGGTCGTGGTCACCAATCCGGACATGCTCAACTCGGCGATCCTCCCCCACCACACGAAGTGGTTCCAGCTGTTCGAGCAGCTGCGCGTCATCGTCATCGACGAGCTCCACACCTACCGCGGCGTGTTCGGCTCGCACGTCGCCAATGTGCTGCGCCGGCTGCTCCGCCTGTGCGCCCACTACGGCAGCCACCCGGTGATCGTGTGCTGTTCCGCGACGATCGGGAACCCGGTCGAGCTGGCGGAGGCGATCACGGGCCGGCCCGTGGCCCTGGTCGACCGCAACGGCGCGCCGTCCGGCGAGAAGCACCTCGTGCTCGTGGACCCGCCCGTGATCGACGCCGCCACCGGTGCGCGGGGCTCCGCCCTCACGCTCGCGGAGCGGTGGGCGCTGCCGTTCCTCCGGGCCGGACGCCAGACCGTCGTCTTCGGCAGGAGCCGCGTCCAGGTCGAGATCATGCTCAGCAACCTGCGCGAGCGCCTGCGGCTGGACCTCGGGCCACGGAGCCGGCTGCGGGGCTACCGGGGCGGCTATCTGCCGACCGAGCGGCGTGCCGTCGAGCACGGGCTGCGCGAGGGCGAGGTCCTGGGCGTGGTGTCCACCAACGCGCTCGAGCTGGGCGTGGACATCGGGCACCTCGATGTCGCCGTCCTGGCCGGCTACCCCGGGTCCATCGCCGGGACGTGGCAGCAGATGGGCCGCGCCGGCCGGCGGGGCGACGTGAGCGTGGCCGTGCTGGTCGCCTCCCCTGCCCCGGTGGACCAGTACGTCATCCACCACCCGGAGTTCGTGCTCGGCGGCCGGCCCGAGGAGGCCCGGCTGGACCCCGACAACCTCCACGTCCTCCTCGCCCACCTGCGCGCGGCCGCGTTCGAGCTCCCGTTCGAGCCGGGCGAGTGGTTCGGGCCCGGGCCCGCGGACGAGCTGCTCGCGTTCCTGGGCGAGGGCGGCCAGGTGCGCCAGGCCGACGACGGCCGCTGGTACTGGAGCTCGGAGAACTTCCCGGCGTCGGAGATCTCCCTCCGGTCGGCCGCGCCCGAGAACGTCGTCATCATCGACGCGACCCCGGACCGGCCCCGGGTGCTGGGCGAGGTGGACCTGTTCAGCGCGCAGGTCCTGGTCCACGAGCACGCGATCTACATGCACGAGTCGGTGCAGTACCACGTGGACCGGCTCGAGTGGGGCGAGCGCAAGGCGTACGTCCACCGGATCGACGCCGACCACTACACCTACGCGAACCGGGCCGTGACGCTCAAGCCGCTCGACGTGTTCGCGGAGGGCCCGGCGCCAGGCGGACGGCGCGTCCACGGCGAGGTGATGGTCGCCAGCCTCGTGACCCTGTACAAGAAGCTCAAGTTCGGCACCGACGAGAACGTGGGCTGGGGGCCGATCGACCTCCCGGAGATCGAGCTGCAGACCACGGCGTACTGGCTCACGGCGGACGGCGCGACCGCCGGCTGGCGACGGGACGAGCTGGACGTGGCGCTGATCGGCGCGGGGCGCGCGATCCAGGCCGTGGCCGCCGTGCTGCTCATGGTGGACCCCAGGGACCTGGGGCTGGTGGCGCAGGTGCGCTCGCCCCACCACGAGGCGCCCACGATCTACCTCTACGAGGCGATGCCCGGCGGCGTGGGCCTCTCGGAGCGGCTCTGGGCGCGCCACGGGGAGTTGGTGTCAGGCGCGGCGGAGCTGATCCGGGCATGCGGCTGCGCGGCCGGCTGCCCGGCCTGCACCGGGCCGCGCCTCGAGCCCCAGGTGGACGGCAAGGCGCTCGCGCTTCGACTCCTGGCGGGGCTGGCGCAGGGCCAGGCCGCGGGCCGGGTGGTCGCCGGCCGCGACGGGGCCGCCGTCGCATGACGGTCGAGCCCGCATCCGCCGTCAGCCGAGAGCGCCGGCTCGCCAACCTGCGTGCGGCGCTCGCACGGCCCGGCGGTCCGCCAGCGGGC
>JAJYLZ010000005.1 GCA_021787395.1 Chloroflexota bacterium
CCGGGCGGCCACCGCCGCCGCGCCGGGGTCGGCGGCGTTCGCGACCAGCACCGGCCCGCGGCCGCCTGGCCCGCGCGCCTCGGCGCCGCGGCGCAGCCAGGCCTCGAAGGCGGCGATCACCGCGTCCTCGTCGGCGAACACGTCGGGGTGGTCCCACTCGGCCGAGGTCAGCACGGCGATCCCCGGCCGGTAGGGGTCGAAGTTGCCCGCATACTCGTCCGCCTCCACCACGAACGCCTCCCCCGCCCCGCGGCGTGCCGTGGCGGCCACGCCGATCCCCGTCTCCGCCGCGGGCAGCAGCGCCCCGACGAAGGCGCCCGGGTCGGCGCCGAGGCCCGCGAGCGTGTGGACGAGCCAGCCGGCGGTGGTGCTCTTGCCGTGGGTCCCCGCGGCCGCGACCAGGAGGCGCCCGTGGGCGGCGTCCGCCACCACCTGCTGCCAGGGCTCCACGGGGATGCCGGCATCGCGCGCGGCGCGAAGCTCCGGGTTGTCGGGGTCGATCGCCGTCAGCGCCTTGGTGACGGCCAGGCGCGCCGGACGCCGCGGGCCGAGGACGTGCATGGCGTCGTGCGCAGGGGCGACGCGCACCCCCACCGCGTCGAGGGCTGGCGCGTACTGGCTCGCCCCGCCGGGGTCGCATCCGTCCACATCGGCGCCGGCCCAGGCGGCCAGGATCGCCGCCGCCGAGGCGCCCGCCCCTTGGGCCCCGACGACGTGGATCCGCTCCCCCGGCGCGATCTCGCGCGAGCTCCGGGCCGGCGCCAGCCCAGCGCCGATCTCGGACGTGGCGCGGACAGTCAAGCCCGGTCCTCCACCGCCTCCAGGAGCAGCCGCAGGGTCGCCTCGGCGCTGGCCTCCTTGTTGCCCGCCCGGTCGTGCGGCCACACGAAGCGCTGCACGACCGGCTGCCGGCCGTCCGCGAGGGCGATGTAGACGAGGCCGACGGGCTTGGCGTCTGAGCCGCCGTCCGGGCCGGCGATCCCCGTGACCCCCACGCCGAGGTCGGCCCCCAGCCGGGCGCGAACCCCTTCCGCCATCGCCACGGCCACCTGAGCCGAGACGGCGCCGTGCGCGCGGAGGGAGTCCCCGGGAACCCCGAGCATCTGTTCCTTGACGTCGTCGCTGTAGGCGACGACCCCGCCCCGGAAGTAGCCCGAAGAGCCGGGGACCTCGGTGATCAGGTGCGCCACCAGCCCGCCGGTGCAGGACTCGGCGGCGGCCACCGTGCGGCCTCGCTCCAGGCAGGCGGTCTGGAGCCGGCGGGCGAGATCGACCAGCGAACCGGCCACGTCAGGTGCGGTTCGTCTTCTGCGGCGGGTTCGGGGGTGCGAACAGCCACGTCTCGGGATTGCCCGAACTCGACATGTGACCCAGGTTCTGCCCGTTGAGCGTGAAGTAGGTGGCGCTGGACTTGCCGGTGCGGACCTCGATCGAGTGCTGCGCCGTGAAGGTGAGCACCTGACCCGGGTTGTAGACGACCCCGCCCGCACCGGTGACGGGTGAGATCGTTCCGTCCACCCAGACCTTGAGCCAGGCGTTGGCGCCCTTGATGGTGACCACCAGGTTGACGCCCTGGTACTGGATCGAGACGTGGCGCACCTGTGTGTTCGTCATGCCGTCCGCCGAGACCGCGGTCACCTGGATCAGCCAGTCTCCCGCCGAGAGGTCGAGCGGCGTCTCGAACGAGCCGTCGGCGGCGACGTCCACCGTCACCGGCCCGACGTCGGGCGAGCTCGCCGGGGCGGGGGCGGCCGTCGCAGAGGCGCTCGGCGCGGGCGTGGGGGCAGGCGTGGGCGAGGGCTTGCCCGAGGCAGCGGGGCCGGACGTCACGCGGCTCGCCGACACCGTCACCTTGGCCGCGTTCAGCGCGGTCCCGTTGACCGGGATCGCCCCGTTCGAGAACTGCGAGCCGTCCTCGGGCGAGCTGAGGGTCAGCTGCGGCGCCTCGACCGCGGGCAGCGGCACGGTGATGAACAGCTGCACCGTGGTGTCGGACGTCTTGCCCGTCTGCGGATCCACCGCCGAGACGTCGAACTCGTTGCGGCCGCGACGAAGCTGGACGTCGGCGGTCCACTTGCCGGCGTCGTCGGCGTTGACCCGGTACGGCTGGTCGAGGCCGGGGTCAGTGATGGTGATGGACGCGCCCGAGATGGAGGTGCCCTGGAGCGTGTACGAGGTCGTGCCGTCCGGCACGGTGACCATCGCCTGGGCCGGGTTGGTCACCGCGATGGTCGGGGCCTTCGCGTAGCGCAGCAGCTGGACGCCGATGTACAGGCCGAAGGCCGCGATGAGGACCACCAGGAGGCCCGCGACGACGAGCACCGGGGACACGCTGACGCCCTGCCGGGGCGCCTCGATCGGCCTCGGCACGGCCAGCACGGGCTCCGCGGGGATCGCGAGATCGCCGCGCTCGCGCTTCCACTGCCGGATGACGTCCTCCGGGTCGAGCCCGAGGTACAGGGCGTAGTTGCGCAGGAAGCCCTTCGTGTAGACGGCGCCCGGCAGATCGGCGTAGTCGCCGGCCTCGAGGGCCGCCAGGTAGCGCGCCCGGATCTTCGTCTCCCGCTCGGCGCGCAGGAGGTCGACTCCCTTGCGCTCGCGCGCCTCCACCAGGCGCTTGGGCAGTGCGGGCCCGGCCTCCGGTGCGTAGGCGCGGACGCCGTCGCGCGCGTCAGCGCGCCGCCGCCGTGCCTCGTCGCGAGCCGTCATGAGCCGTCCTCGTCGTCGGCGGCCTCTCCGTCGTCCCGGCGGAGGACCATCCGGGCGTTCGACCCGTCGAACGCCCCCACGTAGCCGCGCGCCTCGAGCTGGTCGATGATCCGGGCGGCACGCGCATACCCGATCTTCAGGCGCCGCTGGAGCAGGGACGCCGAGGCACGATCGTACTCCCGGATCACCGAAACGGCATCGGGAAGCAGGCGGTCAGCCTCCTCGTCGGCGAGGTCGTCGACCGAGCCGGTGGACTCGTCGTCGGAGGTGACGATCGAGAGGTCGTAGCGCGGCTCGCCGTCCACCTGGCGCCGCCAGTGGTCGGTCACGCGGCCGATCTCCTGGTCGGACACGAACACGCCCTGGAGGCGCATCGGGCGAGGCAGGTCCGAGGGCTGGTAGAGCATGTCGCCGCGGCCGATCAGGTCCTCCGCCCCCGGCGCGTCGAGAATCGTGCGGCTGTCGATCTGGCTCGCCATCGCGAACGCGATCCGGCTCGGGAAGTTCGCCTTGATCAGGCCCGTCACCACGTTGACCGACGGGCGCTGGGTCGCCAGCACCATGTGGATGCCGGTGGCGCGCGCCTTCTGGGCCAGCCGGACGATCGGGTCCTCGATGTTCTTGCCCTCGCGCATCATGAGGTCGGCCAGCTCGTCGATCACGATCACGATGTATGGCAGGCGGTCCGCCGGGTCGGCCCGCGTCTCGTTGTAGCCCTTGATGTTCCGGGCCGTGGCCCCCGCGAACCGCCGGTAGCGGCTCTCCATCTCGTTGACCGCCCACTTGAGGGCCGACTTCGCGCGCTCCGGCTCGGTGATGACCGGCACGTACAGGTGCGGCAGCCCGTTGTAGCCCGCCAGCTCGACGCGCTTGAGGTCCATCAGGATCATCCGGACCTCCGTCGGGTCCGCCTTGCACAGCAGGCTCGTGATCAGCGCGTTCACCATCACGCTCTTGCCCGAGCCCGTCGCGCCCGCGATCAGCAGGTGCGGCATCCGGGCGAGGTCCACCGCGGTCGCCTTGCCCGCCACGTCGCGGCCGAGCGCGAACATCAGCCTGGAGCCGCTCGCCCCGAAGTCCACCTCGTCGAAGATCCGCCGCAGCGACACGACGTTGAACTCGGCGTTGGGGATCTCGATCCCCACCGCGCTCTTACCGGGGATGGGCGCCTCGATCCGGATGCTGCGCGCCGCGAGCGCCATCGCAAGGTCGTCCGAGAGGGCCTCGATGCGGCTGACCTTGACGTGCGCCGCGGGCTCGACCTCGTACTGGGTGACCACGGGCCCCGCGTTGCGCCCGACGATCGTGGCCTCGATCCCGAAGCTGCTCAGCTTCTCCACGATCCGGGCCTCGTTGTGCCGGTGGATCACCTCGCGGCTCGCCCCGTCGGCCGGCGTGGCCGCCCGGTCCATCTCGAGCAGGTCGAGACCGGGCAGGACCCAGTCCACTCCCCCGCGCGTGGCCGGCGCGTCGCCCGCCTCGATCACGCCGTCGCCGTCGCGGTCGACCGGGCGCGGCTCGGTCGCCGCCGGCTTCACCACGGCGATCGCCGCGACCCCGACGGCGTCTGCCGCTTCGGCGCTCCGCACCCGCTGGGGCGCGATGGTGGCCGAGATCGGCGGCGGCGCCGCCATCGCGGGCGGCAGCTGGGCGGCGTCGTCTCCCCAGGCGCCCGTCTGGCCCGGGGCCTCGCCCGGGGCCAGACGCGGGGCACGGCCCCGACGCCCTGAGCCGTTCGCCCCGTCGCCCTCCGTCCCGCCGGGGCCGAGGCGCGGCTGGGTGCCGTGTCGCACCTCGGGCGCCGCCACGGGCCCGGGGGCCGTCGCCCGCGCCTGCAGCATGGCGCCCGCGGCCCGCGCCCCGCGCGTGGCCGGCGCGAGCAGCGCGTGGAGCGGCTGGTCGAACGCCACGAGGAGGCCGGCGATCGTCACGGCGAGCAGCACCACGAACGAGCCCGGGGCGGTGAGCAGCGGCTCGAGCCCCTCGAACAGGAAGTTGCCGATCCGGCCGCCGGACCCCGCCACCGCCTGCACGAGGCCGAGGAACCCGGCATACGCGAGGCCGATGCCGGCGAGCGTGCGGGCCCAGGGCGCCTCGGCGTGGCGGCCCGGCCCCCACTCGAGATACCAACCCGCGACGAGGAGCACGATGGGCAGCAGGTAGCGAGCCGAGCCGAAGAACGGCACCACCAGGTTGCGCACGTAGTCGGTCAGGCGCCCCTCGCCCGGCAGCAGCATCGCCACCATCAGGATGGCGCCCAGCACCAGGAACAGGAGCCCGACCAGCGACCGCGCCACGGCGGGCGACAGGCCGACGGTGGGGATCCGCGGGGTGGGCAGGGCGCCGCCCCGCTGGGCGCTGGAGCGCCGGCTGCGCGCGGGGCTGGAGCTGCGGGGGGACCTGCGATGCTGGGCCACGCTAGACCTCGACCACGACCGGGAACACCATCGGGCGGCGCTTGGTCTGGTCGTACAGGAAGCGCGACACGCCGTCCTTGATCTGGCTCTTGAGCAGCGCCACCTCCGAGATGCGGTCGCCGGGGCTGTCGACGGCCTCGCGGATCCGGCGGATCGCCTCCTCGATGATCGGGTCCTCCTCGTTGCCGTGGACGAAGCCTCGGGTGATGATCTCGGGCCGGCCGACCATGCGGCCGGTCTGCTTGTCCACCTGCACGACCACCATGAACATGCCGTCGCTGGCGAGCGCCCGGCGGTCGCGCAGGACCACGTCCCCGACCTCGCCCACGCTGATCCCGTCCACCAGCACGTAGCCCGCGGCGACCGGCTGACCGCGGCGCGCCGAGCCGTCGGGCAGGATCTCGATCGACGTTCCGTTCTCGATGATGAACACGCCCTCGGGCGCCACCCCGGTCTCGATCGCCAGGCGGCCGTGCTGCACCTGCATCCGGAACTCGCCGTGCATCGGGATGAAGTTCTTGGGCTTGGTGAGCCCGAGCATCAGCTTGAGCTCCTCCTGGCTCGCGTGGCCCGAGACGTGGGCGTGCTTGATGGTGTGGTAGTAGACGTTGGCGCCCGCCTTGAACAGGTTGTCGATCGTGCGGGCCACGTACTCCTCGTTGCCCGGGATCGGGCTCGCCGATACGATCACGGTGTCGCCGGGCTGGATCTCGACGAACCGGTGGTCGCGGTTGGCCATCCGCGCCAGGCCCGACATCGGCTCGCCCTGGGCGCCCGTCGTGGCGATCACCGTCCGCGCCGCCGGGTTGTCGGCGATCCGGTCCTTGGGCAGGAACTGCGACGGCGCGTAGGTCAGGTAGCCGAGGTCGGCCGCGATGCGGGTGTTCTGCTCCATCGAGCGGCCCACCACCGCCACCTGGCGGTCGAACGTCGCGGCGGCGTCGAACACCTGCTGGATGCGCGCGATGTTGGAGGCGAACGTGGCGACGATCACGCGGCCCTCGAGGCCCTCCATGATCTCGCGGAACGCCTCGCCCACCGTCCGCTCCGACGGCGTGTAGCCGGGGTTCTCGGCCCGCGTGCTGTCCGACAGCAGGCAGACCACGCCCTCCTCGCCCATCCGGGCCAGGGTGGCGAAGTCGGACAGCTTGCCGTCGATCGGCGTGTGGTCGAACTTGAAGTCGCCGGTGTGGACCACGACGCCCACGGGGGTCCGCAGCGCGATGCCCATCGCGTCCGGGATCGAGTGGCCCACCCGGAACGGGATCACGTCGAACGGGCCGATGCTGATCTCGTCGCCCGGGTCGAGCGCGATCATGGGGTTGTTGTGGAGCTTGTGCTCCCGGAACTTGATGCCCAGCAGGCCGCGGGCCAGCGTGCTCGCATAGACGGGCACGCCCGGGAACTCCGGCAGCACGTACGGCAGCCCGCCCACGTGGTCCTCGTGGGCGTGCGTGATCAGGAACGCCCTGACGCGGTCCCTGCGCTCCTTGAGGTAGGTGACGTCGGGCACCACCAGGTCGATCCCGAACATCTCCTCGTCAGGGAACATCAGGCCGCAGTCGATCACGACGATGTCGTCGCCGTACTCGAAGACGTAGCAGTTCTTGCCGATCTCGCCCACCCCGCCCAGCGGGATGATGCGCAGCGGTGTGCTGGGGTCAGGCATCGGTCGTCCGTCTCGCTCTGGGGGTCAGAACAGCGTCAACTGGGACGCGCCGTCCGCGGTCGCGGGCGGCTCGGCCGGCGTTGCGGGCGCGCTCGCCTCGGCCGGCTGGGCGGCGGGCGCGGGGACGGGGTCATGGACTCCGGGCTCGGGCGGACCGGCGGGCTCGGCGCCCGGCGCCGCGCCGGCGCGGCGGTCGCGCGAGCGCTGGAGCACTCCCGGCACGCGGGCGATGTCCTCGAGGCTCTCGTGCTCGAGGGCCGGGGTGCGCAGGGCCGCGGCCGGGTGGTACATCGCGAACACCAGCGCGTCCGCGGCGCCGGTGGCGGGGTCGGCCGGCCGAGTGGTGCCGTGGACCTGGCCGATGCGCGCCCCGGGCATGAACGTCGCCATCGAGTGCCGGCCGAGTGTGACCACCACCGCCGGGTCGAGGACCTGAAGCTGGCGCCGCAGGAACGGCGCGCAGGCGGCGATCTCGTCCGGCTCGGGGTCGCGGTTGTCGGGCGGGCGGCACTTGACGACGTTGGTGATGAACACGTCCTCGCGGCGCCAGCCGACGCTCGCCAGCAGGCGCACCAGGAGGCCGCCGGCCCGGCCCACGAACGGCCGGCCCTCGCGGTCCTCGTTGAAGCCGGGCCCCTCGCCCACGAACACGACCTCGGTGTCCGGGTCTCCCTCACCGGGCACGGCCCGCGTCCGCCCCTCGGCGAGGCGGCATGCGGAGCAGGCCCGGACCTCGTTCGCGATCTGCTCGAGCGCCGCGCGGCGCTCGTCGCGGGTCACGCCGGCGTTCCCCCGGCCACCGCCGCCCGTACGCTGGCCTTGCGGACCCAGCCGCGGGCGACCAGCACCTCCGCGATCTCCACCGCGTTGGATGCCGCGCCCTTGCGCAGGTTGTCGCTCACCACCCAGAACGCGAGGCCCTTGTTGTCCGGGATCGACGGGTCCTGGCGGACGCGTCCGACGTAGACCAGGTCGGAGCCGGCGGCGTGCTCGGCCAGCGGGTAGACCTTGTTCGCCGGGTCGTCCTGGACCACGACGCCCGGCACCCCGGCGAACAGCTCGCGGGCCTCGGCAGGCGTGACGGGCGACCGGGTCTCGACGTGGACGGCCTCCGAGTGGCTCATGAACACCGGGACCCGGACCGCCGTGCACGACACCCGCAGGTCGGGCAGGTGCAGGATCTTGCGGCTCTCGGTGACGACCTTCCACTCCTCCTTGGTGTACCCGTTGTCGAGGAACACGTCGATGTGGGGCAGGGCGTTGAAGCCGATCGGGTACGGATAGACGCTGGCGACCTTGGGCCGGCCCTCCGCGTGGGCCTTGACCTGCTCCTCGAGCTCCACGATCGCCTTGTGCCCGGTCCCCGACACGGCCTGGTAGGTGTCCACCACCATCCGCTCGATGCCCACCGCGTCGCGCAGCGCCATCAGCGGCGGCATCAGCTGCATCGTGGAGCAGTTGGGGTTGGCGATGATCCCCTCGTGGGCGGCCAGGTCATCGGGGTTGACTTGACTGACCACCAGCGGAATGCCCGGCTCCATCCGCCACGCGGACGAGTTGTCGATGACCGTGCAGCCGCGCCTGGCCGCCTCGGGCGCCAGCTCCTTGCTGGTCCCCCCGCCCGCGCTGAACAGCGCGATGTCGATGCCCTCGAACGCGTCCGGGGTCGCGAGCTCGACCGTGAGGTCGCCCCACCCGGGGACGGTCAGGGTCTTGCCCGCCGACCGCTCCGACGCGAGCAGGCGGAGCTCGGTCATCGGGAACTGCTTCTCGAGCAGCACCTTGGTCATGGTGCGGCCCACGGCGCCGGTGGCGCCGACCACGGCGACGGTGAGCTTGGCGGGGCTGGTTCCGGGCACGGTCCGACCTTCTAGCTGCGGGTTGTCGGGCACGCGCGGAGTATACCAGCGGGCCCCCTCGGCTCCCGGGGGCGGGGACCCGACCTCACGCGCCGGGGTGGCCCATGCCCAGCTCGTCGGCGAGGGTCGCGCACACCTCGCGGGCGATCGCGACGAACGCCAGCATCGCGGGCGTGCGGTACCGGTCACGATGCCAGGCCAGGGCGATCCGGCGCGGCTCGAGGTCGGTCGGGACCACGCACACCCCGGGGTCGCTGGTGTCCACCGCGAGCAGCGGCACGAGCGCCACCCCGAGCCCGGCAGCGGCCATGGCCTGGACGATGCCGTTGTCCTCCGAGCGGAACACGAACTCCGGCTCCCGGCCGGTCTCCCGAAGCCGCTCCTCGCTCCAGCGAGTGCTGCGGCAGGACCGGAAGCCGATCAGCTTCTGCTCGGCGATCAGCTCCAGCGACGGCGGCCCCGGGAGGCCGGCCAGCGGCGAGTCCCGGGCCGCGACCAGCACGAACGGGTCCCGCAGGAGCTCGACGCCCTCGAACGGCCCGGGCGCGAACGGCAGCACGCCGAACGCGAGATCCAGCGTGCCGGCCGCCACGAGCGCCAGCCCGCCCTCGTCGCTCAGCACCTCGGTGAGCCGCACGTCCACGCCCGGCCACTCGCGGCCGAACCGGCCGATGATGGCCGGCAGCGCGCGCGCGCCGACGCTCTGGTACACGCCCACGCGGAGCGTTCCGGTCTCGCCCCGGGCGTACGCCTGGAGATCGGCCCGGGCGGCCTGCAGCCGATCCGCGATGGGGTCCACGTGCCTGAGCAGGACCGCTCCGGCCTCCGTCAGGGCCACCGTCCGCCGCCCCCGCCCCCGGTCGAACAGCCGCACCCCGAGCGACGCCTCGAGCGCCGCCACGTGCTGGCTCACCGCGGACTGCGTGTAGCCGAGCACGTCGGCGGCAGCGTGGAACGAGCCTTCGTCGGCCACGGCTCGGAAGGACAGCAGCTGGCGCAGGCTGAGGTCCGAGAACGCGTCCGGGAGGACGCCGGGGACCGCGGCTGGGCCCAGCGTGCGAACGGTTGATTGATCAGCCTGCATGATGTTTCATTTGAACATAGTGCATTGCTCTAATCAACCGTCGGCACGAAGATTCGGGCCATGGAACTTCTGCTCCCCTTCCTGCTCCTCGTGGCGATCGCGCTCCTCGCGCAGTCCTCCGGCTCGGACAGCCGGGACCTGGATCCCGCCGGCCGACAGCGCGCCTGATCGAGCCCCCGCCGCGAACGCCCCCGGCGCCCGAGGCACGGGGGCGTTGCGATCCCAGAGCGCGCGGCGGATCGGCCAGGCCAATCCCGGCGGGATCCCGCGGGTCGGCCACGTGGGTCGGCCCGGGCCGCGACACGTGAGCCCGGCCCCGTCGCGTCAGCCCGGCCCCGTCGCGTCAGCCCGGCCCCGGCCGGAGCATCCAGCGCTGGGGCCGGTCGAGGGGCGCGAAGCCGAACCGCTCGTAGAACGCGGGCGAGTTGGTGGCCAGGACCATCCGCTTGAGGCCTGCGAGGCGCGAGTCCGCGACGATGGCCTCGAGCAGGGCTCGGCCGATCCCCTCCCCTCTCCGGTCGTCGTCCACGAACACGTCGCACACCCAGGCGAACGTCGCCTGGTCGGTGACGACCCGGGCGAAGCCCACCTGGCGCTCCCCGTCGAAGGCGGCGAAGCACAGAGAGTGCGCGATGGAGCGCTCGACCGTGTCGCGGCTGCGGCCCAGCGCCCAGTAGGCGCGCTCGGAGAGGGATGCGTGGAGCCAGTCGAGGTCCAGTTCGGACGGGTCGGTGGAGATCAGGACGTTCGCAGTCATGCGCACAGCGTACGGGAGGGCGCCCAGGGGCTGGGCTGACGCGGACGGCGGGCTCCGGGGGCATGGCCGGGCCTCCGGGCGGGTGGCAGCCCTCCCCGCACACCGCAAGCCCTCCCGGACCATGCGGCCAGCGGGTCCATGGTGCGCTCAGTGCACCGTTGACCCAGCCGCCGGATCGGGCGTGCGACGCGGGCGGTCGGGCGCAGGGCCGGGCGCAGGGTTGACCCGTGCCGTGCATCGCCCAGGCGGGCAGCGCACCATGGACCCGCCGCCCGCATCGGGGCGCCGGGCGTGGCCGCCCAGCGTGGGCACCCCACAAACGAGATCGGGGCCCGGCGTCGCCGCCGGACCCCGATCCGCTGTGCTGGTGACGCGCGGGGCTACTTCGCCAGGTGGCGCTGCATCGCGGCCTTGCGGGACAGGTTGATCCGGCCCTGGCGGTCGATCTCGGTGACCACCACCATGACCTCGTCGCCCACCGACACGACGTCCTCCACGGACGGCACGTGGTAGTCGGCGAGCTCGCCGATGCGGACGAGGCCCTCCTTGCCCGGCAGGATCTCCACGAACGCGCCGAAGTTCATCAGCCGGGTGACCCTGCCCAGGTACAGCGACCCCACCTCGACCTCGCGGGTGAGGCTCTCGATCCACTGGATCGCCCGGCGGGAGTTCTCGCCGGAGACCGCGGCGATCTCCACCGAGCCGTCGTCCTCGACGTTGATCTCGGTGCCGGTCTCCTCCTGGATCTTGCGGATCATCGAGCCGCCCTTGCCGATGATGTCGCGGATCTTCTCGGGGTTGATCTTGATCGTGATGATGCGCGGCGCGAAGTCGCTCATCTGCTCGCGCGCGGTCGGCAGGACGGCCGTCATCTTGCCCAGGATGAACAGGCGGGCGGTGAGGGCCTTGCGCAGGCCCTCGCGGATGACCCGCTCGTCGATGCCCTTGACCTTGATGTCCATCTGGAGGGCGGTGATGCCCTCGGCGGTCCCGGTGACCTTGAAGTCCATGTCGCCGAACGCATCCTCCTTGCCGAGGATGTCCGTCAGGACGACGAAGTTGCCGGTCTCAGCGTCGAGCACGAGGCCCATCGCCGCGCCGGCCACGGGCGCCTTGATCGGCACGCCCGCGTCCATCAGGGCGAGCGTGCTGCCGCACGTGGACGCCATCGAGGTGGAGCCGTTGGACGAGACCACCTCGGACACGAGGCGGATCACGTACGGGAACTCCTCCTGGCTGGGCAGGACCGGCACCAGGGCGCGCTCTGCGAGGTTCCCGTGGCCGATGTCCCGCCGCGACGGGCCGCGCATGGGCTTGTTCTCGCCGGTGCTGTACGGCGGGAAGTTGTAGTGGTGGAGGTACCGCTTCTCGGTCTCCGGGCTGATGGTGTCGATCCGCTGCACGTCCGACGACGGGCCGAGCGTGGCGATGGTCAGGGCCTGGGTCTGGCCGCGGGTGAACAGGCCGGAGCCGTGGGTGCGCGGCAGGAGCCCCACCTCGACCGAGATCGGGCGGATCTCGTCGAGGGCACGGCCGTCCATGCGCAGCCCCTCGGACAGGATGAGCTTGCGGACGGTCTTCTTCTGGACGAGGCTGAACAGGCCCTTGGACACCCGCGCATTGCGGCGCGCGGCGTCGAGCAGGCGGGCCGACTCGGCGGCGTCGGTCTTGACGGCGCGGATGGCGTCCGCGATCTCCTTGCCCAGGGTGTCGATGCGGCCGGGCAGGTCGTTCGCGAACCACAGCAGCAGCTGGGCCGTGGCCTTCGCGTCCGGCAGCGCGCGGTGCGCCTGGGCGAGCTCGATGCCGAAGAACGTCGCGAGGGTGCCCAGCTTGTAGTTCTCGAGGTCGGGGTAGCCCTCGCGGGCGATCACGAACGTGTCGAGGTAGCTGCCCGGCTTGACGCGCGTGCCGTCGCCCAGCGCCTCCTCGATGAACCCGATGTCGAAGCCGACGGAGTGGCCGACGAACGGCGCGTCGCCGACGAAGTCGAGCACCTTCCGCGCGGCCTCGGCCGGGCTCGGGGCGCCCTTGACGTCCGCATCGGTGATGCCGTGCATCTGGTTGCCGACGATCGGCCGGCCGGGGTTGACGAGGGTCGAGTACTCGTCCACGACCTTGCCGCCCTTGACTCGGACGGCGGCCACCTCGACCAGGTCCGCGGACTTGGGGTCGGTGCCGGTGGTCTCGACGTCGACGACCACGAACTCGCCGCCCGCCTTGGCGCGCTCGACGAACTTGAGCACGGAGTCGGTCTGCGGCTCGAGGTACGGGACCCGCTTGGGCTTGCCGACGAGCTCCCGGAGCTGCTCCTGGACCTCGACGATCGGCTGCAGGGCGCGGTGCCCGAACAGGATGGCCTCGGCCATCACGTCCTCGGGCAGGATCTTCACGCCCGCCTCGACCATCATGATCGCGTCGCGGGTGCCGGACACGACCAGGTCGAGCTCGGACTCGGCCAGCTGGCTGATCGTGGGGTTGACCACGAACTCGCCGTTGATGCGGCCGATGCGGACCGCGCCCACCGGGCCCAGGAACGGGATCTCGCTGATGGTCAGCGCCGCGGACGCCGCGACCGTGCCCAGGATGTCGGGGTCGTTCTCCTGGTCCGTCGACATGACGGTGATCACGATCTGGACGTCGTCCTTGTACCCCTCGGGGAACAGCGGGCGGATCGGCCGGTCGGTGAGGCGAGCGGCGAGGATGGCCTGCTCGGAGCTGCGGCCCTCGCGCTTGATGAACCCGCCGGGGATCTTGCCGGCGGCGTACATCCGCTCCTCGAAGTCCACCGTGAGCGGGAAGAAGTCCAGACCCGGACGCGGGTCGGAGCGGTTGGCGGTGCCGAGGACGAGCGAGTCTCCGTAGCGGACGGTGACGGCACCGCCGGCGAGGCCGGCCAGCTTGCCGGTCTCCAGCGTGAGGGTGCGGCCGCCGAGCTCGATCTCGAGCGTGGTGGGCGTGGGCACGGGTGTGCGACCTCCTTGGTCGTCGGGCCAGGAGAGGGTCCCTGGGCGGGTGGGTCGGGCTGGGAGCGCTGGTGAACGCCGGGTAATGAACGACCCCGGGACGAGCCCGGGGTCGAGGCGGCGTTGCCTAGCGGCGGAGTCCGAGCGAGCCGATGACGGCCCGGTAGCGCGTGGCGTCCTTCTTGATCAGGTACGCGAGCAGGCGCCGACGCTGACCCACGAGCTTGAGGAGGCCGCGGCGCGAATGGTTGTCCTTCGGGAAGCGGCGGAGGTGCTCGTTCAGGTCCCGGATCCGCTCGGTGAGGAGCGCGATCTGGACCTCGGGCGAACCGGTGTCGCCGTCCTTGACGGCGTACTCGGCGATGACCTCTTGCTTCTTCTCCCGCGCGAGCGGCACTCGATCCTCCGACACGAACGATGGCGTGGCTAAACAGTGTCTACTTCTTCGACCGGCGGAGGATAGCAGGCGGCCGCGGGATCGCACAAATCCGCGAGCGTTCGCCCGCCCTACCCCTCCACTCCGGCCGAGGCGCCGGCGGCGAACAGCCGCTCGATGACCCGCAGGTTCGCGATGGCGTCGGACGGCGGCACCGGCGCGGGCGCGCCATCCAGAACCGCCCTGGCGAAGGCATCCGCCTCGCACGCATACGGGTCGGCGGGAGCGAACTCCAGCGTCTCCGTCGCCGGGGCGACGGGCGGGTCGCCGCCCTGGGTCACGAATACGCGCGTGGGCAGCGTGGGCGGGATGTTGAACGGGATCTCGATGGCGGCCCGGCCGCGCGTGCCGTACACGTGGACGCGCTGGTCCGCCTCGACCCGGGTGGCGCACGTGAACGACGCGACGCCCCCATCGAACCCGAGGGTGCCGCTGGTCAGGACGTCCACGCCGGAGGCCGGGTCGCGGACGATGCTCGCCGAGACGGTTCGCGGCTCGGCGCCGAAGAGCATGCGGGACAGGTTCACGGAGTAGCAGCCGATGTCATACAGGGCGCCGCCCCCGTAGGCCAGGACGCTGCGGATGTTGGCCGGGTCGTCGTTGTAGTAGCTGAACCAGGAATCCACTGCGGTCAGGCGGCCCAGGCGCCCCGACGCCACCACGTCCCGAAGGGCGATCCAGCTCGGGTGGTGGCGGTACATGAACGCCTCCATCAGCAGCCGCCCCGCCCCGTCGGCGGCCTCGAACATGCGCTCGGCGTCCGCGGCCGTCAGCGCCAGCGGCTTCTCGCACAGGACGTGCTTGCCGGCCTGGAGCGCCCTGATCGACCACTCCATGTGCAGGTGGTTGGGCAGCGGGATGTAGACGGCGTCCACGTCCGGGTCGGCCAGCAGCGCCTCGTACGTCCCGTGCCAGCGCGGGATCTCGAGCGCCGCGGCGGCCGAGCGCGCCGCCACTTCCGACCGCGACGCGATCGCCGTCACCTCCCCCAGCGACGACCGCCGGAGCCCGGGGATCACCTTCTGGAGGGCGATCGCCGCCGTGGACAGCACGCCCCACCGCACCTTGCCGACGCCCGCGCCCATCCTCGACCTCCCTCGCGATGCCGGTCGGGACGCCGCCGCCCCAACAGCACCACGTTCGCAACTTGACAGCAACAGTACTTGGCCTCAGTCTGGCACAGGTTTGAGCGGGAGGAACACAAACTCCGTGCGGTCCACGCGGCAAGAGCTCGGTCAGCGCAGCGAGACGGTCCGGCGCGCCAACCTGAGCGCGATCGTGCGCACGCTGCACGAGAGCGGCCCCCAGTCGCGGTCCGACCTGGTCGCCCACACGGGCCTCACCCGCAGCGCCATCCGGGTGCTCGTCGGCGAGTTGACGGCCGCCGGACTCGCGTCCGAGGACCGGGCAGTCCGCCGGGGCCGCCCAGGGCGCCCGTCCCCCGAGGTGAGCCTCGTGCCGGACGCCCTCCCCGCGGTCGCGTTCTCGATCGGCGTGGACTCGCTGTCCGCCGCCGTGATCGGCCTGGGCGGGATCGTCCTGGGCGTCGTCAGGATCGACCGGCCTCGCGGGCACGACGGCGTCAACGCGATCGTGGACGACCTCGTGGGCCTGCTCGACCGCCTGCCGGGCGGGCGGCCCCAGAGCGGCAGCGTCGTCGCCGTCGGCGTCGCGGTGGCCGGCGTCGTGCGCAGCCGTGACGGCCTCGTCGAGGTGGCGCCAAACCTCGGCTGGAGCAACGTGCCGTTCGGGGCCCTGCTGGCCGACCGGCTCGGCTGGCGCGTGGCGGTGGTCGTGCGCAACGAGGCCGACCTCGGCGTCCTCGCCGAGCACCGTCGGGGGGCGGCGATCGGGGTGGACGACGTGGTCTACGTGCACGGCGAGGCGGGCGTCGGCAGCGGGATCATCGTCGACGGCCGGCCGCTGGCCGGCGCGGCGGGGTACGCCGGCGAGATCGGCCACCTCCCGTTCGTCGGGCAGGTCCGCTGCCGCTGCGGCTCGGTCGGCTGCTGGGAGACGGAGGTCGGCGGCGGAGCCCTGCTCGCGCGCGCCGGGCTCCCCCGGGATGCCGGCAGCGAGGGACTCGAGCGGGTCTTCGCGGCGGCAGAGGCCGGTGACCCGGCCGCCCTGCAGGCCATCGAGGCCACGGGCCGAGCCCTTGGCGTCGGACTCGGCGGCCTCGTCAACACCTTCAATCCACGGATGGTGGTGCTGGGCGGCTTCTTCGGCCGGCTCCACCAGCAAGCGAGGCAGGTGATCTGGGAAGAGCTCGAACGGCACTCACTGCCGGCGCCCCGCGCGATGGTGCGCGTCGTGCCGGCCGCGCTCGGCGTGGACGCGCCGCTCCTCGGGGCGGCAGAGGTCGCGCTGGAGCCCGTTCTCGCCGACCCGGCGACCCGGTTGGGGTCCCGGGGATCGCTCGTCCAGCTGGCGAGCGCCTGACATGGCCACCGCACCTGTCGCCGGGCTACCCTCCCCATGGAGGCTGGAAGACTTGGAGGAGCCTTTCGCAGTAGCCTGTGCGGCGGTGTTGAAGGTGCACGCAACAGGGTGACGGGACTGCGACGTCCGCAGGCCGTCCAATCACAGGAGGAATTCTTGCGCATGGACATCCGCAAGTTCGCAGCGGCTGCTGGCGCCGTCATGGTGCTCACAGCGGCCTGCTCGGGCGCCTCGGCGACCCCGTCGCCGACCACGGCACCGACGCCGGTCCCGTCCTCGGCGGCCCCGGCCGCTTCGTCGGCGGCCCCGGCCGCGTCGTCGGCGGCCCCGTCGGCCGCGGCCGTCAACCTGACGCCGGCGTCGTTCGACGCCAGCTTCTCGGCCATGGCCCAGCTCAAGGGCCTGCATGACGCGGGCTCCGGCAGCGTCGCCGTGATCCTGCCGGACACGACCTCGTCGGCCCGCTACACGGCCTACGACCAGCCGTACCTCACCCAGGCCTTCCAGGCGGCCGGCTACTCCTCGTCCGACTTCTCGATCCAGAACGCGGCGGGCACGACCACGACTGAGCTGGCCCTCGCCCAGGCCGCGATCACTGCCGGCGCCAAGGTCCTGCTCGTCGACCCGATCGACAGCACGACCGGCAACCAGATCCAGGCTGCCGCCGCGGCGGCCGGCATCCCGATGATCAGCTACGACCGGGCCACCTTCCAGGGCACCAGCACGTACTACGTCAGCTTCGACAACGTGCAGGTCGGCAAGCTGATCGGCCAGGGCTTCATGCAGTGCGTCACCGACTGGGGCGTCAAGAACCCCAAGGTGTTCACCGTGGACGGCGGCCAGGACACCGACCCCAACGCGATCGACTTCGCCAAGGGCTACAACTCGGTGGTCTGGGGCCAGTCCGTGGCCCAGGTCAAGGCCGGCGCCACCAACAGCGCGGGCATGACGCTCGTCGGCGAGCAGCTCGCCCCCGGCTGGGACAATGCCAAGGGCGGCGCGATCTTCCAGCAGGCGTTCACGGCGCACAAGGACATCAACGCCACGATCGAGGCCAATGACGGCCTCGCCGGCGCGGTGATCACGGTCCTCAAGGCCGCCGGCGTGCCCGCCAAGAAGATCCCGACCACCGGCCAGGACGCCACGCTCCAGGGCATGGAGTACGTGCTCCAGGGCTGGCAGTGCGGCTCCGTCTACAAGCCGATCTACCTCGAGGCCCAGGCCGCCGTGGCCCTGGCCACCTACCTGCGCGCGGGCCAGACCCCGCCGTCGTCGCTCCTGAACGGCACCACCACCGACCCCAAGAACCCGGCCACCACCGAGCCGGCGCTCCTGCTCACCCCGATGTGGGTGAACGCGGCGAACATGGAGTCGACGGTCATCAAGGACAAGTTCGTGTCCGTGTCCGACCTCTGCACCGCAGTGGGTCAGTCCGTCTGCACCGCGGCCGGAATCCAGTAGGCCGCTCCGGCAGAGTCTGAGGACGGGCGCCCGCGCGACGCGCGGGCGCCCGTCTCTTGCGCCCGCGCCGCGGGCATCGCGCAGGAGGATGGGATGGACGTGATGTCACAGGCGAGCCCCGATCAGACGGCCCATCCCGGCGGGACGGGCGTCGGAGCGTCCCCCGGCGAGGAGCCCCTGCTCCGACTGCGCGGCATCAGCAAGCACTTCGGCGCCGTCCAGGCGCTGTACGGCGTGGACCTCGACCTGCCCAAGGGTCAGGTGACCGCCCTGTGCGGCGACAACGGCGCGGGCAAGTCGGTCCTCACCAAGTCGATCGCCGGCATCCACCAGGTGGACGAGGGCGAGATCTGGTGGGAGGGCCGCCGGGTCCACATCCGCAACCCCAAGGACTCCGCGGCGCTGGGGATCGAGACCGTCTACCAGGACCTGGCGCTGGCGGACAACCTCGACATCGTCCAGAACATGTTCCTCGGCCGAGAGCGCCTGCAGAGGGGCCTGCTCGACGAGGACTCGATGGAGCGAGCCGCGAAGGAGACGCTGGCGAGCCTGCGGGTGACCACCGTGCGCTCGATCCGCCAGCCGGTGGCGACCCTGTCGGGCGGCCAGCGCCAGGCGGTGGCCGTCGCCAAGGCCGTCATGTGGAACTCCAAACTGGTCATGCTCGACGAGCCCACCGCGGCCCTCGGGGTCGCGCAGACGAGGATGGTGCTCGACCTCATCCTGCGCCTCAAGGACCACGGCCTGGCGGTCATGGTCATCTCGCACAACCTCAACGACGTGTTCGAGGTCGCCGACCGGATCGCGGTCCTCCGCCTGGGCCGCATGGTCGCGCAGGACTCGATCAGCGCGTTCGACCGCCAGAGCGTCGTCGACTACATGACGACCGGCGTGTCCAGCCGGGCTGTCAAGGGGCCGTCCGCCGACGGCGGGAGGAACTAGCCGATGTCCGGGATCGACTCCCAGGGTGGCCTCGGGGCCGACGGCACGGCCGCGCCCGAGGCAGCGGACCTCACCGCCGCCAAGGTTGACATCGTCCCGCCCGAGATCGTCGCCGGCTCCCTGAGCCAGTACTTCCACGCTTGGTGGGCGCGCGTGCGCGGGGGCGACGCCGGCGTGCTGCCGGTCGTCATCGCGCTCGTCGCCGTGACGGTCATCTTCACGGCCGTCAGCCCCAACCACGTGTTCCTCACGCCCGCGAACCTGGTCAACCTGTTCGACCAGAGCGCGGTGTTCATGGTCCTCGCGATCGGCGAGGGGTTCGTCCTGCTGCTGGGCGAGATCGACCTGTCGATCGGGTACGTGGCCGCCATCGGCGGCATCGTGACGGGCCAGCTGGTCCAGCCCTCCTGGAATTGGCCGTGGCCGATCGCGATCGCTGGCGGCATCCTGGCAGGGGCCGTGATCGGGTGGCTCCAGGGCACGATCATCACCCGCCTCCGGATGCCGGCGTTCATCGTCACCCTGGCGGGCTACCTGATCTGGTTCGGGGTCATGATCCAGATCCTGGGCACCGCCGGCAGCGTCGGGGTCTCGTCGAGCGTGCTGGGCAACCAGCAGGCCCTCTACGGGATCGTCTACAGCTACATCGACCCCGCCATCAGCTGGGTGGGGCTTGCGGTCATCGTCGTCCTGCTCGGGGGGATGATGTGGCTGCGCGACGCAGGCCGCCGGCGCAGGGGCCTCGTCGCCTCGCCGATCGGCCTGACCGTCGCGAAGATCGCGTTCATCGCGGTCGCGGGCGTGGCCGTCGTGGCGATCTGCAACATCAACCGCGGCGTCATGCTGCCGGTCATCGGCGTGCCGTGGGTGGTGCCCCTCGTCCTCGCGGTGCTCGCCGTGTGGACGATTCTGCTGGAGCGGTCCCAGTTCGGCCGCCACATGTACGCGGTCGGCGGCAATCCCGAGGCTGCCCGACGCGCCGGCATCAACGTGGCCCTCGTCCGCACGATGGCCTTCGTGCTGTGCGCGGGCACCTCCGGGCTGGCCGGCATCATCTACCTGTCCCAGCAGGGCGCGATGAACACCAACATCAACGGCGGCCAGCTGGTCCTGTACGCGGTCGCCGCGGCGGTCATCGGCGGCACGAGCCTGTCGGGCGGCCGGGGCAGGGTCATCCACGGCGTGCTGGGGGGCCTGGTCATCGGCGCCATCTACAACGGGCTGTACCTGCTCGGTCTCGAGATCCAGTGGCAGCTCGTCATCACCGGCCTCGTCCTGCTCGCCGCCGTGAGCGTGGACGCCCTGTCCCGGCAGTCCTCCGGGGTGAGGGTCTGACCGCGGCCGACCCGAGTCACGGCGGCGGCAGACGGCGAAGTCTCGGGCCCAGGGTCCCCCGCGGGCGCCTGGGCCCGCTCCGTCTCGCCCTCGCCGCCGTCGTCGCGTCGGCCGTGATCGCCTGCGGTGTCGCCGCGCCAGCCTCCCCGCTCGGGGCGTCCCCGTCCGTCCAGGCCGCCCCGAGCCCGGGCGCCACGGGCGTCGCGGCGCCCGGCTGCACCGTGGGGGTCGCCTGGTTCGACTACCGGGCCGAGCAATGGGTGAAGTGGGACGAGCCGGCCATCAAGGCCGCGCTCGACGCCGGCGGCGCCGGCTACATCGCGTCCGATGCCAAGGCGTCCGCCGAAGCCCAGCGCTCCGACATCGCGTCCCTGGCGTCCGAGGGGGCGCAGGTGGTCATCATCACGTCGCCGGGGAGCGACGCCGCCCTGCGGTCGGACGTCGCCGAGGCACAGCGGTCGGGCCTCGGGATCGTCGCCTACGAGGCCCAGGCGGACCTGCCCGGTGTCGTGAGGGTCGCCTTCGACAACGTCGCGACCGGCCGCGCCCAGGCCGCTGCCCTGCTCAGGATCGCGGCTCCCGCCACACTCGCGATCATCAAGGGGGCCCAGGGCGACCCGGCCGCGGACCAGCTCCGCCAGGGCTACACCGATGCCGGCATCCCGCCCCTCGGCGCCCCGGCGGCGGCGGTCCGCGTCGTGGCTGAGGTCTCCACGCCCGACTGGGATCCGCTTGCCGCCCAGCGCGAGATGCAGCAGGTCCTGGCCGGTGGCAAGGGCGTCACGGCGGTGCTGGCCGAGAACGATGCCCTGGCCGGCGGGGTGGCTGCCGCCCTGCTCGGGACCTCGGACTCCGGCGTGATCGTCGCGGGCGCGGGCGCGGACCTGGACGGCCTCCGCCGCGTCGCCGCTGGGACGCAGGCAGTGGACACGTGGGCGGACCCGCGCAGGCTGGGAGCGGCGGCTGGGGCGGCTGCCCTCAAGCTGTGCCGGGACCGCGGTCGCCTGCCGGCCGCGAGCTCGTCGCCACTGCCCGGCGCGGTGACGACCGACGCCTCGGTCCTGCTGGAGCCCACCATCGTGACCAGGACCAGCCTCAAGGCCGTGATCGACGCGGGCTGGGTGCAGAAGAGCGACCTCTGCAGGGGCGTCCCCGCCGTCTTCGGGACGGCCTGCGGGTAAGGCGCCCCAGCACACCCCGGAACACTCCGGTGGGTCGTTGCCGACCACGAGGCCCGCGCCTCCGGCAGCGACCGCCTACAGCCGCCGGAACGTGGGTGCGAGCGCCGGGTACAGCTCCCGGTAGCGGTCGTGGGCCGCCGCGTAGGCCGAAGCGTCGGGCCCGGGCTCTGCGACCGTCGCGGCGCGCACCAGGGCGTCCGTCGCCGCCTGCACGGTGCCGAACCATCCCGCGCCCACGGCCGCCAGGACGGCCGCGCCGTACGCGGCGCCCTCGGTCGTGGCGGGGGTGGCGATCTCCGCGCCCAGGACGTCGGCGAGGATCTGGCGCCACACCGGGCTCGCCGTGCCGCCGCCCGAGCCGAGGATCCGCTCCGGCCGGGGCATGCCGGCAGCGACCATCAGGTCGAGTCCGTCGCGCAGCCCGAACGCGACGCCCTCCATCACGGCCCGCGTGAGGTGGCGGCGGTCGTGGGCGAGCGTGAGGCCGACGAACGCGCCGCGGGCCAGCGGGTCCGGGTGCGGGCTCCGCTCGCCCGAGAGATAGGGCAGGAACAGCAGTCCGTCGCTGCCGGCCGGCACCTCCCCCGCCGCCGCGGCCAGATCGCCGAACGGCTCGCCCGGCGCCAGGGCGTCGCGGAACCAGCGCAGCGATCCCGCGGCCGAGAGCATGACGCTCATCAGGTGCCAGCGGCCGGGGACGGCGTGGCAGAACGCGTGGAGGCGGCCGGCGGGCTCGAACAGCGGCCGGTCGGTCGCGGCGAAGGTGACCCCGGACGTCCCGACGGACACCGCCACGCGGCCCGGCACGACCGCGCCCACGCCCACCGCGTTGGCGGCCTGGTCGCCCCCGCCCGCGACGACGGGCGTCCCCTCGCGGAGCCCCGTGGCCGCGGCCGCGGCGGCCGTCACGGCGCCCGTCACCTCCGGCCCCTCGAAGGCCGGCGGCATCCACGCCGGGTCGATCCCCAGCGCGCCGAGCACCTCCGGCGACCAGTCTCGGGCGGCCAGGTCGAACAGTGCCGTCCCCGACCCGTCCGCCTTGTCGGTCGCGCGGACGCCGGCGAGCCGCAGCCGGACGTAGTCCTTGGGCAGGAGCACGCGGGCCGCCCGGGCCCAGTTCGCGGGCTCGTGAGCGCGGACCCAGGCGAGCTTGGGCGCCGTGAAGCCGGGGAGCGCGTCGTTGCCGGTGACCTCCACCAGGCGCCTCGGCCCCACCGCGGCGCGGATCGCGTCGCACTCCGCGGCGGTCCGCTGGTCGTTCCACAGGATCGCCGGCCGGACGACCTCGTCCGCGGCGTCGAGCAGCACCAGGCCGTGCATCTGGCCCGTCAGCCCGATCGCGTCGACGTCGTCGCCCGTCCGGCCCGCCGCCGCCAGCGCCCGGGGGATGGCGTCCTGCGCGGCGGCCCACCAGAGCGCGGGGCCCTGCTCTGCCCAGCGCGGCCGCGGCTGCTCGAACCCGTACCCGGACGAGGCGACGCCGAGGACCGCGCCGCCGCCGTCGATGACGATGGCCTTGGTGGCGGTGGTGGAGACGTCGATCCCGAGGACGACGCCCATCGGCTCAGGCCCTCCGCTCTGCGGACCAGGCCCTATGGCTCCATAGAGCCGGGAGGCGCCCCCGGCGACCCGACCCGAGCACGGTCAGCCCGCGCCGCGGTCCGAGCGGCGCAGGAACGCCACCCGGGTCCGTCCGCTTCGAGGGCCGCCCGGCACGTGGACGCGACCGGCGCGGAGCTCGACCTCGGCGAAGCCGCCGAGGCCGCCCGTCTCGACCATCGCCGCCCAGCGGCCGTCCGGCGGCAGCGCCACGGGCAGCGCGAAGGCGAGGACGCTCCCCTCCCCGTCCGGGGCCGCCTCGCCCACGACCGTGTGCAGCCGGCCGAGCAGGGCCGCCGCCAGGTCCAGGTCGCCGGCCGCGATCGCCGCGCGGACCTCGGTGCTGCGGACCGCCCGGCCGTCCAGCTCAAACGGCGGGATGACCACGACCTCGAACCCCTGCTCCCGGCCGAGCGCGGCCAGCGATTCGGGAGTCCCGGCACGCCCGTAGCCGAAGGCGGCGTCGGGCGTCATCAGGAAGCCCGCCAGCGGGCCTCGGGCCGCCAGGCGCGCGACGAAGGCGTCGTACGTGGTCTCGCGCATCCGCTGGTCGAAGTGGACCACCACCACGGTCTCGACCCCGGCCGCCTCCATGCGGGCGAACCGCTCATCGGGGTCGCACAGGAGCGGCGGAGCGGAGCCCGTGATGAGCTCGTCGGGGTGGTGGTCGAAGGTCAGGACCATCGGCCGGGCGTCGCGCGCGGCCGCCTGCTCGACGAGGTTCCGGAGCAGGTACTGGTGCCCCAAGTGCAGCCCGTCGAACACCCCGACCACGATGAAGGCCGGGTGCTCGGAGGCGTGCAGGCGGTCCAGGCCTCGGGCGATCCGCACGGTCAGGTCGATGAGCGGGCGTGGGGGCGGCCGTCCGTGGCTGGCCTCGGGACCAGGACCTTGCCCGGGTGCAGGATGCCGTTCACGGCCCGGCAGACGGCCGCGACGCCGCCGTCGGGACCCATCGCGAGGACCAGGTCCGCGTTGCGCACGTCCAGTGGCGCCTTGGGCCCGGTCGGCAGCCCCTCGCCGAGCCGCCGGACCTCGTCCGCGGTGACCCGGGCATGCGGCAGGTCCTCGAGGCCGGCGTCCACCGGCCGCAGCACGCGCGCGATCCCGGCCGGCCCCTCGGCCGCGTGCTCGCGGAGGACGTCGTACGAGACGGCGTCGTCGAGCCGGAACCGGCCCGACTCGGTGCGCACCAGCGCCCCCAGGTACGCCCCGGTGTCCAGCCGCGCACCGAGGTCCCGGGCGAGCGCCCGGACGTACGTGCCCGCCGAGCACCGCACGTCCACCACGGCGACCGGCCGCGCCGGATCGCGGTCGTCCCACTCGAGCAGCTCGAGCCCGTGGACGACCACGTCGCGCGGCGTCAGCTCCACGTCCTCGCCGGCACGCGCCATCTGGTAGGCGCGGCGACCGCCGACCTGGACGGCGCTGTACACCGGGGGAACCTGCCGCAGGGGCCCGGTGAGCCCCCGCAGTCCGGCCTCCACCGCGCTGCGCGACACCGGCGGCCCGTCGATCGGCGTCCGCTCGCCGTCGATGTCGTCGGTGGTGGAGGCCTCGCCGAAGCAGATCGTCGCGGTGTAGCGCTTCGGGTGGCCGAGGTGGTACTCGACCAGGCGCGTCGCCCGTCCCAGGAACACCGGCAGGACGCCGGCGGCGAACGGGTCGAGGGTGCCGCCGTGCCCCACCCGGCGCGTGCCCGACAGCCGCCGCACCAGCCCCACCACGTCGTGTGACGTCGGCCCGGACGGCTTGGCGACCACGATGATGCCGTCGAGGCCGCCCGACCGGTCTCGGCTCACCGCCGCACCGCCGAGGCCAGGCGGTGGGCCGCGTCTCGGGTCGCTGCGGCCGCCTCGCCGAGCGGCAGCGGGATCGTCGCGCCGGCGGCCCGTGTGTGGCCGCCGCCGCCCCAGGCCGCGCACAGCGCCGTGGCATCCACCCCGCCGGGCTTGGTGCGCACCGACAGGCGCGTCGTGCCGTCCATGCCCTCCTTGAGCAGCATCGCCACCTCGGCGCTCTCCGACTGGGCGAGGAGGTCGATGAGCCCCTCCGAGTGGGCGCCGATCGCGCCGGTCTCGACCAGGTCCACCTGGCGCAGCGTGGACCAGATGACGAGCCGGTCAGCGGTGGTCTCGAGCCGGTCCAGCACCCGGCCGAACAGCCGGAGCTGGGTGTCGGGCTTGGTGCGGTACAGGCGGCGCGAGATGTCGGACAGCGGCGCCCCGGCCCCCACGAGCCCGGCGGACACGGCCAGCGTCCGCGGCGTGGCGTTGGGGTGCGCGAAGGTGGCCGTGTCCATCACCACCCCCGCCATCAGCGCAGCTGCCAGGGCGCCCCCGCCGGCCGTGAGCGGGATGCCGAGGCGGACGGCGAGCAGCGTGACCAGCTCGCAGGTGGCTGCGGCCCCCGGGTCGACCCAGTCGGCCTCGTGGACGCCGCTGTTGCTCGCGTGGTGGTCGATGACCACGACCGGCAGGTCGGTGAACAGCTCGGGGTGCCGGGTCGCCACGTCGCCGACGCGCTCTGCGGACGCGCAGTCGGCGAGGATGAGCAGGTCGTACGCCACGCCCGGCTCGGGGTCCCGGCGGAAGCGCTCGACGCCGTCGAGGAACGAGTACAGCGGCGGCACCGGGTCGGAGCACAGCGCGGTCGCGCGCCCCCCGAGCGCCTCCACCAGCATGCAGATCCCGATCACCGCGCCGATCGTGTCGGCGTCGGGGTTCTCGTGGCTGACGGCGATGACCGAGCGGGCCCCGCGCAGCCGCTCCGCCAGCGCACCGGGCACCGCCTCGACGGCCAGGGCGGCCAGGTCCACGCCGTCGCCGGTCACGACCCGGCCCCCGGCGGGCGTCGCCGCCCGGCACCGCCCGGCCCCGACCGGCCGTGACGCGGTCCGGCCGGCCGGCGGGCAGCAGGTCGGCCCCCTGGCGCCGCGTCCTCGGCGGCAGCCAGCGGATCGTCCGCGTCGCCCTCGTGGGGCAGCCGCCGCACGGGCGTCGGCAGCGACTCGTTCACCGGCTCGATGGCATCGGGCTCGACGCCGGCCTCGAGCTCGTGGAGCACGTGGAGCACCCTCGTGCCGCGCTCGGCCGAGTCGTCGAGCCGCACGTGCAGGTCGGGGATGCGCTTGATCCGCAGCCGCCGGCCGAGCTCGTGGCGGATGAACGGCATCGCGTCCGCCAGCGCGCGCAGCGTCTCGTCGCGATCGGCCTTCTGGCCGATCACGCTGACCCACACCTTGGCGTGCCGCAGGTCGGGCGACGTCTCCACGTCGGTGATGGTCGCGAACCCGATCCGCGGGTCCGCGACCTCCTTGGCGAGGAGCGCGCCGATCTCCTGGCGGAGCAGCTCGTCGACGCGGTCGGTGCGCTGGCTCATCGGGGCGCCCTCGGAGGACGGGGGCTCAGGCGCCGGCCCGGCTGCGCGCCTGCTGGGTGAAGCACTCGATGACGTCCCCCTCGACGAGGTCGTTGTACCCGGCGAGGCTGATGCCGCACTCGAAGTTCTGGGCCACCTCGCGGACGTCGTCCTTGAAGCGGCGCAGGCCCTCGATCTTGTCGGTCGCGATCACCTTGCCGCCGCGCCACACGCGCGCCTGCCCGCTCCGGACGATGCGCCCGTCGGTCACGTAGCAGCCGGCGATGACCGTCGACTTGCCCACCCGGAACAGCTGGCGGACCTCGGCCCGGCCCTCCACCACCTCCACGATCTCCGGCTCGAGCATGCCCTTGAGGGCTGCGTCGATGTCGTCGGTGAGCTTGTAGATGATGTCGTACAGGCGGACGTCCACGCCCTCGGCCTCGGCGGCACGGCGGGCGGTGTCCGTGATGCCGGTGTTGAACCCGACCACGATCGCGTTGCTGGCGGTGGCCAGCATGATGTCGTTGTCGGTGATGTCGCCGGCCGCCTCGAGCAGGACGTTGATCTTGACCTCGTCGCTGGACAGCTGCCCCAGGGCGTGGTCGATCGCGCCCAGGGAGCCCGACACGTCGGCCTTGAGGATGATCCGGAGCTCCTTGGCCTGGCCGGCCTGGATCTGCCGGTACAGGTCCTCGAGCGTCGCCCGGCCCGTGCCGCCACCCTGCGCGGCGGCGGCCGCGGCCTTGCGGGCCTCGACCTGCTCGCGCGCGACCGTCACGTCCTTCACGACCCGCAGCACGTCGCCCGCCTCGGGCACGTCCGCCAGGCCCAGCACCACCGCGGCGGACGCGGGGCCCGCCTTCGGGATGCGCTTGCCGGCCGAGTTCTCGAGCGCCTTGATCTTGCCGAACGTGTTGCCGGCCACCACAACGTCGCCGACCCGGAGCGTGCCGGTCTGGACGATCAGCGTGGCCACGGGCCCGCGGCCCTTGTCGAGGCGGGCCTCGATGACGGTGCCCACGGCGTCCCGCTTGGGGTTGGCCTTGAGCTCCTGCAGGTCGGCGACCAGCAGGATGATCTCGAGCAGCTCGTCCAGGCCGATGCGCGCCTTGGCCGACACCGGCACCAGCGGCGTGTCGCCGCCGTACTCCTCGATGACGACGCCCGCCTCGGCCAGCTCGGTCTTGAGCCGGTCGGGGTTGGCGTCCGGCTTGTCGATCTTGTTCATCGCGATGACGAGCGGGACCTTCGCCGCCTTCGCGTGGCTGATCGCCTCGAGGGTCTGGGGCATCACGCCGTCGT
This sequence comes from Chloroflexota bacterium, assembly GCA_021787395.1. Taxonomy (GTDB): domain Bacteria; phylum Chloroflexota; class Limnocylindria; order Limnocylindrales; family CSP1-4; genus CAIXZV01. Next base: position 27,523 of record JAJYLZ010000005.1, read on the forward strand.
CGGCCGCGACCACGATGACCGCGATGTCGGTCACCTTGGCGCCGCGAGCCCGCATCGCGGTGAACGCCTCGTGCCCGGGCGTGTCGAGGAACACGACCCGCTTGCCGTCCTTGGTGGTGATCTCGGACGCGCCGATGTGCTGGGTGATGCCGCCGCGCTCGCCGGCCGCCACGGTCGTCGAGCGGATGGCGTCGAGCAGGCTGGTCTTCCCGTGGTCGACGTGGCCCATCACGGTCACGATCGGCGCCCGGGGGACGAGGTCCTTCTCGTCCTCGGCCGCCTCGTCCCACAGCTGCTCCTTGGCGGCCTCGGCGGGGGCGCCCTCGCCCTCCTCGTCCTCGGCTGCGGCGGCGGCCTGCGGCTCGGCGACCTCGAAGCCGAGCTCCTCGGCCACGAGCGACGCCGTGTCGCGGTCGATCAGCTGGTTGATCGTCGCGAAGATGCCGCTCTTGATGAGCTCCCGGATGATGTCCGCCGGGCTGACGTCGAGCAGCTCCGCCAGCTCCTTGACCGTGATCGTGGCCGGCAGCTCGATCGCGCCGCGCTCGCTCGGGTCGATCGTGGCGACGCCGCCCGGGACGAAGCCGCCCGGCCGGCGCTGGGGCTTGCGGGGGCCGCGACGGCCGCGGGTGCCGCTCCTACTCCTGGCCATGGGCGCCTCCTTCGGTAGTCATGTGGTGCAGGGCCTCGGATCGCGAGCTCACGGCCCGCGGGGGTTCGGTGGTGGGGGCGGCCAGGCCGGTGGGCCCAGCCGCGATGCGGTGCTCGATCTCCGCCGGGATCTCCGTGCCCAGCGCATGCGCCAGGGCGTGACGCCGTCCGGCCAGGTCGAAGCACGCGGCGTCCCGGCACAGGTACGCGCCGCGCCCCGGCTGGCGGCCGGTCTCGTCGATGACGACGGAGCCGTCGGGCCGCCGGACGACTCGGAGCAGCTCGCGCTTGGGGCGAGGCGTGCGGCAGGCAACGCAGCTCCTCGTGGGGAGCCTGCGCGCCTCCGCGGGGCGGGGCCGACCGGCCGTCGCCGCGCTTACGACGACACCTCCCCGGACGGGCGGTCGGAGCCGGCCTCGGGCGCGGACGCCGGCGCTCGAGTGTCGGCCTTCGCCGGCCCGGGGGCCTCAGCGGCGGCCTGGTCGCTCCGGATGTCGATCCGCCACCCGGTCAGGCGCGCCGCGAGCCGGGCGTTCTGGCCCTCCCGGCCGATGGCCAGCGACAGCATGCGCTCGGGCACGGTCACGCTGGCGACACGGTGCTCCTCGTCGATGGCCACGGAGATCACCTGCGCGGGCGACAGCGCGTTGGCGACGAACACGCTGGGGTCCTCGCTCCACGGGATGACGTCGATCTTCTCGCCGGCCAGCTCGGCGACCACCGCCTGCACCCGCGCACCGCGCTGGCCGACGGTGGCCCCCACCGGGTCGAGGCCCTCCTGGCGGGAGGCGACGGCGACCTTGCTCCGGCTGCCCGCCTCCCGGGCGATCTGCTTGATCTCGACAGTGCCGCTGTGGATCTCGGGCACCTCGAGCTCGAACAGGCGGCGCAGGAAGCCCTTGTGCGTCCGCGAGACCATGATCTGCGGCCCGCGGGCGGAGCGCTTGACCTCGAGCACGAACGCCTTGACGGGCTGGCCGATGCGGTAGTGCTCGAGGGGGCTCTGCTCGCTGGTGGCCAGGATCGCCTCCACGCCCTTGCCCACGTCCAGCACGATCGCGCGGGGCTCGACCCTGCTGACCGAGCCCGTGATCAGCTCGCCCTCGCGGCTGGCGAACTGGTCGAACACCTGGTCGCGCTCGACCTCTCGGATGCGCTGGAGGATGATCTGCTTGGCGGTCTGGGCGCCGATGCGGCCGAAGTGCTCGCCGTCGAGCTGCTCGGTCAGGAGCACCTCGCCGACGTGCGCGTCGGGCTTGGTCCTGCGGGCCTCCTCGAGGCTCACCTCGAGCCCGGGGTCCTCGACGTCCTCGACCACGTGGCGGCCGCGGAACACGTCGATCCGGCCGCTCTCCGGCTCGACGCGGACGAAGATGTCCTCCTCGCCCGCGACGCGGCGGTAGGCCTGCTGGATCCCGTCCTCCAGGGCGTGCACGAGCGCGTCCCGGGAGACCTGCTTCTCGGCGTTGAGCTGGAGGAGCGCACCGACGAAGTCGCGACTCACTTGGCGCCTCCCTCCTCTGCCCATGAAGGAGGACCGCCTCGACACAAAGAAACGTGGGTTGGTCACCCACGTCCGGAGGCGGCCCTCGATAGTTGCGCGGAGTATACACCCGGGGGCGTGGACGTCCCCCGCCGCACTGGCTCACGACCCAGCTCCGGCCCGCTCTCGCGGCACGCAGAGCCGAACGGTCACGCCTGCCGTCGCGAGGGAGCCCGACCGAGGACTCGCCGCTTCTCCGGGGAGCGGCGGGCGGCTAGGCCTCCGGCGCTGCCACCTCCAGCCCGACCGGGCACGCGACCCCAGTGGCGGTGTGGCAGTCGTAGCCGTCCGGGTTTGCGACGGGCGAATGTATGACTCGTCTCCGTGAGCCCGGGCTGTCTGCTTTCGGTATGGCTACGGCGCCGCGACTACCTTGACCACGAACGTCAAGCTGTGACCCGAGATCGACTCGGTGATCGACCAGCATCCCGGTGCCGGGAACGAGACGCCCACGGCCTGGAAGCCCGTCGCGCCGTACCCGCCCGGCACATCGACCTGCACCCCGTTCGAGGTCCCGTCGAGACGGTTCGCACTGACGGTCAGGCTCCCGTCGACGAGCCGATACGTCGGGAACTTCGCCTGAAGCAGCCCGTCCGACCCCGGCGTTGCCCGCAGCGTCCCGTCGCCGGTGCCGAGCTCGGTCCACAGCCAGTCGTTGCCGTACATCTGTAGCGGAGGCGGTGTCATTCCCGACGGCAGCGACATGCCACTCACCATGAAGGCGGTGACCGTCGACGGAATCTGCCCCGTTGAAGCAGCCGCCGTCACCGGACACGAACCAGAGCTCGGTTGCGCGGTCGGTGTCGCGATGGCAGGCACCTCAGCCTGCCCGCACGCTGCTAGTACGAATACGACTCCAGCAACGGCCGCCGTTCGCGCGAGCGAGCCTTCGGCGCGGCGCATGGCCGTACCATACTGCGAACCGCCCGAGAGTTCGAGACTACGTTTGAGCGCTGACCCCAAGCCCGATGGGGCAGGCAACTCCCGTCGCGGTATGGCAATCGTAGCCCTGGGGATTCTTCGCGAGGTACTGCTGGTGGTCCTCCTCGGCGAAGTAGAACACCCCGGCCTCGGCGATCTCCGTGGTGATCCGGCCGTAGCCGGCCCCGGTCAGCTCGCGCTGGTAGCGGTCCCGCGACGCGAGGGCGGCCGCCAGCTGCTCCGGCCCATGGGCGAAGATCGCCGAGCGGTACTGGGTGCCCAGGTCGTTCCCCTGCCGCATGCCCTGGGTGGGGTCGTGCTGCTCCCAGAACACCTTGAGCAGCTGCTCGTACGAGATGACGCCGGGGTCGAACACGATGCGGACGGTCTCGGTGTGACCGGTCAGCCCGGTGCACGACTCGCGGTACGTGGGGTTGGGCGTGGCACCGCCCTCGAAGCCCACGGCGGTGGCCCACACGCCCGGCAGCGGCCAGAACTTCTTCTCCGCGCCCCAGTAGCAGCCCATCCCGAACTCCGCGATCTGCAGGCCGTGCGGGTACGGCCCGCCGATCGGGTTGCCGTTCACGAAGTGGGCGCCCGGGACCATGATCGGACGGTCGCGACCCGGCAGGGTCTCAGACGGGCGGGGCATGGACGGCTGGGCAAAGGCGAAGCGCATGGATGGGGACCTCCGTATCCCTGAAGTCTACGGCGCCGGCGTGACGCGACGGTGACGCGGGCCCCGGCGCCGGACCCCGGCGCAGACAGGGCCGATAGTCCCTTGACATATCAGTCCCGACTGAGATATTCCCTCCTCCGTCGACCCAGCACCGAGGGCCCCGATGACCGTCCTGCACCCGCCGCGACCCCGCCGCGACCTCGTCGCACCCGACGTCGCCGACGCCGTCAGCGTCGCCCAGCTGCTGGGCGACCGGTCCCGGGCCACCATCCTGGCGATGCTCGCCGACGGGCCCCACTGCGTGTGCGAGTTCGCCACGGCGCTCGGGGCCCGCGAGAACAACGTCTCCAACCACCTCGCCCGCCTCCGCGAGGCCGGCCTGGTCCGCGCCACCCGCCACGAGGAGAACGGGCGGCTGTTGATCTACGAGCGGGACGAGGCGGCCGTGGCGGCCGCCCGCACCGCGCTGTCCACCCTCCTTCGCTGACACCGGAGCACTGACCATGGCCAACCGACGACCTGCCGAGCCTGCCCCCGGAGCCGGCGGCAAGGCGGGGCGCGCCCAGCGCCGCGCCGCCGCCCGCGCCGACACCCGGAGCCGACCCGCACCCCGCCCCGACGCGCAGCCGGCCGTCGTGCGCCTGGGCCGGCGCTGGCTGGTGCCCGGGATCGTGGCGGTGGCCATCGTCGCGGCAGCCGGGATCGTCATCTCGGGCCTGTCGGCGCCGCCCGCCCCGGTCGCGAACGTGGTGCGCCCCTCGGAGGGGTCGGCGACGGCCCCGGTGACGGTCGCGGAGTACTCGGACTACCAGTGCGACTACTGCGGCCGCTGGGCGCGCGAGGTCGAGGCGAGCTTCCGGTCGGCGTTCATCACCACGGGCAGAGTCCGCTTCGAGTGGCACGACGACGCCTGGGAGGGCCAGGAGTCCGTGGACGCGGCCAACGCCGCGCGGTGCGCCGGCGACCAGGGCCAGTTCTGGGCGATGCACGACCTGCTCTACCGCTCGCAGGGCGCCACGCCCAACACGGGCGCCTTCACCAAGGACAAGCTCAAGGCCATGGGCGCCACGCTCGGCCTGGACGCGACCACCTTCGACGCGTGCGTGGATGCGGGGACCTACGACGCCGCGGTCCGGGCGGACACCAAGGTGGCGTCGGCCGCCTTCTCCGGCACGCCGGCCTTCAGCGTCAACGGCACGCCACTCGTCGGGTACCAGACGATGGCCCAGCTGACCGCGGCCGTGGACGCCGCCGCCTCGAGCGCGCCGTCCGCGTCGACCGCCCCGTGACGCCGGCCGCCCGGAGCGCCTGATGGTGGAGCTGCTCGTCGCCTTCGTCGGCGGCGTCCTGTCGCTGCTCTCGCCCTGCTCGGCGCTGCTGCTGCCCGCGTTCTTCGCCTACGCCTTCCCCTCCCCCGCCCGGCTGGCCGCCCGCACGGTGATCTTCTACGCCGGGATGCTGACCCTGCTGCTCCCGCTGGGGGTGGGCGCCGGCGCCCTGGGCAGCGTCCTGACCGCGCAGCGCGGGACGCTCATGATGCTCGCCGGCGCCGTGCTGGTGGTCATCGGCATCGTCCAGTTCGCCCGGGGGGGCTTCGAGCTGCCGACCGCCGGGGGCGGCACGCTGCGGCCGATGACCGCCGAGCGCGCCGCCAGCACCTATGCGCTGGGCCTCGGCTTCGGCCTCGGCGGCTTCTGCGCCGGCCCCATCCTGGGCGGCGTGCTGACCATCGCGGCGTCGTCGGGCGGGGCGCTTTCCGGGGCAGCCCTGCTCGCGGCGTACGCCGCGGGCATGGCGTTCCCGCTGTTCCTGCTGGCGCTCGTCTGGGAGCGGCTGGGCAGCTCGGGGCGGGGCATGCTCCGCGGGCGCGAGGTCCGGGTCCTGGGCCTCGAGCGGCACATCACCGTCGTCGTCTCGAGCGCCATGTTCGTGGTCCTCGGCCTCATGTTCATCGTGCTCGAGGGCGCCAACCCGGCCGCCGGCCTGTACGACGCGCTGGGCCTGGCCGACCTGTCCATCGCGCTCCAGACGGCGCTCCTGGACGCGGCCGACCGCATGTCGCCCCTGGTCCCGGCCGGCGCCCTCCTGGTCGTCGCCGCCGTCGCCGCCGTCGCGCTGGCGCGCCGACGCCGGAGCCGGCCCGCCGACTGACCCCGCGCCGGGGGGACCCGGCAGACGCCACGGCGACCGACGCGACGGCGGGCCGCCTCGCCGGGGCTGCGCGGCAGCTGCGGCCTACGGCTCGGCCGCCTCCTGCTCGGTGCCCCCGAGGCTGACGTCCGGCCGGTCCAGGTCGTCGCCGCCCGCGGTGAAGAACGGCTCCGGCCGCCACCCGAACAGGCCGGCGACGAGGCTCGCGGGCACCTGGGCGATCCGCGTGTTGTAGCGGTACACCTGGTCGTTGTAGAGCTCTCGCCGGTCAGCGATCAGGTCCTCGAGGCGGGCCACCTCCGCCTGGAGCGACGCCACGTTGGCGGCCGACCGGACCTCCGGGTAGCGCTCGACCACCGCGAACAGCTGCCGGACGGCGGCCGAGGTCGCCTCGCTCGTGGCGGCCTGCCTCGGGATCGGGTCGCGGTCCGAGTAGGCCGCCCGGCGCGCGGTGACCTCGGCCAGCACGTCCTTCTCGAACGCCATCAGGCCGCGCACGGCGTCCACGTAGTTGGGCAGCTCGTCGTGGCGCTGCCTGAGCGCGACGTCCACGTTGGCCCACGCCTTGGTGACGCGGTTGCGCAGCGCCACGACGTCGTTGTACGTGGTGACCGCGAGGAAGCCGGCCACCGCGAGCACGAGGACGAGGGCGAAGGCCGCGGCGAGCGACACGGGCGTCATGGCCTGCACATGATGGCCCACGCGACGGCGCCGCGCCCGGTGCCCCGGGGTCCTGCGGCTCAGCGGCCCGACAGCAGGAGCGCGCCCGACACCGCGGAGATGATGGCCACCAGCGCGCCGGCCAGGCCCAGCAGGAACCGCCCCTGGTCGCGCGCCACGGCCTCCCCGGGCGCGCCCGCGACGATCAGCAGCGGGGCGTCCGCGGCCGATGCGAGGACCAGCAGGTCCGGGGCGATGTCGAACGCCTGCTCGATCCGCGCCGCCGTCTCCGGCGAGGCGAGGGTCGGTTGGCGGGCGGCGGGGTCGAGCTCGGGCTCTCGGACCGGGCGGTCGATGCCGAAGCCCGGGATCGCGGCGTTGCCCCAGGCCTGCTCGGGCGCCGAGAGCTCGCCCGCCTCGCGAGCCGCCGCCACGTCCGCGGCGACCTCCGGGTCCGCCAGCGCTCCGAGCGGGTCGGCGGAGCCGTCGAGCGCGTCGGCGGTCGCCGGGTCCTCGAGCTCGCTGAACGGCCGCGCCGTGCCGACGACGGTGATCGTGTCGCCAGGCTCGATCCGCGCCTCGGTGTAGCGGCGGCCCGAGCCGCGCGCGCCCGTGCCCAGCCCGGCGGGAGCCGCCAGCTCGTCGAGCGGATCCGGCGGGTGCACCGTGAGGAGCGCCGCCACCGCGGCGTCGCGGTCCACCGAGCCCGGGGCGGGGGCCATCGTCTCGTGCCGCGGCGACAGCCCGATGGGCGCGTCGCCGAACAGCCCGGTGCGCTCGTCGTACTGCGCGGGCACGTCGATCCGGGCGCCCCGCGGGAACACCCGGATCGCGCCGCTCGCATCGCGGACGCGGAAGCCGACGCCGCGCTCCTCGTGGAATGCCGGGCGGCCCTCGCCGTCCGACGCATCGACCCGCGATCGGTACCAGACGCAGTCGCGGTCCTGGAGCGGCGACCGCAGGAGCGCCTCCGCCGCCTCGACGGTGCCGCTGACCCGGACCTCGCCCGCCGCCAGAGTGGCGATCCGCGAGGTCGCGGTGCCCTCGATCAGCGCCCCGCTGCGGTACCCGGCGAGCCCCCGGACCAGCGCCGCCAGCCCGCCGACCACCCCGGCGGCGCACAGCGCCAGGGCGGCGGCGATCGGGTCGTTCATCGGGCCCGGACCGATCCGGGGATGGCCATCGGGATCGGCATCTCGCCCCCGTCCGCGGCGCGACTACGCGCGCGTGTACCGCCGGTCCACGTAGTCCTCGAGCAGGTCGATGAACTCGGCGACGATGTTGTCGCCGCGCAGCGTCCGGTCCAGCCTGCCGTCCACGAACACTGGCGCCACCGGCGCCTCGAACGTGCCCGGCAGCGAGATCCCGATGTCGGCGTGCTTCGACTCGCCCGGGCCGTTGACCACGCACCCCATCACGGCCACCTTCATGTCCTCGACGCCCGGGTGGGTCTCGCGCCACTCGGGCATACGCGCCCGGAGGTGCCCCGTGATCTGCTGGGCCATCTCCTGGAAGAACGTGGACGTGGTGCGGCCGCAGCCCGGGCAGGCGGAGACCTGGGGCAGGAACGAGCGCAGGCCCATCGACTGGAGGACCTGCTGGGCCACCTCCACCTCGAGCTCGCGGCCCGCGCCGGGCTCGGGGGTGAGCGACACGCGGATGGTGTCGCCGATCCCCTCGTTGAGCAGGACCGCGAGGCCCGCCGTGGACGCGACGATGCCCTTCATGCCCATGCCCGCCTCGGTGAGCCCCAGGTGCAGCGGGTAGTCCGAGCGGGGCGCCAGCCGGTGGTACGTGTCCACCAGGTCCCGGACGCCGGACACCTTCGCCGACAGGATGATCCGGTCGTGGCGCAGGCCGACCGACTCCGCCAACTCGGCCGAGCGCATGGCCGACTCGACCATCGCGTCGATCATCACGTCGCGGGCGTCGCGCGGCTGGGCCGCCCGGGCGTTCGCCTCCATCATCGAGGTCAGCAGGTCCTGGTCGAGCGAGCCCCAGTTCACGCCGATGCGGACGGGCTTGTCGTGGTCGACCGCCACCCGCACGATGGTCGAGAAGTTCTCGTCGTGGTGCTTGCCGCCCACGTTGCCCGGGTTGATCCGGTACTTCGCCAGCAGCCGCGCGGTCTCCGGGTACTGGACCAGGAGCTTGTGGCCGTTGTAGTGGAAGTCGCCGATCACCGGCACGTCCACCCCTAGGTTGTCGCGCAGCTTGCGCAGCATCTCGGGGACGGCCGCGGCGGCCTGCTCGGTGTTCACGGTCACGCGGACGAGCTGGCTGCCGGCGTGGGCGAGCCGGGCCACCTGGATGGCCGTGGCGTCAGGGTCCGCCGTGTCCGTGTTGGTCATCGACTGCACGACCACGGGGTGGGCGGAGCCCACCAGCACGCCGCCGACGTCGACCGAGACGGTGGGGCGGCGGGCGGGGCGGAGTGCCTCCGGCGAGCTCATCGTCAGCCTCCCCCGGTGATGCCCCGGGCGATGTCGAAGAAGGTGACCCAGATCAGGAAGCCGAACAGGGCGAGGAACCCGATCGCGTAGGTCGCCTGCTCGGCGCGCTGGCTGATCTTGCGCCCGACGCCCGGGATGGCCTTGAGCGCGAGCACCAGCATCCGGCCCCCGTCGAGGGGCGGGAAGGGCAGCACGTTCACCAGCGCGAGGTTCGCCGACAGGATGCCCGCCACGTACAGGGTCATGATCGGGCCCTGGTCGCGGAACGTCTGGCCCAGCTCGCCGGCGATCCCCACCGGCCCCGACACCGGGGGCGCCTGGGTCGGGTGGCTGACGATCGAGCTGCCCAGCTTGCCCAGCGCGTCGAAGATGGCGTTGAACCAGCGCGTGGTCTCCTGCCAGCCGATCGAGGCCGACTCGCCCAGGGGCCGGCTCGTCGTCCCGGCCAGGATCGCCGGCTGGAACCCGCCGGACCCGGCCCGGACCCCCAGGGCGCCCTGGCCGGCGGCCACCTCGGCCTTCGATCGCAGGGTGACCGTGAGCGTGGCCGGCGTCCCGTCCGCGTGGACCACGCCCAGCTGGATGGTCTGGCCGGCGTCCGCGCGGAGGTGGTCGAGGATGGTGCCGTCGCCGTAGCTGCCGCTGTAGAAGTCGTACTGCCGGCCGTCGATGGACGCGATCGTGTCGCCCACCACCAGCCCGGCGGCCGCGGCGGGCGAGCCGGGCTCGACGGCGTCGAACTTGACCCCGATGTTCGGCGCGCCGAGGAAGGCGATGCCGCCGAAGATGGCGACGGCCAGGACGAGGTTCATCACCACGCCCATCAGCAGGATCAGCAGCTTCTTCCACAGCGGGGCGCGGCCGAACGAGCGCGGGTCGTCGAGCTCGGCGCCGTCCTCCCCCTCCAGTTTGACGAAGCCGCCGATGGGCAGCCAGTTGAGCGTGTACTCGGTCTCGCCGCGCGTGCCGAGCACCCTCGCGCGGGGCGGGAAGCCGAATCCGAACTCCAGGACCCGGACTCGGGCCAGGCGCGCGGTCACGAAGTGCCCGGCCTCGTGGAACAGCACGAGCACCCCGAGCACGACGACGAACAGGACGATCGAGATCGCCGCGTCGAGCAGGCCGTTCATGCGCCCACCGGCCCGCTGGCGAAGGCGGCGCGGACCTCCCGCTCCAGGGCGAGCAGGGCGTCCACGCCGGGCGCCTGGTCCGGGCCCTCGCCGAAGCGGCGCACCGCGGCCTCGAGCAGGCGCGGGATGCCCGGGAAGTCGAGGGTGCCGGCCAGGAACCGCGCCACGGCCACCTCGTCGGCCGCGATCAGCGCCGCCGAGGCGCGCGGGCCGATGCGGCCGGCGTCCCGGGCGATGCGCAGGGCCGGGAAGCGGCCCTCGTCGGGGGCGCGGAAGTCCAGCCGGGCGGTCGCCAGCAGGTCTGGCGGCGTCGCGGGTGACGGGAGGCGCTCTGGGTGGGTGAGGGCGTACTGGATCGGGAGGCGCATGTCGGGGGTGCCCAGCTGGGCCTTGAGGGAGCCGTCCACGAACTGGACGGCGGAGTGGACGACGCTCTGCGGGTGGATGACGACGTCGATCTGGTCGTACGGGACATCGTAGAGCCAACGGGCCTCGATGACCTCCAGCCCCTTGTTGGCGAGGGTCGCCGAGTCGATCGTGATCTTGGCCCCCATGGACCAGTTCGGGTGCCTGAGCGCCCGCTCCGGCGTCGCGGCGGCGAGCTCGTCGGCCGACGCGTCCAGGAACGGGCCGCCCGAGGCCGTCAGCACGAGGCGGGCGACGCCCGCCGGCGGCTCGCCGACCAGGCACTGCCAGATCGCGGAGTGCTCGGAGTCGATCGGGCGCAGCCAGCCCAGCGGCGTCGCCAGCGGGTGGCGCGGATCCTCCGCCGCGCGCGCCAGGGCGCGTGCGGCGGCCTCCGCCATCACCAGGTGGCCGCCGGCCACCAACGTCTCCTTGTTGGCCGTCGCCACGACCTTGCCCGCGCGGAGGGCCGCGATGACGGGCCGCAGCGAGACCATGCCGCCGGTGCCCACCACCACGAGGTCCACGTCGTCGCGGACGGCCATCCGCTCCAGCGCGTCCTCCCCGCGCCAGCGCTCCGTGCCGGCGGGCAGGTCGAGCTCGAGCGCGTCGTCGGCGAGGGCCACCGCGTGCGGGCGGAGCCGCCGGGCCTGGGCCTCGAGCTCGCGGGCGCTCCGGCCGGCCGCCATGGCGCGCACCGCGAACCGGTCCGGGTGGGCCTCGAGGACCTCGACCGACTGCCGGCCGATGCTGCCCGTGGAGCCCAGCACGGCAACGCCGCGCAGGCCCGCCTCAGCGGACGAGCGCAACGACGTACAGGGCCACGACAGGCCCGGCGAACAGGAACGAGTCGATCCGGTCCAGGATCCCGCCGTGGCCCGGGATGAGCGTGCCGGAGTCCTTGGCACCGGCCGCGCGCTTGAGCATCGATTCGGCGAGGTCGCCCGCCTGGGCCGCGAGGCCGATCAGCGGGCCGAGCGCGAGCCCGCCGGCGGGGGCCTGCCCCAGCGCCGCCAGCATGGCGCTGGTCACGACGGTGGTGGCGATCAGGCCCCCGACCACGCCCTCGACCGACTTGCTGGGCGAGATGTGGGTCAGGAACTTGTGGCGGCCGATCTGGCGGCCGACCAGGAACGCGCCGGTGTCGAAGCTCCAGACCCCGAGCACGAGCAGCAGGATCCAGCCCTGCGCCGCGGACAGGACGTGGAGGGGCGCGCCCGACGGCACGGCCGGGGCGCCGTTGGCGAGGTGGAGCACGAACGCGATCAAGCCCACGTACCCGGCCCCGAACACCGTGGCGACCCAGACCACCAGCCCGTCGCGCGGGTCCGGGCGCCCGAACGCCCCCATGCCGGCGAGCACGGTGCCCACCGCCACCAGCAGCAGGCCCTTCTCGCCCCCGGGGGCGAGCGCCGCCTCGAGGACGAACGCGACGGCCAGCGCCGTGCCGAACAGGGACAGCGACGGGTAGCCCGCCTGCCTGAGCAGCCGGAACACCTCGAGCCCGCCCAGCGCCGCCACGAGGATCAGGACGGCCGCCACCGCCGGCACGCCGATCCAGAGGGCGATGACGAGCGGCGGCACCATGACCAGTGCCGAGATCGCGCGAGTGCGGAGCACGGCCTAGCGCCCGAAGCGACGCGTGCGCCGGGCGAACTCCAGGAGCGCGGCGTCGAACTCGGCCGGTCCGAAGTCGGGCCACAGGCAGTCCGTGAACACCAGCTCGGCGTAGGCGGACTGCCAGATCAGGAAGTTGCTGACGCGCTGCTCGCCGCCGGTCCGGACCAGGAGGTCGGGGTCCGGCAGGCCGGCGGTGTACAGGGCGTCGCTGACGGTGCGCTCGTCCACCTCGTCGGGCTGGACGCCCGACGCGACGATCCGCCGCACGGCATCCACGAGCTCGGTCCTGCCTGCGTAGTTCCAGGCGATGTTGAGGTGGAGCCGGGTCCCCTCGGCCGTCCGGGAGAGGGCGTTCTCGATCGACGCCCGCGTCTCCTCGGGCAGCTCCTCGACACGTCCCAGCACCTGGACGTGCACGCCCTGGGCCCGCAGCTCCTCGGTCTCGTTGGCGATGGCGCGCCCCAGCAGCTCGAACAGCCCGGTGACCTCGTCGTCGGAGCGGGCCCAGTTCTCGCGGCTGAACCCGTACAGGGTGAGCATCGGGACGCCGCGTCGGACGGCCTGCTGCAGGACGCCCCGGACCGCCTCCATGCCCGCCGCGTGCCCCTCGAAGTCGCTCACGCCACGGGCCCGCGCCCAGCGGCGGTTGCCGTCCATGATGATCGCGACGTGCCGGGGCATCTCCTCGGGCGGCAGGCCCGCCTCGAGGGCGGGCGCGTCCCGGGTCGGGGCCGACGGGGCCGGCCCGTGGGCGAGCGGCGGCGCGTCCGTGGGGCGCGTGACGGGGCGATCGAGCGGCGCCTGGGCCACTAGACCTCGAGGACCTCCTGCTCCTTGACGCCACCGAGCCGATCCACGTCGGCGATCACCCGGTCGGTGATCTTCTGGAGCTGGTCCTGCTGCCGGCGCGACTCGTCCGCGCCGAGCGTGCCGTCACGCTCCTCCCTCTTGATGGCGTCCGCCGCCTCGCGGCGGAGGTTGCGGATCTCGACGCGCGCCTCTTCCATCCGCTTGTGGACGCTCTTGACGATGTCCTTGCGACGCTCCTCGGTGAGCGGCGGGATGTTGAGGCGCACGACCGTGCCGTCCACATTGGGCATGAGCCCGATGTCGGACTTCATGATGGCCTTCTCGATGGCGCCCAGGACGCCCCGGTCCCAGGGCTGGATCACGATCTGGTGCGGCTCGGGCACGCTGATCGAGGCCAGCTGGTTGAGCGGCGTGGGCGTGCCGTAGTACTCCACGTGGATCCGCTCGACGAGGGCGGTCGAGGCCCGGCCGGTCCGGAGTCCGGCGAAATCGCGCTCCATCGCCTCCACCGCGCGCGACATCTTGTGCTCGGCGCTGGCTAGGTCTTCGCTGGTCATGCGGTGGCTCCTCCGGTCTCGCCGGCGATGAGGGTTCCCACTGGCTCGCCGCGAGCCACCCTCGTGATGTTCTCCGGTCGGTTGAGGTCGAACACGACGATCGGCAGGTCGTTCTCCTGGCAGAGGGAGACCGCCGCCGCGTCGAGCACCTTGAGCTGGTCGCGCAGGACGTCGAGGTAGCCCAGGCGCTCGTAGCGCGTCGCCGTGGGGACCTTCATCGGGTCCGCGTCGTAGACGCCGTCCACCTTGGTGGCCTTGAGCAGGACCTCGGCGTCGATCTCCACGGCGCGCAGCGCGGCCGCGGTGTCCGTGGTGAAGTACGGGTTGCCGGTGCCGGCCACGAACACCACGACCCGGCCCTTCTCGAGGTGGCGGACGGCGCGGCGGCGGATGTACGGCTCCGCGACCTCGTTCATCGCGATCGCCGACATGACCCGGACGGGGACGCCCGCGCGCTCGATCGCGTCCTGCAGGGCGAGTCCGTTCATGACCGTGGCCAGCATGCCGATGTAGTCGCCCGTCGCGCGGTCCATGCCGCGGGCGGCCGCGGCCATGCCGCGGAAGATGTTGCCGCCGCCGACGACGATCCCGACCTCGACGCCCATGGCGACGACGTCGGCGACCTGCCGGGCGATGAACGCGCAGAACGCCGGGTCGACGCCGTACTGGCGCTCCCCGAGCAGGGCCTCGCCCGAGAGCTTGAGCAGGATCCGGCGGTAGCGGAGCGGGCCGGGGCTGGGGGCCGTGTCCGGCCCCGCACTCCCGCCTGCCGCCCGACCGGGCTCGGTCACATCTCCTCCCCGAGGGCGAAGCGGACGAAGCGCCGGACGCGGATGTTCTCGCCGATCGTCGAGATCTTCTCGGTCACCAGGTCGCGCACGGACCGGTCCTCGTCGCGGAAGGGCTGCTCGAGCAGGCAGACCTCCTTGTACCACTTCGCGAGCTGCCCCTCCACGATCTTCCCGCGAATCGCCTCGGGCTTGCTCTGGGTGGACTCGTCGGCGAGCAGCGCCGCCTTCTTGGCCTCGAGCTCGGCGGGCGGGATGCGGTCGGTGTCCACGTACAGCGGCGCGAGGCCGGCGACCTGCATCGCGAGGTCGCGCACGAGCTTCTGGAACTCCTCCGTCCGGGCGACGAAGTCCGTCTCGCAGTTGACCTCGATCAGCACGCCGACGCGGCCCCCGGTGTGGATGTAGCTGGCCACGAGGCCCTCGCGGGCGTCGCGGCCGGCCTTCTTCGCCGCCGCCGCGAGACCGCGCTCGCGCAGCAGCGCGACGGCCTTCTCCATGTCGCCGCCGACCTCCTCGAGCGCGCGCTTGCAGTCCATCATGCCCGCGCCGGTGCGCTCTCGAAGCTCCTTGACGGCCTCGGCCGTGATCGCCATGTGGGTGATGCTCCTGTCGTGGTGTTCGGCGGGTCGCGCCCGCCAAGGTTCGTTGCACGCAGACGACGGCCAGCGGCCGGCGTCAGCCGGGCTGGCCGAGCGGGCCCGCCCGGAGCGGCGTCACTCGGCGGACGCGGCCGGGGCGCCGGGCAGCAGGTCGTCGTCCTCGGGCTCGAAGGTCAGCGTGCCGCCGGCCGCGAGCTGGGCCACCAGGTCGGCCGCGGCCCTCTCGTCGAACTCCGGCTCCTCGGCCGCCGGCGCCTCGGCCGGCTCCGGCTCCGCGGCCGCGTGGGCAGCGCGCAGGCGCGCGCCCTCGATGGCCGCGTCGGCCACCAGCTGGCACAGCAGCCGGATCGCGCGGATCGCGTCGTCGTTGGCCGGGATGATGTAGTCGAGCTCGTCGGGGTCCACGTTCGTGTCGCCGGTGCCGACGACCGGGATCTCGAGCTTGTTGGCCTCGGTCACCGCGATGCGCTCGCGGTGGGGGTCGACGATGAAGATCGCTCCCGGGAGCCGCTTCATCTTGCGGATGCCGCCCAGCGTCGCCTGGAGCTTGGTCAGCTCCTCGAGGTGCTTGGCGGCCTCCTTCTTCGTCATCCGGTCGAAGTCCCCCGCCATCTGGCGGGCCTCGAGCTGGTCGAGCAGCCCGATGCGCTTCTTGATGGTCACGAAGTTGGTCAGCATGCCGCCGAGCCAGCGCTTGGTGACGTACGGCTGGCCGGCCCGGATGGCCTCCTGCATCACCGGCTCCTGCGCCTGCTTCTTGGTGCCCACGAAGAGCACGCTCTCGCCGCGGGCGACCGTGTCGGTGACGTACGCGAGCGCGACGTCGAGGCGCTTGACCGTCTGCGCCAGGTCGATGATGTGGATGCCGTTGCGCTCGGCGAAGATGTAGGGCTTCATCTTCGGGTTCCAGCGCCGGGTCTGGTGTCCGAAGTGGACGCCGGCCTCGAGGAGCTGGCGCATCGAGACGGTGGGCACGCGTGACCTCCTGCGGTTCGTGTCCTCCGCGGACCGCCTGCGGGGACCGCGCTCGGGGCCTGGCCCGGCAACGGCACCGTCCCGTCAGGGAGCTGTCCGCGTGTGAGCTCCGTCCAGCGTCCGCCGGGCGGGCATGACCAATCGCCGTGGGGTCCACGGCGGGCGGGAGTGTAGCACACGCCCGTCCCCGGACCGGCCGGCTCGGCCGCCGTGGCGGACGGGTGCAGCTCCCGCGGCCGCGACCCTACACCGCGATGCCCCGGTGGTGGCGGAGCGAGAGCCGGCCGTCGGGACCCCGGTCGATCGCGATCAGGTCCACCCGCACCGGAAGCGGCGGCAGCCGCCGGCCGTCCGGGAGCGATCCTCGCCAGGCCAGCTCGCCCGCCGCCCGGCGCAGGACCGCGCGCTTGCGGCGGTCGACGGTCTCCTCGGCCAGCCCGAAGTCGCGTCGAGCCCGGCGGCGGACCTCGACCACGACCAGCGACGGCGGGTCGGCCGGGTCGATGGCGAGCAGGTCCAGCTCGGCGCGGCCGACGCGCACGTTTCGGGCGATGACCTGCCAGCCCATCGCCTCGAGGCGCTCGGCCGCCACGCGCTCGCCCTCGTCGCCGATGCGCTGGGCTGGGGTCGAGCGTGCACGTTCCATGCCGCCAGCCTGTCCCGGGCCGATCAACCGCGCCTTATCCCGGCATTGCGCGGCGGGTTCCCCTGGCCGACCGCCGCTGCACCCGGGCACCGGACGGCGCCCGCCGCTCAGCTGCCGGCGCCCCACTCCGCCAGGTCCCGGTCGAGCTCCAGGGCGGCCTCGACCAGATCGGCATCGGCGCTGTGGACGTTCTCGGCCCC
Source organism: Chloroflexota bacterium (assembly GCA_021787395.1). GTDB lineage: Bacteria > Chloroflexota > Limnocylindria > Limnocylindrales > CSP1-4 > CAIXZV01. The sequence continues at coordinate 44,314 of JAJYLZ010000005.1, forward strand.
GCCGTCGCCCGGGTCCCCCGGCACCTCGTCGAACAGCGCCAGCTGGTCGCCGGCCAAGAGGACCCGGAGCGCCTGCCAACTCCGCCGGTGGTGCGGCGTCAGGCCGTAGGCCCGGATCGCCTCCCGGTGCTCGAGCGTGGCGTACCCGGCGTTCCGATCCCAGCCGTACTGCGGGTAGCGCAGCGCGAGGTTGTGCATCATCCGGTCGCGGACGATCTTGGCGACGACCGAGGCGCACGCGATCGAGTAGACCTTCGCGTCGCCGTCGACGACGGCCGTGTACGGGCCCACCTGCTCCTCGAAGCCCGCGATCCGGAGGCCGTCCACCAGCACGTGGTCGTGGCCGCCGAGGCGGGCGATCGCGCGGCGCATCGCGAGGTGGGTGGCGTGGTAGATGTTGAGGCGGTCGATGTCGGCCACCGACGCGGCCCCGACGCCGACCGCCACGGCCCGTCGCCGGATGATCGGGGCGAGCCGCTCACGCTGGGCAGCGGAGAGCGTCTTGGAGTCCCGCACGCCCGGGATGCGCTTGCAGTTGGGCGGCATGACCACGGCCGCCGCCACGACCGCGCCGCAGGTCGGGGCCACGCCCACCTCGTCGACGCCGGCGACCCGCAGCAGGCCGGCATTCCACAGCGGGCGCTCGTAGTGGAGGGTGGGCACGATCGCGGCCATCTCGTCCACAGCGTAGCGCCGCACGGCGATCGGCGGCACACTCGGGGCATGCAGCGGCCCTTCGCGCAGGTTGACGTGTTCACGACGGGGCCCGGGCTCGGCAACCCCCTCGCCGTGGTGCTGGACGCGTCCGGCCTCAGCGCCCGGGAGATGCAGCGGTTCGCCCGCTGGACCAACCTGTCCGAGACCACCTTCGTCCTGCCGCCCGACGACCCTGCCGCGGACTACGCCGTGCGCATCTTCACGCCCCAGGGCGAGGTCCCCTTCGCCGGCCACCCCACCCTGGGCACGTGCCACGCCTGGCTCGAGGCGGGCGGGCGGCCGAGGGACGAGACGACCGTCGTGCAGTCGTGCGCGTCCGGGCTGATCCCGGTACGACGGGCGGGTGACGGCACGCTCGCGTTCGCGGAGCCTCCCCTGCTCCGGTCGGGGCCGGTGGAGGAGGCGCTGATCGAGCGGATCGCGGCCTCGATCGGCCTCGAGCGCCACGACATCGCCGACGCCCAGTGGGCCGACAACGGCCCGGGCTGGGTGGCCGTCCTGCTCCAGAGCGCGGAGGCCGTGCTGTCCGTTCGCCCCGGCGCGGTGTTCTGCGACCTCGGGCTGCTCGGGCTCTACCCGGCGGGATCCCCCGCCGCGCTCGAGGTGCGCGCCATGTGGCCCCAGGACGGCTCCGTCGTCGAGGACCCGGTGACCGGCAGCCTCAACGCGTCGGCCGCCGGCTGGCTCGTCCGCAGTGGCCGGCTGACACCGCCCTACGTGGCGACGCAGGGCGCGGCGATCGGCCGGGCCGGCCGCGTGGAGGTCACCCAAGACGCCGACGGGACGATCTGGACCGGGGGCCGGTCGATCACCGTGGTGACCGGCACGGTGGACCTGTGAGCCTCCGGGAATCGATCGACCCCCGGCGCTGACCGGGGGTCGGGAGCGGAACGTGCGCCGGCCGACGGCTCCGGCCGCCGGCCCGGCGGGCTAGCGGCGCTCGCGGAGCGTGGTCGCGGCCTTGCCCACGCGGTCGCGCAGGAAGTACAGCTTGGCGCGGCGCACCTCGCCGTGGCGCACGACCTCGATCTTCTCGATGCGCGGGCTGTGCAGCTTGAACGTCCGCTCCACGCCGACGCCCGAGGCGATGCGCCGCACGGTGATCGTGGTGGCGATCCCCGAGTTGCGCACCCGCATCACGAGGCCCTCGAAGACCTGAATGCGCTCGCGGTTGCCCTCGACCACCTTCGCCGACACCTTGACGGTGTCGCCGGGCACGATGGCGGGAAGGTCGGTCCGAAGCTGGTCGGCCACGATCTCGTTGAGCACGTTCACGGTAGAGCAGTCCTTGTTCGGTCGTCGGCAGCGGCGGCTGCGGGTCTCGGAGGCATGGGGCGGCGCGCCTCAGAGGGCTAGGCCGACGGCGGAGGATAGCACGCCCGCGCCCCGGTGTCAGCCCGGCTGTCCCTGCTCAGTGAAACTGTCAGGGCCAACTGCTCAGTGATTTTGTCAGTCTCGCCCCATGAGGGAGACACTGACGTTGAACGCCAAGGAGCAGCAGCGCAGCGAGGTCGTGAGCCGCTGGCTGGCCGGGATCGTCACGACAGGGGAGGCCGTGCTGCTGCTCGGCTGCAGCGAGCGGACGGCCTGGCGCCTGCGGGCGGCCATGGTGCGCGAGGGCGCCGCGGGTCTCGCCCATGGCAACCGGGGCCGGAGCTCGCCGCGCCGGCTGCCCGGGGAGGCCGCCGACCGGATCGTCGCCCTGGCGACGATCGAGTACCGTGGGTTCAACGACACGCACCTCGCCGAGGCGCTTGCCGAGGAGGGGGTCGTGATCAGCCGGTCCGCGCTGCGCCGCCTGCTGCGCTCGCGCGGGATCGCCTCGCCGAGGCGGCGGCGGGCGCCCCGGTACCGGAGCCGCCGGGAGCGGATGGCCCAGGCGGGGCTCATGGTCCAGGTCGACGGCAGCCGGCACGACTGGCTCGAGGGCCGGGGGCCGTGGCTCACCCTGGTGGGCGGCATCGACGATGCGACCGGGGTGATCACGGGCGCCGTGTTCCGCGAGGCCGAGGACGGGGTCGGGTACCTCCTGGTGCTGCGCCAGACGGCCCGCCGGTACGGGCTGCCGGCCTCGATCTACCGCGACGGCTCGTCCGTGTTCGCCCCCTCCCGTCCCGCCGCCGGGCAGCGCGACGAGGCGACCCAGGTCGGCCGGGCCCTCGCCGAGCTCGGGATCACGAGCATCCCGGCAGGCTCGGCCCAGGCCAAGGGCCGGATCGAGCGCGCCTGGGGCACGTTCCAGGACCGCCTGGTGTCCGAGCTGCGGCAGCGGGGGGTCACCGACCTCGCCGGCGCCAACGCGGTGCTCGACGCCTTCGTCCCGCGCTTCAACCGCCGCTTCGCGGTGCCCGCGGCCAACCCGGCGCCGGCCTGGCGCCCGGTGCCGGCCGGCCTCGACCTCGCCCACGTGCTCGCCTTCCGCTGGCGCCGCGCGGTCGGGTCCGACAGCTGCGTCCGGCTCGACGGGATGGTGCTCCAGCTGCCGCCGGGACCGGGCGGCCGGTCCCTCGCCGGGAGCCGGGTGGAGGTCGAGCTGCGGCTCGACGGCCGCCTGCTCGTGCTCGCGCAGGGCCGCCTGCTCGCCGCCGTCGCGGCGCCCCCGGAGCCCCAGCGGCTGCGCGAGGTCCAGGCCCTCCAGCCCGGCGGACCGGTGCCCGAGCCGACCAGCCGGAACGTGGGCTATCGTCCCGCAGCAGACCATCCATGGCGGCGCCCCGCCCTCGCTCCGCGCGAACGGCGACTGACAGATTCACTGAGCAGGTGAACTGACAGAATCGCTGAGCGTCAACACGCGGCCGACGGCGCCGGCTAGGCCAGGTCCTCGATCGGGCGACGCCCGGCGAAGCCGTCCTCCTGCGCGTGCCACGCCGTCACCGACGGCTCGCCCAGCCGCCAGCACAGCCAGATCGGCCTGCCGTCCGCCTCGGCCGGGAAGTCCAGCAGCCCGGTCGAGATGTCCCGCAGGACGATGTCGCGCTCGTCGAGCCAGGCGGCGTCCGCCTGCATCTGGTCGACGAGGCCGCGGGTCCGGAGGCGCAGGCGCCGCAGTTCCGGGTCGTCCTCGGGCGCAGCGCCCGTCCCGACGGCACGCGCCTGCTCCCGCATCAGGTAGGCGTCCCGGAGGGCCGCCACCTCGTCGCGGAGGTCCCGAAGTCGCTGGACTACCGTGGTGATCTCGGGCACCATGGCGTCGGCGTCTTGGGGCGAGTAGATGCGGGACACCGGCCGATTGTAGCCGCGTCGCCCGTCGTTCCTCCTCGGCGGCCTTCGCGCATCGTCTCGATCGATGGTCCGAGTTGACCAGACGCGAGTGCAACAAAGGGGCCATGGACGCAGACCGCGTCCGGGGCCACTCTTGCGGCAGCAAGGAGGAACCCCAGTTCGTGCCGGTCTCTCGAGCAGCCCACGCCGCCAGCGTCGTTCCGTCCCCCCGCCGCCCGACGCGTCGCCTGTCCGTGGCAGTCGGCCTGCTGTCGCTGCTGCTGGTGCTGTTCTCGCTGGTCCCGCCCGCCGTCGCCGAGGTTGACGCGGTCTCGACCTACTCGCTGTCCGCGCGGTGCGCCGCGTCGATGCGCACCGGCGCCACGACCGCGGCGGCGCTCAAGCGGACCGTGGCGTCGGGCACGCGCGTCGTCGCCAGTGGGGCAGTGATTGGTGCCGCGTGGCACACCAAGTGCGGCGGGACCACCACCTCGGGCCGTGCCTGGTACCGGATCACCTCGATCGGCGGGAAGAGCGTGAAGTCGCTCTACGGCGTCTCGTACCTGTATGCGGCGAGTGGACTGTTCAAGGTGGTCACCGTCTCCACTCCGTCCTACTCGGTCTGCTCCGGGACGGCGCTTCGGACCAGCCCATCGCTCAGCGGCACCGTCAAGGCCAGGCTGGCGGCTGGGACCAGGGTGGTCTCGAACGGCACCCGGTCGGGCGGTGCGTGGTCCATCAGCTGCCCGTCAACCGCCACCGGCACGGCGTGGTACCGGATCATCTCGGTCAACGGCAAGAGCGTGCAGTCGCTCTACGGGGTGTCCTACCTCTGGGCGTCCAAGGGGCTGTTCGCGGCGACGATGCCCGCGCCGGACCCGACGCCCAGCGACCCGCCCTCCGCACCGACCGCGTCGCCCAGCTCGACATCCGCGCCCACCGCGCCGCCCACGGCCTCGCCCTCGGCGCCGCCGACCCTGCCGCCCTCGCCGACCCCGTCGCCCACGCCGGCCATGACGCCGCTCCCGATGTTCGTGCCGTACCCGCAGCAGCCCGTCGCATGCCTGCCGCCGCCTTCGCCCACGCCCACGCCGGTCCCGCTGCCCACGCCCGTCCCGCCCCCCACGCCCACGCTCAACCCCAGTGCGTCGCCCACGCCCACACCCGTCCCGACGCCGACGCCGGCGCCCACCCCAACCCCGTCCTGGAGCTGCGTGACGGGCGTTGACGTGAGCAACTGGCAGGGCACGGTGGACTGGTCGCAGGTTGCCGCGGCCGGCTACAAGTTCGCGTTCCTCAAGGCGACCGAGGGCGGCTGGTACATCGACCCCACCTACGCCGCCAACCGCGCCGGCGCCAACGCCTACGGGATCGTCATCGGGGCCTACGACTTCGCCCAGCCCACGACGATGCCCGGCCAGGCCCAGGCGGAGGCCGACTTCTTCGTCGGCATCGCGATGCCCCAGCTGGGCGACCTGATGCCGGTGCTCGACCTGGAGACCACCAACGGGCTGTCGCCCGCGAACCTCCAGAGCTGGGTGACGCAGTGGCTGTACGAGGTCTATGCGCGCACCGGGCGGCGGGCGGCGATCTACACCTCGCCGTCGTTCTGGGCGAACGCGATGGGCGGCTCGACGTGGTTCGCCCAGAACGGCTTCCCGCTGTGGCTGGCGCACTGGACCGCAGCCACCAGCCCGACCGTGCCCGCCCTGAACTGGTCGGGCTACAGCTGGTCCTTCTGGCAGTGGACAAGCTCGGGCACCGTGCCGGGCATCAGCGGGCGTGTGGACCTGGACCGGTTCCAGTACGCGGACCTGACGCCCTACCGCGTCCCGTAGCGGGAGTCGTTGCCTCGGCTTCCGGGCGCCGCCGCCGATCGCCTAGACTCCGGCCATGGAGTCCATCGACGCCACCACGCCCGCCCATCAGCACGCACGCCGCCCGCCCGCCCCGAACCCGCTGATCGGCCTGGTCCGCGCGTCCGTGGTGGGTGACGACGAGGCCGTCGCCGGTCCGTTCGGGATCCGCCGGGTGACCTATGCCGACTACACGGCGTCCGGCCGCAGCCTCTCGTTCATCGAGGACTACATCCGCGACGCCGTTCTGCCGCTGTACGCGAACACGCACACCGAGTCGTCGGGGACCGGCCTCCAGACCACCCGCTTCCGCGAGGAGGCCCGCCGCCTCGTGCTCGAGGGCGTGGGCGGCGACCACGATCGGCATGCGGTGGTGTTCTGCGGGTCGGGGTCCACGGCGGCCATCAACCGCCTCGTGGACGTGCTCGGGCTGCGGATCCCGGCCGAGCTGGACGACCGGTACGGCTTCCGGGCTCGGATCCCCGCCGATCAGCGCCCCGTCGTGTTCATCGGACCGTACGAGCACCACAGCAACGAGCTGCCCTGGCGGGAGTCCATCGCCGACGTGGTGATGATCCACGAGGATGCGGACGGCGAGATCGACCTCCTCCAGCTGGAGGAGGAGCTCCGCCGGCACGAGGCGCGGCCGCTCAAGATCGGCTCCTTCTCGGCGGCCTCGAACGTGACCGGGATCGTGTCCGACACGGCGGCCATCTCGCGGCTCCTGCACGCCCATGGCGCGCTCGCGTGCTTCGACTTCGCGGCGGCGGCCCCGTACGTGGCGATCGAGATGGACCCCGGCGGCGACGCGGCGGCCGGCAAGGACGCGGTGTTCATCTCGCCCCACAAGTTCATCGGCGGGCCGGGGACGCCGGGCGTGCTCGTGGCCCGCCGCGACCTGTTCCGCAACCGGGTGCCCACGATGCCCGGCGGCGGGACTGTGCTGTACGTCAATCCGCTCGAGCACGTCTACCTCGACGACGTCGAGCACCGGGAGGAGGGCGGCACGCCGGCCATCGTGGAGTCGATCCGGGCCGGCCTCGTGTTCGGCCTCAAGGCGGCCGTGGGCGTCGACGCCATCCGCGAGCGCGAGGCCGACTTCATCCACCGGGCCCTCCACCGGTGGGAGTCCAACCCCTCGATCGAGATCCTCGGCAGCCACACCGCCGAGCGGCTCTCGATCGTGTCCTTCGTGGTCCGCCACGGCGGGCGGTATCTGCACCACAACTTCGTGGTCGCCCTGCTCAACGACCTGTTCGGCATCCAGTCGCGGGGCGGCTGCTCCTGCGCCGGCCCGTACGGGCACCGGCTGCTGGGGATCGACTTGGAGCGCTCGCATGCGTTCGAGCGCGAGATCTCCCGCGGCTGCGAGGGGATCAAGCCCGGCTGGGTGCGGGTGAACTTCAACTACTTCCTGTCGGAGCGCGTGTTCGAGTTCATCCTCGACGCGGTGGACCTGGTGGCGAGCGAGGGGTGGCGGCTGTTGCCGCAGTACGCCTTCGACCCGGCGTCGGGCCTGTGGCGCCATCGGGCCGGCCTGCCGGAGCCGCCAGCCTCGCTGCGCGACATCGCCTACGACAGCCTGGGCATGCACTACCCGAGCCATCGCCACCACGAGCCCGAGTCGCGGCTGGCCGACTACCTGGCCGAGGCGCGGGAGATCTTGGCCCGCCCGCCGGCGGCCGTCGCGGGGACCGCCCCGGGTGCCGTCCCGCCCGCCGCCTCGGTCGGCCCGGACTTCGAGTCGCTGCGCTGGTTCCTGCTCCCCGAGGAGGTCGCCGCAGGTGGCTGACCGTGGCTGACCCCGTCCGTGCAGTGCTCGGCCTCGACGTCGGCACGACGGAGGCGAAGGCGATCTGCCTGGGCCTCGACGGCCGACTGATCGGCCTCGGGCGGTCGGGCTACCGAACCGACACGGGGCCTGACGGGCGGGCGGAGCAGGACCCGGCGGACTGGTGGTCCGCGCTGGCGGCGGCCGTCCAGAGCCTGGACCTGGCCGGCGTGGACGTGCTTGCGGTCTGCGCCGTCACCCAGGGGCCCACGCTGGTGGCGGCCGACGACGAGGGGATGCCGGTGCGGCCGGCGGTCACGTGGCAGGACCGTCGCCCCGGCGACACCGGCTTCGGCCTGCTGCCGCGGATGGCCTGGCTGTCGCACCGCGATCCCGTCGCCGCGATGCGCGCGGTGTGGCTGATGCCGGCCTGGGACGCGGTCGGACTGTGGCTGAGCGGAGTGGCGGCCACGTCCCTGCAGGCGCACGAGACGGCACCGGAGCCCTCCGCGCTCGAGGATGCGGGCGTGCTGCCGTCGAAGGTGGCCGAGGGGCGGCCGGTGGGGTCGAGGCTGGGGCAGCTCCGGCCCATCGTGGCCGCCGCACTCGGGCTTCGGGCGGGGACGCCGGTCATCTGCGGCGTGAACGACGGGGCGGCATCGATGCTCGGTGCCGGGCTGCTCGCGCCGGGGGACGCGGTGGACACGGGCGGGGCGTCCGGCGGGATCGCGATCTACGCGGACCGCGAGGTGCGCGTGCCCGGCCTGTACGCGGCGCCCGCGCCGCTGCCGGGGCGGTGGGCGGTGGGCGGCGCGATGGCCGCGCTCGGCGCGTCGGTGGACTGGTTGCGGTCCGCCATCCTGGGCGATCGGTGGTCGATCGAGGAGCTGTTCGCCGAGGCGGCCGCCGTCCCCGCGGGGGCCGACGGGCTGGTGTTCCTGCCGTACCTCGCCGGCGAGCGGGCGCCCGTCTTCGACGAGGGGGCGCGCGGCGCGTTCGCGGGGCTGACGCTGGCCCATCATCGAGGGCACCTGGTGCGCGCCGTGCTCGAGGGCGCGGCCTACGCGATTCGCCACGTGGCCGAGCCCCTCGCCGCCGCCGGCGCGCCGGTCACCTCCCTGCGGCTTGCGGGCCGGCCGACGCCCGGCGACCTCTGGGGCAGCATCAAGGCCGACGTCCTGGGCGTGCCGACGCTCGTGCCCGCGGTGGGGGAGACCGCGGTGGTGGGTGCCGCGATCCTGGCCGCGGCGGGGGCCGGAGCGGTGCCCGACCTGGCGGCCGGCGTGGCCGCGATGACCGGGATCGCCCGGCGGATCGAGCCGGACCCGCGGGCGCGCACCGTCTACGACTCGGCGTTCGCGACGTACCTCGCCCTCCACCCGGCGCTGCGCGAGGCGGGGATCGGCCGCTAGGGTTGCCCGTCGCCCGGCGGCCGCATGGGCCGGCAGGGTGGGGGTGCGCGGTCGTTCGCGAATCGCGGAACGAGGTGGGCCGGGTGGTCTCGCGCGCCCTTGGGTCCGCTGCGCTGGGGGTCCGTGAGCCCGGGGCCGCATGGGCCGTCAGGGTGGAGGTGCGCGATCGTTCGCAGATCGCGGAACGAACGGGGGCCAGCGGGCGGGGCCAGCGGGCTGGGGGTAGGCGGGCTGGGGCCAGCGGGCTGGGGTCGGCGGGCTGCGGCAAGTGGGTCCGCCCGGTAGTTCCGCGATTCGCGAACGACCCGACTGCGCCGTGGGCGGGGGAAGGTGCCGCGCCCAGGTGCGACCCGGCGGGCGCGGCGCCCTCACGCGGCGTCCGTGCACGGGAGACGGGCAGAAGGTCGTTCTGCAACCCCTCGTGCCATGGGTGGTAGCATCCCGTCCAGAGCCTTCGGGGCAGGGTGCAACCCCCGACCGGTGGTAGGGCCCGGCGCAGTCCGGGCGAGCCCACGAGCCAAGCCGCGGCGCAGTGCCAGCGGGGCGGCAGATCCGAGGCGAGGCGCGTCCTCGTCGACCGGAGCCGACGGTACAGTCCGGATGAGAGAAGGCTGTGGTCGGCCGCGTCCGCGCGGGCCGATCGCCCTGCCCCGTCGTGCCCGAGCAGCGACGGAGGCACAGCGCATGGAACCGGCCCGGGACCCCGCGACGGCAACGCCGTTTGCGCACGTCCCCGGCGCTGGCGCCGGCGTCCGCCTCGCCGGCATCACGCTGGCGTTCCGCGGCGCACGCACGACGCGCGTCCTCGACGGCATCGACCTCGAGGTCCGCCCCCGCGAGGTCATCGCGCTGATCGGCCCCAACGGCTGCGGCAAGTCCACGCTGCTGCGGGTCCTCGCCGGCCTGATCCCGTCGGACGCCGGCACCGTGACCATCGACGGCAACCCGGTCAGCGGCCCCGACCCGAGGGTCGGGCTCGTGTTCCAGGAGCCCCGCCTGCTCGCCTGGCGGTCGGCCGAGGACAACGTCCGGTTCCCGATGGAGCTGGCCGGCTGGCCCAAGGGGCGCCAGGCGGCGCGCGCCGACGACCTGCTGGGGCTCGTCGGGCTGCGGGAGTACGCGCGCAGCCGGCCCGGGACGCTCTCCGGCGGGACGCGGCAGCGCGTGTCGATCGCTCGCGCGCTCGCCCTCGAGCCCAGCCTGCTGCTCCTCGACGAGCCGTTCAGCGCGCTCGACGCCCTGACCCGCGAGCGGTTCAACCTCGAGCTGCTGCGCCTTTGGGAGCGGACCGGCACCACGATCGTGCTGGTCACCCACAGCATCCCGGAGGCGGTGTTCCTCGCCGACCGGGTCGTCGTGCTGTCGCCCCGGCCGGCCCGCGTGCTCGCGGACATCCGGGTCCCCCTGGCGCGCCCGCGGCGGTTGTCGGACCTCGACTCGGCGTCCGTCTCGTCGCTGGCCGCCGACGTCCGCGCGCACCTCGTGGACACCACCGATGACGCCATCGCGATGGAGGAGGCCCGCACCGCGATCCCCGCCGGCCTGGCGCCGCGGGACCGCCCGAGGCGCTTCGCGGCGACGGATCCCGGCACGCCCGCCTGGTTCGACCCGTTCGCGCCGGAGGACCCAGAATGACCGCCGCGTCCCAGGACGGCACGCCGGTGCGCACCCGCGCGGATGCGCCGGTCACCGCCCAGCCCCGGCCGCGCCGATCGCGGCGCTTCGCCGGGAGCCTGTGGCCCGCCGCCGCCAGCCTCGTCGTGTTCGTCCTGGCCTGGCAGCTCATCGTGTTCGTGAGCGGGTTCCCGCCCTACATCCTGCCCGGGCCCCTGGCCGTTGCCGAGGCGTTCGTCCGCGCCTGGACGGACGGCACCATGTGGCCGCACGTCGCCGCCACGCTGCTGGAGGTGCTGCTCGGCTTCGCGCTCGGCGCCTCGATCGCTCTCGGGGTGGGCATCGCGCTCGCCCGCTCGCCGCTCGCCGAGCGGCTGCTCAGCCCCTACCTCGTCGCCGCCCAGGCCACGCCGGTGCTCGCGCTGGCCCCGCTGATCGCCCTGTGGTTTGGGACCGGGCTGCTGTCCAAGCTCGTGATCACCACCCTGATCGTGTTCTTCCCGGTCGCGGTGGCCACGATGGTGGGCATCCGCTCGGTGGACCCGCGCCTGCTCGAGATGGCGCGCTCGTTCCGGGCCGGCAACTGGCAGATCGTCAGCCGCGTTGAGGTGCCCGCCGCCGCTCCGGCGATCCTGGGCGGCATGCGGGTCGGCGTGACCCTCGCGGTGATCGGCGCGATCGTCGGCGAGTGGGCGGGCGCTGATCGCGGCCTCGGCGTGCTGATCAACATCGCCCGCGGCTCCCTGTTCGACATCCCGCTGATGTTCGCGGCGCTGCTCCAGCTCGCGATCATCGGCGTGACCCTGTACCTCGTGATGCTGTTCATCGAGCGCCGGATCGTCGGCGAGCGATGAGGATCCTGCCCAATACCTCGGAGGTCCCGATCCCCGTGCTCCACCGCCCCCGCCGACTCGCCGCCGCCGTAGGCGCCCTGGCGATCACCGTCGCCGCATGCGGCTCCGCGTCGCCCTCAGCCGCCCCCACCGCCTCGGCGGCTCCATCCGCGGCCCAGTCCGCCGCCTCATCCGGTGCCTCCGGCGGCGCCGCGACCGCCCTGACCGTCGGCCTCGGCTACATCCCGAGCGTCCAGTTCGCGCAGTTCTACCTCGCCCAGCAGGCGGGCTACTACGCGGCGGCCGGCCTGAAGGTGACACTGCAGAACGAGACGGACCCCGACTTGATCACCAAGGTGGGCCAGGGTGCCGTGGACATCGGGATCGGTGACGGCACGTCCGTCATCCCGGCCGTCAGCCAGGGGATCCCCGTGGTCTACACGGCCACGATCTACGGCACCTTCCCGTCGATCGTGATCGCCAAGGCCGGCTCGGGCATCACCGCGCCAGCCGACCTCAAGGGCAAGAAGATCGGCATCCCCGGCAAGTACGGCAGCTCGTGGATCATGCTCCAGGCGCTGCTCAAGTCCGCCGGGCTGACCACCAACGACGTGACCATCGTCGAGTTCCCCGACTACGGGCAGGCGGCCGCGCTGCAGCAGGGCGCGGTGGACGCGGCGACCGGCTTCACCAACAACGAGCCGATCCAGCTCAAGAACGCTGGCGTCGACACGGTGACCCTGTCGGTGGACTCGATCGTGCCGCTGCCCGGGCCGGGCCTGGTGACCGGGACGGCCACGCTGGCCGCGAAGCGCGACGCGCTGGCGGCGTTCGTCAAGGCGACCCTCAAGGCCATGAACGACATCGCCGCCGACCCGCAGAAGGGCCTCGACGCCACGTTCGCCCTGGTGCCGGACCTGGCCAAGGACAAGGCGCTCCAGGCGCAGATCCTGGCCGCGACGATTGTCACCTGGAAGAACGCCCGGACCAACGCGCCCTTCGGCGCCATCGACACGGCAGGCTGGCAGCAATCGCTGGAGTTCATGACCGGGCTCGGCCTGGTGCCCAACCCGGTCCAGGCGTCGCAGCTCACCAACTCGTCCCTGCTGCCGTAGGCCGCCGCCCGGGCGGGACCAGATTCCCACCCGGCAGGACCTCAGCGCCGCACCTCCTGCTTGCGGGCACGCCTGACCGGCGCCCCGGTCCGCTCCGGCGCGGTGGCGCCCCGGCGCGCCTGCCCGGCGCCTGCACGAGACCGGTCAAGCACCGGCACGAGTATCGCCTCCCGGCCCTCGTGGCCGAGGGCGGGGCTCTGGCGGGGCGGCCAGCGAAGCACCGCTTGCCGCACTCGCCGTCCGCCGCCTGCCGGCCGCTGCCCCGGTGGTGGACCGTCCCGTACTTCCGGCGCCGCGCGGTAGCCCAACTGGGGCATTCGGGCCATGCACGGGAGTTGCTTTCATGAGGTCGCTTTCATGAGGCAGCGCGTCCCGCGGAACTCGGGCTGCTGCCGAGGCGCCGGCGATCGTCAACCACCGCCGCGCACGCATCGAGACCGAGGAGTCTGGATATGAACTCAGGGCACACGACACAGCGGGCCGAGCGCGGGCGACGTCGCCGTCTGGCCGGCCTGGTGGTGATCGGGCTTGCCGCGATGACCATCGGTGCGGCGTCGCTCAGCCTGGCGCTGTTCACCAGCGCCGCGACCGTCAACGGCAACTCCTTCACGACCGGCACCGTCGTGATCGGCACCAACCCGGCCACCGCCCTGCTGTCGGCCACGGCGCTGATGCCCGGCGACTCCGTGCCCTCCGGCACGCCCGGCGCGCCCATCACGGTGAGCAACACCGGGACCGCCCAGCTGCGCTACGCCATCAGCGGCACGTCGACCGACGCCGACAACCTGCACCTCAACACCCAGCTCGTGCTCACGGTGCGGCAGCCCGACGGCAACACCGGGTCCAGTTGTACGGCCATGACCGGGAACGTGCTGTTCAACGGCGTCGTCCCGACGGCGGGGGTGAACATGGTGGGCGACCCGACACAGGGGTTCCAGACGGGCGATCGCACCCTCGGCGGCGGCACCAGCGAGACGCTCTGCTTCAAGGCCTCGCTGCCGATCGGCACGGGCAACGCCTTCCAGGGCGCCACGTCCGACTACACCTTCACCTTCAGCGCCGAGCAGACGGCGAACAACTAGAAGCTCGCACCCAGCGGGCGCGGCACGCCGCGGCCGACGGTCCAGCTCGGGCTCCCCGGGGGGCCCGGCTCCGATCGGCCGCTCCGCCGCACCCGCTGGCAGTCCGGGAGACGTCATGCACTGGGCACGCCGCGCGGTCCGCTGGGCCCTTGAGGGGCTCCTGCTCGCCCTGATGCTCGGCATCCTCTCGCTGGCCGCGCTGGCCCACCTGCTACCGGCCACCGGTCATCCGGTGTTCGCCATCGGCAGCGGCTCGATGACGCCGACGATCCCGGTCGGATCGGTGGTGGTCCTCACTCCCGGGTCGAACGGGGTCCGGGTCGGTGACGTGGTCACGATGCGCCTGGATGACGGGGCGGTCTTCAGCCACCGCGTGGTGCGGCTGGCCGCCCTCAACGGCGCCCCGTACATCGGGACCAAGGGCGACGCGAACCGGACGGCCGACCCCGCTCTGACCCCCCTGAGCCACGTGCTCGGGCGGGTGGTGCTCGTGATCCCCGCGGCCGGGTACCTGATGGCCGGGCTGGGCAGCCCCCTCGGGGCCGCCACCGTGCTGCTGGCCGCGCTCACGCTGTTCGCGGCGCTGTGGTTCCTCGACGACGAGGCGGACGAGCGTGCGCCGCAGCGTGCGTCAGGGCCCGGGGAGCCGAGCGGGGCGAGCGCCGCAAGACCTTCCACCCAGCCGACGGACCCGCGGCTGTTCGCGAACTGCGCGCCTCCCGCGATGCCGTCGCCTCCGGCGATGTCGTCAACGACGCTGCCCGATCGGTCGGCCCAGCCCGCCCCGGCGATCGCAATCCGCGCCCGGACGGGTCTCGGCAGTGCGCTCGCCCGGTAGCCGCGCCGCCCTCGTCCTGGCGCTGGCCCTCGGCGCGGGCGTTCTGGCCGGGACGGGGGTGCCCGCCAGCCTCGCCGTCCTGGCCGCGACCACGACGGCGGGTGGCAACACGATCGGGAGCGGGCGGCTGCTGCCCGCGACGAACTTCACGGCGAGCGCGGTGACATCCATCGGCGCCACCCTCCGCTGGACCCTGCCGACTGAGCCGCCCGGCACCACGATCACCAACTGGACGATCACGCAGTCGCCCGCCGCCGGCTCCGGGTGCGGAGGGAGCCAGCCGGCGAACCCGTGCTCGGTGACGGGACTCGCGCCCTCGACCAGCTACGGGTGGACCCTCACCTACCTCTCCGGAGCCTGGCTCGCGCAGGCCACGGTGTCGGCCACGACGAAGGCGGTCGCCGCCGCCGGCTCCTTCGCCGGGATCTCCGCGCCGACGATCGTCGCGAGCTCCCAGAACAACGTCGTGGTCAACTACCCCGCCGGCACCGCTCCGGGCGATCTGCTGCTGCTGGTGGTCGCGAACAACGCCCAGCAGCACGCGGACTTCGGCGCCTCGGGCAACTCGACCGGCTGGAGCGCCGTCGCCAGCAATTCGGGCTACCCGCCGAACCAGAACGGCAGCGTGGGGCAGCAGGAGCTGCTGGTGTTCTGGCACGTGGCGGGGTCCGAGACCTCGGCCAGCCTGCGGATCCACACGAGCTCAGGCGGCGCGGCTGCCTGGGTGCTCGACTACAAGAACGTCCCCAGCCCGGCGATCAACGGCACGACCGCGTTCGGGACGGTGGCGAGCGCGACGACGCTCACCCCGGGGACCTTCTCGACGACGTCGCCCAACGCGCTGGTGGTCTCCTTCGCGGCGATCACCACGAGCGGGTCGCCCCTGGCGCCCTCGCTGTCCAGCGCGAACGGGTTCACCACGAGGGTCGCGACGACTGCCTCGCCGGGCAGCCGGCAGATCGGGCTGAGCGTGGCCGACGAGGCGGTCGCGGCTGCGGGGGCGGTGGCGTCGCCGGTCTGGTCCGAGGCGGGCGCCAGTCAGTGGATCTGGATCACCGTCGCGTTCACCTGACCACGGCCATGGGGCGGGTCGAACGTGCTACGGTCCCCCGGGGCCCGTAGCTCAGCGGTAGAGCAGGGGACTTTTAATCCCTTGGTCCTGGGTTCGAATCCCAGCGGGCTCACCAGCCGGGGCGGTCGTGCGCCTCTTGCCGCCGACGACTGAACGATGCGGTCGCCGCACGGTCCATGCGGGCGGAGAGTCGTCTGGGCGGTGTCGACGCCGGAAGCGGCGTGTGGGCGCACCATCGATGCTGCGGACGGCTCGACAGTGCGGTGAGCGCATCGTGGATCCGCTCGCTGCATAGGGGCGCCGCCGAGGGAACGCTGCCGCCGGGGTGCTCCGACGCGCCGCGACGCTGCCGCCTCAAGGCCGCGGCGGGCCAGCGATGACCGTCGCTCAGCGCGCCTCCACCGAGCGCTTCGAGAGGCCGAGGAAGAAGCCCTCGATCGCGGTCCGCGGGGCGTCGTCCGGCTTGGCGGCGGCGCCGAGGGTGACGAACAGCGGCGCGAAGTGCTCCACGGTCGGGTGGGCGAAGGGCATGCCCGGCGCCTTCTCGCGGAAGGCGAACAGGGTGTCCAGGTCGCCGCGCGCGAGCGCCTCGGCCGCCCACGCGTCGAAGTCGCGCGACCACTGCGGCGCGCCCGGGCGCCCGTCCCAGTACTCCGCGATGAACGGCAGGCCGTGGGTCATGAACCCGGAGCCGATGACGAGCACGCCCTCGTCGCGCAGCGGCGCGAGCCGCCGGCCCACGTCGAACAGGTGCTCTGGGTCCAGGTCCGGCATCGACATCTGGAGCACCGGGATGTCGGCGTCGGGGTACATCGCCATGAGCGGCACCCAGGCGCCGTGGTCCAGGCCCCGGTTCTCGCGGTCCAGGATGGGCTCGCTCGCGGGCATCAGCGCCCTGACCGAGGCAGCCAGCTCGGGTGCGCCCGGCGCCGGGTACTGCAGGTCGTAGTAGCGCTGCGGGAAGCCGTAGAAGTCGTAGACGAGCGGGACGGTCCGCGTGGCGCCCAGCGCCGTCGGCGCGGTCTGCCAGTGGGCGCTCACGATCAGAACGGCCTTGGGCCGGGGCAGCTCGGCGGCCCAGGCGGCGAGTTCGCGCATCCAGAGCCGGTCGTCGAGGAGCGGCGGCGCGCCGTGGCCCAGGTACAGGGCGGGGAGCGGTCCCGACGCCTGGATAGCGGCGGGGCTGGGGGCGGGGCGCGGGTCGGTCATCGGGTCTCGGCTCGTGGGGCGTGGGACGTCACCGCGAACGGTAGGCGCAATTAGTGGACTGCGCAACTACCTGCTCCTGAGCGAGGGACGCCGAGGACAGCTCGGCCGCTCCGGGCGGCTCAGCGGCAGCGCGGCCCAGCAGCGAGGGGGATCTGGGCCGGCGCCGAGATCCCCGATGTGGGGCGCAGCGCCGACTCGCGGCCCCGTCGTCGAGAGTCCATCCCGGCACCGACACCGCCGCCTTGTCGCGCCGCGTCCCGACGCCCATTCCTGCGGGGCATCACTCTCGGGCCGAGACCGTCAGCGACCGCCTCTCGGGCGCACGTCGATGCCTCTGGAGAATGGCACCGGCTCGTAAGGGCCCCGCTTCGGGGCCCGGGGGCGGAAGTGATGCCCAACGGGAATGGGCATCGGGACGCGGCGGGCGAATGGGCGTGGCGTCAGCGCGTCGCCGCCGCGGGCGAATGGGCGCGGCGCCGCCGCGGGCGAATGGGCGCGGCGCCGCCACGGTTCCCCGGCGGTCAGCGGCGGAGGCGGCCCAGCAGCGATCGCGGCTTCGCAGGCCCAAGCAGCCGCGCGGCCAGCGCCGACGCCAGCGCCGCGTACTCGCCCGGCTCGTTGTAGCGCTGCGCCGAGATCCGCACCAGCACGGCCGACGGCCCGGCCCCCGGCGCGAGCGCGGCCGGCACCGGGAACAGCACGATCGGCACCTCGATCCCCTCCTCGTCGAACAGTTGGTCGTGGAGCCGCCGGGCGGCCTCCGGCGTCGGCGCGAGACCGGGGAGCGCGACCGCGGCCATCGCCCCGAGCATCGAGTCCGGGGCGGGCGGCTCCACCCCCAGCGCGGCGCAGATGCGGTCTCGGCCGGCGCGGGCCATCGCCGCGTTGTCCGCCATGAGGCCCGTCCAGCCGTCGGGGTGCAGCGCGCCGACGAACCGGATCGCCGCCGACAGCGACAGGTAGGGCGAGTAGTCCACGGTCCCGGTCCAGTCGAACAGCCGGCGGTAGCGCGGCCGGTCGGCCCGCTGGTCGTTGAACCCGTGCGACACCACCAGCGGGACGAGGCGATCGCGCTTGTCCGCCCGGGCGTGGAGGACGGCCGCGCCCTTCGGCGCGCACAGCCACTTGTGGCCGTTGCCGGTCCACCATGCCGCGCCGATCGCGGCGAGGTCCACGGGCACCATCCCGGGCGCGTGGGCCCCGTCGACCAGCGTGTCCACGCCGCGCCGGTCGAGCTCGCGGACCAGGGCGGCGACCGGGAGCACCAGGGCCGTGGGCGAGGTCACCTGGCTGACCAGCGCCAGCCGGGTCCGCGGCGTCACGGCCTCGAGGTACGCCTCCACGGCCTGGGCGGGGTCGTGGATCGGGAACGGGATGCGGCACAGCACGACGCGCGCGCCGTCGCGCTCGGCCGCCGCGCGCAGTGCGTTGAGCGTGGCGTTGTACTCGTGGTCGCCGGCCAGGAGCTCGTCGCCGGGCGCGAACCGCAGGGACGCCAGGACGGTCGACACGCCGGTGGTGGCGTTGGGGACGAACGCGATGCCGTCGGGGTCGCCGTTGAGGAACTCGGCCACCTCGGCGCGGACGGCGTCGAGCAGCGGCTCCAGCTCGCGGTCCAGGAAGCGGACGGGCTCCGCCTCCATGCGGTCCCGCCAGGCCCGCTGCGCCTCCAGCACCGGCACGGGGCAGGCGCCGAAGGACCCGTGGTTCAGGAACGAGACCTTGGGGTCCAGGTTCCACGGCGAGCGGTCGAACGTGCGGCGGGCCACGCCCCGACGATAGACCAAGCGTCGCGGCGAAACCCGGCGGCGACGCATCGGGCGGAGTCGCCCGTCAGGGGATGCTTCCGCGCCCAACCCGGCCGTTCGTCGCGTCCTGGGGGAGGTTCCGACCGGTCGCACCGCCGTCTGGCCGCCGATCCCGTCGAGTCTTCCCCCGCCCGGGGACGAAGTGACGCCGCGGCACCGATCGCGTCCCCCAGGAGGGGACGTCGGGCGGCGTCGTCGCCATCTGGCCCCGGGACCCGGTCCGAGGTTGCGGACTCAGCGGTACTCGACCGGCGGCTTGCGCCCGTGGCGCTTGGGGGCCGGCTCAGCCGGGGGCTCCCCCGCGCCCGGCCCGCTCGACGGCGTGACGTTGATCACCGGCCGCGCGGGTGCTGGCCGTCGCGCCCCGAGCAGTCGCCCCGCGCGCTCGAGCCGCGCCTGCCCGGCCGCGTACGGCAGGGCGTACAGCACCACCAGGACCGGCAGCAGGTACCTCGACCCTGCCCCGACGTCCACCCCCATCACGATCAGCGCGACGTACACCGCCCATGCGGTGAACAGCGCGCCCGAGGTCCAGCCCGCCTGGTGCAGCCGCCGCACCGGCAGCGTCGCCAGGAGCGAGGACAGGAGAAGGGTCAGGAGCAGGGCGGGGCTCATGTCCGGGGCATCATAGGGCGCCCGGCCGGTCGCGAGCCGCGGACCGGCACTCGGCACGGCGCGCTGGCTCGGCTAGGATGGCTGCCCGCCCAAGAGGTCGCTCCGGTGTCATCCCGTCTCGCCGCATGGCTCGCGCGCTGGAGCCTCGTGCTCCCGCTGCTGGCGGCGGAGGGGGTCATCGCGCTCGGGTTCGGCGCGATCCTGCCGATCCTCACGATCTTCTACACGCAGCACGGCGTCGACCTGCCCGAGCTGGGCATCGTGGTGGCGGCCTGGCCGGCAGCCCGGCTGTTCAGCGAGCCGCTGTTCGGGCGCCTGGCGGACCGCGTGTCGCGCAAGTGGATGATGGTCGTGGCGCTGGGCGTCTCGGCGGTCGCGGTGACGCTGCCCGTGGCGGTCAGCGGGCCGGTGGCGTTCATCGTCCTGCGCGCCCTCGCCGGCCTCGCCGCCGCGGCCTACGACCCCGCCGCGCGCGGCTACCTGATGGACGTCAACCCGCCCGAGCGCCACGGCGAGACGTTCGGCCTGTACGGCTCCGCCCAGATGGGCGGCTTCATGGTCGGCCCCGCGGTGGGCGGCGTCGCGGCCGCGATCACCGGCGAGCCGACGGTCGTGTTCTGGGTGTTCGGCCTCGCCTACGCCGTCTCGGCCGTCGTGGTCCTGGTGCGCGTCGCCGACCTGGGCCACACGGAGGCCCGCGCGCGGCTCCTCGCCCCCGTGGAGATCGCGCCGACCGCGGGTGCTGACGCGGGCGGTGCGGCGAGCCCGCCCGCCGAGTCCGCGATCGACGCGCCGCAGCCGGGCCGGCTGCTCAACCGGCTGCTCGTCGTCGCGCTGATCGTCAACATCGGCGCCTACCTCGCCAGCGGCACGTACGAGGTCATCTGGAGCGTGTACATGACGAGCCTCGGCGCGAGCTTCGCGCTGATCGGCGTGTCCTTCTTCACGTTCTCGCTGCCGGTGCTGGTCCTGTCGCCCTTCACCGGCCGGTTCGTGGACCGCGAGGGCGGCTTCCTCGCGCTGGTGCTCGGGGGCCTCGGGGTCGCCGTGTGCGGGCTCGCCTACCCCACGATCCCGAGCGTATGGTGGATGATCGGCCTGGGGCTGGTGGAGGGGACGGCCGCGGCGTTCTCGTCGCCCGCCCTGTACACGCTCGTGGCGCGGGCTGCGCCGGCCGGCCGGAGCTCCACCGCGCAGGGGCTGTTCGGGGCCGCCGGGACCAGCGGGACCATCGTCGCGTCGATCGCCGCCGGGGTCCTCGCGTCCGTCGACCTCCGGCTGCCGTTCGTGGCCATGGGACTCGCGATGCTGGTCATGCTGGCCGTCGGCGTCGGGATCGGCGGGCGCGTGCTGTGGGACGTCCTCCAGCCGAGCCACGTGCAGCGCGCGGCCGGGGCGCGCCGGGAGCCGGCTGCGTGACCACCCGGCGGTGGCGCGAGGCGGTGGCCGGGGGCGTGATGCCCGCGCCGGTGGTGCTGGTGCTCGGCGGCTTCCTCACCTCGCCGCCGCTGTACAGGCCCCTCGCGCTCGACCTGCTCGACCGCGGCGCTGCCGACGTGGTGGTGGCCCGCGTGTGGACGATGGACTGGCTGCTGGCGGCCTGGCGCGGGCTGGGGCCCGTCCTGACGCGATCCGGCCGGGCGCTCCTCCGCGCCTCGGAGAGGTCCGAGACGGTCGCGCTGGGCGCGCCCGTCCTGGTGGTCGGCCACTCCGCGGGCGGCGTCTCCGCCCGGCTGCTGACGTCGCCGGTCCCGTTCGCGGGCCGGACGCTGAACGCGTCGGGGCGGATCGGGGCGATTGTCACGCTCGGCACGCCGCACCTGGTCGCCGAGCCCTCGACAGGCCGGCTCTCGAGGGTTGACGAGAACGCGCGGTTCGCCAACGAGCACGTACCGGGGCCGTTCTTCGCGCCCACGACGGGCTACCTGTCCGTTGGCTCGAGGCGTCGAGCGGGGCGGCGCCACGGCACGCTCGGCGAGCGCCGTGCGTGGCGCGGGTACCACCTCATCACCGGCTCAGAGGATCCCGTCATCGAGGGCGACGGGCTGATCCCGCTGGCCTCGGCCCTGCTGCCCGGCGCCACGTCCCTGGTGTTCGACGACGCCGCCCACGGGCAGGGCGTCGGCCGCGACTGGTACGGCTCGCCGCAGTACGTCGACCGCTGGTGGCCACTCGCGCTCGCTGCCTGGCAGGGGGCGCTGGCGGCTCGAGTCGAACGCGGCGAGGGCGCCGCCCGCGGTGGTCCGGGCAGTCCCGCTGCTCCTGCCGGCTGAGGAGGGCGCCGGCGATCAGGCCCGCGCCTGCCGGGACGCCTCACCGGACCGCGCGGCATGGCGTCTGGCAGTGCACCTCGCCGCCGGTGCCGTGCACCGCGGCGCCGGAGGTGGGAGCATCGGTCGGGCTGTGGGAGCATCTGCCTGGCGGTGGACGTGCCGGCCGCCGTCGGCCGGACGAGGGAGGCTGAGCGCGAGATGTCGTACGCGGACGGGCTGCTCGTATCGGGCGAGACCGTGCTCCGACGGGAGGAGCAGCACTGGATCCTGCCCTTCTACATCGCGGGCAGGTGGGTGGGGATCGCCTTCGCGGTGTTCGTCGTCAGCCTCCTCGTGAACTGGCTGCTGGTCCCGGCGGGCGGCGGCGGGTTCCTCGGCACGCTCGCCGGCCTCATCGGCGTCGTCCTCGCCCTGGTCACCGTCGTGACGCTGGTCATCGCGCTCGTCGGCATCGGCTGGGCCGTGGCGAGGTGGAAGTCGCAGGAGTACGTGCTGACCAACCAGCGCGTCATCCACGTCCGCGGCGTGGTCAACAAGGAGTCGTCGGACAGCGTGCTCGAGACGCTCTCCGACGCCCAGATCGACGTTCCGCTGCTGGGCCGCTTGATGGGGTGGGGGAACCTGGTCCTGATGACCGCCAACGAGGCCGGCAACGCCCGGATGCTGGCGCTCCGCGACCCGGTGGCGTTCAAGAAGGCGGTGCTCGAGGCGAAGACCGCCCGCATGATCCAGCTGGGCGGCGCGGCAGCTGCGCCGAGCGCCCTGCCCGGGGCGGCGATCGCCCCCGCGCCGTCGGCCGCGCTGTCGGCGCCGAGGGCGGCGACCGGTGCGCCGACCGCCCGCGTGGCGGCCTCGACGGAGGAGGTGGCGCGCGCGCTGACGGCGCTCGCGCGAATGCGAGACAGCGGCGCGATCACGGCTGACGAGTACGACGCCAAGAAGCGCGAGCTGCTGGAGCGGATCTGACCGCGCGGTGGCCCTGCGGTTCCGCGCCGGGATGAGCCGGCCGCGCCGTCGCCCGAAACGCCGCGCTCGGGCCCTCGGCCTGGATGCCCGGGCCCCGCGATGGCCCGTCCGTGCCGCGACGGAACCACCGGTCCTCCGGGCGGCCCGGATCGCGGGCGGCGCGGGCGGATCGCGGGCGACTCGGGCGGCGCGGGCGGATCGCGGGCGGCGCGCGCGGCGCGCCAAGGCGCTCGGGCCGGCGATGACGTCAAGACTCTTGTGTGAATGCGGCGAGCGGGCGTGCCGCCAGGAGCCCGTTGAGGCGGAGCACCTGGCCGTACAGGATCCGGTCCGCTGACCGGCGGTCGCTGAGGGCGCCGATCGGGCGGAGCCGGCGCCGGAGCTCGCGGAACGCGCGCTCGATCAGGTTCGTGGTGCGCAGGCTGGCGCGGAGCCGCTCGGGCAGGGCGAAGACCGCGAGCAGGTCGTCGAGGTCGGCCTCGAGGCGCCGGACGAGCACGGGGTGCCGGCCGCGCCACGCCCGCGCCCAGCGCCAGTACGCGGCCACGGCGGCGCGCCGGCTCCGGGCCCGGTACACCGCGCGGAGGCCGCGGGCGCACTCGCGCCGCTCGGCGAGGGGGATGGCCTCGAGCAGGTTCCGCACGCGGTGCGTCCAGCACCGCTGGAGGCGGGCCCCGGGGAGGGCCTCGGCGACCGCGGCCGCGATCCCGCCCGCCCCGTCGGCGGCGACGAGCTCCACCGCGTCCGGGTCCAGGCCGCGGGCGACCGGGGACGAGAAGAGGCGCGACCACTCGGCCGCCGACTCCGACGCCGCCTGGCGGTAGTCGAGGAGCTCGCGCCGGCCGTCGGCCGCGACGCCGTACGCGGCGAGCACCGCCCGCCGGGCCGCGCGCCCGTGGCCGCCCCGGACCGAGACCCACAGCCCGTCGACGAGCAGGTATCGGGCGGGGAGCTCGACCGGCCGGCGGTGGAAGGCCGCGACCTGGGCGTCGAGCTGCGCCGCGAGCCGGCTGACGCTGGCGGCCGAGAGCGGCACGCCCGTGAGCTGCTCGGCGAGGGCGGCGGTCTCGCGCGTGGACATGCCGCGCATGAAGGCGCGCCGGAGGGCCGCGTCCACGGAGCCCGTCCGCCGTGCCGCCCGCCGCAGGAGGCTGGGCCGGTACGGCTCGAGCCGCCGGCGCGGGACGGCGAGGTCGGTGATCGCGCCCAGCTCGGTCACCAGGCGCCGGCGGTACACGCCGTTGCGGACGTCGAGCCGCAGGTGCGTGCGCTCGTAGGGCGCCGCCCGGAGCAGCGCGCCGAGCTCGTCCTCCATCGTCGCCTCCAGGACCGCCTTGACGGCCTCGAGGAGCTCGGGGCGGAGGTCGCCCCAGAGCGCGTCCTCGTCGCGGGCGTCGCGCCAGCGGTCGGCGTCCGTGCGGTCGGTCAGGCGGGCGGGTACCGTTGCCATCGGGCGTACTCCTCGGTGCTGGAATCACCTGGGTTGTACGCCCGCTCGATTCGAAAGCCCACAAGAGACGTTACGGCGCTCGGGCCGGCGTCCTCTTTGACGGCTCCGGCGGGCGCCGGTAGAATGCATGTCCCACCGCGGGGTGGAGCAGCGGCAGCTCGTCGGGCTCATAACCCGAAGGTCAGGGGTTCGAATCCCCTCCCCGCAACCAATTCGCCTCCCCCTGAAACCCCCGGACCCGACCACCCGGGGGTTTCGTCTTGTCGGGCGCCGGGATGGGCGGCCGCGACGGCGGGGGCGGCATTGGCGGCCGGGGGCGCAGGGCGCCGGCGCCAGGAGGCCCTGCCATGAGCCACGGGACCCGTGTCGGCTCGGCCAGCTCGGCGGGCGCGCGGTCAGCCCGGAACCCCGATCCTCCTCGCGAGGCGGCCGCTGCTGTCCCGCGAGCCGCTGGCATCGACGAGCGGGCGGATGCTCGCGATCCTGCACCTCGAGCGCGCGGCCGGCCCGCTGGCCTCGGGTGCGCCGCTGGTCGAGCCGCTGAGCGAGCGCGAGGTCGAGGTCATGCGCCTCGTAGCCCTGGGCCTGCTGGACCGCCATCCGGCCCCAGAGCACGACCGCCACGCTGCTCAGGGCCGCTGAGCCGGCTGCGGCAGGCGTCGGGACGCGCTCGCGGGTGCCCTCTGCGGGCCCGTCCGGGCTTGGCCGGCCTAGCCGCTGACCTGCTTGAGGATGGTCGCGATGAGGGGGCTGCCGGCGCCGGCGAAGATGTGGTTGCGCAGCATCCCCGAGGCGTCCACCAGGAACACGTCGCTGGTGTGGGTCACCTCGTAGTTGCCGTTGGAGTCGGCGGGACCGGACGAGTACTGGACGCCCCAGGCGGCGGCGGCGGCGGCGATCTGGGCGGCGGTCCCGGTGAGCCCGATGAACCCCGCCTGGTACAGGTCCAGGTAGGACTTCATCACGGCGGCGGTGTCGCGGGCCGGGTCCACCGTGACGAAGACCACCTTCGCCGGCAGCCCGGACTGGGCGATCGCGGTGCGCAGGTCGGCAAGCGTGGTCGGGCACACGTCGGTGCAGTGCGTGTAGCCGAAGAAGACGAACACCGGCGTGCCCCGGAGCGACGTGATGTCGAAGGCCTGGCCGTTCTGGTCGGTGAGCTGGAGCGGGGGCTCGGGCTTGGCCGGGCTGTACTCGGTCTCGCTCATGCCCATCGCCAGGTTGCTGGCGGAGGCGCCGGGGTCGAGCATGATCACCGACGGGGACGGGGCGGCGCTCGTGCAGGCGGAGAGCGCCAGCAGCAGGACCGCGGCGAGCGCGGCGGGACCGACGGGGCGGCGGGTTCTCGGGGTCACGGTCCTCAGGGTAGCCCCGTCCACCCGATGACGCCGTCGGGCGCCGGTCAGGGCAGGGCCGGGCCAGGGTCGGTCCAGCCGAGGCCCAGGGGTCGGCGGCCGCCCCGCCGTCAGGAAGCCGCCGCCGGCCGGTTCTTCGCGGCTCGCGCCTGCGCGGATCGTCCATTGGCGGCCAGTCCCGGTGCCGGGGCGCCCGGCGGACGGCCACACAGCCCGCGGCGGATCCGCCCCGACCCGCGCGCCAGGATGCGTCAGTCCCAGCGGAACTTGCGCGCCGCGAGGCCGGCGAGGAGCACCGCCCACACGCCCAGGACCACCACGGCCTCGGTCGCGTCGCCCGCGGCCCCGCCGAGCCCGATCGTGAGCGCCCTGGTCAGGGCCGCCGGGGGCAGCAGCAGCGACGCCGAGGCGAGCGTTGCCGGCAGCTTGTCGAGCGGCATGATCACGCCGCCGATCACGAGTGACACCAGGAACAGCAGGTTGGCCAGGGCCAGCGTCGCCTCGGCGCGCAGCGTGCCCGCCATCAGGAGGCCGAACCCCGCGAACGCCACGGTGCCCAGCACCAGCCCGGCCAGGACCAGCGGCGCCGAGACGGCCGGCCCCGCGGACCAGCCGAGCGCGAGCGCGATCGCGACCAGCAGCACCACCTGCACGGCCTCCACGACGATGACCCCGGCCGTCTTGGACGCGACCAGGGCCGACGTCCCTGCCGGCGACCCGCCGAGCCGCTTGATGACGCCGTACGAGCGCTCGAAGCCGGTGGCGATCGCGAGCGACACCATCGAGGCGGCGAGGATCGCCAGCGACATCGACCCCGGCAGCATCCGGTCAACCGGCCTGCCGGTCGAGGAGCCGCCCGACAGGTCGAAGGACGAGAACACGAGCAGCACGCCGGCCGGGATCACGAACGTGATCAGCAGGCTCTCGCCGCGGCGCATGGCCAGGCGAAGCTCGTTGGCCGTCAGCGCGAGCGTCTTGGACGTCCACGAGGCGGGCCGCGCGGGAGCGCCCGTCCCGAGCAGCCGGGTGCCGTCAGGCCCGCTCACGCCTCTCCTCCCGCCTCGGCCGCGGCATCCGCGCCGACCAGCTCCAGATACCGCTCCTCGAGACTCGCGGCGCCGAGGCGCAGCTCGGTGATCAGCAGCCCGCGGTCGGCGCACCACGCCGCGAGCCGGGCGACCATCCCGGGGTCCGGCGCGTCGGCCAGGCCCTCGAGCTCGTAGTGGTGGCCCGCGCCAGCATCGACCACCCGCGCGGCCGGGGCGGACTGGCCGGCGACGGCCGCGACCAGCGCCGCGCGCTCACCCTCGGCCAGCGGTGCCGACAGCCGGAAGCGGACTCGTGGAGCGCCCGCGCCCGTCAGCTCAGCCGGCGTCCCGTAGGCCACGATCCGCCCGCGGTCCAGCACCGCGACATGGTCGGCCAGGCGCTCGACGTCGCCCAGCTCGTGCGTGGTCAGCAGGATGGTCGTGCCGGCCGCCCGCAGCCCGGCGATCCGCTCCCGCGTGGCCTGCTTGGCCGCCGGGTCCATGCCCGCCGTGGGCTCGTCGAGGACCAGCAGCTCGGGGCGCCCGAGCAGGGCGATGGCGAGGCTCAGGCGCTGCCGCTCGCCGCCGGACAGGCGCCGGTAGCGGGTCGCGGCGGCTCGCCCGAGGTCCACCGCCTCGAGCAGGTCGTCGGGGTCCTCCGCGTCCCGGTAGAAGCGGGCGTACAGGCGCAGGACCTCGCGCGGGGTGGACCGGTTGTCGATCCCGCCCTCCTGGAGCATCAGCCCGATCCGGGGGCGAAGCGCGCTGCCGTCCCGCGCGGGGTCCAGCCCGAGCACGCTGACCGTGCCGGCATCGGCCCTGCGGTAGCCCTCGATGATCTCGACCGTGGTGGTCTTGCCGGCGCCGTTGGGTCCGAGCAGGCTGAGCAGCTCGCCGCGGCGCACCTCGAACGACACGCCGGCCAGGATCCGGCGAGCGCCGTACGACTTGCGGACGTCGTGGACGCGGACGGCGCCGTCGCCGGCCGCGGGCGGTGCGGGGGCGGCGGGCGATGCGGGAGCGGCGGGCGATGCGGGAGCGGTCATGGCTTGATCTTCGCGTACTGCGTGGCGAACTGCTGTGCCGTCAATTCGCCGACCTGGATCGCCCGGATGACGCCCGTCCTGTCGATGAAGAACGTCTGGGGCGGCGCCGTGATCCGGTAGTCCGCAGCGATCGTCCCGTCAGGGTCGGTCACGGTCGGCCAGGTGGCGCCGAAATCGGTCGCGAAGGCCCTCGCGAGGTCGGTCTCATCCTTGTACAGGACCCCCACCACGGCAAGGCCGTCGGTTGGCCCGAGGGCGGCGAGCTCCTCGCGGAAGATCGGGAACTCGTCCCGGCAGGGGACGCACCACGAGGCCCAGAAGTTGACCACCACGGGGTGGCCCGCGAGGCCGGCCAGGCTGACGGCGGAGCCGTCGAGCGCAGTGCCCGAGATGGACGGGGCCCGGTTGCCGACCTCCGGGAGCGGGCCGGCGGTGGTGCCGCACGCGGCGGCGAGCAGCGCGGCCCCGAGGATCGCGGCGGGGAGGAGGGGCGGTCGGCGAATGGCGTGGTACCTGCTTGACGGCCAGCGTTGCCGTCCTCGCAGGGCCGGTCGTTCCGTGGATCTAGAGATTGTGGGGAACGTCGGCGCGGTTGTCGAACGGCCGGCGATGGGCCGCGCGGCGCACCGCACCGCGGCGCGCTACACCAGGTACAGCACCGAGAACAGGACGATCCAGACCACGTCCACGAAGTGCCAGTACAGCGACACCGCCTCGACCATGTCGTGGCGGCGGGCGTTGAACTGGCCCGCCCGGCCCCGGTAGGCCACCGCGGCCAGCATCAGGGTCCCGCCCAGGACGTGGAGACCGTGGAAGCCCGTGAGGGTGAAGTACGTCGAGCCGAACAGCCCCGTGCTCAGGGTCACGCCCTCGTGCATGAGCACTGTGTAGTCGTAGGCCTGGAGCAGCAAGAACGCGACGCCCATCACGAAGGTCAGGCTGATCGCCCGGACGAACGTGCGCTGGTCGCCGCGCCGGATCGCCAGCACGCCCCACTGGCACACGAACGAGGACAGGATCAGGATCACCGTGGCCGGGACGATGAGGTTCAGCGCCCCGGACTCCGTCGTCAGGCGCCACGGGTTGAGGATGCCGACGTCCTGGGTGGGCGGCCAGACGTGGGTGGCCACGCCGTTGATGACCTCGGTGTGGCCCGCCCGGATCGAGAAGTAGGCGGCGAACAGGCCGGCGAAGAACATCACCTCGGAGGTGATGAACAGGAGCATGCCCAGGACCGGGTTGCCCAGCCCTCGCGCAGGGTGGCTTGCCGTCTTCACGCGGCCCGCCGCAGCGGGCAAGACGGTGGCGTCGGCGCTCATCCTCACCTCTCGTCCGGCCGCGGCCCCGTCCGACCACCGGTCCTCAGGCCGCAATGCGCGGCCCATGATAGACGGCAATCGCGTTCTGGGGGTCCAATGGCCGGTAGCCGGGTGACCAACGGCCCGTGGAATGGGCGACGCAAGGCCCGGTTCGGCGAATCAGGGAACAATGTCCGGCGTGAACCGCCGGATCGCTGCTGTCGCGGGCGCCCTGCTGGCGCTGGGCCTCGTCCTCGTCGCAACCCCCGTGGCGCTCGCGCACGAGGGCGACAGCCTCCCCGCGCCCACCGTCTTGACGTTCCTGTTCGACTGGGGCTTCGACCCGACGCTGTGGGTCCCCGCCATCGCGACCCTCGCCCTCTGGCTGTGGGGCGTCCGACGCGCCAACCGGGCGCACCCCGACCGACCGGTGGCGATGTCGCGGACGCTGTTCTTCGTGGCCGGTGTGGCCGTCCTGCTGGTGGCGCTCGACTCCGCGGTCGGCCTCTACGACGACACGCTGCTGTCCGACCACATGGTCCAGCACCTGCTGCTGACCCTGATCGCGCCGCCGCTGCTCCTGCTCGGCGGGCCGGTGACCCTGGCGCTCCAGGCCGCGTCACCCGGCTTCCGCCGCCGGTGGATCCTGCCGGTGCTCCACTCGCGGGTGCTGCGCCAGCTCGGACGCCCGGTGGTGGCGTGGCTGCTGTTCGCGGGGATCCTGTGGGGCACGCACTTCTCGCCGATCTACGAGCTGTCGCTGGAGAACAACTGGATCCACGACGGCGAGCACCTCCTGTACGTCGGGTCGGCGCTGCTGTTCTGGCTGCCGGTCATCCGCCGCAACCCGGCGCCGTGGCGGCTCAGCCCGGCGGCCAGCGTGCTGTACGTGGGCCTGCAGGCGCCGCAGATGACGTTCCTGGCCCTCGCCATCTTCATGGCGCCGGAGCCGCTCTACGCGCACTACGCGAACGCCGTCCGGACGTGGGGGCCGACGGCCTTGGCGGACCAGCAGCTGGCGGGCGGGATCATGTGGGTCGGCGGCGACCTGGTGTTCTTCGTGGTCGGGCTGCTGCTCGTGATCGCCTGGATGCAGGATGAGGAGCGAGGTGCGGCGCGGGTGGACCGGCAGCTCGACGCGGCGCGCGCCCGGGCACTCGAGGCGGCCGGCTCGGCGCTGTCGGCCGGTCAGCCCTCGGGGGGCACGGAGGCGCCCAGGTACTCGAGGTAGCGGTCCTGGTCCACGTTGCCGCCCGACACGACGCCGACGATCGGGCCGTCCGCGGGGTTCAGGCCCAGCTCCCGCGCGTGGAAGCGCATCGCCGCCACGGGCAGCGCTCCCGAGGGCTCCACCACCAGGCGCGCCTCCTCGGCGGCAAGCCGGACGGCCGCGGCGATCTCCGCCTCGGACACCGTCACGATGCGCGCCATCTGCGCCGACAGGTGGGCGAAGTTGAGGCGTCCGATCGACTGGGTGCGCGTGCCGTCGGCGATGGTGCGGCTCACCCGCTCGGCCTCCCAGCGGACGATCCGGCCGGTCTCGAGCGACTCGCGCGCGTCGGCGGCGAGCTCGGGCTCCACGCCGATCACCCGCGCCCGGGGCGCCAGCGCCCGGACCGCCGCGGCCACGCCGCTCGCCAGCCCGCCGCCGCCCACCGGCACCAGCACGGCCGCGACGTCGGGCATGTCCTCCGCGATCTCGAGGCCGCAGGTGCCCTGGCCCGCCACGATGCGCCGGTCGTCGTAGGGCGGGATGATCGCGAGCCCGCGCTCCGCCGCGATCTGCTCGGCGACTCGCCGGCGCTCGTCCGATGCGGTGCCGACGACCACCACCTCGGCACCGTCCGCCTCGACGCGGGCCTTCTTGAGCGGCGGGGCGTCCGACGGCATGACGATGACGGCCGGCACGCCGAACAGCCGCGCCGCACGGGCCACGCCCTGCGCGTGGTTGCCCGAGGAGTAGGTGATCAGCCCTCGCGCCCGCTCGTCCGGCGGCAGCGAGGCGGCGGCGTGGTACGCCCCGCGCAGCTTGAACGCGCCGATCGGCTGGAGCGACTCCGCCTTGAGCCACTGCCGGCGCTCCGGCGCGCCGAACGGGACGAGCGGCGTGCGGAGGGCGACGCCGGCGAGCACGCCTGCCGCGGCGCGGATGTCGTCGATCGTGACCAGGCGCGGCGCTTCCTCGGCGGCGCCCCCGCTCATCGATGCCGCCCGGCGGCCGCCTTCTTCTGGCACTCGATGCAGTGAGCGGCGGCCGGCAGGGCCTCCAGGCGCGCGGCGGCGATCGGCTGGCCGCAGGTGATGCAGATGCCGTAGGTGCCCGCGTCGATGCGCCCCAGCGCCGCGTCCACAGCCTCGATCAGAAGCTGGTTGTGCTCGCGGAGGGCGAGGTCGCGCTGCTGCGCGAAGACCTGGCTCGCGGCCGCCGCCTGCGACCCGTAGGTCATCGGGTCGGGGGCCTGGATCGTCATCTCCTCCTGCTCCGCCATGAGGCGGGCGCGCTCTTCCAGCAGGGCGGTCCGGGCGAGCTCAAGGGGCGTGGGCTTCATGGCCGCATGCTACTCCGGGCTGGGGTAGCCTCGGACCGTCAGTGCGCCGGGCGTGCGTGTCCCGGCGGCAACCGAGGAGCACGCGCCGATGGCCATCGCGAAGGACCCCGTCTGCGGCATGGACGTGGACACCGAGAAGTCCCAGCTCTCGCTCGAGCACGACGGGCAGACCTACTGGTTCTGCGGCAAGGGCTGCCTGCTCGAGTTCAAGGACGACCCCGACAAGTACCTCGACCCGAACTACGTCCCGCAGGGGATGTGAGGCGCGCCCGCCCGACCCGTCCGCGCGGGCGCTGACCCGGGCCGCGCCGCCCGCGCGTCCCCCGAACTGGGCGATGATGCGCGCATGCCCGTCCTCGACCGCCTGACGCCCCCGCCGCTGGTCGCCGTCTTCGACGCGTACGGCACGCTGTTCGACGTCCACTCCGCCGTCGCCCGGCACGCCGCTGCGCTCGGCGGAGCCGCCGGGCCGTTCTCGGAGGCGTGGCGCGCCAAGCAGCTCGAGTACACGTGGGTGCGCTCGCTGGCCGGCCGCTACCGGGACTTCGAGGCAGTGACGGAGGACGCCCTCGACGCCGCCTTCGCGCTGCACCCGGCCGTCGACCCGGGGCTCCGCGGCCGGCTGCTCGAGGCCTACCGAGTCCTCGACCCGTACCCGGAGGTGCCCGAGGTGCTCGGACGGATCCGCGGCCGGGGGATCCGGACGGCGATCCTCTCGAACGGGACCGCCGCGATGCTGTCGGACGCCGTGGCGGCAGCCGGGCTCGCTGCGCAGTTCGACGGCGTCCTCTCGGTGGACGGCCTGGGCGTCTACAAGCCGGACCCGCGCGTGTACGCGACGGTCCTCGAGGCGTTCGGGACGGCCCGCCGCGAGACGCTGTTCGTGTCCTCGAACCGCTGGGACGTCGCCGGAGCGGCCGCGTTCGGGCTGGCGTGCGTGTGGGTCAACCGCTCGGGCAGGCCGGACGAGTACGGCGACTTGCCGCCGCTCGCGACCGTCGCCACGCTGGACGACCTCGCGTAGGGCCGGCGGACGGCCGCGGCAGCGCATAAGTCTGCGCTAAGCGGGCCTGCCTAGGCTCCGGGGTCCGCAGGCCAGGTCGAGGGCACCCGAGGAGCGACCGCCCGCGGAAGCTCGGCCCGGGCGCCCCGGGCGAGGAGGTTGCGATGCGGGTTCTCGTGCGGGTCGCGGTGGCGGCACTCGGACCCTGGACGGCGCTGGCGGTGCTGCTGGCGGCGGAGACGGCGAAGCGGTGGCCCTGATGCGCGAGCGGAGTCGCCTCGCGGGCATCGGCTCGGAGGCGTCGAGCCGGCGCTGGTAGGACCGGGCGCGCCGCCGACGTTCCGGGGCGCGCCTGCCGGGCGGCTTAGTCCGCCGATCCGGCGGCGCCGTCTCGGGATCGCCGACGGCCTCAAACGGCACCCCGCGCGTCTGACGCGGTGATACGCTTCCGGGCAGACTCGGCTCGTCCGATGTGTCAGCCGCGACTTCGATCAGGAGACAACCCCAGATGACGTATGTGATCGCCGAGCCCTGCGTCGACGTGATGGACACCGCTTGCGTGTCGGTCTGCCCGGTGGACTGCATCCACCTCGACGAGGGCACGGACCGCATGCTCTACATCGACCCGAACGAGTGCATCGACTGCGGTGCCTGCGAGCCCGAGTGCCCCGTGAACGCGATCTTCCCGGAGGAGAGCGTCCCGGCCGAGTGGACCGCCTACACGCCGATCAACGCGCAGTGGTACCAGGACAAGGCGGCAGCCCGCGCCGCCCTGGAGGCGGTCAAGCCGCGCGCCTGACGCGAGGCCGGTGCGCCGGCCTGCCACCCACACGGCCCCGCGGCTGCCGCGGGGCCGTTCTGATTCCCGGGGCCGGCACGAGCCCGGCGCGGAGGCGCCCGTAGACTGGGGCCATGCGCATCGTGTCCCTCCATCCCGCCGCCACCGAGATCGTGTTCGCGATCGGCCTCGGCGAGGAACTCGTGGGGGTCACGGCCTACTGCGACGCGCCGCCCGAGGCGCGGACGCTGCCCGTGGTCGCCCGGCTACCGGCAGGTCGTCCCGCGGCCGCGGGCGGGGCGGGCCCGGCGCTGCTCGAGCTGGACCGCGACGCCCTCGCCGAGGCGGACCCGGAC
Organism: Chloroflexota bacterium; assembly: GCA_021787395.1. Lineage (GTDB taxonomy): Bacteria > Chloroflexota > Limnocylindria > Limnocylindrales > CSP1-4 > CAIXZV01. The sequence goes on from JAJYLZ010000005.1 coordinate 77,559, forward strand.
CTCGTGATCCACTCGGTGCTCAACCGGGTGTGCGCCGTGGGGCCCCGGGAGCTGCGCGCGATCGCGGACGAGATCGACGAGGAGGTCTCGATCCTGAGCCTCGACCCGCTGTCGGTCGAGGGCGCGCTCAACGCGATCCAGACCGTCGGGGCGATGACCGAGGCCGAGGACGAGGCGATGGACGTCGTGGTCGGGCTGCGCGAGCGGCTGCAGGCCATCGAGGGGATCGTGGTGGCGCGGCGGGACCGCGGCTTCGTCGCCCCGCGGGTCGCCGCCCTCGAGTGGCTCGACCCGCCGATCGCCGTCGGCCGCTGGATCCCCGAGCAGGTACGACTCGCGGGCGGCTGGGAGCTGCTCGGCCGAGAGCACGAGGAACCGTCGCCCACGTCGTGGAGCGCCCTGCGCGAGGTCGACCCCGAGATCATCGTGCTGATGCCCGCCGGGATGGACCTGCCGCAGGCGGTGGCCGCCTGGGAGGCGCTGCCCAGGCCGGACGGCTGGTCGGAGCTGCAGGCGGTGCGCACGGGCCGGGTGTTCGCCGTCGACGGCTCGGCGTACTTCTGGCGGCCGGGCCCGAGGATCGTCGACGGGATCGAGGTGCTGGCCGAGATCGTGGACCCCAAGGCGTTCGACGGGCTGGCGCCCAACGACAGCTTCGTGCGGCTCGGCTGAGCGCCGGATTCGCGGTGGTATCCTCCGCCGCGATGTCCCCCCTCGCGAACAGGACCATCGCGACCGTCGGCTCCGGCGTCATGGCCGAGGCGATGGTCTTCGGGCTGCTCGAGGGCAGGCTAGTCGAGCCGGGCCAGATCGTCGCCAGCCACCCGCGGGCAGAGCGCCGCGCGGCGCTGGCCGGGACCCACGGGATCCGCACCGTGGCGTCCAACGTCGAGGCCGTCACGGGTGCGGACGTGATCATCCTGGCGGTCAAGCCGCAGATGCTGGCCAAAGTCGGCCGGGAGATCGGGCCGCACCTCCGCCAGGGTCAGCTCGTCCTGTCGGTCCTCGCCGGCCCCACGTCGGCGGCGCTGGTGTCTGCGCTCGGCCACGACCAGGTGGTCCGGGCGATGCCAAACACGCCGGCTCGGATCGGCGCCGGGATGACCGTCTGGTACGCCACCCCCGCCACCACCGAGGAGCAGCGGGCGCAGGCGAAGGCGCTCCTGTCGGCCCTGGGCGCCGAGCTCCAGGTCGAGGACGAGAAGTGGGTGGCGATGGCCACCGCCGTGTCCGGCACCGGGCCCGCGTACGTGTTCCTCGTGATGGAGGCGCTCATCGACGCGGCCGTCCACCTCGGCTTCCCTCGCCACATCGCCCACGACCTCGTGATCGAGACCCTGGAGGGGTCGACGCGCTTCGCCAAGCAGTCAGGCGACCACCCCGCCGTCCTGCGCAACATGGTCACCTCGCCCGGCGGCACCTCGGCCGCCGCGCTCCACGAACTCGAGTCCGGCCGCCTGCGCACCGTCCTCTCGGAGGCCGTGTGGGCGGCCTTCCGGCGGACCGTGGAGCTGGGCGACGAGCTCGAGGCGCAACTGGGGGCGAACGGGGGCAAGAAGGGGCGCTGAGCGAGCCGGCGCCATCGGCCCCTCGACCCCGTCGTCTCTCGGCCCCGCGGCCCGGCCCATCGGCCCCGTCGTCTCTCGGCCCCTCGGCCCCGCGGCCCACCGAATACCGCCGCCGGCGGTGCAAACTTCGGCCCCCGGCCCGGCCCCTCGGCCCCGTCGTCTCTTCGGCCCGCGGCCCACCGAATACCGCCGCCGGCGGTGCAAACCGCGGAATCGGCCCGGGCTACCGCCCACGGCGGTATGCGAGACGGGCCCCACGATCAGCCCGGGCGACCGACGCCGCCGAACACCGACACCGGCGGTATTCAGGGACGATCCGTCCGCGGCGCGGTCCGCGGCGCGGTCCGCGGCGCGGTCCGAGGCGTGTGTCCGTGGCGATCCGTCCGCGGTTGCGGTCCGAGTTGTGTCCGCCTGCGGTCCCGCCGCCCCGTCGCGGCTCCGCGGAGCCCGCGGCCCCGCCTGAGCGCCGGTGCCGGCCGCCGCTACCCCCTGGCCGCCAGCGCAGCCTCGAGCGAGGCCTCCAGCGCCGCCACCTTGTTCAGCAGCGAGTCGAGCGCGGCGTCCTGGGCCTTGAGGTGCTCCTGGATCTGCTCCGACTCGTGGAACGTGGCGTCGGCGTCCTTGTAGGTCATCTCGGCGCGCTCGTCGGACGCCTTGGACATGATCGCCTGGCCCACCATGATCACCGAGAGCATCACCAGCTGGATGAACGTCTGGCTGAGCCAGGTGATCAGCGGGAGGGTCCCGCCCTCCTTGATCGCCGATGGCAGGGCCACCAGGGCCAGCACGGCGAACGCGTAGGCGCACCACATCGTGCCCACGACGCTGGTCAGGATCACTGCCAGCCGGCCGTTGAACCCGGTGGCGCCCCCGCCGGTCTTGGGCGGCCCGCTCTTCCTGCGCAGGGCGACGTGCGGGTGGGGGATGTGCTGGTAGTCGACGGCCATCGTGTCCTCCCCGGCGCGGCTGCGGCCGGCCGGCGCTGCGGCGTCGCGGTCTGGAGGGACCGCATGGCCCGGAATCTAGCCGTCCAAGCGACCGCCCGCCCGCGGCAGCCCGCGCACTATGCTTCGCCGCGATGGACACGTCCCCGGCCGGCGCCCGCCCGGCCCCCGATCCCGACGAGCTGCGGATCCTCGAGGACCAGCTGGCGCGGATGCGGGGGATGCTGTTCGGCTACTCCGAGCGCTTCTTCGAGCGGATCCGGACGTACCTGGTGCTGACGCTGGCGCTGCTCGTCGTGTCGGGCATGGGCGTGTTCCCGGGCGCCGTGATCGCGGTCCCGTTCCTGGTGCCGTTCGCGTTCCTCGAGACGGGCTACCTGTTCTACTACACGGTCTTCGCGCGCCGCCACGCCGAGTACTTGGAGCGGGAGATCAACGCCCGCCTCGGCCGCGAGGTCCTGGTCGCGCACCGCCTCGAGGCCGCCTACTTCTACCCGCCCGACGGGCCCAAGATCGCTGCCATCTCGTTGGCGCGACCGCTGGGGATGATGAGCGCGATGACGCTCGGGTACACCGCCGGCGCGGCCGCCCTGTGGCTGGCCGGCATGCGCGGCCTGCTGGACCTGGCCCATCGCGAGCTGCTCGTCGCGGCGGCGCTCGTGTGGACCATCGCGATCGCCGCGTACCTGGTCTGGACCTTCCTTGCGCGCCACGACGAGCGGCGGCTCATCGCCGAGCTTGACGCTGCCTACCGAGCCGGGGACGCGACGTCCCCCCGTTGACCCTGAGGTCTTGCATGCCGAGTCAATCCGCCGCCAATGACCTTGCCGAGCGCGCGATGCGGTCGACGCTCCTCTCGCTCTCGCACCGGAGGTCGCTCGGGCGGCTGGCCACCCGGGTCCCGGTCACCCGGCCGATGGTGCGGCGGTTCATCTCGGGCGAGACCCTCGACGAGGCCCTGCCGGCGATCCGCCGCCTGCACGATGCGGGCATGGGCACCACGGTGGACGTGCTCGGCGAGTCGGTGACCCACGCGGCCGACGCGCGGGCGGCCGCCGACCGCTACGTGGCCCTGCTCGACGCGCTCGCCGGGACGGACCTCGACCGCAACGTCTCGCTCAAGCCCAGCCAGATGGGCCTGGCGATCGACCCCGGTCTCGCCCGCGAGAACGTCGGCCGCATCGTGGCCAAGGCGATCGAGACCGGCGCCTTCGTGCGGATCGACATGGAGGACCACACGACCACCGACGACACGCTCGACCTGTGGCGGGCGGTGCGCCCGGCCGGCGCCGGCGAGGGCGGGGAGGGCGGCGCGGACGTGGGCGTGGTGATCCAGGCGGCGCTCCGGCGCAGCGACCGCGACGTGGACGCCCTGATCGAGGCGGGCGGTCGGGTCCGCCTGTGCAAGGGCGCCTACAAGGAGCCGCACTCGGTGGCCTACGCCGAGAAGCGCGAGGTGGACGAGGCGTACGAGCGGCTGATGCTGCGCCTCCTGCGAGCGGGCCGCTACCCGGCCCTCGCGACCCACGACGTGCGGCTGATCCAGCGGGCGGTCGAAGTCGCCAAGGCCGAGGGCATCGCCCGCGACGCGTTCGAGTTCCAGATGCTCTACGGCATCCGGCGCGACCTCCAGGAGCAGCTGGCCGGCGCCGGCTGGCGCGTCCGGGTCTACGTCCCGTTCGGGGGCGAGTGGTACCCGTACTTCATGCGCCGGCTGGCAGAGCGCCCGGCGAACGTCTCGTTCCTGCTCCGCAACATGTGGCGGGACCGCGGGCGCGCATAGTCCGGGGGGCCGGGGGCGGGCGCCGGGCAGCCGGGGAATCAGAAGGCCGCCGGGAGGAGGTTCTCCGGCGGCCCTCGCGCTGCGGTGGGCAATCACCGCGTCAAGTCAGCGACCGAGTGCGGTGGCGCTGATCACCAGCGGCGGCTCACCAGCGCTTCGCCGTGTCGGGGAAGAGCGCGACGGCGGCGGCGATGGTCCCGAGGAACATCGTCGCTCGGTAGGCGTACCACTTGATGGTCTTCATCACCACGTCCCTTGCTGGTCAACCTGCGCTGCGGAGCGGGCTTCCGTCGGCCTCCCGCAGCCCTGGACCGAGACCGTATCCCGAGACCTCCTCCCCGAGGAATGACCCGTAGGTACTGGTACCCCCCGGCCCGATCGGCACAGGTGCCAGCGCGCAACGCCCGCCGCCCCCGGGTTGCGCTCCCTGATCGGATCGGCTGGGGCATGATCCGCGCATGACCGACACGACCGTGCCCGCGCTCCCGTCCCTCCCCCCGCACGGCGGCCTGCGCCGCCGCATCCTCGCCGGCGAGCCCACCGTCGGCGCCTGGATCAACCTGGGCTCGCTGGCCGCGACCGAGATCGTCGCCCGCTCCGGCTACGACTGGGTGGTGCTCGACCTCGAGCACGGCATGGGCAGCGAGGCGGACATCCACGCCCAGCTGCTCGCGGTGCAGGGCACCCCCACCGCAGCGCTGGTGCGCGTGCCGTCGATCGAGCGGCTCCGGATCGGCCGCGCGCTCGACCTCGGCGCCGACGGGCTGGTCCTGCCGCGCTGCGACGCGCCCGCCGACGCAGCCGACGCGCTGCGCTGGATGCGGTTCCCGCCGGCCGGGATCCGCGGCGTGGCGCTGCTCACCCGCGGCAGCGGCTACGCCGAGCGCACCCACGGCAGCCTGGCGTCCACGGTGAACGGCCAGGTCCTGGGGGTGTTCCAGGTCGAGTCCCCGGAGGCCGTGGCGGCCGCGGGCGAGCTCGCCGCCATCGAGGGGGTGGACGTCCTGTTCGTGGGCCCGGCCGACCTGTCCCACAGCATGGGCCTGCCCGGGCGCTTCGACGAGCCGGCGTTCACCGAGGCGCTGGACGCCGTGGTGGCCGCGTGCCGAGCCAACGGCAAGGCGGCGGGGATCCTGCTCTCGGACGCCTCGCTCGTCCCCGCCTACCTCGGGCGCGGGTTCTCGTTCCTCGGGGTCGGCTCCGACGCCGGCTGGGTCTCGTCCGGGGCGAGGGCCCAGGCGGCTGCGGCGCGAGCGGCGCTCGGCTGAGCGGCGGCCGGCCCGTCCGCCGGCCCGGCCGCCGGCGCCTACTCCTCGCTCAGGCGCAGGGCGGGCTGCGGCAGCTCGGCGGGCTCGCCGCGCGGGCCCGTCTGGGACAGGACCACGCCCGCGAGGATGAACGCGCCGCCCAGCAGCTGGACCGGCGTCAGGCGCTCGCCCAGCAGCACCCCGGCGGCCGCGATCGTCCACAGCGGCTCCACGGTCGAGAGCAGCGACGCCTGGGCGGCGCCGACCCGCTGCGCCCCCGCGTAGAAGAACTGCACCGCGACGAACCCGGACACCACGCCCACGCCCACGATCCCGGGCCACGCGGCCGGGGGGATGCTCCCGGGCAGGACCGGATGCCGGAGGACGGCGCAGATCAGCCAGTACGCCACGCCGGTCGAGCTGAGCATCACGGCGCCAACGACCGTGGCATTGGCGGCGCCGTCCGTCGCGCTGCCCACCGCCTCGCTGGTCTCCCCGGCGTGCCGGGCGGCCATGATGATCCAGACCGAGTACAGCAGCGGGGCTGCGACCACGAGCAGCAGGCCGCCGAGCGGCGGCATCTGGGAGGCGTTGATGCCGCCCACCGCGAGCACCACGCCGAGCACCGCGATGCCGAGCGCGGTCCACGCCCGGCGCCCCTCGAGCGGCCGCCCGAAGCGCAGCGCCAGCACGGCCACGATCGGCGGGTAGACGTACACGATCAGCGCGGACAGCGAGAGCGGGGTGGTGGCGATGCCCGCGAAGTAGGTGGCCGTGTTGGAGATGTAGTAGACGCCGAGCCCCACGGCCGCCAGCATCGAGCGGCGGGGCATCGTGCGCAGCGCGCGCCGCGCGGAGGGGCTCGCCAGCAGCACCGCCCAGGCCAGGCCGCCGGCGAGCAGGAACCGCCAGGCCATCAGCGTCAGCCAGTCGATGCCGGCGGCGTACGCCGGCCGCGCGAACAGGCCGCCGGAGCCGAACGAGATCGCGCTGATGACCACCAGTGCGACGCCCACCATCCGCGATCGGTTCACCCGGCGGAGGGTACCGGCTGGACGGCCGGCCGTGCGGCTCGAGCCCCGCGACGGGCCGGGCGGCCCCTCGTTAGCGTGCCACGTCGCCCCGCCCGCCCGCGGCGGCCGCAGCGGTACACTGCCCCCGTGGCAAGTCTCAACGAGCGCGCCGTACTGGCGCGCGTTCCATCCCTCGCGTCAGAACCCCTGATGGTGGTCGGGCGTCGGCAGCCGGTGGCGATGTCGCCGGGCTCCACGCTCGGCGATTGCCTGCGTGCCATCCAGAGCACCGGCACCGGCGACTCCGTGTTCATCACGGACGCCGATGGGCTGCTGCTGGGCGTGCTCACGGAGCGCGACGTGTTCGGCCGCCTGGTCGGCCCCGACGTCGCCTCCGGCGTGGACCTCGACGCCCCCGTCGAGGCGTACATGACCACCGACCCGCACACGCTGCGGCTGTCGCAGACGGTGCGGGACGCGCTCGAGCTCATGCAGTCGGGCCGCTACCGCAACATCCCGGTCGTGGATGACGAGCGGCGGCTGGTGGGCGTCGTGCGCCAGGTGGACATCCTCAAGTTCCTCGCCGAGTCGTTCCCCGAGGAGCTGCTCAACCTTCCCCCCCGACCGCATCAGCGCATGGAGCAAGCCGAAGGCGGATGACAACCACAGCGCAGGGTCCCGAGCGCGAGGTCCGCGAGCTCGACCGGGTCACCATCCGATTCGCCGGAGACAGCGGCGACGGCATGCAGCTGACCGGCACCCAGTTCACCCGGACCGCGGCCGTCTTCGGCAACGACATCTCCACCTTCCCCGACTACCCGGCCGAGATCCGCGCCCCCGCGGGCTCGCTGCCCGGCGTGTCGGGCTTCCAGATCAGCTTCTCGGCGCTCGACATCCACACCCCGGGTGACGCGCCGGACGTGCTGGTCGCCATGAACCCGGCGGCGCTCAAGGCCAACCTGGTCGACCTGCCCGCCGGCGGCGCGATCATCGTCAACAGCGACGCCTTCACCAAGGCCAACCTGTCCAAGGCCGCCTACGCGGCCAACCCGCTCGAGGACGACTCGCTCAAGGCGTACAAGCTCTTCCGGGTCCCGATCAGCACCCTCAACGCCGCCGCGCTCGAGGGGCTGGAGATGACCGGCAAGCAGATCGACCTCACCAAGAACTTCTTCGCGCTGGGCCTGATGTTCTGGCTCTACGAGCGGTCCATGGAGCCGACGCTCCGCTGGATCGACGAGAAGTTCGGCAGCCGCCCGGTCATCGCCGAGGCCAACCGCCGCGCCCTGCGCGCCGGCTACGCCTTCGGCGACACGACCGAGATGTTCCACGAGACCTACCGGGTGCCGAAGGCGAAGCTGCCGCCGGGCACCTACCGGAACATCACCGGCAACGAGGCGACCGCGCTCGGCTTCCTGGCCGCCGCGCACGCCGCCAAGCGGCCGCTGTTCTACGGGTCCTACCCGATCACGCCGGCCTCGGACATCCTGCACCAGCTGTCGGCCTACAAGAGCTTCGGCGTCAAGAGCTTCCAGGCCGAGGACGAGATCGCCGCCATGGGCGCGACGATCGGGGCGGCCTACGGCGGGGCGCTGGCGCTGACCGGCACGTCCGGCCCGGGCGTCGCGCTCAAGACCGAGGCGATCGGCCTCGCCGTGATGACCGAGCTGCCGGTCGTGATCGTCAACGTCCAGCGCGCCGGCCCCTCCACCGGGCTCCCCACCAAGGTGGAGCAGGCGGACCTGTTCCAGGCGATCTTCGGGCGCAACGGCGAGGCGCCGCTGCCCGTGGTGGCTCCCGCCACGCCCGGCGAGTGCTTCTCGATGGCGATCGAGGCGTCGCGCCTCGCGCTCAAGTACATGACGCCGGTCATGTACCTGTCCGACGCGTTCGTCGGCAACGGCGCCGAGCCGTGGCGCGTCCCGTCGCCCGACGAGCTGCCCGACATCTCCGTCCCCAACTCGGTCAAGGAGGACGGCCCGTACCTGCCCTACGCCCGCGACCCGGAGACGCTCTCGCGCCCCTGGGCCGTCCCCGGCACGCCCGGCCTGGAGCACCGCATCGGCGGCCTCGAGAAGCTCAACGGCCTGGGCACGGTCAGCTACGACGCGGACAACCACCACCTCATGACCAAGCTCCGCCACGACAAGGTGGCGGGGATCGCGAACGACATCCCCGACCTCGAGGTCTTCGGCCCCGAGCGCGGCGACCTGCTGATCCTCGGCTGGGGCTCCACGTACGGCGCCCTGCGCAGCGCCACCGAGCGCCTGCAGGCCGAGGGCAAGTCCGTCGCCCACGCCCACCTGCGCCACCTGTTCCCGTTCCCCAAGAACACGGGTGACGTGGTCCGCAGCTACAAGACCGTGCTGATCCCCGAGCTCAACCTCGGCCAGCTGTGGTTCGTGATCCGCGGCACCTACCTCGTGGACGCGCTCGCCTACGGGCGCGTGCGCGGCAAGCCGTTCCGGATCTCGGAGATCGTCGACGAGGCCAACCGCCTCCTCGCCGAGCGGAGCTGAAGCGATGACCGACATGCTCACCCCCGCCGAGCCGACCAAGCTCACGCGCAAGGACTTCGTCGCGGAGCAGGAGGTCCGGTGGTGCCCCGGCTGCGGGGACTACTCCATCCTGGCCCAGACGCAGAAGGTGATGCCCGACTTCGGCGTGCCGAAGGAGAACATCGTCTTCATCAGCGGCATCGGCTGCTCCGGCCGCCTGCCGTACTACATGAACACCTACGGCTTCCACTCGATCCACGGCCGCGCGCCCACGCTGGCGACCGGCCTCAAGATCGCCCGGCCGGAGCTGATGATCTGGGTCGCCACCGGCGACGGCGACGCGCTGTCCATCGGCGGCAACCACTTCCTGCACTCGATGCGCCGGAACGTGGACTTCACGATGGTCATGCACAACAACCGGATCTACGGGCTGACCAAGGGCCAGACCTCGCCAACCTCCGAGTTCGGCAAGCGGACCAAGTCCACGCCGATGGGCTCGGTGGACCGACCGGTCATGCCCCTGACGCTTGCGCTGGCCGCCGAGGCCACGTTCGTCGCCCGGACCGTGGACACCCACACCGAGCACATGCAGCAGACCCTGGAGGCGGCCGGCCGCCACCGCGGCGCGTCCTACGTCGAGGTGCTCCAGAACTGCAACATCTTCAACGACGGGGCCTGGCGCGAGTTCACCGAGCGCGACGTCCGCGACGACCGGATGCTCGTCCTCGAGCACGGCAAGCCGCTCATCTTCGGCAAGGACCGCAACAAGGGCATCCGCCTGCGCGGCCTCCACCCCGAGGTGGTGACCATCGGCGAGGACGGCGTCACCGAGGCGGACCTCGCGGTCCACGACCAGTACGCCGAGGACCCCTACCTGGCGCTGATCCTGTCCCGGATGTTCTGGCCGGAGTTCCCCGTGCCGGTGGGCATCCTGCGCGAGGTGGACCGGCCGACCTACTCCGACCTGGTCGATGCCCAGATCGAGCAGGCGATCGCCAAGTCCGGCCCGGGGGACCTCGCCAAGGCCCTGCTGGCCGGCGAGACCTGGACGGTGGAGTGACCCGATGCTGTGCCCGGTCTGCCACTACGACAACTTCGAGGGCGAGGACACCTGCGCCAACTGCGGCGCCGACCTGGCCAACGCGGACACGCCCCAGCCCGCGCTCGACTACCACGACACCGTGCTGGGCGAGCACCTCGACAGCCTCGGCATCGGATCGCCGGCAACCGTGGATCCGGCGACGGCCGTCGCTGACGCCATCCGGCAGATGCACGCCGCCGGCGTGGACTGCCTGCTCGTCGTCGAGGGCGGTCAGCTGGTGGGCATCTTCACGGACCGCGACGCGGTGGTGAAGGCGACCGACAAGCGGCTCGGCATGTACAAGGTCCGGGACTTCATGACGCCCGACCCGGTGGTCCTGCGCCATGACGACACGCTCGCCGTGGCGATCCACAAGATGGCGGTCGGCGAGTTCCGGCACATCCCGATCGTGGAGGACGGGCGGCCGATCGGCGTGGTCGCCGCGGCCGACGTCTTCCGGCACCTCGTCCACTCGCTGGGGTGACCCTGCGCCTGGTCCCGGCCGGGCCCAGGGTCGCCGTCCTCGCCGAGGACCTGATCTGGGCGACCCGCCTGTCCGAGATCGTGCGGCGGGCGGGCGGCGAGCCCGTCCGGCTCGCATCCGCGGCGCTGCTGCGCGCCGCGCTGCCGACGCTCGACGGCTGCGTGGTCGACCTGACGGCCCGCTCGTACGACGGGATCGCGGCGGTGACGATCGCGGCCACCGCCCGCGTGCCCACCGTGGCCGTGGGCCAGCACGACGATGTCGGCGAGCGGCGCGCAGCGCGCGAGGCGGGGGCCGCCCGGGTCTACGCCTACCGGGCGCTGTTCGAGCACGGCGACCGGGAGCTCGGCGGCTGGGTTGCCCGGCTGCGCCGGGAGGAGGAGAGCCAGTGACGAGGGCGTCGATCCCGGCCGAGCGCTTCGCCGAGCGGCTGGAGCGGGCGAGGTCGGTGGCCGCGCGCGCAGGGCTGGACGCCCTGCTGGTGGGGGTCGGGGCGGACCTGCGGTATCTCGCCGGGTACGCCGCGCTGCCGCTCGAGCGGCTCACGCTCCTGGTGGTCCCCACCGCGCCCGGCTCGCCGGTGACGCTGGTCGCGCCGCGGCTGGAGGCGGCGCCTGCGCGAGCGTGCCCGGCGGCGGCCACCGGCGCCGTCGGACTGGCAACCTGGGAGGAGACCGAGGACCCGATGCTCCTGGTCGCGTCGGTCCTGGGCGCGGCCGCGGGGCGCCCCGCCTCGGCCCTCGGCGCGGTGGCCGTCTCGGACAGCCTGCGGGCGGCCTTCGTGCTGGGCCTCCAGCGCGTGCTCCCGGGCGCCCGCTTCAGCCTGGCGTCCGCCGTGCTGCGCGAACTGCGGATGCGCAAGGACGAGGACGAGATCGCGCTGCTGCGCGAGGCCGCCCACGCGGCCGACCGGGTCGTCGCGCAGATCGCCGCGGGTCGGCTGGTCGGCCGCACGGAGGCGGACGTGGCGCACGAGGTCCGCGACCGGCTGGTGGCCGAGGGGCACGACCAGAGCGAGTTCTGGATCGTGGCCTCGGGCCCCAACTCCGCCTCGCCGCACCACGAGCCCGGCGAGCGGGTCATCCGCGCCGGGGAGCCGGTGGTCATCGACATCGGCGGCACGCTCGGCGGCTACGGGTCGGACATCACCCGCACGATCTGGATCGACGGCGGCGACCCGGCGCTCCGCCCGCACCCCGACTTCGCCCGCCTGTACGGCGTCCTGCGCGACGCCCAGGCCGCGGCGACGGCAGCGGTCCGGCCGGGCATCCCGGCCGAGGCCGTGGACGCCGTCGCCCGCGACGCCATCACGGCGGCCGGGTTCGGGCCCAACTTCATCCACCGCACCGGGCACGGGATCGGCCTCGAGGGGCACGAGGACCCGTACCTCGTGGCCGGCAACGCCGAGCCGCTCGCCGTGGCGAACGCGTTCAGCATCGAGCCGGGCATCTACCTCGAGGGCCGGTTCGGCGCCCGGATCGAGGACATCGTGGTGTGCGGCGAGTCCGGCCCCGTCATCCTCAACGAGATGACCCGCGAGCTGCAGGTCGTCCCGGGCTGACGCGTCGCGGTGCTCCCGCCCGGGGAACAGGCTTCGGGAGCGCCTCGCAGGGTATGATCCGTGCAGCGGCCGCAGTCCACCGACCGCCCGACACGAGCCCACGATGACCGCCTCCTCCACGCGGGCGTCCAGCCCGCGGTTCCCGCACCGGTGAGCCGGCGAAGTCGGCACAGCCGCCACCCGCAGTCGAGCACGGGCGGCGAGCCCATGCACGTCCGCCCCGACGCCGAGCCCGTCGCCGCAACGGCCGTCACGGCAGCCGTCACGGCCCGCGACACCCGCGAGCCGCTGGGCCGCGTCCACGACGCGGCCGAGAGCCCCGCCGAACGGGGCGAGGCCACGGCTGCGGGCCCTGCCACCGGCCCTGCCGGCGCGCCGCCCGAGCCGGGCCCCGCCGACGTCCAGGAGGATGGGCCGCGGCCCACGTGCACCCAGGCCCAGCTCCGCCGGTTCATCAAGAGCCGGCCGTGGATCCCCATGCACGAGCTCCGCCGGCGCTTCGGCATCTCGGGCGGGGACGACGACGTGACTCCGGTGCGCACGCCCGGCGGGCCGATCTTCGTGGGCCTGCCGGCGCCGGAGGCCCGCATGCTGGGCGAGCTCCTCAACAGCGGCGACGTGGGCTACGAGTTGAGCCTGGACCCGGGCGCCCCCATCGTGGTCGGCGTGTACCCGATGCGCCCGGTGCCGCGCGGCTGACGCCCGCCCGCCGCGGCCGGGACGCGGCCGGTGCCGCGAGCCCGCGCTAGGCGAGTTCGGCCGCCCGCGGCGGCGCCGTCCGCAGCTCGCGCAGGGACGCCTGGTCGAGGGTCGCGATCCGCGGCAGGTCCGTCTGGTCGGTCCGGAGCAGGCGCTCGCGCAGGGTCGCCAGCAGGACCCGGCTGACCTCGGGCACGGCCATGACGTCGCGGAGCGCCGCTCCGGGCACCTCCAGCAGGGTGGTGGGCTCCACGGCCACCACGTCGGCGGTGCGGAGGCTGCCGGTCAGCGCGGCGATCTCGCCGAACACGTCGCCCGGGCCCATCACCGAGAGCACCCGATAGCCGCCCGCCTCCGAGATGCCGGCCGCCGTCTCGCCGGCCAGGATGAACGCGGCCGAGCTGGCCGTCTCGCCGCGGGACACCAGCCGCGTGTCGGCGACCACGTCGCGAACCGTGGCGGCCGCGGTGAACGCCGCCCGCTGCGCGGCCGAGAGCCGCGCGAAGCTGGGCATCCCGGCCGCCAGGCGATCGAAGTCGGCGGGCGTGGCGGGGCGGACCAGCGCCCGACCCGGCGCGCCCTCGCCCACCTCGGCGCCCGCCCGGAGCGCGGCGAGGCCGCGCCGCCACTCCGCCGCCGGCCGGCCGATGCCCGGCGCGACCAGCGCGGCGAGCCCGACCCCGAGCGTGAGCAGGGACGAGAACGCCAGCAGCACCCGCACGTTGAACAGGTCCGCAAGCCCGGCGCACGCCATGCCGACCAGGAACACGACGTCGCGGGCCGCGAACATGGCGGAGAACACCCGGCCGCGCAGCTCGCGTGGCGTGTGGCGCTGGAGCAGCGTCTGGCGGGCGACGGACATCGGCGAGTTGAACGCGCCGGACAGCACCGCGAAGCCGATGGCCACGCTCATCACCGGCGAGCCCGCGTACCCGAGGCCAGCGACGCCCATGCCAGCGGCGCCGATGGACACCCACAGGCCCGTCGGCAGGCGCTCGCTCCAGCGCGCCATCAGCAGGCTGCCGATCACGAACCCGATGGAGGTGAGCCCCTCCTGCACACCGTACTGGAACTCCGTCGCGCCCAGCTCCCGGATCGACATCGGCAGCAGCAGCACGTTCCACAGGCCGATGGCGAAGAAGGCGGGGGCGATCACCACGAACAGCGAGCGCAGCGCGGGCGTCGTCCAGATGGTGCTCAACCCGGTCCGCAGGTTCGCCGCCACCACCCGGACCGAGGCGGAGCCCTCGGCCGACGCGACGGGGACGCGCACCCGGAGCAGCACGACGCAGGCGGCCGCGAACACGAACGTCCCGGCGTCGATCCAGAACGCCCAGTCCACCGACAGGGCGGACGCGAGCAGGCCGGCCCCGGCGAAGCCGATGGCCGTCGAGCCGAACGACGCGATCGAGAGGTAGGCGTTGGCGGCGGCGAGCTCCTCGTCGGTGGCGATCTCCGGGATGATGCTCTCGTAGGCGGGGTCGAAGAACTGGCGCAGCGACGCGTTCACCAGCAGCGCGGCGAACAGGAGCCCGATGTGCACGCCGACCAGCAGGGGGATGAGCGCGACGGTGCCCGCCTGGAGCACGCTGGCGACCGCCATCGCGCGGCGCTTGTCCCAGCGGTCCACGAACACCCCCGCGACCATCCCCACCAGGACCGTGGGGACCGCGGCGGCCATGAGGGTGGCCCCGACCAGGAGCGCCGATCCGGTGCGCTCGAAGACCAGGATGCCGGCGGCCAGGTCGGTGAGCGAGGAGCCGGCCGTCGAGACCAGCTGGGCCACCCACAGCAGGGCGAAGTCGGGCCTGCGGAAGACCGCGGTCGACGAGGTCGCAGGGCGGACGGGCGCGGCGTCGGTCACGAGCGCGATTGTCGCAGGCGGACCGGGCCCGCGGACGCGGGAGCCGCACTGGCCGGTCCCGCGGGGCAGCGCCTCGCTACCGCCGCACGTGCACGCCCTCGAGCGCGAGCAGGGCCGCCTTGAGGTCCAGCGCCGCCTCGACCCCGCCCCAGGCCGCCGCCCCGTACCCGCCGAGCGACCCGTCGGCGGCGATCACCCGGTGGCAGGGGACGAGCAGGCCGACGGGGTTCCGCCCGACCGCGCCGCCGGCGGCCCGCGCCGCGCCCGCCCGGCCGGACCGCCGGGCCACCTCGCCGTAGCTCAGCGTGGCGCCGCGGGGGATGGTGCGCACGACGCCCAGGATCAGGCGGTCCCAGGCCGGCCGGTCGCCGAGGTCCACGGGGATGGCCCCGAGGTCCACCGCCTCGCCCTCCAGCATCGCCGCGGCGGCGTCGGCGGCGGCCCGCAGGTGGACGAGCGCCTCGCCGCGCGCATCGGGCGGGGCGACGACCAGGCCCCGTCGCGCGAGCCCGGCCGCGAACCCGTCAGCCGTTGACAGGAGCTCCAGCGCAGCCACCCCGGCCCGTGTCGCGGCGATCCGAACCGTCCCGAACGGCGACGGCACCTCGACGGTCACGCATGGTGCATAGAACATATTCACGGCTGGAAGTGTTGCATCCAAGGCTGAGTGCTGGCATGATGCGCCAGTCATGTCGCACCTCATCTTCGCCTTCGACGCCAAGAAGAAGCCTTGGCGGCCCGGTCGGGAGACTCGGGCCCTGGGGCTCTGAAGGCGCGCAAGCGACGAACCTCGAGCCTCCGGGACCGGAGGCGATGAAGGGGCCGCGAACACCGAGGCGGTGGACGCGGCCTTTGTGATTCTTCGGACCTCCGGAACCGCGGGCGGACAGCGCGGAAAGGACAGTCCGGATCATGCACCTCCTCCTCTACGGACCGGGACGACTCGGCAGCGCGATCGCTGACGCCGCCACCGCGCAGGGCTGGACCGTGACCGCCATCGGGCGGCCGCCGCTCCACGGGCCCCGCGTCGAGGCGCCCGCCGCCGACGTGGTCGTGGACGCCTCGATCGGCGCGGCCGTGCCGGCGAACCTGGCCCACGCCATCGCCGCCGGCAACCGTGCGTTCATCCTGGCCGCCACCGGCTGGGACGTGGACCAGCCCCGCGTCCGGGCGATGCTCGCGGAGCACGACGCCTCCGCGGTGGTCGCCACCAACCTCTCGCTCGGCGCCGCGCTGTTCATCCGCCTCGTCGAGCGGGCCGCCGCCTGGTACGCCTGCGCCGGGGCCTTCGAGCCGTCGATCGTCGAGTGGCACCGCCGCGGCAAGGCGGACCGGCCGTCGGGCACCGCCCGCGCCATCGCCCGCCGGATCGCGGCGGTCGACCCGCGCTGGGCCGGGCCGGACGATCCGCGCGAGGCGGGCGACGCCGGATCGGCCCGGCCGGCGCTGGAGATCGCCGGCATCCGCGCCGGCGCCGCGCCCGGCTCGCACCTGGTCACGTTCGACGGCCCGGGCGAGTCGGTGGAGCTGCGGCTCACCGCCCGCGACCGCACGGCCTACGCCGACGGCGCCCTGGCAGCCGCCCGCTGGCTGACCGCGAGCCCCCGGACCCCCGGCCTGCACCCCTTCGACGCCGTCGTGGACGACCTCCTCGATGCCGGCGTCGCCGTCCCCGCCTGACCCTCGCCGACCCGCCGACACCCCCGCTGACACCTCAAGGAGCCTGGAATGCCTCGCGTCAACCCCGCCGCCCCCCGCCTCCGCGGCGCCTTCACCGCCCTCGTGACCCCGTTCACCACCGATGGCGCGCTGGACGAGACCGCCTACCGCCGCCTGGTCGCCTGGCAGGTGACGGCTGGCATCGACGGGCTGGTCCCGGTCGGCACCACCGGCGAGTCGCCCACGCTGTCCGCAGCCGAGCGCGACCGGTGCATCGCGATCGCGGTGGAGACCGTCCGCGAGCGCCGCGCGACCACGCGCGTGCCCGTGATCGCGGGCACCGGCTCCAACGACACGCGGAGCTCCATCGAGGCCACCCGCCGGGCCGCTGCCCTGGGCGCCGATGCCGCGCTCGTCGTCACGCCCTACTACAACAAGCCCGACCAGCGGATGCTCGAGGCGCACTTCCGCGCCGTCGCCGACGAGGGCGGCCTGCCGATCGTCGTCTACAACGTGCCCGGCCGGACCGGCGCCAACGTCGAGGCGGACACGTTCCTGCGGCTCGCCGAGCATCCGAACGTGGTGGCGGTGAAGGAGGCCAGCGGCAACATCGAGCAGCTGGCGGTCATCTGCCGCGACCGGCCGCGCGACGTGGCGGTGCTGTCCGGCGACGACGCCGCGACGCTCGCGATCCTCGCGATGGGCGGCGACGGCGTGATCTCGGTGGCGTCCAACCAGATCCCGGGCGAGATGAGCGCGCTGGTCGGCGCGTGGCACGCGGGCGACTGGGCCGCCGCGCGCCGCATCCACGACCGCTGGCTGCCGCTGATGCGCGCGAACTTCCAGGGCGCCCCCAACCCGGTGCCGGCCAAGGCCGCGATGCTGGCGATGGGCCTGCTCGACGACGACACCACGCGCCAGCCGCTGCTGCCGCTGGCCGACGCGCCGCGCGAGCGCCTGACCGCGCTGCTGCGCTCGCTGGGCCTGCTCGACGGCGGGGGCCGGATGGCCGGGGCCGCGGCGACGGCCCGCGGCGTGGCCGCATGACGGCCGATGTCGCGCCCGGCTTCGACCCCGACGCCGTCCTGGCCGAGCTCGACGCCGGCCGCCGGCGCGCCGCGGTGCCGGACGGCGCCGCTCCGGGCGGCTGGCGCACGGACCCCGACGTCAAGTCGGCGATCCTCGCCCGCTTCCGGGACCGCGCGCTCGCGACCTGGGACCTGGGCGGCGCCCTGCGCTTCGCGGACCGCGTCGGCCTACCCGTCAAGGAGCTGCTCGACGGGCCCGAGGCCGACGCCGCTGCCCGGGCGGGCCGGCCGTGGCGGATCGTGCCGGGGGGAACCTCCGTGCGCGCGGGCGTCTACCTCGGGCCGGGCGTCGTGGTCATGCCGCCGTCGTTCATCAACGTCGGCGCGTGGGTCGGCGAGGAGACGATGGTCGACTCGCACGTGCTGGTGGGCTCGTGCGCGCAGATCGGCGCCCGGGTGCACCTCTCGGCGGGCGTGACGATCGGCGGCGTGCTCGAGCCCGCCGGCGCCCGCCCGGTCATCGTGGAGGACGGCGTGTTCGTCGGGGCCGGCTGCTCGCTCCTCGAGGGCGTGCTGGTCGGCGCGGGCGCCGTCATCGGGGCGGGGACGGTCCTCACGGGGACGTCGCGGGTCTACGATCTGGTCCGCGGCCGGGTGCTGGCCGGCACGCGCGATGCGCCGCTGGCCGTGCCGCCCGGGTCCGTGGTGGTGCCGGGTACGCGGGCGGTGGCGGGCGGCTTCGCAGCCGAGCACGGGCTCGCGATGTCCGTCGCGCTGCTGGTCAAGGACCGCGACGCCGGGACCGACGCCCGGGTCGCCCTGGAGGATGCGCTGCGATGAGCCCGGTCCGAGAGCCCGCGCCGAGCGCCGGCGACCCTGCGGCGGCCCGCGCCCGGGGCGACCGGCCGGCGGTCCGCAACGAGGTGCTGCGCGACGGCCGGCTGGCCGGCATCGAGCCGGCGCTCCTCGCCGACCGCTTCGGGACGCCGGCCTACGTGTACGACCTCGACGTCGTCACCGGGCAGGCGGAGGCGCTCCTGGCCGCGCTGCCGGCACGCTTCGACCTCGCCTACGCCGTCAAGGCGAACCCGAACCTCGCGGTGCTGCGCCACCTCGCGGCGATGGGCCTGGGCGCGGACGTGGCGTCGGGCGGGGAGCTGCGCCACGTCCTGCGGGCCGGCCTCGACCCCGCGCACGTGGTCATGACCGGGCCCGGCAAGCGCGACGAGGAGCTGGCCGCCGCGATCGAGGCGGGCCTGCGGGCCGTGACGGTGGAGTCGGTCGGCGAGCTCCGGCGCCTCGCGCACCTGGCCGAGGGGCTCGGGCGCCCCCAGCGGGTCCTGCTCCGCGCGGCCGTGGCCGACGCCGCGCGGCTCGAGCGGGTGCGCCTCGTCGGGGACGACGGCGCCGGCAAGTTCGGCATGGACCTGCGCGACCTGCGCGTCGCCGCGGGCGAGGCCGTGGCGTCGCCCTGGCTCGAGCCCATCGGACTGCACGCGTTCGGTGCGTCCAACGTGACCGACCCGGAGGCGCTGGCGGCCCACGTCGAGGCGACCGTGCGCACCGCGCGGACCCTGGCGACCGAGGTGGGCTTCGAGCTCCGGCTGGTGGACGCGGGCGGGGGCCTCGGGATCCCGTACGAGGAGCACGAGGCCGAGCTCGACCTGGCGGCGCTGGGCGCCCGCCTGGCTGCGCTCTCCGCGCGGATGGAGGCGGACCCGGCCACGCGCGGCGCGAGGCTGCTGCTCGAGCCCGGCCGATTCCTGGTCGGGCCCGCCGGCGCCTACCTCGCCCGCGTCCTGGAGCGCAAGGAGGTGGGCGGCCGCCAGGTTGCGATCCTGGACGGCGGCATCCACCACGCGCTGCGCCCCGCGCTGGTCGGCCAGCAGCACCGGGTTCGCGTGCTGACCGGCTCCGGGGCGGGTGCAGGCGCCGTCCCCGGCCGCCTCCCGGTGACGGTCGCCGGACCGCTCTGCACCGGGCTCGACGTGTTCGTCCGCGCGGCCGTGATGGCCCCGCCGGACCCCGGCGACCTCGTGGCCGTGCTCGACGTCGGCGCCTACGGGGCCACCGAGTCCATGCCGCTGTTCCTCTCGCACGCGATGCCGCCCGAGGTCGCGGTTCGCGGCGGCGAGGCGTGGGCGGCGCGGCCGCGGATCGACCCGGACACCTGGCTCGGCTGGCAGGTTGGGGAGCCGGGCGGTTCGCAGGGCTGACGGCGCCGCTTGACCGGCCCTCGGCCGCCTCGCCGCCCCGTTTCCGCTCCTTCCGAACGCGGGGGCTCCCGCGGCCGCGAGCCGCGCTCTCCCAGGGGGCCCTGTGCGCAGCGGCGACGGCCTGTTGCCCCTGATCCAGCCCGCGCCGGGCGAGCCTTGGTGCCACGGCGCCGCTGCCGTCGCGCCGAGGGGCCGCGGCTGTTCGTTCCATCCGGGATCGGGGCAACCCGACAGTGGGCGCCAAGGCCTGCCGAAGGGTTGGGGTTCCCGCGCGCGTCGGCTCTGGACCGAGTCGCGCGCGCGACGCAGACTCAGAGGGGGTCCAGCCTCGGGATCGGAGCGTCGGGATGGCGAAGCGGACGAGGGACCAGCTGAAGGAGCCGCGGTTCGACGGCACGCTCGCCGGCTCCCGCCTCTACGGGCTGCCGCTCGTCCGGACCCTGTCCGACGAGTACCGCGACGTGGCGGAGCCCGAGGACTCGGAGCGCATGCCGCCGCCCGGGCCGCCGGGCATCGCCCGCCGGGCAGCCGAGCGCCTCCGCGACCTGCTCCGGCCGCGACGTCGCGCCGCGCCGTAGGCCGAGGGCCGCGCCGCGGCCGATGCACCCCAGCTCGGGCCGCGCCCGGGCGTTTCGTGACCTTCGGCCGGCATTCTTGAGGACCTCTTGAGGATCGGTCTGGATGCCGCGCGTTATACTCCCCTACAGTATGACGACGTCCCCGCCCACCCCCAACGTCCAGCCCATTGAGATCATCCTGCCCATCGAGGGCATGACCTGCGCGTCGTGCGTGAACCGCATCGAGCGGTTCCTCAACAAGACGCCCGGCGTGGCCAACGCGGCCGTCAACCTGGCGACCGAGAAGGCGACGATCCTGGTGGACCCGTCCCTCGCCGGCCGCGACGAGCTGGTGAAGGCGGTGGAGGCGGCCGGCTACGACGTCAAGCCCGAGGCGCCGGCGGCGGTGGAGGCGGGCGCCGCCTCGCTCGACGCCGAGATCACCGCCGAGGACGCGGACCGCGACCGCGCGCTGCGCGAGACCCTCCGCATGTCGGTCACGGCCATCGCGGCCTCGGTCGTGTTCATGGTCCTGATGTTCTGGCCGCAGACAGCCGTGTCGATGGCCGACATCAACAAGGCGATCCTGCTGCCGGCCACGTTCATCGTGGCCTGGGCGGGCAGCCGCTTCTACCGCGCGGCCTGGAAGGCCGGCCGCCACGGCGGCGCCACCATGGACACGCTGGTCGCCGTGGGCACGGCCGTCGCCTGGGCGTACTCGGCCTTCGTCGCCCTGTGGCCGGACGCGGTCCGCAACGCCGGGATCATGCCGGAGACCTACTTCGACTCGGCCACGATCATCATCGGGCTGATCCTGCTCGGGAAGTACCTCGAGGGTCGCGCCAAGGGCCGCACCACGGGCGCCATCCGCCGGCTCGTCGGCCTCCAGGCGACGACCGCCCGGCGGCTCCGCAACGGCGTCGAGGAGGACGTGGACCTCGCGGTCGTCGTGCCGGGCGACCTGCTCCGGGTGCGCCCGGGCGACAAGGTGCCGGTGGACGGCGTGGTCACCGAGGGCGCGTCTGCGGTGGACGAGTCGATGCTCACCGGCGAGCCGATCCCGGTCACCAAGAACCCCGGCGACGAGGTCATCGGCGCCACGCTCAACACCACGGGCTCGTTCGTCATGCGCGCCACGCGCGTCGGCCGCGACACCGCGCTCGCCCGCATCGTGGACCTGGTCCAGCGCGCGCAGGGCTCCAAGGCCCCGATCCAGCGCCTGGCGGACCAGATCAGCGCGGTCTTCGTGCCTGCGGTGCTGGCGATCGCCGCGGCGACCTTCGTCGTCTGGTTCGTGTTCGGCCCCGAGCCGCGGTTCACGCTCGCGCTGACCGCGTTCATCGGCGTCGTGATCATCGCCTGCCCGTGCGCGATGGGGCTGGCCACGCCGACCGCGATCATGGTCGGCACCGGCAAGGGCGCCGAGGCGGGCATCCTCGTCCGGGGCGGCGAGGCGCTCGAGACGGCCGGCCGCATCGACACGGTGGTGATGGACAAGACCGGCACCCTGACGCTGGGCAAGCCCGCGGTCACCGCCGTCGTGACGGCGGCGGGCTTCGACGAGGCGCGCGTGCTCGACCTCGCGGCGTCGCTCGAGCAGGGCTCGGAGCACCCGCTGGGCGAGGCGATCGTGCGCAAGGCGCGCGAGGGCGAGCTCGGCTTCGGCAAGGCGTCGGGCTTCGAGGCCATCGTCGGGCGGGGCGTGGCGGGCGAGCTGGACGGCGTGCAGGTGCTCGTGGGCAGCCGGCGGCTGCTCGCCGAGCGCGGCCTGGACGTGGCGGGACTGGACGAAGCCGCAGCCGGCCAGCAGGCGAACGGCGCGACCGTCGTGTTCGTCGCCGCGGACGGCGCGGCGGCCGGCGTCATCGCCATCTCCGACCCGGTCAAGGCCGAGTCGGCCGAGGCGGTCCGCGGGCTGCGCGACGCCGGGCTGGACGTGTGGCTGCTCACGGGGGACGCGCGGGTGACCGCCGAGGCTGTGGCGCGCCAGGTGGGCATCCCCGCCGACCGGGTGGTCGCCGAGGTGCTGCCCGGCGACAAGGACGCGGTGGTTGAGCGGCTGCAGGGCGAGGGCCACAGGGTCGCGATGGTCGGCGACGGCATCAACGACGCGCCGGCGCTCGCCCGGGCCGACCTCGGCGTCGCCATCGGCACCGGCGCCGACGTGGCGATCGAGGCGTCCGACGTGACGCTGGTCGGGGGCGACCCGCGCCTGGTGGCCTCGGCGATCGCGCTGTCCCGCTGGACGCTGCGGATCATCCGCCAGAACCTGTTCTGGGCCTTCGCGTACAACGTCCTGCTGATCCCGATCGCGATGGGGGCGCTGTACCCGGCGCTCGGCGTGACGATCAACCCGGCGCTGGCCGCGGGCGCCATGGCGCTCTCGTCGGTGAGCGTCGTGACGAACTCGCTGCGCCTGCGGCGCGTGGACGTGCGGCCCGGCCGGATGACGCCGATGCGCCGCGGCGCGCTCGGGCTCGTGCGCGACGGCGCCTACCTGCTGGCCATCGGCCTGGTCGGGCTCGCGGTCGCGGGCGGCGTCCTGGCCGCGGACCGGGCCGTTGACGCGGCGCTGCCGACCGTGGACGTCTCGAGCGCGATGACGGTCAAGGCTGGCCAGCTCACCGTGCTCCAGCTGTCGAACACGAGCGGCTCGGTCGAGGCGTGGATGGCGCAGGGCCTGGCCAACGTGGAGCTGCTGGCGCGTCCTGGCCAGACGACGAGGATCCGGGTGTCGATCCCGCGGCCGGGGACCTACACGACGATGTTCGGGGCGCCGGACGGCCGCGACGCGACGACGGGGACGCTGACCGTCACGCCCTAGGGGCCCTCGGCTGCGAGGCTCCAGCGTCGACCGCCGGCCAGCACGACGCTCGACCCCCCGGCCTGTAGCTGGGATGGCTTCGGCGTTCGTCGGCGGGCTCGCCGCGGCGGGCGGCGTTCGGCCTCGCCGTGCCGCGTCTGGGTCACGCGTTCGTTGCCGGCGCCGTTGCTGCGGCCGGCGGCCGGCGGGCGTCGCCGTGGCCGTGGCGCCCGGCGTCTGGGTCGCGCGTCCGTCGCCGGCGGCCGGCGGGTCCTTCGGCGTCTGGGTCGCGCGTTCGCTGCCGTTGATGCGGCCAGCGGGTCTACGGCGCGCCCGGCGCCTGGGTCGCGCGTCCGTCGCCGGCGGCCGGCGGGTCCTTCGGCGTCTGGGTCGCGCGTTCGCTGCCGTTGATGCGGCCAGCGGGTCTACGGCGCGCCCGGCGCCTCGATCATGCGTGCCGCGGGTGCCCCGTGCGCTGCCACGACGGACTTGCCGCCTCTCGCGCGACGGCCGGCCCGCTGCCTGCATGAAGCGTGCCAGCACCGCGCCATGGACCCGCTGGATGCATGGACCGGCGGCGCCGTCGTGGAAGTCGGCGGCCCCGAGCGGCACGCGCGCCATGTCGCACGCGTCTCGTGGCGTGGCGGATTGGGAACCGGCGGGCCTCCCGTCGCGTCTCACCGACGCCCGGAGGCGGGACAGCCGGGCGAGGAGGAGGCGTGCAGGCCGGGTCCGACGCAGGTCGGGTCCGGCCTCGCGCATCTCAGATGGGAGCGGCCAGCTCGAACACCCTGGCGGTCTTCTGGGCGCGGTCCTCGAGCTCGGTCGTCGTCCAGACCTCGTACGTCGCGAGCTCGACCAGTCCCTCTGACGGCAGGTAGGCCCGGCCGGGATCTCCCACCAGCACCGTGATCCCCGCCTCCCGGCAGCGGCGGAGCCACAGGAGCATGCGCGACGCGAGGCCAGTCTCGTACCAGGTGTCGCCGGCGAGGACCACGTCGGCGTCTGGCGGCGCGTCATCGAGCACGTCCCGCCGGACGAGGGCGATCCGGCGCCCGGCGGCCTTCGCGTTCAGCGCGATCGCGGCCCAGCTGAACGGGTCGACGTCGGCCGCCACCGCCGACGCGGCCCCGGCGTCGAGCGCCGCGAGCGCGCACAGCCCGGACCCGCTCGCCACGTCGAACACCCGGCGGCCCGCGACCCGCCCGGGATGCTCGTGCAGGTAGCGGGCCAGCGCGAGGCCGCCCGCCCAGGCGAACGCCCAGTAGGGGAGCGGCGCGTCGTCGTCGTGCGTCTCGACCTGCGTCGCCCGCCACAGCGGCAGCACCTCGTCGGCGAGGTGCAGCCGGAGGTGCTCCGCGCCCGGCACGGGGCGGAGGCGCGTCTGGCGGAGGACGAAGGCGCGGGGGTCGGCGGCCACCGCCCGATGCTACGGCAGGGGCGCGTACACTCGGCGGCGATGGACCCCGAGCCCGCTGCCGCCGCACCCACCGAGCACCACGCGCGGATCGACGTGCCGCACGACCCGCGCGACCTGCCGGGAACGTTCGCCCACCGCTTCGTCGTGTACGTCCGGTTCGGCGACACCGACGCGATGGGCCACGCCAACAACTCGCGGTTCCTCACCTACGTGGAGTCGGCGCGCATCGCCTACTGGGAGGCGGCCACGGGTGAGCCGTTCGGGCTCGCGACCCACGGGGCGGAGGAGTCGCTGATCCTCGCCGAGGCGCGGTTGTCGTTCCGGTCGCCCGCCGTGTTCGGCGAGGTGCTCACGGTCGAGACGCGCGCCGGCCGCGTCGGCCGCACGTCGTTCTCGCTGCAGCACCGGATCACCGCGTCGGCCTCCAACCGAGCCCCAGCGCGCCTGGTCGCGACTGCGGACGACGTCCTGGTGCGGTACGACTACGTGAACGGACGACCCCAGGCCATCCCCGACGATGTCGTCGCGCGCCTCGAGGCGTACGAGGGGCGACGCCTTCGGTCCTGAGGCGTTCTGGCCCGCCGGAGCTCCGACGTGTCTCGGGCAGCCCGCCATGCGTGCGCGTCCAGATGACCGTGCCCGCCTGGGGGACACCACCCCACGTGGTGCACAACTGCGGGTTGTACCCGCGCGCTCGGGTTGGGCTCGTTCCCCGCGCACAACCAGGGTTGTGGCGATTGGGCTCGGGCGGGCGCACGCGCGGAGGCGTGTTCGCCCGGCTGGCTGCGCCTGCCTCAGGGGGGCCGACCCCTCTGCACAACTGCCGGTTGTAGCGGGCAGCGGCGCGCGGCGGTCCACGAGGTCAAGCCGGCTTCGTACAACCAGTGGTTGTGGCGGATACCTCGCGCATGCCCCTTGAGCCGTCGAGCACAACTGCTGGTTGTGCCTTGTGGCGCAAGGCTCCGCGACCGCCGTCAGCTACAACTGCGGGTTGTGCGGCCGGTGTGGGCGAGGGATCCGGCGCCCGCGCGAGAGGACCCGCGCGAGCGCGCCCGCGAGAGGACGCCGCGCCGGCGCCCGCGAGAGGACGCGAGAGGACGCCCCGGCGAGGCGCGAGAGCACCCGCGCGAGAGGACCCGCGCGAGGACCCGCGCGAGAGCGCCCGCGAGAGGACCCGCGCGAGAACGCCCGCGAGAGGACGCCCTCCGGCGAGACTGAACAGTCCCCGAGTTCTCCCGACACCTGGTGCCCGCCTGTGTCAATGGCCATCTGAAAGTCCCCGCCCGTGGCCATGAGAAGTCCCCGCCCTGACGTGGATTCTCAGGCTCGCTGGACCGGCATCCCTCCTCTCGTCCTCGCCTCCTTCATCCGGTACGAGTCGC
>JAJYLZ010000048.1 GCA_021787395.1 Chloroflexota bacterium
CGGCGCGCCCGACGCGCCCGACGTCGGCGCCGGCGTCGCGGGCGGGGTCGCCGTGGGCGCCGCGTTGCCGACGACGGGAAGGTCGGGCGCCGGAGGCTGGCCCGACTCGGACGCCATCGCCGCCACCACCAGCACGAGGAGTCCCGCCAGGGCGGCGGTGGCGCTCAGCCGCAGCTGCGGCGTGCGCAGGGAGCGGCCCACGCTCGCGCCCAGCTCGAGGCGCGCCTTGGCGCGGAGGCTCGCCGGCGGCCGCGTGGGATCGCCGATCGCGAAGGCCGTCGCCGAGCCGTAGATCAGGACGCTCCACGCCGCCAGCACCGCGATGGTGAGCGACAGGAGCGACACGCCCGCGACCGCCACGGCCCAGACGCCGAGCACCAGCGACGCGGCCGCCAGGGCGGTCTCCCAGACCACGACCCGCAGCTCCCGCGCGATGCTGGAGCCGCGGAACTTGGGGGTCCGCAGGAACACGCCGTGCTGCTCGACGAGGGCGCGGATGCAGGCCACGGTCACGACGAAGGACAGGCTCAGGTTGACGCGCATCGCGTCGAACGCCTCGCGGAGCGCGACGCCGGTCGCGACCCGGATCCCCCACGCGTATCGCAGCAGGCCGAGGACGATGTAGAACAGGGGCAGGACGATGCCGAGGCCCCACAGGCGCTGCACCACGAACGGGTGCCGGGTCGCGACACCGAGCGCCGTGGCCATCACGAAGGCGGTGAACAGCAGCGTCAGGCCGTCGTTGAACCACCAGAGGCCGCCCAGCAGATAGTCGCGCCGCTGGCGCTGGCTGAGCCAGGAACGCGACCACGGCAGGAGGCTGCGCCAGTGCTTCTTGAGGATCTGGACGCCGCCGAAGGCCCACCGGAAGCGCTGCTTGCGGAGCGCCTCGTAGGTCAGGGGCATGATCCCCTGGCCGTACGCCTGGGGCACGAAGACGCCGCGCCCGCCGCCGGCGAGGATCCGCAGGCTCGCCTCCGCGTCCTCGGTGATGATCTCCTCGTCCCAGCCCCCGATCGCGTCGAGGTCGAGGCGGCGGATGAGCCCCATCGTGCCGGCGAAGATGATCGAGTTGCGGTAGGCGCGGCTCACCATGCCGACCCGGAAGAAGTACTCGAACCCGGTGTGGCAGGCGCGGTAGAACGCGCTCTCCGCCCAGTCGCGGTACTCCTGCGGCGTCTGGACGAACGCGACGGACGCGTCCGTGAAGTACGGCACGGTGGCCCGCAGGTAGCGCGGGCCCACGATGTAGTCGGCGTCGACGACGCCCACGACCTCGACGTCCGGGGGCAGGTGCGCCCGCCCCCAGTTGAGGGCCCCCGACTTGAAACCGGGCCAGTCCTCGAGGTGGGCGAACTGCACCCGGTGGCCCGCCTCCCGGAGGCGGCGGCACTCGACCTCGAGGGGCTGCCAGAGGTTGACGTCGGTGGTGTTGTTGTCGATGACCTGGATGACCAGCCGATCACGCGGGTAGTCGAGCCCGGCCAGCGAGCGGACGGTCTCGACCACCAGGTCGGGCGGCTCCTGGTGGGCGGGCACCTGGAGGCAGACCACCGGCCAGACCGCAGGCTCGGCGGGGAGCGCCTGGACCACCAGCGGACGGCACAGCGAATCGACCACCTCGACCACGGCCGCGACCATCAGCGACAGGGCCGCGAACTCGATCGCGAGCAGCACCAGCCCCAGCAGCAGCGCTAGCGGCGAGTGGCTGAGGACGACGGTGACGCCCACCAGGTACGCCGCGTACACGAGGGTCCCGACCACGAGGCTGCCGAACGCTGCGGCCCCGGCCGCCCACCAGGCGCGCGGCGCCGCCAGGGCGACCACGACCGACAGGGCCGCAACGACCGTTGCCGGCGAGAACGGCGCCAGCTGGCCGGTCAGCCAGGCCGCCAGCGTGGCGGGTGCGACCACCAGCAGGACCCGCCAGGGGCGGCCCGAGAGGCGCACGCGTCCCGCCGCGAACAGGGTGGCCGTCGTGAACGCCATCAGCAGCGTGGACGGGGCGAGGCCGTCCGTCAGCATGGCCACCCCCGACGCCGTCCGGCGGCTGCAACCGGCCTGTAAGGCCGCTCGGTGGGCGGTAACCGGTTCGGCACGCGTCCTGTCCGAGGATCGGGCCCACTGGCCGCCGACAGGGCCGCCCGGGCGCTCCGCCCGTCGCCGACCGCACCCGCGCCGACGCCGGCCGGGTGCGTCCACCGCTCGCGCCCGCGAGGGCGACGGCGCGGTGGCGCCGACGAGGCCCGCCCCGCGCCGCTCCTGCCGTCGGCCCGGAAACCGAGCGCCACCGAGGTGAGGCCATGAGCGTCCAGCAGGAGCACACCACCGTCGAGCGCCACTACGGCGAGCCGACCCCGGCCTTGCCGGCCCCGACCGCGCGCACCTCCCGCGCGACGGCCGGTGAACAGCCGACAGCTGTCGATACGCTCCGGCGCATCGCGGTCGTCACCTTCGGCCTCGTGCAGCTCGTCATCGGGCTGCGCGTCCTGCTGCTCCTCGTCGGCGCCCGCGAGGCCGCCCCGGCGGTGGCGTGGATCGTCGATGCGGGCCGACCCCTGGTGGCGCCGTTCGACGGCATCCTGCGGGAGGGCGTCGTGCACGTCGGCCGGTCGCTGCTCGACCTCACGGCGATCACCGCGTTCGTCGGCTGGACCCTGCTCGAGGCGGCGGTGCTCGCCGTCCTGGGCGTGTTCAGCCGCGTGGCCTAGCGCCCAGCGCGCGGCCTGCTGCGGCACGCGCTGCGGCACGCGGTGGCCGTCCACCGCCCCGCTGGCTCCGATGACGAGGGCTCGCATCGCTAGTCTCCCTTGGCTCGAGGGCGTCGGCCGCACCGCGCAGCACCGGGGGTGCGCCCGGGGCGGGGGGTGCGCCCGGCGCGTCGCGGGGTTGGCCCGGCCTGACGGCACTCGGCGGTCCCGAGGGCCCGGCCGGCTTCGGCGCCTCGCGTCCCGGTCGCCGGCGAGTCGCCAGTCGAACCTAGGGGCCCGCCGGCGACACCGCCCTTACCGCGGGCCCTGCGGCACCTTTGGAGTTCCTTGCAGTCGCGGCACCGCCACTCGCCCGGCCGCGCGCTCGCGGGGGCGCCCCGGGGCGCGGCTCAGGGGCGGGCCAGGACCGCGACGAAGTCCCGCGACGACGGGTAGAGGTAGCGGTAGGGGTTGGGCACCGCGTCGCTGTTGATCATGTGCGGCACGGCCACGCCGTGGCTCGGGTGCGTGTAGGTCATGAAGTTGGTCCACGAGTAGTTGATGTCGAGCTGCATCGCGCGCACGGCGCCCGCGGCCTGGACGATCTCGGCCAGCGTGCGCACGGACATCGCCGGCCCGCACACGAACACCAGCGAGCCGTCCGCGCGGATGCCGATGGCGGTCCGCCAGACGGAGGCGGCGCCGGTGAACGTCAGCCCCCACGAGGCCTGCGAGTCGCTGGTCACCTCGGGCGTGATCGCGCCGTTGTCCACGAGCAGGATGAGGCTCTGGCGCACCGCCACCACGTCGGGGCCGAGCATCTCCGGGCTCCACCTGACCACGTCGAGGCGCCCGTCCTTGTAGAACACCATCGACGCCGCGCCCGTCCGCAGCGGCGCCGCGGTCTTGCCGCCCTGCCAGTAGCCGCCGTTGGCGTCGGCCAGCCGGAAGCCCGAGTTGAACGTGGCGAGCAGGGCGTCGCGCTGCGAGACCGGCACGTCGTCCGGCTCGGACCAGCCCGAGCCGCCGGGCAGCTGGAAGCCCGGGTGCAGGACCAGCTGGACGAGGCTCTGGTCCATCCAGGCCACCGCGACCAGGTAGCTGGTGTGCTGCGCGTCCGGCCGCAGGTACGCGACACGGATCGCCGGCTGGCCGTGGAGCAGGGCGAGCGTCTTCCAGACGCCCTCCCCGGGCAGGGGCGGGCTGACCATCGGCTGGATCGGGTCGGGCGCGGGGAGCGGGGTCGGCGAGGCGCTCGGGCCGAGCGAGGGGCTGGCGCTCGAGGCGACGTTGGGGCCCGGGCTCTGGGGCGGGCCGCTCGGCGCCGGGGCCGACGATGCCGACGGGCTCCCCGAGTCGCCCGGGGCCAGGGCACCCACCACTGGCGACGCCTCCGGGATCCCGCCCGCGACGGTGCCGCCGACCCGGGGCGGGAACAGCGCGTACTGAACCTGCTCGAGCGTGTCGACGACGAAGCTCATGCCGTTCGACCGCGCCCACTCGGCAACCCGCGCGTCGAGGGGGTCGGTGCCCGGAGCCGTCAGCGCCGGGCCGAGCGAGAAGGCGAGCCACACGGCGACGACCGCCGCGACCGCGCCGAGGGCGAGCAGCAGCCTGCGGCGGCGGGGGTGCGGCGTGGCCGCGCGAGGCTGGGGGCCGCCATCGGGCGCTTCGCCCTGGGCCGCAGCGTCGCCCTCGGGCCCTTCGCCCGACCGCTCGGAGTCGTCCATGCCGGAACTCACCCGTGGGTGCAACCTGTCGTGGCCCGCGGGGGCGGCGCCAAGCGCCGCGGACGCGGCGCGGCCTCAGACTATAGAGGTGCGCGGCTTCGGACGCCCCAGGCGCCCTCGGCCCCCGACGAGGAGCGGCCGCGGCGAGGGGATACGCCGCAGTGCACGGCTAGCATGGGTCGCGCTTCGGGCGCCGGGCGCCACGCCGCAGTGGACGCCGGGCCGATCCCTCAGCTGGCGGCCGCGGTGCAGGCGGAGCGGAGCCCGCTGGCGCCGCAAATGCCAGGGCCCCGGGATCGCCCGGGGCCCTGGGTGAAACGCGCGTCCGGAGGACCGCGGCCGGGCTCGCCGGCCGGGCCCGAGGGGCTACGGGATGAACTTGCTGATGAAGGTCGACCAGTTGCCGAGCGCGGTGCGCTGGCCGGGGCCGTGGTCCGCGCCGGCGCAGGTGCCGAGCAGGTTGTCGCCGGAGCCGCCCGCGAAGTACGGGCCGCCCCAGTCGGTGTAGCTGCAGGCAGACGAGACGTACTCGCTCGCGATCCAGACGGCGTTGCCGTCCACGGCCGCCTCGCCGTAGTCGCCCCACCGAGTCCGAGGCGGGTTGCCGACGAACGCGGCGTAGCTCGTGAAGCCGTCGTCGGGCGCCATGCCCTGGCCGCCCGGCACGATGCCCCAGGCGCCGACGCCGTGGATGGCGTCGATCGGGGCGTAGGCCGCGCTCGGGAAGGTCGAGTCGCCGGTGGCCGTGAAGGCCATCACGCCACGGCCGCTGGCCGTCACGCCGATGGCCGGGTACACGAAGTCGTAGCCGGTCGCGCCGAGGTAGCCCTGGGTGACCACCTTCCCGGCGGAGGGGTTGACGACGAAGTAGGCGATCCCGGCCCGCTGCGCACCGCCGTCAGGGTTGACGGCCGTGTCGAGGGCGCCCCACAGCCTGCCGTTCGCGTACGTCACCTGCTGCATGCGGGTGTCGTTCGAGTCCGGCGTCGAGACGACCTCGTTCTTCGGCTGTGCGCCGACGAGGAGCTTCCAGCAGCCCGTCGCGCCGTTGAACAGCTGCGTCGTGGTGTCGTTGAGGCAGTAGCCCTGCGGCGTGTTGGTGCCGGGGGCGGCGCCGGCGCCCGGCTGCTGCTGCTTCGGCGGGAAGGCGTAGGTCTCGACCGTCACGACCCTGTTGCCGAGGCTCAGCGCCGGGGACGCTGAGTTGAGGGACGACGTGTTGGTGAGCGTCCACACGACCAGCTGGCTGGAGACGTAGTCGCTGTGGTACCCGTAGACCGGATCGACCGCCTCGGCCGCAGCGTTCGAGCTCATGAAGTACTCGGTGCCGCCGTTGCTCGTGTTGAACTGCCTGCTCGGCGACTGCGCCGGCCAGACCGTGAAGCCCGGCTGGTTCGGGAGCGAGTAGCCGGGCTCGTTCACCATGCCCGAGGTGTCGATGTGGACCATCGTGACGCTCGACGCGCCGGCCGCCAGCTGCGCCTTCGAGAGGGCGTAGATCTGGGCGCCCCCGAAGCCGTTGCCGTACCACGGGTAGGCGTTCGTGGTGAGGTAGATGCCGTTGGCGTCGGCGCCCATGTGCGGGTAGTCGCCCAGGTACGGGCCGGCGTTCGCGCCGGTGCCGCCGATGTCCGTGCCGTCATTGGTGACGTCGATGCGGTAGACGTTCCACTGCCCGGTCGGGTCGCCAGTCTGGCTCACCGCGAGGTCGAGGTGGTCGTCGAAGTAGCCGGTCGCGCCATCCCACACGTACGTGAGCACGACGAGGAAGAACCGGTTCGTCGCGACGTCGTAGAGGCAGCTCGGGTCGGTGACGGACGGGCCGGTGGCGCCCGTCGATCGGTCGATGGCCGGCGGGTAGCCCAGGAACGAGTTCAGGTCGATCGCGTGGTCCACGTTGCGCGGGAAACCGGACACGATGTTCGTGGCCGTGTTGTCCGGCAGCAGCGAGTTCCCGGAGCTGTCATACACGTTGAAGACGTCGTTGACGGCCTCGACCACGTAGCCGTTGCCGACGCACATGCCCTGGTCCGGCGGCTCGACCGTGAACTGGTTGCCGCCTCGCGCATAGCGCTGCTGGTAGAGGTTGAGCCCCTCGAAGCCGTTCACGAAGCCCGGGTTCGACTTCGCCTGCGGGTTGCTGCCCGTCGAGACGCCCTTGCCCGGACCGCTCGACAGGCTGCGGTCGGCGATCGTCCCCGCGTACGGCGCCGGTGCCGCCGCGTCGGCCTCCTGGCCCTGGAACTCGACCTGCGTCACGTCGCCGCTGCCCGACGGCGTGAAGGCGCCCGTCTGCGGCACCGCTGTGCCAGACCGCGTGATGGTGGCCGCCCCCGGGCCGGCCGCCGTCACGGGCGCCGCGGATGTCAGCATGGACATGACCATGACGCCACTTGCGGCGACCGCGATGGGTAGCCGAATGCGTTGCCGCTTCATCCCCAAACGTCCTCCTCGCTGTCGGGGGCACTCCCCCCGTCCTGACCAGCAGGCAGCCGCGAGTATGGGACCTTCGGCAGGGTCCGGACAGTACCCTTGTCGTGCTGGGCGGCTGAACGCAAAGAGCGCCGGTGCGTCAACGCACCAGTTTCGGCGCGATGTCGGAGGGGCCCTGACGTTTCGTGAGTTGCCGGGGTCCCTGGATGCGTCCACGCGCCGGCCACGACAGCCTAGGGGCACGCCGCGGCCGCCGCGTCCATCTATCTTGACAGTGTCACTGTGCACTGCTAGGATCGCGGCATGGGTGACCACTCCATCTCCGAGCTCTCTGCCCTCGCCGGGCTGCCGGTCCGGACGATCCGCTACTACCTCGCCCAGGGGCTGATCCCGTCGGCCGGGCGCGAGGGGCCGGCGACCCGGTACCCCGACTCGACCCTCGCCCGGCTCCGCCTGATTGCGAGGCTCCGCGACGCCCACCTGCCGCTCGCCGAGATCCGCCGGCGGCTCGCCGAGCTGCCCGATTCGGACGT
Source organism: Chloroflexota bacterium (assembly GCA_021787395.1). Taxonomy (GTDB): domain Bacteria; phylum Chloroflexota; class Limnocylindria; order Limnocylindrales; family CSP1-4; genus CAIXZV01. The sequence continues at coordinate 7,387 of JAJYLZ010000048.1, forward strand.
GGTCGAGCTCGCGCCGACCGCGGACGCGCCCGCGACGCCGACGGGCTCGGCGCTCGAGTACGTCCGCTCGCTCCTCGGCGGCACGGCGGAGCAGACGCAGGCGTTCGGGAGCCTCGGCGCCCCGACGCCCCTCAGCCGGCGGCTCGAACCGGCCGTGCCGGCGGCGCCCGCGGCCCCCGGGCCGGACGTCGCCAAGGCAGCACCGGCGACCCCGCCACCCGCCGCGGAGGCTGCGCCGCCCACCGTCGAGCGGTCGACGTGGGAGCGGATCAGCGTCGCCCCGGACATCGAGCTCCACGTGCGCCGGCCGCTGAGCCGGCGCGACAACCGACTGGTCGAGCGCCTGCTGGCGTTCGCCCGACAGCTCCAGGGGGAGGACAGGCCATGACCGAACAGACACTCGCCGCCCGCGCCGACCGGCGGCTCATCCGCGCCGTCCACCACTCCACCCGCTACGTCCTCGCCGAGGTCACGGCCCCGCCCGCGAGCGCGGCTGCCGTCCGCCCGCGGGTCAACGTCGCCTTCGTGCTCGACCGCTCCGGGTCGATGGGCGCGCGCGACAAGTTCACGCTCGCGGCGCAGGCGGTGCGGGACGGCATCGGCCGCCTCGCCCCCACGGACCGCTTCTCCGTCGTCGTCTACGACGAGCAGGTCGACGTCGTCGCGCCCGGCCGGCCCGCCACCGCCGACGCCAGGGCCGACGCCCTCCGGGCGCTGGGGCAGGTCGAGCCCCGCGGGTCGACCGACCTCGGCGGCGGTTGGCTGCGCGGGGCCGAGCAGGTCGCGTCCGAGCTCGACCCCGAGGCGGTGAACCGGGTCCTGCTGCTCACCGACGGCCTCGCCAATGTCGGGATCACCCACCCGGCGGAGCTCAACCACCACGCGGGCGAGCTCCGCGCCCGGGGCGTCAGCACCTCGACGTTCGGGGTCGGCCTCGACTTCGACGAGGGGCTGCTCGCGGGGATGGCCGACGCCGGCGGCGGCGCCTTCCGCTTCATCGGCACGCCCGGGGAGATCCCGGCGCTCATCGGCCGCGAGGTCGGCGAGCTGCTCGAGGTGACCGCGCGCGGCGTCGAGCTGCGCATCGCCGGGCCGGAGGGGCTGCGCGTCGAGTGCCTGTCGCCGTTCCCGGTCGAGGCGACCTCTCGGACCTCGATCGTCCACCTCGGCGACCTCGTCGCCGACCAGGTCGTCCGGCTCGTCCTCGCGATCGGCTTCCCGCTCGGCGAGGTGGGCCGCGAGATCGGCGCGGAGCTATCGCTCGCCGACCGCGACGGCCGGCTCGCCGGCTCCGCCACGCTCACCTGGACATTCGCCCCGGGCCACGCCAACGACGGCCAGGAGCGCGACCGCGAGGTCGACCGGGCCGTCGCCCAGGCCTACGCCGACCGGGCCCGCCGCGAGGCGGTCGAGCTCAACCGACGCGGGGCGTGGGACGAGGCGCGCTCGGCGCTGCAGGGGGTGGCGCGGCGGACCCGCGCCTATGCGGGGTCTGACCCCGTCCTGCGCGGGCTCGTCGCGGAGCTCGAGCGCGAGGCGGATGCGTGGGCCGTGGCGCGGCCCGAGATGGACCGCAAGGTCGCCTACGCGAGGAGCACGCTCTCCCTCAAGTCCCGAGGCTCCGACGGCGCGGTGTTCCGCCGCGAGCGCTGAGGGCCGCGAGCGCCCTCGGGCCTCGTCGGGCTGCGGGCGGGTGGCCGCGTGACAGCAGAGGTGTCACGCGGGGCCGCTAGGGTTGGCGCCGAGGTGATGGGCATGTTCGACCTGGACGACATCCTCGATCCGGCGAGCCCCGAGGGCGCCGTATTCCTCGGCAGCTCGGGCTTCCTCGACGACGACCGCCCGTGCGAGTGCTGGTGCGGCTGCGGGCGGCTGGCCGAGTGGCCCGACGACGAGTGCGCGGCGTGCCTGGAGGGTCGCCACCCCGACCCGCGCGACCCGGAGGGCCGCCGATGACCCGCGCGGCGGCCCCGTGAGGGGCGCCGGCGGCTCCGGGCGCCGTGCCCCCCGGTCCTGGTCACCTGGCCCGGCGGGGCGCCGGTGCCCCGCGCATTCACGACTCCACCTCCGGACGGTACTCGACGGCGCCGAGTTGGTTGATGCCGGCCGTTGCCGGCGCGGGGCGGGGCCGGTCACCGGTCCGCCTCTGCGGGCCGCGCGAACCGGTACAGCTCGGGCGGGCGGTGGCCGAGGCCGGTCGCGCGGTCGCCGGTGGGCTCCACGAGGCCGCGGTCGATCACCTTGCGCCGGAACGAGTCCTTGTTGAGCGGCCGGCCGAGGACTGCCTCGTGCACGCGCCGGAGCTCGAGCAGGGTGAACGCCCCGGGCAGCAGCTCGAAGCCGATCGGCGCGTAGTCGAGCTTGCCGCGGACGCGCTCGACGGCGGTCGCGAGGATGGCGGCGTGGTCGAACGCGAGCGGGAGCTCGGCGCCGCCCGGGCCGACGGCGCGCACGCCCCGCACGCGGCCGTTTGCCGCCACCTCCAGCGTGGCCAGCGCGAGCTGGCGGTCGCCCCGGGCTTCGACGGCGCGCTCGAGCCGACCCGGCTCCACCAGGGCGAAGTAGACGACGCTGATCACGCGCGTGCGCGGGTCGCGGCCCGGCTCGCCGAACGTGTACAGCTGCTCGCTGAAGACGTCCTCGAGCCCGGCCTTCGCGGCCAGGACCCGGGCCGCCGCCGCGTCGAGCGACTCGTCGATCGCCACGAACCCGCCCGGGAGCGCCCAGCGGCCCTGCTGCGGCTGGCCGGCGCGCTGGACCAGGAGCGTCTGCAGCGAGCCGCGCGCGACCGTGAGGAGCGCGACATCCACCGCGACCGACGGGCGGGCGTACACCGACGCGTCGTAGGCGGCGAGGAAGGCGAGCTCGTCCTGCGCGGCCGCGGTCTGGTCCATACACCACCTCCACTTAGATGCCTAATGCATTTATGCTCCTTGCATCTAAGCCTGTCAAGTGCCTGCCGTGCGGGGGCTGGGGATCTGCAACGCGCCTGCGGCGCGGCCGGCGCCGAACGTTGCCCGTCCGCGATCAGTCGGCGGGTAGGAAGGATGTGGAAGGCATTCGCCATGGAGACCAGTCCGTATGAATCGCAACAGCCGAAGCGCCCATCTGGCGACCCTCATCGCGGCGGATGCGATCGCCCTCTGGGTCGCCGTCCGGCTCGTGCCCGGCATCCGCTTCCCGGCGGCGGAGACCTTTCCGTCGGGCGAGTGGTGGAAGCTCGCCGCCGCCGCGGTGCTCTTCGGGGTGCTCGGCGCCTACCTCAAGCCGATGCTCAAGGCGATCTCCCTGCCGGCGCGGCTCGCGACCTTGGGGCTGTTCAGCTGGGTCATCAACGCGGCGCTGCTGCTGCTCCTGGCGGGCCTCGCCGACGCACTCTCGCTCGGGCTCCGCGTGGGCGGCTTCCCGCCCCGGCTCGACGTGCCGGCGGTCGAGGCCGCGCTCCTGGGCTCGCTCGTGATCTCCGTCGTGTCGCTCGTCGTGTCCGACCTGATCCCGACGCGGTCCGGATGGGCCTCGGGGCTCGGCCGCTGACGCGACGCTCCGCTCGCGGGGGTGGGGCGGGGCCGGCCACCACCCTGCGCTCACGCCATCGCGAGGGCTGGGCCACCGACCACTCGGCGGTCGGCGGACCCAAGGCTGGAGCCGCACCTTGAGCCCGTCGTCGGCCGGCGGTGGGATTCGGGTCCTCCCGAGCGGGAGCAACTCAGCTGGCAGAGCGTCTGCTCCCCAAGTCTCGGCCTCCCGGCGCCCCGCTCCCCTCGTGGCCTCCCTCCCGATCCGACCCCAGTCAGCGGCTGCCGCCGGGCGCGGGCGCTACCTGAGCCGGTCGAGCAGCTCGCGGGCCGTCACGAACAGGAACGAGGCGTAGCTGCTGCCTGGCACGAGGTCCCTCGTGTTCTGGCTCACGACGAAGCGGCCCTGGTCGGCGTCGATCAAGTCGGGGCGCTCGGTGAAGACCGCCTCGGCGGCCCGGGGGAGCATGGTGTCGCCCGGGTCCCCCTGGACGACCCCGAGGTGCCAGGACTCCTCGGCCACCGGCGTGACCCACACCGCGGCGTCGAAGACCGGGCCGTATCGCGCGAGGATCTGCGCCCCCGTCCAGCCGAGGCGACCGGTCAGCTTCTCGTCGGGCTCCTGGCGGATCTCGTCGCACAGGACGACGTGCGCGACGGCCGGCAGGATGGCGAGGGCCTGCGAGGCCGCGGCGGCGCCTGTCGTCGACATGGCGTCCGCCAGGAAGACGCTCGTGTCGACGATGACGATGGGGCGCGGCCGGGCGGCCACCGCCTACTTGGCCACCCTGCGGCGGGGGCTGGACAGGATCGCGTCGACCTCGGCCGGCCTGAGGTCGGGGGCCGGCGGGCGCGGCTGGGCCAGGGCCTCGGCCGAGGCCAGGACCGAGCGCGGGATGCGGCGGGGGCCGCGCCCAACCCGCCGGCTCCCCGGGAGCCAGCCGCGGTCCACCCAGTTCCTGACGGTCTGCTCGGTGACGGCGAAGGCCGCGGCGACCTCCCGGACGGACGCGAACGCCGCGGTGCCCGGGCCGGCCGGCTCGGCCGTCGCGCGCAGCAGCCGGCCGATGATGGCCGCGGCCTCGGGCGAGGTGCGCCGCACTGCCGGCAGCGCGGCGCGAACCGTCTCCCTGTCCTGCTCGGTCAGCACGATCCGGGTGGCCGACACTGCACGTCTCCTGACGGGGGTGGCTGGTCGTGACAGGATAAGGCGGGACTCAAATATGTCAAACCTGAGGAGTCCCGCCGACCGCCTCGGACCGCCGGCACACCTGAGCGCCACCCCGGTCGACACTTCGCGACCTCCGCCTCTGGACTCGCCTCGGGCGGCGGCGCAGCCTGACGGGCAGCGCAGGGGGCATGGACGCGCGGCCCACACCCCGGCCGCCGGGGTCGCGCGGAGCCACTGGCGAGACCGACCCGCACAGCTGAGGCATGACTAGGAGGTCATCGTCCATGCGGTTCGTCGCCGTCCACCCCGTCGCCTTCCCCGAGGAGCAGCTCGCCCCGCTCGCGCGGGAGCCGATGCCCGATGGCGTGCTGTGGCACGACACCCTCATCTCCTACGGCGACATGAAGACGTACTGCCAGTGGGAGGCGCCCACGAGGCAGACCCTCGCGGACCTCTTCCTCAAGTACGGGATCCCCGTCGATGAGATCCACGAGGTCCGCCGGTTCGACCCCGCGGCCGGGAGGCTCGAGCCGGAGGTCGAGGTCCCGGCCCACGCCTAGGACCGCGTTTCGGCGGGCGCGGCCCGAAGACGGCCCGCCCGCCGAGACGCATGGCCACGTGCGCTCGACGCTCGAGGCCGACCCGACCGGGAGGCGGCCGTCGGGCTGGCGCGTTCACTTCCTCCCCGCGGGCTCGCGGTGCCAGCGGAGCAGAGCCGGCGGGACCAGGAAGGCGACCCGAGCGGTCGCGGGGGAAGGCCCGGCCCACCGACGCTGGGAACGACGTGCCGCCCGCGTTCCCCGCGCCGCGCTACAATCGGCTCCTCCCGAGCGGGAGTAACTCAGCTGGCAGAGTGTCTGCTTCCCAACGAAAGCGTGACCCTGCCGGAGGGCTAGCCCTCCGAGTTGCCCAAACCAGCACTGAGTGAGCCTCGGATCCTTCCCCTCGTCGCCAGCGGCGAGCGCGGCTCCACGTGCGGAGCTAGTTGCGTGTGCAATGAAAGCGGGTTGGGCCAAGCAGGGTGCTCAGGCGCAGTCGCTACCGACCGAACTCCGCGGCGAGCGACCGGCTCAGGATCGTCCCGGCGGCCATCGCATCCCGGTAGTAGTCGACGGCCCGCGCCCGCCGGAGCGCGCTCCTCATGACGCGGCCCTCCGGCTCCTCGAGTGATCGGAGCCAACGCACGGTGATCCCCTTCTGACGGAAGCGGTTGCACTGCTCGTCTTGCTCGAAGAAGGCGACGGCGAGGTCCTCGGCGAGGCCGAGCTCGCCGTCCTCGGTCAGGACCCGGAGCACCTCGTGGGCCCAGCGCAGCGGCGTGTTGAAGTAGTCGAAGTTGCGGTGGCCCCACGCCCTGAGGGTCAGGTGGCTGAGCATGACTGTGGCAGCCTCTCCTGCTCGCTGGGGGTCCTCCCGCGCGTACTGCGCCACCTGGTCCAGCGGGAGGCGGGCGATCTCGTCGACCCAGATCTCGTCGTTCTCAGCTTCCCTGAGACCGATGTCAATGGCCCGGCCAGCCGCGGTCGGATCCTGATCGGCGCCCTCGAGGATCGCCTGCACCTCTCCGCGAGGCCCCAGCTCCGGCTCCGCCGTCAGCTCGCGAAGTCGCTCTCGCAACGCCGTCATCGACTCCGGGCGGCGGTCCGGGTTGAGGTCCGTGCACTCTGCGATGAAGCCCCGCAGGGGTCCGTCGGCTCGCAGGGGCAGGTTGGGCTGCGGCTGTCGGCCGGTCAGGAGCCAGGCGATGACCCGACCGAGGCTGTACACGTCGCACCGAAGGTCCGCTTCGTGCGCGTGGCCCTCGTACGTCTCCGGCGCAGCGAACCCGGCGGTGCCCAGCCCCTGGTCGCCTGTCAGCGGATGGGACGTCAGGCCCAGCGGACGCCGGACGAGACCCCAGTCGGCGACCACCCAGCGGACCGAACCGTCCTCCTCGTCGAACGCCAGGATGTTGCCCGGGGTGACGTCCCGGTGGATGAAGCCCGCGTCGTGGGCGTGCTCGAGGCCCTGGCTGACCTGCTCGATGAGCTCCAGCGCCACATCTTCCCGGGACCCGGGCAGCCGCCCCTCGGCGGCGAGTTTCAGCAGGCTCCCGCTCGCCAGCGGCATCGTGTACCAGCCCTCGGGGATGTCCCTGTCGAGGATCGGCATGACGTTCGGGTGGTCGAGCTCCTGCTGGACCTCGATCTCGCGCTTCAACCGCGCGATCCCCTCCTTTGTCTCGCGCAGGCCGCGCTTCAGGGCGACCGGCCCCCCCACGCCATCGCGGGGCTCGGCGCGGAAGACCTCGGCGTATCCGCCGCGCCCGAGCGACTTCCCCAACCTGTAGGGATTCATCACTGCCGCCGCTCGTCCGAGAAGTGCGGCTGGCCATGGCTGATCCCGACGCTCCACCCAACAGCGAACCTCGACAACGCGGCGAGGCCCTGGACGACAGTCCTTCCGCCATCCCCGTTGCGCAAGAGGGGGCCGCCGAGGTCGAGGAACGCGAGGCCGTGGGCCGTCACCCGTCGCCCTCGGATACCGCCTCGAGCGCGGCCAGCACACGCAGCTCGACCATGCGGCCCACGGCGTTCGCGATCCCGTTGCCGTCCCGGCCGAACGCCCAGTCGAGGACCTGGAGGACGGCGCCTGCCACGAGCAGCACCCCGCTGATCGGCGCGGGAAGGCCGAGGGCCAGCGGAAGCACGACGGCGAGGACGTAGATCGCGATGGCCGCTCCCCGGGCCAGCCTCCGGGCTCGCCCGCCCCAGAGCGCGGCGACGCCCTCGCGCCGGCGCTGGCGACCCTGGGCCGCCCGGCCCGTGTGGGCCTCCAGTTCGGCGACCCGTGCCCTAGCCCGCTCGAGCTCGGCCTGGGCCTGGCCGAGCAGCGTCGGCTTGCCGACCTCGGCCTTCAGCGCCTCGAGCCTGTCGCGGGCATTCGGAACCAGGTCGAACGAGTTGGGCTGGACCGTCTCGATCAGGCCCGCCTTGCGCAGCCTCGCGATCGTGCGGGCGGGCATCTCGTGCATGACGTTGGTGCCGGGAGGCGCCACCAGGATGGCGTCGCCGCTGTGCTCGGCGAACTGGAACACGGCGTCGCGATGACCCGCGAGGTCCGCCGAGTCGCGGAGGTCGATCAGGTGCCCGAGGAACTGAACCTCGGCTTCACCAAGGGTCATCTCCATCGGCTACACCTCGACGAAGCCGAAGGTGCGCAGTCTGATCGTCGACGCCTGAAGTGACGCCTCGAACGTCTCGGCGAGGCGCGCGGCAAGGGCTGCCGCGCGGGCCGACGACGGGGAGAGCGGCGGGAAGGCCGGTCCCTCGGCTTCGAGCAGGCGTCTCGCCTCTGCGACAAAGGCCGCCCGGGGCATCAGCAGGGCGGCCATGCCCATGTTGGCCTGCACCTCGACCCAGTCGGCCGCGCGGCCGTCGACCTCGATCGCATCCCGCTCGCAGCGGACCGCATCGCGCCCGGAGGACCGCTCCGAGAACAGGCTGGCGTGGAGGACGACGTGGGCGGTCTCGTGGGCGAGGGTCGCCCTCCAGCGGCCGCGGATCCCGAGGGGCGCCCCGGCGGCCGTCGCGAGGTCCGTCAGCGACCGGCTGATCACCACGCGCGGCGGCGTCCGGAACTCCGTGTAGCCGAGGACCGACGCGGCGAGGTCGCCCCCGTAGTCGACGCTGGCCCCGAGGTGGCTCTCGAGCACCTCGTCGATCGGGATCGGCCCGGCAGCCGGCGCCGGGTACCGCCCGGCCGCCCGCAGCGTGGCGGCGGCGAGCTGCTCGATCTCGTCGAAGTCGTACCAGACCCGGGCGCGGCCCCGGGCGTCGCGCCCGGTCCTCACCCGTCGTCCCGGAGCTCGGGCACGTCGCGGAGGAGCCTCCGGATGACGTCTGGCGAGACGTTGCGCTCGGACAGCCGGCGGAACAGGACGCCCGCCTCCGGGTTCCTGCGGAGGTAGCGGTCGGCATCCTCGCCGAACCGGCCCGCCGCGGCCATGAGCTCGTCGAAGTCGAGCCCGAGGCTGCCGCTGATCGCCTGCAACACGGCCTCCGACGGCACGCGCCGGTCGTTCTCGATGTCGGAGAGGTACGACGCGGTCGTGCCGGTCGCCTCGGCGAGCCGGCGCAGCGTCAGGCGCCGGCGGGCGCGGCCCACGCGGATCTTGTCGCCCAGAGTCTCGCTCGCGCTGTCCGCCATGTACGCCTCCTTGCGTACATCATGATACCATCCGGCGTACAGCGCGTTCGGCCGGTCCGGCGGGCCCGGCGACGGCGCGAGAAGGCGCAGGTGGCGATTGACCGGCAACTGGGCGTACCTCACCATCATGAAGGGCCTCGGGGCGGAGTACCGGGCCCTCGCGGGCATGAGCCCCGAGGACGCAGCCCGGACCACCCCTCTCGTCCAGCTATGGGACCGCGGCGCCCCGTCCGACGACGACGGGGCCCTGGGCGACGGCCTCCTGCCCGCGGACGACGAGCAGGAGGCTATCTGGGCGTCGACGAGGGGCGACGCGCTCTTCGAGCGGCTGCGCTCGCAGCTGCTCGACGGCCCCGGCCGCATGTGGGCCGACGGGCGGCCGCTGCTGCTCGACGGCGGCTGGCTGGACCGCGCATCGGACTTCGCCACCGTGCTCTCCTCGTGCCGCGCCGCGGGCGTGCGCGCCGTCCCCGTGACGGGGCTCCGCCGGCCGGCGCCGTATCAGGCCGCCGTCGCGGACTTCCAGCGGTCTCACGCGCCCGGCCTCGCGCTCCGACTCGGGCGCGCCGACTTCAGCCCCGGGGCGCCGGCCGTCGGCGAGGCGATCGACCGGCTCCTGGGCCGTCTCGACGCCGCGCCCGAGGCGGTTGACCTCGTCGTCGACCTCCGCAGCATCGACCGTATGAGCTGGGAGCGCGACGCGGTCCTGGCGGAGTCTGCGCTCCTCACGCTCCCCGGTCTCGCGGCCTGGCGGAACGTGGCGGTGGCCGGGTCGGGCATGCCCGCCAACGCCTCCGGCTACGCTCGGGACGACATCGTCCCCTTCCCTCGGACCGAGTGGTGGGTCTGGGGCGACGTGGCCCTGCGGGGCCGGGCGGGCCGGACGCCCGTGTTCGGCGATTACGGCGTCATCCACCCCGACCGCGTCGAGCAGTTCGCGGCGGCCCGCAGGCTGCCGCGCATCCCGGCGATCCGGTACACCGTCGGGGACCGCTGCCTCATGGTCAGGGGCGTCGACCTCGCGACCGGCGACGAGGCGAGGGTTCGCGTCCTCCTGCAGCGGCTCGTCGACGGCCCCGACTGGTGCGGGCCCGGGTTCAGCCGCGGCGACGAGTGGGTGCTGCGCGCGGCGAGGGGGGAGGGCGGCCTCGGCAACTGGGCCACGTGGAAGGCGGTCAGCCAGAGCCACCACCTGGCCTACGTCACCCGGCAGACCGCCAGCTGGCCCGCGACCTGAGGACCGCGCGCACGGCGCCGCGGAGCTCGGCGGGCGGGACCTGGTCCACCAGCATCCGCCACAGCACCGGTCGGGCCGCCCGGGACACCGTCCCGGTGCGCGCGGCGAGCAGGGCCGCCGCCTCGTCGCGCCACAGCAGCCGCACCGTCGCGAGCGCGTCTACGAGCTCGTTCCGCTGCGGCTCGCGGACCGGCTCCATCGAGACCCCGCCGCGGTAGGCGACGAGGCCCCACCAGCCGGGGAGGCGGCGCGCCGCCTCCGATATGGCCGGCATCGGCGCCACGAGTGTCATGTGGTCGAACACCCGCTCGTACGAGCCAGCCTGCGCCATGAGGCGGCGGAGGTCGTCGCGCGGGCTCTTGACCTCGTAGCCGTCGAGGTCGGCGCCGATCGCCGCCAGGTCGACTCTGGCGTCACCGAGGCAGATGCCCATCTCGGGTACGAGCGGCCCGCGATGGCCCCCCGCCCGGAGCCTGTCGATCAGCAGCTCGCGGATCGCAGCCGCGTCGTCCGCGAGCCCCAGCGGGATCTGGCCGGGAGCTGGCTGACGGGAGCCGGACTGATGCATCGGGGCAGTCTATCGTTGCGCGGGTGCATGGCAAGTCCCGCGGCCTTGCGATCGCCGACGACTCGCGCCGCATCCCCGCAGCGACACCCAAGACGCAGCCCTGCACGGCCAGACCCGCGTCGGGTGCTCGCTGAAGGTCGTCGGCACGAGCTTGTGGGCCTGCAACAATCTCGGCGATGGTCGCTGGCTGCCCCAACTGCGAGTGCACGGGAGGGCTGGAAGAAGGGCCTCACGACCGCCGCCGGCAAGCCGCGGGCCAACCTGCCGACCGCGGTCCTGAGGTCCAGGGCCGCCGCGATGCGCCCGACGACCCTCTTCGACCTGCTCTACCGGCTCCGCATTCTCTCCAATTACCGAGAGGGCGACGCCCTGCTCACAGGGCCGTTGTCGCCGTCCGAGGCCGCCGACTTCCACGACGCCCTATGCGCGATCGTCGGGGCGACGCTGCTCACCGTTGAGGTCTTCCTCGCCCACCACGTCGGCGGACCCCAGCTCCTGGCGTGCGCCCGCCGTGTCCCCATTCCTGGCGGCCTAAGCGTCGCCTCGGTGCTCGCGCGGACCGGCCTCTGGTAGGGCCATAGCTCGCTTGGGGCAGCTGACGCGGGCGTGCGTAGACCGGGGGGCCATCGACGGCCCGTCGTAGGTTCCGGACAGGCGTTCATGCAGAACGCACGTTCGAACCGAAGGGAGCATACCGCCCCATGGCAACCCCGCCCGCGGCCCGCGAGGCGGCCGCGGCCCACGTCGCGCCCCAGCTCGTCCCCCTGCTCGTGCCGATCGGCTCGGTCGAGCTCCACCCGCGCAACCCGCGCCGGGGCGACGTCGACGCGGTCGCCGCCAGCCTCCAGCGCTTCGGCCAGCAGAAGCCGGTGGTCGTCCAGGCGTCCACGGGCCACGTGGTCGCCGGCAACCACCTGCTGCGCGCCGCCCGCCAGCTCGGCTGGGCCGAGGTCGCGGCCAGCGTGGTCGAGCTCGACGACGCCTCCGCGGTCGCGTACATGCTGGCCGACAACCGCACGGCCGACCTCGGCGGGTACGACGACGCCCTGCTGGCGGCGATCCTGGCCGAGCAGCGGGCCGAGGACAACCTCGCCGCGACCGGGTACGACGCCGACGCCGTGGCGGCGCTGCTGGCCGCGGCCGGGGTCGCCGACGAGCGCGACCCGGACGCGGCCCCCGACCTGCCGCCCGAGGCCGAGGTGTACGTGCGCCCGGGCGAGCTGTGGGCGCTCGGCCGCCACCGCCTGCTCTGCGGCGACGCCACCGACCCGGCCGCCGTCGCGCGGCTGCTCGGGGACCGGCCGGCCGACCTGGTCTGGACCGACCCGCCCTACTCGCTGGCCTACACCGGCAAGACCCGCCGGGCGCTCACGATCGCCAACGACGACCTCGGACCCGACGGCACGCGGGCGCTGGTGGCGTCCGCGCTGCGCCTCGCGCCGCTGCGCCCGGGCGGCTGCTTCTACCTCGCCGCGCCCACCCGGCCCGACCTGCTCGCGGCGTTCCTGGGCGCGGTCGCCGACGCCGGGCTCTCGGCGCGCCAGACCCTGGTCTGGGTCAAGGACCGGTTCGTGCTCGGCCACGCCGACTACCACAGCCGCCACGAGGCCATCCTGTACGGCTGGCGCGAGGGGGCCGCCCACCGCTTCTCGGGCGGCCGCGCCCAGGACACGGTGTGGGAGGTCCCGAGGCCCGCCCGGAGCGCCGAGCACCCGACGATGAAGCCGGTCGAGCTGGTCGAGCGCGCGGTCCGCAACAGCAGCCGGCCGGGCGGGCTCGTGTACGACTGCTTCGCGGGCAGCGGCACCACGATCATCGCCGCCGAGCGGGCCGGGCGCGACGGGCGGGCGATGGAGGTCGACCCGCGGTACGCGCAGGTGGTCCTAGAGCGGTGGGCCGCGCTCACGGGCAGGGCGCCGGAGCGGCTGGCGTGAGCGCGCCGCCCTCCCCCGCGCGTGGCCGCCGGCCGGAGCGGGAGCTCGCCGCCCTGCGCGGCCGGATCGAGGCGCTGCTCCTCCAGGGCCTCCGCCCGCCGGCGATCCACCGGGCGCTCACCGGGCCCGAGAGCCCGAGCCCGGTCGCGCTGTCGCCGCGCCAGGTGCGCGACCACGTCCGCGCGGTCGAGCGCGGCTGGGCGGAGCGGGCGGGCCGCGACGCGCTCGACGCCGACCGCGCCCGGGCGGCCGCGGTCGCCGAGGAGCTGTACCGGACGGCCATGGCCCGCTCGACGAGGAGCGCCGCCTCCAACGTCGGGGTCGGCTACCTCAACGTCGCCGTCAAGGCGCAGGACCAGTGGATCCGCCTGCGCGGGCTCGACGCCCCGGCGCGGACCGAGCTCACCGGGCCCGGCGGCAGCCCGCTCGCGGTCGCGCTCGCCGACCACCCGGCCGACCACCTCGGCCCGCGCGAGGAGGCCCGCCGGCTGCGCCGGCTGGCGGACGACGCCGAGGCGAGGGCGGCCGAGGCCGACGACGGCGCCGGCGCGGGGGCGTAGCGGTGGGCGTCTACCGCGAGGAGCTCCGCCGCGCCGCCGCGGACGACGACGCGGCGTTCGCGGAGTACGTGACCGACGGCCGCCAGGTGTTCCCGGCGCACCTGCGCGAGGCCAGCAGGTTCGCCGGCCGGCACACGCGGGGCCTGGTGCTCGAGCCGCGCGGCCACGCCAAGACCGAGCTGTTCATCAAGCGCGCCGCCCGCCTGGTGGGCAGGACGCGCGGCCGGGCCCGCATCGGCATCCTGACCGCCGTCGACGAGGACTCCGAGAACCGGAGCGCGGCCGTCCGCGCCATCGTGGAGTCCGAGCGGTTCGCCGAGGTGTTCCCCTGGGCGCGCGGCGGGGTCCGCGGTCCCGACTGGACCGACGGGCGGTGGACCGTCAGGGGCGTGGACCTGGGCAAGGACGCCACCATGAGCGCGCTCGGGCTGCGCTCGGTGCGCGCCGGGGCCCGGCTGGACTTCCTGCTCGCCGACGACATGGTGGGGCTCCAGGAGAACCGGACGCCCGGCCAGCGCGAGCTCGTGCTGACCACCTACGACTCGGTCGTGTCGCCGATGCTCGTGCCGTGGTCCGACGCGCTGGGGACGCCCGGGCAAGCGTGGTTCCTGGGCACGCGGTGGCACGAGGACGACCTCTACGCGACGCTGATCGGGCGGGGCTGGCCCCACCTGCTGCGCAAGGCGGTCCAGCCGGATGGCAGCGCGCTGTGGCCCGAGTACTGGCCGCTCGAGAAGCTGCTCGCCAAGCGGGCCGAGATCGGCTCGGCGATCTTCGACCTCCAGTACCAGAACGACCCGTCGGGCATGGGCGGCAACATCTTCAAGCGCGAGTGGTTCCGCTACGTCGACCAGGCGCCCGACGGCCGCCGCCGGGTCGGCATGGACCTCGCGCTGACCGACAGCGAGCGCAGCGACTACACGACGGTCGTCGACGCCGTCGAGGACAGCGAGGGCAACCTCTTCGTGTGCGGCGCCTGGCGGGAGCGGCTCGACGAGGGGCACCGAGCGTGGCTCACCGGCGTCACCGAGTCGGGCGAGCTCATCACGTCGGGCAAGCCGTTCGAGACCGGCCCGAGGCTGCTCTGGCCGGTGGGCAGGCTGCCGGCGGCGTGGCGCCGGCTGGGCGTGCCGACGGTGCCGGGCGCCGACGCGCAGCCACGACGCGTCGAGGCGGTGAACATCGAGTCGACCCAGGCGCAGCGGCTCGTCACGCGCGAGGTGCTCGCCAAGACGCGGCTGCCGGCGCATCCCGTCTACCCGTCGCGCGACAAGGTCAGCGAGGCGCGCGCCCTGGCGATCCGGTACGAGGGCGGCAAGGTGTTCCACGTCCGCGGGGCTCCCGGCATCGAGCTGCTCGAGGCCGAGCTGGTCGCGTTCCCCAACGGCGAGCACGACGACCTCGTCGACGCGGCCCGGTACGCCGCCGACCTCGGCAGCGTGCCGTTCAGTTTCACCTCGGCGTCGTGGCGGTAGGGGCGCGCAGGTCCCTCAGCGGCGGCGAGGCCGCGCGGCCAGGAAGGCGGCGAAGGCGGCGACCTCGTCGCGCTCCGCGGCGGTGAGCGGCCGGCGGCCGGGGCCGGCCGCGACAGCGGAGCCGAGCTCGGCGGCCAGACGCCCGGGCGGCACCCCCCAGACGCCGTCGAGCAGCTCGACGAGGCTGACGCCCGTCGCGTCCGACGCGGCGAGCAGGTCGTCGGGCGTCGGCCGCGCGCGCGGCGGCCGCGACGGGTCGAGGAAGGCGGCGACGTAGCCCGGGTCGCGGCCCATCGCGGCCGACAGGGCACGCATCGAGAGCCCCGAGCGCGCAAGGAGGCCCCGGACGGCGTCGCGCGCCTCCTCAACGGTCCTGCCCATGCCGCCTCCACCTCTTCTCGTTGGTTGCTTCCAGCGTCACTGTGACGTACTATAACGCCATGATCGCACCGGCTGCAAGGCGGGTCGACGGGCCCCCGGCGCTCCCGCTCAGGCCCCTCATCGCGGAGTTCACGGCGACGTTCGGCGTCGGCTGGGGCCCGGTCACCCGGCGCAAGCACCGCGACGACTTCGCCCGGTTCCTCGCCTGGCTCGGGGACCAGGGGGTCGAGCCCACGACCGCCGCGCTGTCGTTCACCACGCTCGCGGCGTACGTCGACGACCTACGGCACCGGCCGCGGGTGCGCGGCGTCTGGCGCGGCTCCCCGGGCGCCCTGGCGCGGTCACTCGCGGCGGGAGCGCCGGAGACGCTGTCGGCGAACAGCGTGAATGCCTACGTCCGCCCGCTGCGCTCGCTCGTCATCTGGGCGGTCGACGAGGGCTACCTCGCGTCCAACCCGTTCCGGCGGTTCCGCCGGCGGGCCGCGCTCGACCCGCTCCTGCCGTCCGAGGAGACCCCGACGAAGGGGGCCACGCTCGAGGACCTGCGGGCGCTCGAGGCCGGCTGCGCCGGGGAGCGCCCGCTCGACCTGCGCGACCGGGCGGTCGTGGCGGTCCTCGTGACGACGGCCGCCCGCAACAGCGCCGTCCGGCTGCTGCGCCTGGACGACGTCGACACGGGGCGCTCGCTGCTCCGGTTCCGGCGGGGCAAGGGCGGAAAGACCCTGGAGGTGGCGCTCCACCCCGACGCCCGGGCGGCGATCGGGCGCTGGCTCGCCGACGGCCGCCCCGCGCTGGTCGCGGGCCTCGGCCCCGACGATGACCCCGGGTGGCTGTTCCCCTCGGACCGCGACAGGCGCCGGCCGCTCGGGATGAACGCCCTCTCGCTCATGCTCACCCGCCGCTACCGCGCCGGCGGCGGGACCCTCCCCTACTTCGGGAGCCACCGGATCCGCCACGGGACCGCCACCCTGCTCGCCAACAACGGGATGCCGCTCGAGGAGCTCAGCCGCTACATGGGCCACGCCTCGACCCAGGTCACCCGCCGCTACGCGGTCCAGACGCCCGGCGCGCTCGGGGAGCGGGCGGCAGCGGCGCTGGAGCGGGCGGGGCTGGTCGGATGACCGAGCTTGCCGGTCCTTCGATCAAGCGGCCTGGCCGCATGCTTGGCCGGTGGCAGACCGTCGTGGTGATCCGCTCCTAGCGCTAGATGTGATCCGCATGGACGTTGTTGACGACGTCCGCGGGTGAGAGTCCGCCGAGCGCGGTGTGCGGGCGGACCCGATTGTAGAAGTCGACGAAGCCCGGCAGCGCCGCCAGGCGCTCGTCGTTGGAGGCGTACGGGCACGCGTACGCCCACTCGCGGACCAGGGTCCCGATGAACCGCTCCGCCTTGCCGTTGGTCTGCGGGCGGTACGGGCGCGTGCGGCTGTGGCGGCGGCCGCCCAGGGCGGCGCGGTACGCGTTGGACCGATACGCGAGGCCGTTGTCGGTGAGGACCCGCTCGACCTCGAGCCCGTCCCCGGCGAAGGCGCGCAGCGCGAGCTCGAGCGCAGCCGCCGCGCTCGGCCCGGTCTCGTCGGGCACCGCGACCACGACCGCCCGCCGGCTCCTGTCGTCGACGACGACCTCGAAGTGGTCGTACCCGACGGGCGGCTTGCCCGAGCGCGCCAGGGTCGAGCGGCCGAGCACGCGGTGCCCGCCGCCGTCCGGGATCCGGCCGAGCTTCTTGTGGTCCTGGTGGACGAGCGCGCCCGGGTGGCACGCCTCGTACCGCCGGACGGGCAGCCCGGTGGGCCGGTCGATGTCGGCGAGCCTCGGGGCGCCGGCCCTCCGCAGCACGGCGGCGACGGTCGAGGGCGGGACGCCGAGGAGCGGGCCCAGCCGGTCGGGGCCCCAGCGGAGGCCCAGGCGCGCCTCGAGGATGCGGTCCGCCTCGGCCGGCGGGGTCCGGGTCGGCGAGGCGTGCGGGCGGGAGCTGCGGTCGGCGAGCCCTGGCAGGCCCTCGTCGCGGTACCGGCGGACCCACTTGTACCCGGTCGCCCGGCTGACGCCCTGCGCGCGGGCCGCGGTCGGCACCGTCCACCCCTCGGCGATCACGCGGGTGGCGAGCAGCAGCCGCCCGTACTCGTTGAGCCGCGCCGTACGATGCGCCACGAGAGTCTCCTTTGCGGTTCGAGCTTCGACAACCCGAACCCTGCGGGGAGACTCTCGTTTGTCAAGAACGTCCCTGAGGACGACAGCTAGATCCGAACGAGCTGCCCGCGGCCGGCGTCGTCACCTCGTCGAGCGAACCCATGCTCTTGCCTGATGAGAAGGTCGTCGTGCGCCCAGCCGCGTCGAAGGACCTCGGCGAGACGGACCGCGTCAGGAGCCCCGTGGATCAAGCCAAGGACGTAGAGTCCTGGCGCCTTGGAGTCGAGCGGCGCCACGAGCCCTGGCCTTTGCCGCGGTGGAGCTCGGCGCTGACCTGGCCCGCGCCCGGACGCGCAGGCTCGTGTCAACGGTGTCGTACCGGCCGTGGTACCGGGCCGTGGCAGCTCCAGACCGTGTCATTCAGCCACGCACAGCCCGTGCGAAGGCCCCGACGCGCCCACGGCTGCCAGACCCCGCAGCCCTGGGGTCCGCGGCGTTTGGCACCAGGGCTCCCGGGCGCGCAGAGGGTGGACCTCGGGCCGCTGACCCCCAGACGCGCTACAGGTACGGCACCTCCGAAGCTAGAGGGCTCAGCCGGCCAGCAGCCGGCGAGCGAGGTCCACCGCGGCCCCGGCGTCGGGGGCGTGGCCGTCGGCGCCGATCTGGGCGGCGAACTCGGGGGTGGTGGGGGCGCCGCCGATGACGACCCGGGTGG
>JAJYLZ010000049.1 GCA_021787395.1 Chloroflexota bacterium
ACCGGGCGCCCGACCGCCGCGCCCTCGACTGGGTGGCCGCCCAGGCGGGTCCCGGCTGGCGCGCGGCGGGCTCCAGGCGCCTCCGCGGCGGCGTCGCGGCCGCCGTCGACGCCGTGTCGCTCGACGGGCCCGACGGCACCGCGGCCCGCCTCGTGCTCAAGCGCTGGCTCCGTCCCG
This sequence comes from Chloroflexota bacterium, assembly GCA_021787395.1. Taxonomy (GTDB): domain Bacteria; phylum Chloroflexota; class Limnocylindria; order Limnocylindrales; family CSP1-4; genus CAIXZV01. The sequence continues at coordinate 178 of JAJYLZ010000049.1, forward strand.
GCTGGCAGGAGGAGGGCCCCGAGCTCACGCCCGCGCGCGAGGCGGCGGTGCTCGCGGCGCTCGTGACCACCCCGGTCCCGGCTCCGGCACCGGTGGCGGTTGACCCGGACGGCGAGGCGGTCGGCGCGCCGGCCCTGCTCATGGCGCACCTCGACGGGCGCCGGCCGTCGCTCGCCGACGAGGTCCGGCCTGCACGGGTCGCGGCCATTGCGGAGGCGCTGGTGCGGATCCACGCCGTGGGCGGGGCGGCCCGCGACGCCGTCGGCCCGTTCCGGCCCTACCTCGAGCACGCCCGTCTCCGCGTCCCGGCCGCTGCCCGCGACCGCGATCTGTGGCGGTCGGCGATCGAGCGGACGGCTGCCGAACCCGGCTCGAACGCCGGCGCCTGCTTCCTGCACCGCGACTACCACCCCGCCAACACGATCTGGCGAGGCTCCCGGCTGGCGGGCGTGGTGGACTGGGGCAGCGCCGCCCTGGGGCCGGCCGCCGTGGACCTGGCCCACTGGCGCGCCAACCTCGGCACGCGCCATGGCATCGATGCCGCCGACCGGGTGCTTGCCGCCTACGCGGCCGCCGGCGGCGCAGTCCCCGCCGACCAGGCCTGGTGGGACGTGCGCATCCTGCTGGACTTCCTCGACGACCCGGACGCCCTCGTCGGGCCCGCGCTCGACCGGGCCGAGGGCTACCTCGTGGCGCTCCTGGCCAGGGCGTAGCGGGTCGGCGCCGCGACCCGTCGGCCTCCCGGCACGGCCGGCATCCGCTGCGCGGCCGGCGTCGACCAGAGCGTGCGGGCTGGCGGCTGGACCCCCAGTCCGGACTTCCGAGGCGTGCGGGCTGGCGGCTGGACCCCCAGTCCGGACTTCCGAGGCGTGCGGGCTGGCGGCTGGACCCCCAGTCCGGACTTCCGAGGCGTGCGGGGTCGCGGCTGGACCCCCAGTCCGGACTGCAGCGGCGTGCGGGCTGGCGGCTGGACCCCCAGTCCGGACTGCAGCGGCGGGCGGGCTGGCAGCCCGACGGGACCGGCCCGGGTCTGGACCGTCGGTCCGATCGGCGGCAGCCGGGACCCGGAGTTGGGACTGGCGGTCCGGCGACAGCCGTGCGATGCGCACGTACCATCGGCACCGTGGACTACGCCGGCCAGATCGACGACGAGACCTTCGAGGACTGGGTCTTCGCCGCCCTCGACGAGATCCCGGAGCGGTTCCGCCAGGCGCTCGGCTCGCTGGCGGTGCTGATCGAGGACGAGCCGACACGCGAGCAGCTCGAGCGGCTGCGCGTGCCCGGCATGTACGGGCTGTTCGAGGGCGTCCCGCGCTCCGGCTACGAGGCGGGCTGGGCGCTCCAGCCGTCGCGGATCACCATCTTCCGGGGGCCCTGCCTGCGCTCGGCTGCCACGCTCGAGGGCGTCCGCGCCCGGGTCCGCGACACGGTCCGCCATGAGGTCGCCCACCAGCTGGGCATCTCCGACGCCCGCCTGGACGAGCTCGGGCGGCAGCACGGCCACGCGACGCGGTGAGGCCGCCTCGGCGATACTCGACCCGTGGACGCCCGCATCCTGCTGGTCGAGGACGACCCGTCAATCCGCGAGGTGACCGCGCTCGGGCTCCGCGCGGCCGGATCCACGGTGGCGACCGCCGCCGACGGGGTCGAGGGGCTCGACCGCTGGCGGGCTGAGCGTCCGGACCTGGTGCTGCTGGACGTGATGCTCCCCCGCCTCGACGGCCTGGAGGTGCTGCGGGCGATCCGGCGCGAGGCCACGACGCCGGTCGTGGTGCTCACCGCGCGCGCCGACACGATCGACGTCGTGGTCGGCCTCGAGTCCGGGGCCGACGACTACGTGAAGAAGCCGTTCGAGATGCCCGAGCTGGTCGCCCGCGTGCGCGCGGCGCTCCGGCGCCGCGCCCCCGCCGACGCGCTCGAGGCGACCGGACAGGCGGTCGTGCTCGGCGGCCTGCGGATCGACCCCGCGGGCCGGACAGCCCTGCTCGACGGCCGCGAGGTGGCCCTCACCCGGACCGAGTTCGACCTGCTCCTCGAGCTCGCCCGCCAGCCCGGGCGCGTGGTCAGCCGCGAGGCGCTGCTCGACCGCGTATGGGGCTACGACTTCCTGGGCGACTCCCGTCTGGTGGACGTCGCGGTGGGCCGGCTGCGGGCCAAGGTGGAGGCGGACCCGGCCGAGCCGGCGCTGATCGTCACGGTGCGGGGGGCCGGGTACAAGGCCGTCCGGCCGGCCGGCTGAGGCCGCCCGCGATGCGACGACGGCTCCGCCTCCGCGGCGGCCTCCGGCTGCGGCTGGCCGTGACGCTGGTCGCGCTCGTGGCCGTGACCGTCGCCGGCATCGGCATCGGCGCCTACGCCTTCGTGGACGCGTCGCTGCGGGGGACGATGGTGGCCGAGGCGCGCAGCCAGGCCGACTTCGACCTGTCGGTGCTGCTGCCGGCCGCGGACCCCCCGCCCGCCAGCGCCGCGGCGTTCGCCGCCAGCGGGCTGCCCGCGGCGTTCCGGTTCCGGGGCGACGTGGAGACCATCGCCGACTTCGGGAACGGGGACGTGTACGCGTCCTCGCCCGCGCTCTCGGGGGCGGTGTCGGAGATCGACCCGAGCCTGCGCCGGATCGTGGCCGGCGGGCAGCTCGGCTTCGCCTGGCAGGACCTCCGCGGGCAGAGCGTGCTGGTCATCGGCGGACGCCAGGCCGGGCCTCCCGACCTCTACCTCGTGTTCGACGCGTCGCCGGTGGACGCCGCGCTCGCCCAGCTGCGGCTCGGCCTGGCGGCGGCCGGGCTGGTGGCGGTCCTGCTCGCGCTCGTCGCGGCCGGGTTCGTCGCCCGGGGGATCCTGCGCCCCGTCGCGGCAGCCGGCGCCGCGGCCCGGCGGATCGCCGGCGGCGACCTCAGCGCCCGGGTGCCGGTCGGGGGCCGCGACGAGCTCGCGGAGCTCGCGGCCGAGTTCAACCGCATGGCGGGCTCGCTCGAGGCGACGGTGGCCCGGCTGGAGGAGGCGCAGGGGCACAACCGCCAGTTCGTGGCCGACGTGACGCACGAGCTCCGCACGCCGCTCGCCGCGCTGGTCGCCGAGGCCTCGCTGATCGAGCCCGCCCTGGCGGGCCTGCCGCCGGACGCCCGACGCGCCGGCGAGCTGCTGGTCCGCGACGTCCGACGGATGCGGGCGCTGGTGGACGACCTGCTGGAGATCTCCCGGTTCGACGCCGAGGCCGAGCAGACCTCCCCCGAGCCCGTGGACATCGGGCGGCTGGTGTCGGCGGTGGTCGCCGCGCGGCTGCCGGAGGCGGTGCTCTCGGTCCCGGCCACGGCCGTCGCCGCCACCACGGACCCGCGTCGCCTCGAGCGGATCCTGGCCAACCTGCTCGACAACGCGCGCGAGCACGCGCCCGGAGCCCCCGTGGAGGTGTCGGTCGTGGCGGTCAGGGGCGGGGCGGCCATCACCGTGGCCGACCGGGGGCCCGGCGTGTCCGCCCTCGCCGTCCCCCACCTGTTCGAGCGGTTCTACAAGGCGGACCCGTCCCGGGCCGGCGGCTCCTCCGGCCTGGGGCTCGCGATCGCCGCCGAGCACGCCGCGCTGATCGGCGCCTCGCTCCGGGCCCGCGCCCGGCCGGGGGGCGGCCTGGTGTTCACGCTGACCGTGCCCCTGGAGGCCGCGCCGGGACGGGATGTGACCTGATCGTTACCGGCCGGTGACGGCCCCGACATCGGCCGGTGCCATGCTGGGGTCGTTCGGAACCCGCAGCGAGGTCCCGGCCATGCGCACCGGCGGCCGCCCCTCCACCACCCTCCTCCTGACCCTCGTCGCCGCCCTGGCCCTCGCGGCCGGCTGCTCGCCGACCAGCGGTCCGCTGGGCACGCCGTCCACGCCGGCGCCCACCGGCGACGCCTCGGTCGCCCCGCCGTCCGGCGACGCGACGCCCGGCGCGAGCGGGACCCAGTCCCCGACCCCGGCCCCCGCCGAGTCGGCCTCGCCCGCCTCGGCCGCCCCGTCCGCGACGGCCACGCCGGCGCCGTCGGGCACCATCATCGTGCGGGCCTACTTCGTGCTCGGCAGCACCTCCGGCAACAGCGGCCTGGCGCCCGTGCTGCGGGAGATCCCGGCCACGGTCGGCGTCGCCCGTGCCGCGATGCTCGCGCTGATCTCGGGCCCCGACGCCGCGGAGCTCGCGGCGCGCCCGGCGATGTCCTCGGACGTCCCGGCGGGGACCAAGCTGCTGGGGCTGGCCGTCAGCGGCGGCGTGGCCACGGTGGACCTGTCGGGCGAGTTCGCCGCCGGGCTCAACGCCGCCCGGCCGGACGCGCGGATCGCCCAGGTCGTCTACACGCTCACCCAGTTCTCGACCGTCGGGAGCGTCGCGTTCGAGCTCGACGGCCAGCCGGTGGCCGGCTGGCCCGGCACCCGGGCCGGCAACGCCGTGCAGCTGCCGGCGATCTTCGTGGACCGTCCGGCCTGGGGCGCCGCCGCGGGCAACCCGATCCGCGTCACCGGCCTCGCCAACGTGTTCGAGGGCCAGTTCAGCGTCCAGGTGCTGGACGCCGACGGCAGGGTCCTCGCCGACCAGCCGGTCGCGGGGGGCGCCATGGGCTCGTGGGGGGCGTTCTCAGCGACGGTCGCCTACGTGGTCGGCCAAGCCCAGTGGGGCACGCTCCGCGTGTACGACCGCTCGCCCAAGGACGGCTCGGTGATCGACGCCACCGACTACCCGGCCTGGCTGACGCCCGCCGGCTGAACGCGCCGGCGCAATGCGCCGGCGCTCCGCCGCTCCCGACCCACCCGCTCGAGCCCGGCGTCCGCCGGGCTCGGCGCCGCTTCAGCGGTACGTCGCGATCGCGCCGATGAGCAGGTCCGCGAACGCGGCGCGGTCGATGTCGAGCGCCACGTCCACGTTGGGCTCGAGCCCGGTGCCGCGCTGCCCGCGGTCGTCGACCACGGTCCGCCCGCGCGTCAGCTCGCCGTCGACCTCGACGTCCACGTGGTAGCGCCGCACGCCCACCATGCCCGGCCGGGAGACGGCGGCGACGGCCACGGCGTCGTGGACGGGCGTGTCCGCGGTGCCGTAGCGCTCGAGGTGGAACTTCACGAAGAACCGCATCAGGTCCGCGAACACCGTCCCCGCGCGCGTGCCCAGCGCGTCCAGGCGCGCGATCTCCGGCCAGCCGAACAGCGCCTTGTGGGTCACCTCCAGCCCGCACATCGTGATCGGCAGGCCGCTGCGGAACACGATCCGGGCCGCCTCGGGATCGACCCAGATGTTGAACTCGGCGGCGGGCGTCCAGTTGCCGGCCCGCATCGCGCCGCCCATCAGCGAGATGCGGGCGATCTTCTGGGCGACCTCGGGGTACGTCCGCAGCAGCAGCCCGATGTTGGTCAGCGGCCCGGTCGGGATCAGGGTGACGGGCGCGGGCGCCTCGGCCAGGGTCCGCCGCAGGAACTCCAGGGCCCCCTCGGGGCGCGGCTCGGCGCCGGGCTCCGGCAGGTCGGCCCCGTCGAGGCCGGACACGCCGTGGACCTGGGGCGCCGTCTCGAGCCGCCGGACCAGCGGCTGGGCCGGGCCCGCCGCGACCGGGACCTCGCTCCGGCCGAGCAGGGCCAGCACGCGGCCGGCGTTGCGGGTCGTGGCGGCCAGCGGCGCGTTGCCGCCGATCGTGGTGATGCCCAGCACCTCGAGCTCGGGGCTCGCCAGCGCGAGGGCGATGGCCAGGGCGTCGTCGTGGCCGGGGTCGCAGTCGATGACGACCGGCGTCCGGGCGGGGTCAGCGGTCACGGGAGCCTCGCGTACGCGTCCAGGAGCAGCCGCTCGAAGCGGCCGCGGTCGATGAGGATGCCGACGTCGGCGTTGGGCTCGCGCCCGTGCCTGCGGAGCCGGTAGGGCAGCCCGTCGCAGACCGTCCGGCCCCGGGCCGGGCCGTGGCCCGTCTCGACGGCGACGTGGTACCGGGCCACCGCGACCAGGTCGGGCACCACCAGGTGGGCGATCGCGACGGCGTCGTGGATGGCCGTGGTCGTGGCGCCGGACCACTCGAGGTTCCGGTCGAGCGCGTAGTCGGTCAGCTCGGCCGCGATCCGCCCGGACTCGCTGCCCAGCTCGCGGAGCGCGCGGGCCGCGGACCGGTCCAGCAGCGCCTGGTGGGTGACGTCGAGGCCGATCATCGTGATCGGCACCCCGGACCGGAACACGACGTCGGCCGCCTCGGGGTCGGCGACGATGTTGAACTCCGCCGCCGCGGTGGTGTTCCCCTCCCCGATCGAGCCGCCCATCAGGCACAGGTGCGCGATCCGGGGCGCGAGGTGCGGGTACGCCCGGAGCAGGAGCGCGATGTTGGTGAGCGGCCCGATCGGCGCGATGGCCACCGGCTCGGGCGACTCCGCCAGCAGGCGCGCCATGAGCGCCACGGCCCCCTCGGGACGCGCGGGGTTCGGCGACGCGGGCAGCTGGGTGTTGCCGACGCCGGAGACGCCGTGGACCTCGGTCGCCCGGACGACGTCGCCCAGCAGCGCGCCCGCCGCGCCCTCGGCCACCGGCACGTCGTCCCGGCCGTAGGCGTGGAGCAGCCGGAGGGCGTTCTCGGTGCAGCGGGTCACGTCGGCGTTGCCGCCCACCGTCGTCACGGCCAGGAGCCGGACCTCGGGGCTCGCGCAGGCGAGGCCGATGGCCAGCGCGTCGTCGAGCCCCGGGTCGCTGTCGATGATCAGCGGCAGCGGGCGCTCCCGGGTGCCGAACGGCGCGGTCCGCTCGCCGGCCCGGGCCCTGTGGAAGGTCGGGACCGCGTGGACCGGCCCCCAGTCGTCGAGGTTGACGCCCGCGCTCACTCAGCCCTGCTCGTACGGCTGCCCGGCCATCGCCGGACCGCGGACCCGGCCGACGACGCCGGCGACCACGATGACGGTCATGATGTACGGCACGCTGGCCAGGAACTGCGGCGGGATGTCCACGCCCGTGATCGAGAGCAGCTGCTGGGCGGCGTCGGCGAAGCCGAACACGAGGGCCGCCCCGAACGCGCCGATGGGGTTCCAGGCGCCGAAGATCATCGCCGCGATGGCGATCCAGCCCTTGCCGGCCGACATGTTCATCTGGAAGCTGCCGGCCGAGTGCAGGGACAGGTAGGAGCCGGCGAACCCGGCGATCGCGCCGGCGAGCAGCATGGCCCGGTAGCGGATGGCGATCACGTTGATGCCCACCGTGGCGGCGGCCTGCGGGTACTCGCCCGACGCCCGGAGCCGGAGGCCCCAGCGGGTCCGGAAGATGAAGTACGTCAGCACGACCATCACGATCCAGCCGATGTACATGTACGGCGTGCCCTGGAAGAAGATCGGGCCGAGGACCGGGACGTCGGCCAGCAGCGGGATCTGGATCTTCTCGATGGTCGGCGGCGTGTTGTAGTCGGTGTAGGTCTGCAGCACCCGCAGGTACATGAAGTTGGTCAGGCCCAGGGCGCCGAAGTTGACCACCGTGCCGCTGATGATCTGGTCCACGTGGTAGCGGATCGCCAGCCAGGCCATGAGCAGCCCGATCGCCATGCCGGACAGGGCGGCGACCGTCGGCCCGACGATCGGCCCGGCGATCGTCCCGGCGTCGGGGCCCAGCCACTGGAGCGCCATGCTGCCCGCGATCGAGGCCGCGCAGGCGCCCACCAGCATCTGGCCCTCGACGGCGATGTCGAACATGCCGGACCGCTCGCAGATCATGGCCGCGAAGGCGCCCATGGAGATCGGGAACGCGTACTCGAGCGAGCTGGAGAACAGGTTCGTCAGGACGGCCGTCTGGCCCACCAGCAGGTGGCCCATGATCGCGATCACCCAGAACGGCAGCCACAGGACGAGCCACAGCCGCCACCGGACGGCGGCGCCCCTCCATAGCTGCCAGATGCCGGTGACCCCGGTGGCGATCCCGGCCAGGATCCACAGCTCGCCCGGGCTGGTGTCGACCTGGGCGAACGCCTTGCCCTGCTGCTGGAGCCAGAACTTGAACGTGACGTCGGTCGTCATCGAGCCCGAGGCGAGGCCGAACGCGATCAGCCCGAGGGCCGCGATGACGATGCCGCGGATGCGGGCGCTGCGCTGGGCGCGGCGGGCCGCCTCGCTGACGGCGGGGACGAGGCCGTTGACGGGGGCTGCCGTGGCGGTCATGCGGCTGCCCCCTCGGACGCCGGCGCGCCGGGCTCAGCGGACTTCGGCCTGAGCCGGTAGATCTGGCGCACCAGGTCGGGGGCCGCGACGAACATGATCACCAGCGCCTGGATGAACACCAGCAGGTCGAGCGGGATCGCCGTCTCGATCTGCATCTCGTGGCCGCCGTTGTTGAGCGCGCCGAACAGGATCGCCGCGATGATGACGCCGCTGGGCCGGTTGCCGCCGAGGAGCGAGAGCGCGATCGCGGTCCAGCCGTAGCCGGCGTCGATGTCGTTGGACATCTGGGTCACCGTGCCCAGGACCTGGAAGGCGCCGCCCAGCCCGGCCAGGGCGCCTGAGACGACCATCGCCAGGATGATCGAGCCGCCAGCGCTCATGCCGGCGTACCGCGCCGCGGTCAGGTTGAGGCCCGCCGACCGGAGCTCGAAGCCCTTGGTCGTCCGGAACAGGAAGTAGCTCACCATCGCCGCCACGATCAGCGCCACGACGAAGCCCCAGTGCAGCCGGAGCCCGGGCAGGGGGAGCAGCGCCGGGACCCGCACGAAGTCGATGACCTGCGAGATCGGCTCGGAACCCTTGGGCGGCCGCATGAAGTCCGTCCGCAGCGCGAGCTGGACGATCTGCAGCGCGACGTAGTTGAGCATGATGGTCGTGATGACCTCATGCGCGCCCGTGCGGGCCTTGAGGAAGCCCGGGATGAAGCCCCACGCCGCCCCGAAGACGATCCCGGCCACCAGCGACGCGAGCAGCGTGATCGGGGCCGGGAAGCCGCGGAGCAGCAGCGCGGTGGCCGTGGCGCCCAGCGCCCCCAGCACGAACTGGCCGTCGCCGCCGATGTTGAACACGCCGGACCGGAACGAGACCGCGATCGCGAGGCCGGTGAAGATGAGCGGCGTCGCGGCGACCAGCGTCTCGCTCAGCGGCCGGACCGCGGTCGCCCAGGCCTGGGGCGTCCCCTGCTGGATCGCCTCGGCGAACCTGGGCGGGTCGCCGAAGGCGCCGGTCAGCAGCGCGACGTAGGCGTGGACGACGTTGCCGAATGCGGTCGTCAGGAAGTCCACCGGCCGGCCCGCGAACAGCACCTGGAGGGCCGGGATGTCGGTGAAGATCAGGAACACGGACCCGACGATGAACGCCGAGAGGACCGCGAGGGCCGGGATCGCCAGCGGCCGGAGCCGCGCCAGGCTGCTCAATGCACGCCTCCCATCAGCATCCCGACGGCCTCCTTGGTGGCCTGCTCGGACGGCAGCACGCCGACGATCCTGCCCGAGAACATGACCGCAACCCGGTCGCCCAGGGCGAGGACCTCGTCGAGCTCGGTGCTGACGATGAGGATCGCGGCGCCGGCGTCGCGCTGCTCGATGATCCGCTTGTGGATGTACTCGATCGACCCGACGTCGAGGCCGCGGGTGGGCTGCGCGGCGACCACCAGCTTGACGGGCCGCGAGAACTCGCGGGCCACGATCATCTTCTGCTGGTTGCCGCCCGACAGGTTCCCGACGTGCGTCTCGATCGATGGCGTCCGGATGTCGAACTCGTCCACGCCCCGCTGCGCCTCGCGCGCGATGGAGGTCCGGTCGAACCGGCCGCCTCGGCTGTACGGCTCGCGGTGGTAGCTGTCGAGGATGTAGTTCTCGGCCACGGTCATCGCCTTCACCAGGCCGTCGCGCATCCGGTCCTCGGGGATGTGGGCCACCCCGAGGTCGGACACCTTCCGGGGCTTGGCCTGGTCGACGGTCGCGCCCGCGATCCTGATGTGGCCGGAATCGACGCGGCGGAGGCCCGTGATGGCCTCCACGAGCTCGGTCTGGCCGTTGCCCTGCACGCCGGCGATGGCCACGATCTCGCCCGCGTGGACCTCGAGGTTGGCGCCCCGGACGGCCATCTCGTCCCGGTCGTTGCGGACGAACACGTCCTTGATCTCGAGCACGGCCTCCCCCGGGTGCGCCTTGCCGCGGGTGACGGTCAGCTCGACGTCGCGGCCGACCATGAGGTTCGCGAGCTCCTCCCGGTTGGTCTCGCTGGGCAGGACGGTCCCGGCCACCCGGCCCCGGCGCAGGACCGTGATGGTGTCCGCGACCTCGAGGACCTCGTTGAGCTTGTGCGTGATGAAGATGATCGTGGTGCCGCTGGCCGCGAGGCCGCGGATGATGGTGAACAGCTCCTCGGTCTCGCCCGGGGTGAGCACGGCCGAGGGCTCGTCCAGCACGAGGATGTCGCTCTTGCGGTACAGCGCCTTGAGGATCTCCACGCGCTGACGGACGCCGACGGGCAGGTTCTCGATCTTGGCGTCCGGGTCCACGTCCAGGCCGTACTGCGTGGACAGCTCCACCACCCGGGCCCTCGCGGTCGTGCGGTCGAAGGTGCGGACCGCCCCCGTGACGGGCTCCGCCCCCAGGGCGACCGACTGGACCACGTCGAACACCGGGACCAGCATGAAGTGCTGGTGGACCATGCCGATGCCGGCGCTGATCGCCTCCGCCGGGTCGTTGAAGACCCGCGGCGTGCCGTCGATCAGGATCTCGCCCGAGTCCGGCCGGTAGAGGCCGGACAGGATGTTCATGAGGGTCGTCTTGCCCGCCCCGTTCTCCCCCAGCAGGCCGAGCACCTTGCCGCGGTCGGCGGCGATGGATATCCGGTCGTTGGCGAGGACGCCGGGGAACTGCTTGGTGATCTCGCGGAGCTCGAGCCGCATGCGCGTTCGACCCTCGGATGCGGTCCGCCCGCCCCCGGGGAACCGGGGGCGGGCGGACGGATTGGACAGGCCTGGCGTCGCGCCCCGACTACTTGAGGTAGTCCTTGACCGTGACGCTGCCGTCGATCAGCTTCGCCTTGAGGGCGTCGATCCCGGCCTTGAGGTCAGCCGAGATCTGGCTGTCGAAGTCGTGGAACGGCGAGATGGTGACGCCGCCGTTGGCGAGCGTGCCCTCGTAGTTGCCGCCCGCGAAGGCCGTGCCGTTGGCGTTGGCCTTGAACGTGTCCAGGACTGCCGCGTCGATGACCTTCTGCGCGGAGGTCAGGATGGCGCTGGCGTACTGCGGGAGGGAGATGGCCTGGTCGGTGTCGACGCCGATCGCCCACAGGCCCTTGGACTGCATGAACTTGATTGAGCCGTTGCCGGTGGAGCCGGCGACCGGGCCGACCACGTCAGCGCCCTGGTCCACGAAGCCGCTGGCGAGCGACTCGCCCTTGGCCGCGTCGCCCCACGGGTTGTCGCCGTTGACGAAGGTGCCAGTCTGGTTGACCGCGTCCCAGCCGAGGAGCTTGACGCTGGCGCCCTTCTCCTGGTCCCAGTACTTGATGCCGGCGTAGTAGCCGTCCATGAACCGGGTGACGCCGGGGAACTGCTGGCCGCCGAAGGTGCCCATGATCCCGGTCTTGCTCCAGCCGCCGACGAGGTAGCCCGCGAGCATCGCGGCCTGGTCGATCTGGAAGTCGAGGCCGGTGAAGTTGGCCGGCTGGGCGATGTCGTCAGCAGTGCCGACCTTGCCGTCGGGGCCGCTCGGGTCCCAGGTGCTGTCGACGAGGCCGAAGTCGACCTTCGGGTTGGCGAGCGCCGCGGTCTGGACCGCCTGCTGCTGGTTGAAGCCGACCGCGATGATCGACTGGCAGCCCTGGTCCAGCAGCCGCTGGATGTTCGCCGCGTAGTCCGTCGAGCCCTTGGCCTCGCTGTAGTGGGTCGTCATGCCCATGGCCGTGGCCTCGTCGAGACCCTTCTTGGCGAGGTCGTTGAAGCCCTTGTCGCCGAGGCCGCCGGTGTCGAACGCGACGCAGGCGACCCAGTTGGTGTTCTGCGACGCAGCGGCCCCGGACGGGGCCGTGCTGGCGGCTGCCGAGGCGGCCGCGCTGGCGGCTGCCGTCGCTGCGGCGGTCGGCGCAGCGCTCGCGGCGGCGGACGGGGCCGTGGTGGCCGATGAGCCGCTGCACGCAGAGATGATGATGGCCGTCGTCGCACCGAGCGCGACCAGCCGCTTAGAAACCTGCACCCTTCTCCTCCATAGATCCCGAGCACCCTCGGCTCCGGGGCCCGGGCCGACGGCTAGAGTACGCGAGAATGACGCGCGCAGGGAAGGCGAATCGGGCGAATTGCAGCCCTCGCCGACACCGCCGATCCAGTCCCAGGACACGGAGGCACACGCCAGGTGGCAGGTGACGCAGGCCGGGCAGCGGACCTCATCGCGGTGCGGGAGGGCCGGTTCCCCGTGCCGCTGCTCGGCGACCGCGAGATCGCGGCCCTGCTCGCCAGCCGGCCCCGGATCGCGATCGTGGGCGCCTCCGACAACCCCGAGCGGCCGGCGTTCGACGTCATGGCCTCGCTGCTCGAGATCGGCTACGACGTGGTGCCGGTCAGCCCGGCCAGCGACGAGGTCCAGGGCCGCCGCTGCTACCCCAGCGTGGAGGCGGCCGTCCGCGCGACAGGCCCGATCGCGCTGGTGGACGTGTTCCGGCGTCCGGACGACTGCGAGGCGCACGCCCGAGACGCGGTGGTGGCCGGGGCGTCCTGCCTGTGGCTCCAGCTGGGGATCGCGAGCGAAGCCGCCGGGCGGATCGCCCACGACGCCGGGCTGGCCGTCGTGATGGACCGCTGCACGCTGATCGAGCACCACCGGCTGCTCGGCGGACGGCACTGGTGACCGAGCGCGCGGCCGGGTCGCCGTTCCCCGTCTCCGCCGGGCTCGCGGCCCGCCGGGGCGGGCTCCGCGCCGCGCACGGCGACGCGTTCCTCGCCCGCCTCGGGGCGATGCTCCACGCGGGCGCGGCCGATCGGGTCCACCCCGTGTGCGCGATCCGCGCCTCCGTCGTGGACGCCCTGGTGGCGGACCTCGGCCTGGCCGACGCCACCGACGCGGCAGTCCTGGCCCTGGACGCCGCGGCCGCCATCGCGCGGCCGCCCATCTCCGGCTACCGCGTGGGCGTGGTCGGGATCGGGGCGGCGTCGGGCGACCTGTACCTGGGCGGCAACCTCGAGTTCCCGGGCGCCGCGATCACCAGCACCGTCCACGCGGAGGGCTTCGCGGCGCTCCTCGCCCGGGCCCGCGGCGATCGGCTCGCCACCCTCGTGTCCACCCAGACGCGGCCGTGCGCCCACTGCCGGCAGGTCCTCGCCGAGTTCGACGGGGCGGCCGAGCTGCGCCTCGTCGACCCGCTCGGGCACGACCTGGCGCTGGAGGACGTGTTCCCCTGGCCGTTCGCGCCGAGCGACCTGGGGCAGCGGGGTGCCCGAACCGACGAGGGCGGCCCGCTGTCGCTCGAGGACCCGGCGGCGCTCCCGGACGACGTCGCCGCCGCGCTGGCGGCGGCCGGGCGTCGCGCCCACGCCCCGTACAGCGGGAGCCCGGCGGCAGCCGTCCTGCGGCTGCGCGACGGGCTGCTGGTGGGCGGCGCCGTGCTCGAGAGCGTGGCGTTCAACCCCAGCATCGGGCCGGCCCAGGACGCCCTCGTCGGGCTGGTCGCCGCGGGCCGTCGCTATGACGAGATCGTCGAGGCGTGGCTGGCCGTCCGGCGCGACGCCCCGGTGGACTACGAGGCGCCGTCGCGGGGGCTGCTCGCCGCAGTGGCCCCGGCCCCGGTCCGCACCACATACTGGGGCTAGCCGTCACCAGGCTGGCGCGTCCGCGCCGGCGCCACCCGCCCGCACCGCCGAACGGAGGAACCCATGCCCATCCACGTCGCCGCCGAGCCGGGCGACTTCGCCCCCGTCGTGCTCCTGCCGGGCGACCCGCTCCGCGCCACCCGGATCGCCGCCCGCTTCGACGGCGGCCTCGAGCGGTCGCGCCTGGTCTCGGAGCGGCGCGGCCTGCTGGGCTACACGGGCACCGTCGACGGCGTCCCCGTGTCCGTCCAGACGACGATGATGGGGACCCCGACCACCTCGATCGTGGTCGAGGAGCTGCTCATGCTCGGCGTCACGACGTTCATCCGCGTGGGCACCACCGGCGGTTTCGGCAAGCTGGGGATCGGCGACGCGCTGGTCGCGATGGCCGCGGCGCCGGCCACCGGCATGGGCGGCGTGCTCGGCGGCGGCGAGCCGTCCGCCCCGACCGCAGACTACGAGGTGGTCAAGGCGCTCGAGGCGGCGGCCGTCGCCGAGGGCCTCGTGACCCATGTCGGGCCGATCATCACCTCGGACGTGTTCTACGACCCGCACCCGGTCGGGTCCGTCCGCTGGGGCCGCCGCGGCTACATGGGCGTCGAGATGGAGAGCGCCGCCCTGTTCCTGATCGCGATGCGGGAGCGCGCGAAGGGCCGACCCGTCCGCGCCGGCACGATCCTCACGGTGTCCGACGTGATCGTCGACCCGGACGACCCGAGCGCCAACCGCGTCGACGGCGAGCCGTGGTACCGACCGCCCGAGGACGAGGTGGTGCGCCGCGTGGACCTCACCATCGGGGCGGCGCTCAAGGCCGCCGCGGCGCTCGGCCGAGGGTAGGCCAGGGGCTGCGCACCGGGCGCAGCTGCTCGCCCGGCGGGCGGGGCCCCCGGCGTGCCTCGCCCTCGTCCCCTACCCCACGAACGACAGGCCCAGCCGGAAGTCCGCGAGCAGGTCGTCCACGTCCTCGCAGCCCACCGAGAGGCGGATGATCGCGCCGTCCTTCGGCCGCGGGTAGACCAGCGTGAACACGTCGCCCAGGCTGACGCCGATGTCGCACAGCGCCAGGTGGTCGGTGAACGCCTGCATGCCCTCGACGCCGCCGGCGGTCTTGAAGGTGAGCATCGCCCCGAACCGGCCGCCCAGCACGCGCGCCGCGTAGGCGTGGTCAGGGTGGGAGGGCAGGCCGGGGTAGCGGACCCACTCCACGCGCGGGTCGGACTCGAGGAACTCCGCCAGGGCGAGCGCGTTCTCCGAGCCCTTGGCCGAGCGGAGCGGCAGGGTGCGCACGCCGCGCAGCACGAGGAACGACGAGAACGGGCTGGCCGCCTGGCCGAACGTGTCGGTCTGCTTGCGGACGGGGTCGATCAGCGCCTTCGGCCCCGAGACCACGCCCGACACCGCGTCGCCGTGGCCCGACAGGTACTTGGTGGCGGCGTGGACCACCAGGTCCGCGCCGTGCTCGAGCGGGCGGAGCAGGGCCGGGCCGAGGAACGTGTTGTCCACGACCACCAGCGCGCCGCGCCGGTGCGCCAGCTCGCTCACCTCCGCGAGGTCGGCCATGCGCAGTCGCGGGTTCGTGGACGACTCGAGGAACACCACCCTGGTCCGCGGCGTGAAGGCGGCCTCAAGCGCCGCGAGGTCGGTCATGTCCACGGGCGTGACGCCGATGCCCCGGCGCGGCAGGTCCTCCTCCCAGAGCACCCTGGTGATCGCGAACACCTCGTCGCCCACGATCAGGTGGTCGCCGGCGCCCAGGTGGGCGAACAGCGTGGCCGACACCGACGCCATGCCGGAGGCCGCCACGACGCAGTCCTCGGCGCCCTCGAGCGAGGCGATCTTCTCCTCGAGCGCGCGGTTGGTCGGGTTGCCGGTCCGCGAGTAGAAGAACGAGCGCGGGTCCCACTCCAGGGCGCGGTCGACCGCGTCCTCCTTCTCGGCCGCGGTGTCGAAGGCGAACGTCGCGGTGGCGTAGATCGGCGTGTTGTGGGCGCGGGTCGTCGGGTCCGGCCGCTCGCCCGCGTGGATCGCCCGCGTCGCGAGGCCCGTGCCGTCAGTCCGCTGTCGCATGCCGCTGTCTCCCTGTGGGTTCGCTGGGGCCGCCAAGGATTGGCGACGGGTTGGCCGCGGTCGGCTCCGCGTGGGAGCCGCCCCGGGCGATGCCGTGACGGCGAGTCCCGGGTCAGTCTCTCAGCGGATAGCGCCCGAGCTCCTGCGCCGCGTCCACCATGGCCAGGATGTTCTCGGCCGGTACGTCGTCCATGATGGTGTGGACCGCCGCGACCATGTACCCGCCGCCTGGCCCGAGCGCCCGGACGACGCGTCCGACCTCGGCCCGGACCTCGCTCGGCGTGCCGTGCGGCAGGACCTGCTTGGTGTCGATCGCGCCGCAGAAGGTGACCCTGTCCCCGTAGCGCCGCTTGAGCCCGGCCAGGTCGGACATCCGGCCGGCCGAGGTCTGGACCGGGTTCACGATGTCGACCCCGATCTCCACCAGGTCGTCGAGCAGGTCGAACACGTCGCCGTCGGTGTGGAAGAAGACCTTCGCGGTCGTCCGCTCCTTGATGAACGCGATGTACTCGGCGTGGATCGGCTTGAGCAGGCGCCGGTACATCGCCGGCGACATCAGCAGCGACTGCTCCGAGCCCAGGTCGTCGCCGATCTTGATGATGTCGACGTTGGGCCCCAGCTCCGCGAGGAAGTGGCCCATCAGCCGGCGGCAGAGGTCCGCGATCCGCTGCAGGAGCGCCACCGCGAACTCGGGCTCCATCGCGAGGTTGGCGAGGAACGAGTCCATGCCCTGCATCGCGAACGCCCGCTCGAGCGGGAACAGCAGCCACGGGGTGGCCATGATCGCGTACTGGCCGTCGGCGGCCAGCGCGGCGGCAGCAGCCCGGACGTGCGCCACCCGCGACGGGTCGTCCATGTCAGGCCACGGATAGCGCTCGATGGCGTCGAGGGTGTCGGCCTCCCGCATCGGGTGCACGCCCGGGAACCAGTGGCCATCCGAGATCTCGACCTGGCCGCTCCCCCAGTCGTCGATGAACGGGTCGTGGGCCGGCCGCTCCCGGTTGCGCCGCAGCGTCGCCGCCGGGAACGCGTCCAGCACCGGGCGGACGTCGGTGCCCAGCCGCCGCAGGACCGCCTCCGTGGGCAGGGCGGTGCCGAGCTCCGGCCAGTCGTAGATGTAGGCGTCGCCCGGGTCCACCCCGAGCAGGCCGGCCAGCTCCCGGTACGGGCGCGCCTTGATCCCGGTCGCGTTGCTGACCCCCACCACGATCGGCACCCGGTCGGGCTCCTCGTGGGCCAGGGTGGCGAGGACGCGTTCGCGCGGGGTCATCGGCATGGCGGTCGGTCTCCGGGTCAAGGTCTGGCGGGGCGCTCCCCGAGGGGGACGAGGCGGGCGCCGCCCGCCATTATCGTGCCGCTCGGCCCGCGGACACGACGAGCGACTGCAGGCCCCGCAGCACGAACGTCGGCTTCCACTGCGGGGGCGACACCAGCTCGAGGCCGGGCATCCGCCGGAGGAGCGCGTCGAACAGGATCCCCATCTCGAGCTTGGCCAGCGGTGCGCCGAGGCAGTAGTGGATGCCGGCCCCGAACGAGAGGTACGGGTTCGGGTGGCGGTCGAGCAGGAGCTCGTCCGGCCGCTCCACGCCCTCGGGGTCCCGGTTGGCCGACGCGAACTGGAGGGCCAGCTCCGCGCCCCGCTCGATCCGCACGCCGTACAGCTCCACGTCCTCGAGCACCCAGCGCTCGAACATCGGCAGCGGCGTGTCGAAGCGGAGCAGCTCCTCGATCGCGGTCGGCACCAGGGACGGGTCCGCCCGGAGCGCGGCCAGGGCGTCGGGGTGGCGGAACAGCGTCCACCACGCGTTGCCGGTGCCGTTCACCGAGGCCTCGTGGCCCGCGTTGAGCAGCAGCGCGCAGGTCCCGACGAGCTCGTCCTCGGTGAGGGCGTCGCCCGCCTCCGCGACCTGCGCCAGCCCGGAGATCAGGTCGCCGCCGGGGTGGACCCGCCGCTCCCGGGCCAAGTCGCGCAGGTAGCCGCCGAACGCGACGCTGGCCGCGACCGCCCTGTGCTGGCTGTCCTCGGGCGGGTTGAGCTCGTACATCAGGCAGATGTCGGCCGACCAGGGGCGGAGCAGGTGGCGGTCGGCCTCGGGGACCCCGAGCAGCTCGGCGATGACGGTGACCGGCAGCGGCTCGGCGACGCCCGCGATCAGGTCGAACTCGCCCGCCTCGAGGGCACCGCCCAGCAGCCGGTCCACGATCGCCTCGATCCGCGGCCGCAGCCCCTCGACCGTGGCCGGGGTGAACGCCTTCGACACCAGCCGCCGCAGCCGCGTGTGGTCGGGCGGCTCGCGGTCGAGCATCCCGCTCTGCACCAGCCGCCAGAAGGGGTCGTGCCACTCGGGCGGGGCGTCATGGCCCATCTCCTCGTGGCTGGCGACGTGGAGGTAGGTCCGGCCCAGGCGCCTGTCGCGCAGCAGCGCGTTCACGTCGGCGAAGCGCGACACGAGGTACTGGCCGGTGGCCGGGTTCCACAGCAGCGGGTGGTCGGCCCGAAGGCGCTCGTAGACCGGGTACGGGTCGGCGATGAACGCGGGGTCGGCGGGGTCGAATCCGAGCTCGGCCGGCGTGGCGGCGTACGGGTCGGTGGTCCCGCGGGCGGGGGGCGTCGTCGGCATTGGCGGATGCTAGGCGAAACGCGCGACGCCGTCGACCACCGGCCCTCGGCGCGCGGTCAACGCCACGCCGACCTCGACGCTCTGCGGCCGACGCGACCGCGGCGAGCCGTCAGGTCGCCGCCTCGCGCTCGTACGGCTGGCCATCGGCGGCTGGCGGGATGCTCCGCCCGACGACGCCGGCCAGGATCACGATGGTGAGCAGGTACGGCAGCGCGTCCCACATCTGGCCCGGCAGCGCCGTCATCACGCGCCCGAGCTCTCCTCCCGGCGGCGCGATCTTGATCACCTGGCTGATCTCGAGGAGGACCGCGAACAGGAGCGCCGAGAGGAAGGCGCCGATCGGCGTCCAGCGGCCCATGATCATGGCCGCCAGCGCGATGAACCCGCGGCCGATGGTCATGCCGATCTGGAACGAGTTGGTGGCCTCCATGCTCAGGAACGCGCCCGCCAGGCCCGCGAACACGCCGCCGATCATGACGTTCTGGTAGCGCAGGCGGATGACGTCGATGCCCAGCGTCTCGGCCGCCCGGGGGTGCTCGCCGACCGCGCGCGTCCGCAGGCCCCAGCGGGATCGGAAGAGCAGGATCTGGAGGGCGCCGACCACGAACACGGTGGACATCGCGATGGGGCCGAGGTTGAGGAACATGTTGAACAGCCAGCCGACGAGCGGGAGGTTGGCGAGCTCCTGCGGCGGCTGGAAGGAGGCGAACCCGCCGGCGCCGACCGGCGACGACTTCGAGATCAGCTGGTCGAGATAGCCCGTGATCCCCGCGGCGGCGATGTTGATGATCGTGCCGCTGATGATCTGGTCCGCCCGGAGGGAGATCGACAGCCACGCGTGCAGGGCCGAGATGAGCACGGCCACCAGGATGGCCGCGGCCAGGGAGATCAGGAGCGGGATGGTGATCCCGAAGACGTCCGACGGGGCCGGGTTGCCGAACATCGGGTTCACGGCGACCCCCACCACCCAGGCGGTGAACGCGGCGGCCAGCATGGTTCCCTCGATGCCGATGTTGACGACGCCGGACCGCTCGCAGATGACGCCGGTCATGGCCGCGAGGGCCAGCGGCGTGGCCAGGACCATGACGGTGGCCGAGTTGGGCGGCAGGATCGCGACCAGATAGCCGACCAGCTGGAAGGCCAGCCCCAGGAGGGGGATGCCGTAGAGGGCGTTGATGACGGGCGTCGGGTCCATCAGCGGCCCGCCTCGGTCACCGACGCCAGGCCCGACTCGGCACGGGGCGAGCCGCTCGCGTCGGCGCGGAGGACCCGCCGGATGACGGGGCTGGTCACCAGGGCCAGCAGGATCACCGCCTGGATCACGTCGACCAGCTCGGCCGGGATCTGGGCCTGGATCTGCATCAGGCCGGCGCCGGCCCGCATCGCCCCGAACAGCAGCGCCGCGGGGATGATCACCAGCGGGTTGGACCGCGCGAGCAGGGCCACCGCGATCGAGTCGAAGCCCACCGTGGTGCCGAAGCTGGAGGTCATCGACTTGGTGACGCCCAGCAGCACGCTGGTGCCGGCCAGGCCCGCGAGCATGCCGCTGAAGGTCATCGTCGCCACGGTGATCAGGCGCGGGCGCATGCCCGCGTAGCGCGACGCGTCGGGGTTCACGCCGGTGGACCGCACCTCGAACCCCCAGGTGGTCCGGTACAGGATCCACCAGACCGCGATCGCCGCGACCAGCGCGAGCAGGATCCCGAGGTGCCCGTTGGGCTGGAGGAACGGGATGACCGGGTAGGCCGCGTTCCCAACGTCGAAGGTGATCGCCTGCGGCGAGCGGGGAACCTTGAGCGGGCCGCTCACGAGCGCGGCCAGGAGCTGGATCGCGATGTAGTTCATCATGATCGTGCTGACGACTTCATGGGCTCCCGAGAACGCCTTGAGGAACCCCGGCACGAAGCCCCACGCGGCCCCGAACGCCATGCCGGCGACGGTCGCGCAGACGATCCCCACCGGCGCCGGCGCGGTGCTCAGCATCACCCCGACGATCACGGCGCCGAGGGCGCCGACCAGGAACTGGCCCTGGGCGCCGATGTTGAACAGCCCCGCCTTGAAGCCGAAGCCGACAGCGAGGCCGCCGAACACCAGGGGCACCGTGTTCACCAGCGTGGACACGAGGGAGTGGAAGTCCAGGGCAGCCCATTGCTGGGGCGTGCCGATGGCGCCCGAGATCATGGCCTGGTACGCGGTCACCCAGAGCCACGGGTCGAACTGCTTGCCCGGGATCAGCGGCTCGGAGGCGAGGACGACCAGTGCCCCGAGCGCCACCGAGCCGAGGACGACGGCCAGCGGCACCGCGACCACCGACCAGACCCGGCGGGCAAGACGCTGCCTGCTGCGGACACCGGCCGGGGGCGTCTCGGCGCTCATGCCGTCGCCCCCGCCGCCTCGGTCGTGCTGCGCGTGGCACCGCCGGTCGCCATCAGCAGGCCCACCTCGTTCTTGTCTGCGGTTGGCCCGTCGAGCACGGCCACGATTCGACCTCCGTACATGACCGCGATCCGGTCCGAGAGCTCGAGCACCTCGTCCAGCTCAGCAGAGACCAGGAGGACGGCCGTGCCGGCGTCCCGCTTGGCGATGACCTGCTTGTGGATGAACTCGATGCTCCCGACGTCGAGGCCGCGGGTGGGCTGGTCCAGGACCAGGAGCTTGAGGTCGCGGTCGAACTCGCGGGCGACGACGATCTTCTGCTGGTTGCCCCCCGACAGCGTGGCGGCCGTCGCGGTGACGGACGGCGTCCGGATGTCGAAGCGGGACGCCGAGGAGCGGGCGTCGCGCTCGATCGCCGCGCCGTCGCGCACCACACCCCGCGCGTACGGCCGCCGGTAGTAGCTCGTCAGGACCAGGTTGTCGGCGATCGAGAAGGGAAGCACCAGGCCGAACCGGTGTCGATCGGCCGGGACGTACGCCACGCCCGCCTCGTTGAGGGCGCGCGGCGAGCGGCCCGTGACGCTGGCCCCGTCGAGCGTGACCGTGCCGGCGGTGGGCTTCCGCAGGCCCACGATCGACTCCACGAGCTCGTCCTGGCCGTTGCCGGCCACGCCCGCGATCCCCAGGATCTCGCCCGCGCGGACCTCGAGGTCGACGCCTCGGACCATGGGGTGGCCGCGGTCGTCGTTCGCCTCGAGGCCGGCCACGCGCAGCATCGGGGCGCCCGGGTGGGACGTGCCGCGATCGACGGTGAGCTGCACCTCGCGGCCCACCATCATCTCGGCGAGGTCGTCCTCGTTGGTCTCGGCGGGGTTCCGCTCCCCCACCACCCGGCCGCGCCGGATGACGGTGATCCGGTCCGCGATCTCGAGCACCTCGTAGAGCTTGTGGCTGATGAACACGATGCTGTGGCCCTGGTCGGCTAGGCGGCGCAGGACCGCGAAGATCTCCTCGGTCTCCTGCGGCGTGAGCACCGCGGTGGGCTCGTCGAGCACGAGGATCCGGGCCTTGCGGTAGAGCGCCTTGAGGATCTCGACCCGCTGCTGCCAGCCCACGGAGAGGCTGCTGACCTTGGCCTCCGGGTCGATCTCGAAGCCGAAGCCGCGGCCGAGCTCGAGGATGCGTCGATGCGCCTCCTTGCGGTCGAGGAACACGCGGTTGGCCATCGTCTCCTCGCCGAGCAGGATGTTGTCGGCGACCGAGAGCACCGGGACCAGCATGAAGTGCTGGTGCACCATGTTGATGCCACGCGCGATCGCGTCGGCGGGGCCGGCGATCCGGACCGGCACGCCGTCGAGCAGGATCTGGCCCTCGTCGGGCGTGGCCAGCCCGTAGAGGACGTTCATGAGCGTGGTCTTGCCCGCTCCGTTCTCCCCCAGCAGCGCGTGGATCTCGCCCGGCCTCACCTCAAGGGTGATGCCGTCATTGGCGACAACCCCCGGATAGCGCTTCGTGATGCCCCGCATCTCGAGCGCCGGCGCCTGGATCGTGCCCGATTGACCGGTCATGCCATCGATGCTCCGGGAGGACGGTGCTGAATGCGGACGACGGGCCGGCCAAGGCGGCCGGCCCGTCGTCGCGTGATCGCGGCTGGATCAGGGCAGCGGGACGGAGGCGTCGCCGCAGCCGGTGTCGGGGCAGGTCTTGAGGGTGCCCGCCTTCATCCCGGCCAGCGCGGTGTCGAGGGCCTGGGTGACCTCGGGGCCGAACATGCTGGCCTTGTCGTGGAACGGCGAGGCGCCGATGCCGTCGTTGTTCGCGTTGAACAGGACGTCGCCGGCCGCGAGGGTCTTCGCGGCGATCTCCTGGATCGCCTGACTGGTCGCCGACTCGACGTGCTTCTCGGCGCTCGTGATGATGCAGCCGTAGGTCGGGTCGTTGGCGGCATTGAGCGACACGTACTGGTCGACGTCGACGCCGATGCCGTAGATGCCCTTCTGGCAGGCGGCCTCGAGGACGCCGTTTCCGGTCTTGCCCGCGACCTGGAACAGGACGTCGGGCTTGTTGGTGCTGATGAACGTGTTGGCGAACGCCTTGCCGCCGGCCGGATCGTTGAACGCCGCCGCCGAGAAGTCGTTGGTGACGTACGCGGCCGTGACCTTGATGTCGGGCTTGACCGACTTGGCGCCCATGTCGTAGCCCTGGATGTAGCGGACGCACGGAGCGCACAGGGTCGTGCCGCCGATGGCGCCGATGGCGCCGTTCTTGGAGGCGTAGGCGGCCACGATCCCGGCCAGGTAGCCGGCCTGGTCCTCGGCGAAGTACAGGGACGTGTAGTTCGGCAGGAGGGTCTTGGCGTCACCCTTGCAGGCGAACGTCGGGTCGGGGTTGCCCTGCGGGTCCACGCAGACCGGCGACTGGTCCACGCCCACGAAGTGGATCGACGGGTTGGCCTTGGCCGCCGCCACCGTGTCGGTCGTGAGGTTGAAGCCGACGGTCACGATGATGTCGTACTTCTGGGACACGAACTGCTGGATGTCAGCCGCGTACTCGGAGGCGTCCTTGGGGACGATCGACTGCGGAGCCGGCGATCCGATCGCCGCTGCGCCGTCCTCGGCGCCCTTGAACGTGTACTCGTTGTACCCCTTGTCGTTGAGGGTGCCGATGTCGGTCACCACGCCGATCTTGAGGTTCGCCTGGACCGCCGACGGCGACGGGGCGGTCGACGGGGCGGCGGACGCCGCGGACGGCGCGGCGGACGCCGCGGACGGGGCGGCCGACGCCGGGGCGGTGGACGGGGCGGCGGACGGGGATGGCGTCGCCGACGCGCCGCTGCACGCGGAGATGAGGATGGCTGTGGTCGCGCCCAGCGCGACCAACCGCTTCGAGAGCTGCAAGGCGCACTCCTCCATAGATCCCGAGCGACCCTGGGCCGAGGTGTCGGGCCGACGGCTAGGGTACGCGAGAATCAACCGTGCGGCTGGCCCGATCGGGCGACAACCGGGGGGCTAGTGTGAACAGTCCCCGAGTTCTCCCGACACCTGGTGCCCGCCTGACCGGGTGAGCGGTGGCGCCACGTCGCCATGCTTGTCGTGTTCGAAGCGATGAGCAGGAGGCGCGGCGCCGTGACCGATGATGACCTGATCTTCAAGTTCAGGCTGGCCCTGTTCAGCGAGGCGGCGCGGTCCGGCAACGTGCGGGCGGCGTGCCGCGTGTTCGGCGTCCACCCCTCGACCTACTACCGCTGGCGCGGGCCCGTCCTGCGCTCGGGCCTCGAGATGCTCCGGCCCCGCGAGCGCCGGCCGCCCCGGATGCCCAACCAGGCGACCATGCTCACCGAGCAGCGGGTGGTCGCCTTCGCCCTCGGGCAGCCCGGCCTCGGGCCGCGCCGGATCGCCGCGTCGCTCGCCCAGGAGCGCTGGGGCGGCATCGTGCTCAGCCCCAACGGCGTCTGGCGGATCCTGCGCCGGCACGGCCTGTCGCGGCGGTCGGCGCGCCTGGGCCTGGTCGCCGGGTACGCGAGCCCGCCGGCGCCCGAGGGGCGGCCGCCCGAGCCCGAGCGCCACCTCGAGGTCAGCCGCCCGGGCGAGCTCGTGGGGTTCGACTGCTTCCACGTCGGGCGGCTCTCGGGGACCGCCGGGCGGGTGTGGCAGTACACGGCGATCGACCTGGCCAGCTCGTACGCGTGGGCCGAGCTCGCCACCACGCCGCTCAACCCCTCGGCCGCCCGCACGAGCGCCCTGGCGAGGCGGGTCGCCGCGGACCTGCGCTCGCACGGCTGGCGCCTCGAGCGCGTGCTGACCGACAACGGCTCCGAGTTCCGCAGCCAGGCGTTCGGCGACGCGGTGCGGGCCCTCGGCGGCACCCAGACCTTCATCCGGCCCGGCCGCCCGCAGACCAACGGCGCCGTGGAGCGCGTCCAGCGGACGATCCTCGAGGAGTGCTGGCGGCCGTCCTTCGCGCGGAGCCTCGTGCCCAAGCTCGGCGGCCTGGTGCGCGACCTCGAGGCGTACCTCGCCGAGTACAACACCGGGCGCGCCCACACCGGGCGCCTCACCCGCGGGCTGACCCCCTACCAGGCGCTCGTCGGGGCGCGCAAGATGAGGCCGAGATGACCGAGATGCGTCGCCACATCTCGGGGGCTGTTCAG
>JAJYLZ010000050.1 GCA_021787395.1 Chloroflexota bacterium
CTGCCCCGGGCGGCGGGCGAACGCGAGCGCGCCGCTCGCCGCCGCCAGCACGACGACCAGCAGCAGGGTCCCGCTGCTCGAGCCGCTGCCGGTCGAGGCGGGCAGGACGGCATCCGTCGGCGGCGCGGTCGGCAGCGTCGCGGAGGCGGGCGCGGTCGGCGTGGGGGCGGCGCAGGCGAGGACCGGCGCGTCGGCGGCGGCCCCCGCCACGCTCAGCTTGTCCAGTCGCGGCGCCCCGAAGCCGAGCACGGCCTGCGGCGTGGAGTAGATCAGCTCGCCCGCGTACGAGGCCGCCCACGGGAACGCCCCGCGGTCGGCGGCCTTGGCGCTGCAGCCGTACTGCTGCGTGGCGAGCCAGGTCGCGGCGGCGTCGGCAGCGGCGGTCTGGCCCTGGGCGCGAAGCGCCTCGGCGGCGATGCCCGTGCTGTCGGTGTTCGGCGTGCCCGAGGACGCGAACGACCCGTCCTTGGCCTGGAGCGCCAGCAGCCACTGGGTCGCCTTGTCGGCCGCGGTGGTGCTGCCGGCGGCGGCCAGCGCCTGGAGCGCGAACGACGTCGTGTCCGGGTCCTCGCTGCCGGGCGCCGTGGGGCAGGAGCCGTCCCACTGGTACTCGCCCGAGGCGCACTGCTTGGACGCCAGCCAGCTGCCGGCGCCGGCGGGGACCCCGCCCGGGGTGGCGGCGAGGGCCAGGATGTCGAGCGCCTGGTCGTTGATCGAGGCGCTGCCGAACTGCCCGGCGTCCGCGCCGGTCGCGACCAGCAGGCCCCGCAGGTCGGCCTCGAGGTTGTGGCCGTTGAAGCTGGTCGGGTCGCCGCCGGCGACGACCACCGCGAGCAGCACCTTGCCCAGCGGCCCGGGCTTGACCGTCCCGCCGTAGCCGATGTACGCGTCGGCGTTGGCCCGAAGCTGGGTCAGCGCGTCGGCCGCCGCCGTGCCGCCGACCCTGGCGGCCGCGAACGCGAAGATCGAGTCGGCGAGGCTGCCCGCGCTCAGGCCGCCCGCCTCCACCTGGGCGGCGATCCAGCCGGCGGCCGCCTGGGCGGGGTCGGTCGTGGTCGTGGGCGTGGCGGCTTGGGCCGGCACGGCCCCCGCGACCAGCGACCATGCGACGCCCAGCGACAGCGCGGCCGCTGCCAGGCGAGTGGGGAGATGCCGAGAGACGCCCATCGCTCATTCCTCCGAATAGCGGGGCCGTCGGTCTTGACGTCGAACCCGGGATCGGAGGCGGGCCGCAGACTCGCCGCCCGGCGGTGCCGGACGGGCGAGGCCTTGGGCTCTCATTCGTTCCGGGCTCCGCCCGCGGACCTCGACGGGTTGTGGAGCCTGGCCTCCCGGACGGGCATTCCGGCTCGCCGCGACCAGGTGTCGCGGCCTACGGCTGCGGGTCAGCGTCGGCCTTGGACCGACTTCCCCCGCCGGGGAGGCGTTGTCGTTGATGCGCCTCGGAGTCTACCGCGTCCACCTGCGCGCGACACGGGTCTCGTGGCCGCGGCTGCGCGGTCCGCGGCGGGCGTCGGCCCGTACCGCCCGCGGCTCGCGCGCTCGCTCAGCAGCGGCATCGGCTCGTCCTTGATGTGTCGGCAGATGTGCGCAACCGTCCCCTAATGCCCCCGCGTCTCGATTGCCTCACAATGCCCGATGCCGCGGACCAGAACTGAGGCAAGCGAGGAGCACGCCCTGCGTGGCGGCGGCAGGAGGAGCGTCCCCATGCGTGTTCGAATGCTGCTGCCCGGATCCGTCCGCCGACCGCTCGTGTTGGCCCTGGTGGCGGCCCTCGGGTTTGGGGCGGGCAGCGTGGCGGTCACCCTGGGGGGCAGCCCAGGCGGCGGCGGCACGTACTACGCCTGTCTCGGGTCTGGCCTTCTGAGTCATGTCACGCTGGTGACCACCAGCGCCCAGCCGCGTCCGGTCTGTCCCTCGGGCACGCATCGCGTCGCCTGGACCAGGAGCGGCCTGGCAGGCCCTGCGGGGAGTCCGGGTGCCTCCCTGCTGGCGGGGAGCGGGGCGCCGGCGAGCGCCCTCGGATCGCTCGGCGACGTGTACCTCGACACGAGCGCGTACCGGCTGTACGGGCCCAAGAGCAGCGCCGGCTGGGGCACCGGTGCCTCCCTCGCGGGCGCGCCCGGAGGAAGCGGCCCGGCAGGCGCACCGGGTCCGCAGGGGCCCGCCGGACCAGCGGGCCCGCAGGGCATCCCCGGACCGCAGGGGGCGACCGGGGCGCCGGGCCCGGCAGGCCCTGCGACGCTGGCCGCCCTGCAGGGCAGCGCGTGCACGGTCGGCTCGAATGCGGGCACCGTGTCGGTGTCGACCAACGCCTCGACGGGCGCCATCAGCCTGACCTGCGTGGCGGATCCCGCTGACCTCTCGATCACCGCCACGGACAACGCGACGACCGTCGTGCCGGGCACCACCGACACGTACACGTTGGTCGTCTCGAACGCCGGACCGGCGAATGTCGCCGGCGCCAGCGTGATCGACACGCTCCCGACCGGCTTCCTGAACCCGTCGAGCCCCAACACGCCGGCAGGCGTGACGTTCACGAACCTCGGCAACGGGCAGGTCGTGTGGTCCGGCCTCGATCTCGCGGCCGGCATGACGGCCCAGCTCACGCTCACGGGTACCGTCGATCCGTCGCTGGCCGCCGGCACGGGCGTGTTCACCGACACCGCCACAGTGTCTCCGCCGGCCACCCTGACCGATCCCAACCTCGGCAACAACACGGCAACCGATACAGACTCAGTCACGCCACAGGCCGTCCTCTCGATCACCAAGCTCGCCGACGGGAACGCCAGCGAGGCCGTCGCCCCCGGCCAGACGGTCGTCTTCACCGTCTCCCTGAGCAACAGCGGGCCCTCCTCCGCGACCAACGTCGACGTCAGCGACCTGCTGCCGGCCTGGTTGACCTACGTCAGTGCCACCCCGTCGGTCGGCACCTACAACGCGGTCACCGGCGTCTGGGCGATCGGCACACTGGCCGTGGGCGACACGGCCGCGCTGTCCGTCACGGTCACGGTGGGCAGCGGCCCGAGCACGATCGCCAACACCGCGACGGCGAGCGCCGCCGACGCATCCACGGTGACCTCGACGGCCGTGCTCACCGTGTCGTAGGCCTGGTCTGGCTCCTTCGTGCCAGCCGAAGGCCGCGACGCGTGCGCGAAGGGTCGCCGTTGGCGTCTCATCGGCGACCCCTATCCAGCGCCTGGTCCCGCGTTCGCGCCAGCAGTGAACGTCGCACCGCTGAACCCGAGGCGTCGGTCACCGACTGGGGCGTACTCGACGCGCTGCCTGTCCGGGGACGAGCGCATCCCCCGCGCCGACCTGCGCGTCGAGGGGCCCATGGCCGGGGGCTGGGCCACCGCTGGATCCGCCGCCCCAGTCGCCCTGGCCGGGACCCGAGCTGCGAGGCGGGTCGCCTCGAGGAGAGGTTGGACCACGATCGGATCGGGCTGGTAGACTCTCGGCCGCGCCGACATAGCTCAGCGGTAGAGCAGCTGTTTCGTAAACAGCAGGTCCTCGGTTCAAATCCGAGTGTCGGCTCCAGCGATCTGAACGTGAAGCCCGCCCGAGAGGGCGGGCTTCTTTGTCTCACGTGAGCAGATGACAGCCACGTTGATGGCCACGCCGCGGCCAGAAGGCGTCCGGGCGCGACGAGCCGCGCCCCAGCATGGGCGAGCAACGATCGGCGGATCAGCAGTGGATGGCGCGCCCGGCGAGGGCCGGCGTCGCGCAAACCACAGTCCGCATCCCGGTGGACGGCCGGGCGCGGCGGCTCGCAGCCTGCCGACGGCAATAGGACCCCAGTGCCGATAGCGGTCGGCTCGGCGGCGGCTCGGTCAACGTGCGAGATCAGTCGGCTGCTGTTCGCAACCTCCTGCACACCCCCGGTCCTGGCGAGCACGTCGGCAGCCAGACGGGCGGCTGTGAACTGCATCTCGTCGGCGCCCGCGTCGTTCCGGAGCACGCCTGCTAGCGGCGGAGGGGCCCGGGCTCGGCCCCTCCGCCGCCGAGGGCTGCCTACTTCGCGTCGATCGCCAACGCCACGTCCGCGCCGGTCGCCGGCTGGACCGGGGCGTTCTCGCGGCGAGATGGCTTCTGGCAGGTCGAGCTCGCCGCGGTGGACGGGCAGGATCTGGCCGTCCATGACCACGTGGCAGACGCCGGCGAGCTGGCGCTCGTCCGCGTCCACGCTCCGGGCCGGAGCCGGGTCGTCGCGCTCGAGCCCCCGATGGCGCCGGAAGGCATCGACGACGCTGGGTACGAGGCCTAGATCGCCGGTGTGGTCGCATGCGCCGTCGACGCGCCCGATGACGACCTCCCCGCCGCGGCCCTGCCGCCCATGGCGCTCCTCCCCGCGGCGGAGCGTGGGACGCCCGGTTCGTCGTCCAGCCCACGGGCGGCGACATCTTCCCGAGCGCCGACGGGTCGCGGTCCTACCTGGCGCACGGGTCGGCGGCGCTCGCGGCCCACAAGCGCGAACGAGATAGCGCGGCCCTCGACCGAACGATGGCGAGGCTGGACGCGGAGGAGCGCCAGGCCATGCCGCCACGGAAGGCGGTGGGCATCGCGGCCGATGTCGCCATCGCCTACCTGCGGGACCTTGCCACGACCTGGGGCCGAGCGGACGGCGGACCGGGGCATCCGGGAGGTCACGCTCCGGCTCAGCGACATCGCGGTCGCTCACGGCCTCGGGGCGGTACTGCCAGACCGGCTGGAGCTGACCGTTGGGAATGGTCGGGGCGAGAGGGTTAGCGCCGAGACCACCGACCATTACGTCATGCGCCTGGCCGAGCCCCCGGAGCCGTGCAATTGGCTGCTGAGCGCGTGAGGCGCCCTAGCAGGCAGAGGGCACGGCCTACGGCGTGGTGCAACCCGGGCCGTTGCTGAGGTACCCGATGATCTCGCTCTTGGCCGATGCCGACTGGCCGGCCGTGTTGAACGCCACAACGTAGTAGGTGCTCGTCACAATCATCGGGTGCGCCTTCGTGCCGTCGCCCTCGGCTGTCCACACGCCGTCGAGCCGCGTGGTGTGCATCGGGAGCGTGGCCAGGAGGTGGCGTGGCAGGTTGACGAAGGTGCCGCAGGCGCCTGACGTGAAGTCCCAGCCCCCGTAGCTGACGTAGACGCGGTAGCCGGTCGCGGCGGCGACGTCCTTCCAGGTCAGACGCCACGGGCTCGGACCCCCGGACGGGTTGTAGAAGCAGCCGCTCGAGTCGCAGTTGATCGTGTTGCCTGACCCGCGCGCGGAGACTTGCACGGCGGTTGGAGCCGGCGGCGGTGCCAGCGCCGGCGATCGCGTGGGGGTCGGGGTGGGCGCGGCGGGGGGAGCCGCGTCGCCCGGGCAGCCGGTCCCGGGGTTGCCCGAGGTGTAGGACCCGCGGGGCGGGATGCCGGACGGGGCCTTCGCGAGCACGTCCGGGTCCGAGAATCCCTGGGTGATCACCTGGGAGTTCGCCCACCACCAGCCGGGGCGGATCGCGTTGGGGTCGGTGACGCCTGGTTTCGCGGCCGTCGGGAGCGGTACGGCGGGCGTGGCCTCCACCTGGAAGTGGACGTGCGGCCCCGTCGCCCAGCCGGTCTGCCCGTCCGTCCCGAGCGGGGTGCCGAGGCAGACCGGGGACCCAACGGCCAGCTTGGTCGGGACCGAGTTGGGCGCGAGGTGCATGTAAAGGCCGGCGGTGTGGTCGCCCTGGTCGACCAGCACGTAGTCGGCCTTGGCCCAGCATCCGGGGTCCTTCGTCCCGTCCTCGTCGGTGTTGGCGTCCTTGCACTGCGTCGTGCTGTCGCGCTGGATGCCAAGCACCCTGCCCGGCCTAGAGGCAACGACCGTGAACGGCACGTTCGTGTTCGTCCCGAAGTCGAACGCGTACTGGCCCTGTTGGCCGGGCGCGTGGTCACCCGCGTTGAGCCCCGTGTCGAGATTCGTGTTCGTGACCGCGAGCTTGGTCCCCGCCGCGGCGGGGAGATAGTACCGCGCCACGGCCGGCGCGGCGGAGGGCGCCGAGGCGCTCGCGGACGCCGAGAGCGCAGCCGCCGCCGCGGGCGTGCCGGCCGGCGCAGCGGTTGGCGCCGGCGTGCTGTTCGGACCGCACCCCGCCAGGGCCAGCGCGGCCGCAAGGACGGCCGCCCGACGCGCGACGATCACGAGTCCACCCCTCCACGAGCCTTGCTGGAGGTCGATCGGGACGCGCGTCGATTGTGGAGCGCCCCCGGCGCGGCTGCCGGCCGTTCCCGCACGTGGCATTGCCCGTGACCACCCGCCTTCCCGTCCCTCGTGGACATCAGGTCCTCGGTTCAGACTGCTTTGGCGGCCGGCGTCGGCAGCCACAGCTCAGCGCTGGTGGGCCAGGCGGGGGGTCATGGGCCTGTGCGGCCACAATGGAGCGAGGGCGCTTCGCCCTTCCTATGGGTAGGGGCTGCGGACGTAGCCGTCGCCAAGGCGGTCCGCAAGCTGCGAGCGGCCCGCGAACCGGGGCCAGTGCCGATCTGGCGGCCATGCCCTCGCTCCGCTCAGGCCTACCGCCACCGGCCGATCGAGGTCGGCCCCCAGCTGGCGGCCTGGGTGCCCGAGGCCGGGAGCTTGGCCCGGAGCGAGATCCAGAGCACGCCGCCCGAGCGGATGTTGAGGTAGGCGACGCCGTCCGCGTTGGCGCGCCGGGTCGTAAGGAGCGTCGGTCCGTACCACTTCCCGTAGGCGGTGTACTTCTTGTAGACCCACACCTCGAGCACCTTGCCGGCCACGGCCGTCCCGCCGTCGACGCGCCAGGTGATGTAGCCGCCCCGGGACTGGATCTTGGTCGCGAAGGAGAACGGCCCCGAGGTCGTGTTCCCGAGGGCGGAGGTCGTGGGCGCCCAGGCGACCGAGGATGGCGCGCTCAGCGAGAAGGTGAACACGCCGCCTGAGCTGTAGTTGGTGTCCGAGGCCGCCCGAACGTAGTAGGTCTGCCCGGCGGCCACCTGGAACGCGAGGTGGACCGCGGCGTTGTAGTTCGACGCCGACGAGCAGCCGAGGTCGACCAAGGATGCGAGCGACGCGCCGCGGTAGGCCGATAGGATCGGGTAGATCCGGTTGGACACCGTGTTGGCCGGCAGCATCGCAGCCGAGAGCGTCGTGTCGGCGGCCGCCGTGAACCGGTACCAGACGCTGTTGCCGTAGCTGCCCAAGGACGACCCGGGCCCGGAGCAGCTGGGGAGCGGCTCCCCCGGCTCCTTGCCCGCCAGGGTGTTGTCGACACCGGCGTCGGTGTACGGGAGCGCGGCGACCTGCGTGGCGAAGGCGAAGAAATCGTTGGGGGGCGCGGACGCGGCCATGATCGTTGGCGCAAACGACGCCAACTCGAGGGCCAGACCCAGCGCCAGAACGATCGCGACACGCCGTGCTCGCGCACGGACTCTCGTTCTTGTCATCGCTCACCTCCGCTTTCCGAACTTCTCCGGAACGGTGTCACCCTGATTGACTGACTCCACGCGTCCCTGCCGCACCCGCTGGCGGGACCGCGTGCAGGTGGGACCGGACGCACGTCACGCCCTGCCAGCCAGCCCCGTCACCGCCACCGGCCGATCGAGGTCGGCCCCCAGCTGGCGGCCTGGGTGCCCGAGGCCGGGAGCTTGGCCCGGAGCGAGATCCAGAGCACGCCGCCCGAGCGGATGTTGAGGTAGGCGACGCCGTCCGCGTTGGCGCGCCGGGTCGTAAGGAGCGTCGGTCCGTACCACTTCCCGTAGGCGGTGTACTTCTTGTAGACCCACACCTCGAGCACCTTGCCGGCCACGGCCGTCCCGCCGTCGACGCGCCAGGTGATGTAGCCGCCCCGGGACTGGATCTTGGTCGCGAAGGAGAACGGCCCCGAGGTCGTGTTCCCGAGGGCGGAGGTCGTGGGCGCCCAGGCGACCGAGGATGGCGCGCTCAGCGAGAAGGTGAAGATCCCCGGCTGGTTCGGGGTGAACCCGTAGGAGCCCACCTGGACGTAGTAGGTCTGGCCCGCGCTCACCTGGAACGCGAGGTGCGCCGGGGCATTCCTCGCCGCCGACCCAGCGCACGCCAGCGGGGTCAGCGCGGCCAGGTCGGTCCCCTGGTAGGCGACCATGAGAGCCTCGTAGTTGTTGGTCGTGACCAGCGAGGGCGTCACGACCGCGGACACCGTGGTCGTGGCCGGGGCGACGAGCTTGTACCAGACCGTGTACCCGACTCCGCCCCCGCCGTAGCAGTTCTGGGTCGGCTCGTTCGGCTCGGTGCCCGCCAGCGCCGTGTTGACGCCGGCGTCCGTGAACGGGAGCGCGGCGACGTTGGTCGCGAAGGCGAAGAAGTCGTTGGGGGGGGCGGATTGCGCCGCCGCCCGGGGCGCACCCGTCGTTCCGACGAGCACGAGCGCGAGCACACAGGCGCCGACAAAGCTCCGTACCCGCCGCGAGACTCCTTGGTCCATCGCCTGACTCCTCAACTCGCTGCGCACTTGGTCGGCCAGACCTCAACTAGTGGCCGCTATCCCTTGCGCGAGGGACGCCGCCCCACCCGGCGCTGGGCAGCAGCCCTCGCGCGCTTGAAGCATCTTCCAAGCGAAGCGCGGTCCGCTGTCAACGGCCGGACCGGCACACCTTGTGCCGGTAGAGGGCGCGGCGAGAACTTCGTGACTAACGGCACCCCATGCCCTGAGGTGCCCCAGCCTCGGGTTCGACGCCGCCAGTGCGCCGCGCTCGCGGGGCCCTGACCGCAGACGTCGCCACCAAGACCCGCGCGGGCTGGAGCTAGCAGGCGAATGACAGCCTGCGACGCTGGACCGCTTCGTTCTGACGTCCGCATCCGCCGGGTCCTGGGGATGGCGAGCTCGAGGGCGCCCATGCGGGAGTCGAAGGGGCGAGTCCGGTACCCGTTGCGGTACCCGGTCCGGTCGGGCGTCCGCTCGTGGGGCGCCGCCCCGAGCTGTGTCGTCACGTCGGCCCCCATCAGCTCCACGATCGCCCAGCGCAGGGCGTCGCGCAGCACGTCGGGCTCGGCGGCGCTGGAGGCCTGTTCGAGAGCGGACAGGAGTGCCATCCTCGGTTCGGTCATCGCGTGGGTCCCTTCCTGGTGAACGTCAGACACTCACTGGAAGACCACGCGGTGACCCTCGCCGTCAAGGGCCCCAACTTACACCAAGCGTTGGGACACTACTCCGCTCGGGGGTGCTCGGTCGATCCCCGTCGGCTCGCGGCGGTGGGCCTGCGCAGCCGGCGGGCGGCGCAGCGGCCCACGTCTCGGCTCCGCCGCGGCGCGCCGCCGCCGCACGGAACGCCCGTTCCCGGTATCCTCTCGGTCGCGCTCGACGCGGCGACGTGGCGAAGAGGCCTAACGCGGGGGTCTGCAAAACCCCTATTCGTCGGTTCGAATCCGACCGTCGCCTCCACTGACTGAGCGGGACCGGCCCTCCCCTCGGGGGCCGGTTCGCCGTTTCTGGGGCCTCGCCGCCTGGCGCCGCCGGGCGCCGGAACGGACCGGCCTGTCGCCATCGAGACGCCGGGCCCTCGAGCAGCGGGGCCCACGACGGTCAGGCGCGCACCCCGAGCGACCACAGGAGGCTCGCGATGTTGGCGCCGGCCCCCACGATGCCCGAGAGCACGGCCAGCACGAGTGCCGACCGGAGGGCGAGGGTGTGCGTGATGCGCGGCCAGCGGCGCTCCGCCACGACCGCCAGGCCGACCTTGGCGAGCCCCACGAGCTGCACGCCGCCGACGGCCATGATGGCCAGCACGAGCGGGTTGCGCTCGGCGAGCTGCTCCGAGGGACCGACGATCCAGTAGAAGGCTGCCATCGTGGCGGCGTCGAGCGCCTCGGCGAGGACCAGGAGTCGGGGGGTCATCAGCGGCCGGCCTGCCGGCGCGGCCTCTCCTGCGGCTCGGCGTCCGCGGACCCGGGGCTCCAGGCGGCGGCGAGGGCCGCGGGGATCGGAGCGTCGGCCGCTCGCCGGCTGACCGCAGCTCCGGCCGCCTCCGCAGCGACCTCTCCCCTCGGGCGTCGGCTCACCAGCGTGGGCCGACGCGTCGCGTGTCGGTTCGGCATTCGTTCGCACGGTGCTTGTCCTGACCCAATCCTCGGCCGGGAACCTTGGACGAGTCTGAGGAGCGGGCGAACACGAGGCCGCCGAGGCGCTCACTCCGCGGGTCCACGCGGTCGAGGCGCTGCGCGGCCGGCATCACGGCTGTCCCGGGCGCGCGGGGCGAGTAGGATCGCAGCGGCCCGAGGTGGCGGAACCGGCAGACGCAGCCGTCTTAAACACGGCTGGGGGCAACCCCGTGCGAGTTCGAACCTCGCCCTCGGGACCAGGGTCCGCCGCGACCGCCGTGCCGCGCCGTCTGCGCCGGCCGTCGAGGGCCCCCGGCCGCTCTCGTCCCGAAGCGCCCGCTGCGGTCCCGGTCCGCCGCGACCGCCGACCTCGGCCTAGCGCCGGCCGAACAGGCCTCGCCGCTCCTTGGGGGTGGCGGCCGGCGCAGCCGTGCTGGCCGGGCCCAGCACCGCGTCGGCCAGCGCGCGCAGCCGCTCGGCGGGCGCCGAGCGGGCGGAGCCCCGGATCACCGGCACGCCCTCGTTGACCGCCTTGAGGTAGACGAGCGGGTCGTAGGGCAGCTCGGCGGCGATCTTGGCCCCGAGGGCCGTCTCGATGTCGCTGCGCTTGAGCAGGTCCCGCGCGAAGGCGTTGTTGAGCACGAACAGGATCGACCCGCCGACCGCGCCGATCTCCGCGAGCTGGTCGAACATGGCGTGGACCGAGTTGAGGGCGGGGATCTCCGGCAGCACCGGGATGATCGTGGTGTCGCTGCGCCCGAACACCGTCATGGCCCGCTCGTCGATCGTGGTCCCCGCGTCGATCA
The DNA here is from genome assembly GCA_021787395.1 of Chloroflexota bacterium. Classification (GTDB taxonomy): domain Bacteria; phylum Chloroflexota; class Limnocylindria; order Limnocylindrales; family CSP1-4; genus CAIXZV01. The sequence goes on from JAJYLZ010000050.1 coordinate 10,840, forward strand.
CCACGACCTCGTACGCCTCGGACGCCACGGTCAGGATCTGCTCGACGTGCTTGGCGGTGATCAGCGACGCGAAGCCGGGACCGGAGGGGGCCGCCAGCACCTGGAGGTTGCCCGGGTGGTGGACGGCATAGCTGCGGAACTGCTCCGGATCGTGCTGGGCGGCGACGTCGCGGGTCAGCTCGAGCACCGTCTGCTTGGGCGTCAGGTTGAGGTGCGAGGCGACCTGCCCGAACGAGAGGTCGAGGTCCATGATCAGGGTCTGGTTCGGGTGGCGCTCCGCCGCGATGAGCGCGAGGTTGGTCGCGATGGTGGTGGTCCCGACGCCGCCCTTGGGGCTGAACACGGCCACCACGCGGCGGCCGCTGCCCTCGGCATACGGGCGACCGGCCGGCCGGCTGGCCGCGCGCTGGGCGTGCATCGCGAGCGCCTCGACGCGGGCCGCCAGCTCCGCCGCGTCGAAGGGCCGGCCGACCACGTCGTCCGCGTTCGCCTCGAGCAGCGCGATGCGCTCCTCGACGTCGGCCGTCTGGGCGATGGCCAGGATCGGGGCCCCCGGCACCGAGGTGTCGGCGCGCAGCTGGGCGATGATCTGGGCGATCGTCGTGTCCACCGGGGGCTGGTCCAGCACGAGGAGGCTGTACCGGGGCGCCGCGCTCAGCAGGTCCGGGACGGTCGTGACGACGCTGACACCGTGCCCGGGCGCCGCCAGCGCCGAGGACAGCTGGGCCGCGGCGTTGCGGTCCGCCGCCAAGAGCAGGATGGAGAGTTGCAAGGTTCCCCCAGCGCAGAGCGTTCGCGAGTGCGCGAGCAAGGATACACAAGCCGGCGCCCTGACCCGATCGGCGCCCGATCGGCACGCGGGCCGCACCTCCGGGCCGTGCTATCCTTCCGCGGTCCTTTCTGCTCCGTGCCGGCTGCGCCGTCAACGGGGCTCATCCCATCGGAAGGAGTCTTGCAGGCCGTGCGCCGCTATGAACTCATGCTCGTCCTCCGGCCCGACGCGCCGGATGAGCGGGCAGCCGCGGTCATCGACCGCACCACGCGCTACGTCGTCGCCTCGGGCGGCCAGATCGTCAAGGTCGCGCCGTGGGGCCGTCGTCGGCTCGCGTACGCCATCGACCGCTACCGCGAGGGCTCGTACCACATCATCGTGTTCGAGAGCCCGGCGGAGGCCATCGCCGAGATGGAGCGCAGCCTCCAGATCACCGAGGAGGTCCTGCGCTACCTCGTCACCCGCGTCGTCAAGCCGGTCAAGACGCGCCGCGACGCGGCCTCCGGCGAGGTCGAGGAGATCGACACCGACATCCCGTCCGGCGAGGACGAGGAGGACGAGGACCAGGGCGAGCGGATCGACGAGTCCGAGTCGGAGGCCGCGCCCGCGGCCACGGACTGACAGGGGAGCGCACGATGGCGTCCTTCTCGAAGGTCATGATCATCGGCAACCTCGGGCGCGACCCGGAGATGCGCTACACGCCGAACGGCCGTCCCGTGACGGAGTTCAGCGTCGCGGTCAACCAGAGCACGAAGAACCAGCAGACCGGCGAGTGGGTCGAGGCGACCGACTGGTTCCGGGTCACCGTCTGGGGCGATCGGGCCGAGCGCACCGCCGAGCAGCTGCGCAAGGGGAACCGCGTGTTCGTGGAGGGCCGGTTCCGGACCCGCGAGTACGACGCGCGGGACGGCCAGCGGCGGGTCTCGCTCGAGATCACGGCCGACTCCGTGGTCAGCCTCGACCGTCCCGGCGACGCCGAGGGCGGCAGCGCGGCCGGCTCGTCCGCCGGCGGCTTCGGCGGCGGCGAGACCGTGCGCCCCACCCGGCAGGCGCCCCCGCCACGGCCGTCCGACGACGACCTCGACGACCTGCCCTTCTGACGACCACCCAACGCGGCCCGAGGGCCGCTCCGGCGGCTGAGCCGCCACCACCTGGAGACACGACGAGATGCCCCCCTCCCGGACCAAGAAGCGCGACGACTACTACCGCGACCGCCGGCGCCGCAAGGTCTGCTCCTTCTGCGCCGACAAGACCGTCGCGATCGACTACAAGGAGGTCAACCGCCTCCGCCGCTACCTCTCGGAGCGGGCGAAGATCGAGCCCCGCCGCAAGACGGGCACCTGCGCCGCGCACCAGCGGGAGCTGGCGGTGGCCCTCAAGCGGGCCCGCCACGTGGCGCTCCTGCCCTACGCGCCGCAGCACCTGCGCCCATAGCCCGCTGACCGTGGTGGGGAGGACCACCGGGGGCGCCGCTCCGACGCCGGGCCGCCGGTGATCACCGGCCTCGTCCTGCTCGCGTCCGGCGCCGCCGCCGGCGTCTTCGGGTCCCTGCTGGGGCTGGGCGGCGGCGTGCTGATCGTGCCGCTGCTCACGCTCGGCTTCGGTCTGCCGCTGCGCGAGTCGGTGTCCGTGTCGCTGGTCTCGGTGATCGTGACCTCGAGCGCGGGCGCCAGCGTGTACCTCAGGAAGCACGTGGCGAACCTGCGGCTGGGCATGGTCCTGGAGCTGTTCTCGGCCTCGGGCGCGCTGGTCGGGGGGCTGATCGCGTTCATGCTGTCCGAGCAGGTGCTGGCAGGGCTGTTCACGGTCCTCCTGCTGTGGATGGCGCTCTCGATGCTGCGGCGCTCGGACCGGCCGGCGGCCGCCCCGTCCGACGCCGCCAGCGCCCCGGACGACCCTCCCGCCAGGCCCAGCTTCACGGACACCCTGGCCGGGCCGGGCTACCGCGTGCACCGCCTGCCGCTGGGGATGGCGGGCTCCACGCTGGCCGGGCTGGTGTCGGCGCTGCTGGGCGTGGGCGGCGGCATCATCAAGGTGCCGGCGATGCACGTGGCGATGGGAGTGCCCCTGAAGGTGGCCACCGCCACCAGCAACATGATGATCGGCATCACCGCCACGTCGTCCGCGGTGATCTACCTCCTGCGCGGCCAGATCGACCCGTTCGTCGCCGGCCCGACGGCGGTGGGCGTGTTCGCGGGCGCGACGCTGGGCAGCCGGATCGCCCACCGCGTGGACACGCGGCTCCTGCGCTGGCTGTTCGTGGCCGTGCTCCTTTACACGGCCTTCGAGATGGCCCAGAAGGCGCTCGGGCGATGAGCGGCGCACCCCTGGCCAGCCTGTCCGCCGTCGCGGCGACGGCCGCCCGCCTGGAGACGATCGCCGCCCGCCTGCTCACCTGGGGGACGCGCGTCGCGCTGCTGTTCGTGCTGGCGGGCGTGATCGGCATGGCGACCTCCGGGATCGACCCGATGGCCGCAGGCGCCTTCCCGCCGTACTCGCTGACGGCCATCCCCGGGCAGCTCGCCGCGCTCCGGCCCGAGGGCTTCATCTGGGCCGGGTTGACGGTGCTGGTGTCACTGCCGCTCGGCCGCGTGATCGTGTCCGGAGCCGGGTTCCTGGCCGCCCACGACCGTCGCCTCGCCCTGGTCTCGGTGCTCGTGCTGCTGGTCATCTGCGCCTCGGTCGTGGCTGCCATCAGCCTCGAGGGCTGACGTGGACGCCGTCCTGCTGGCCGTCGCCTTCGCGGTCATCCTGGTCGGGGCGGAGCTGTTCACCAACGGGGTGGAGTGGTTCGGGCGGAAGCTCGAGCTGGCCGAGGGCGCGGTCGGGTCGGTCCTCGCGGCGGTCGGCACGGCGATGCCCGAGACGATGATCCCGATCATCGCCATCGCCTTCGGGGGCCGCGGCGCGGCGACCGACGACGTCGGGATCGGGGCCGTGCTGGGCGCGCCGTTCATGCTGTCCACGCTGGCCATGTTCGTGACGGGGGCGGGCGTCATCGCGTACCGCTCCCGCCGGGCCTCGGGCACCGCGATGACCGTCGACACCGGCGTGCTCGTCCACGACATCCGCTTCTTCGTGGCCGCCTACGCGCTGGCGATCGGGGCCGCATTCCTGCCCCGCGACCTCGACGCCCCCAGGTGGGCGGTCTCAGCCGTCCTCCTCGTCGCCTATGCGGTGTACGTGAAGGGTCACCTGGACGCGGAGCGCAGCGCGGGCGAGGACGACCTCGCGCCGCTGCGCTTCCATCGATTCGACCGGGCCGGCCGCGAGGCGGACGCCGCGGTGCCGCGGCTGCGGATCGTGACCGTCCAGGTGCTGGCGGCGCTGGCCTGCATCGTGGGCGGGGCGTACCTGTTCGTGGGCGCGGTCGACGCCCTCGCGACGTCACTCGGCGTGTCGCAGCTGCTGCTCTCGCTGGTCATCGCGCCCATCGCCACCGAGCTGCCGGAGAAGTTCAACAGCCTGATCTGGGTGCGCCAGGGCAAGGACACGCTCGCGATGGGCAACATCACGGGCGCGATGGTGTTCCAGTCGTCGATCCCGACCGTCGTGGCGCTGCTCATGGCCGGGTCCGCCTGGCACGTCTCCGGCGACACCGTCCTGGCCTTCGCCTCGGCGCTCATCGCGCTGGCCGCCGTCGCGGTCGTGTTCGGCCCGATGGGGCGTCGGCGGGCGCTCGACGGCCGGGCGCTGCTGGCGGGCGGCGCGCTCTACGTCGTGTACCTCGGGCTCGTCGTGGCCGACGTGGCGGGCGTGGTCCACATCGGCTGAGCCGCCCCGGCGGGGCGGCCCGGGCCGCGTGCTAGAGTTCAGGCACCGATCCCGAGCCACGCGCGGCCTTGCGCCGATCTCCACCTGGAGCCAGAGATGCTCACCCAGCAGCAGTCCGCCGCCCCGCAGCCCCGTCCGCTCGACGAGCTCATCGCCTACTTCGAGGGCGACTACGTGGCCCTCAAGGACGCCAAGGTCAGCATCATGACCCACGCGTTCATGTACGGCACCGCGACGTTCGAGGGCATCCGCGCCTACTGGAACGCCGATCAGGGCCAGCTCTACGGCCTGTTCATCCGCGAGCACGTCGAGCGCATCCGGAACAGCGCCAAGATGCTGCTCATGGAGAACCTGCCGTCGGTGGACGAGCTGTTCCAGATCGTCGTGGAGACGGTCCGGCGCAACGGGTTCCGCGAGGACGCCTACATCCGGCCGTCGTTCTACAAGAGCACCCGCGCGATCGGCGTGAAGCTCCACCACCTCGACCACGAGCTGTACGTGCTCGCGACGCCGTTCGGCAACTACGTGGACGTCGAGAAGGGCATCCGGATCATGACCTCGTCCTGGCGCCGCAACGCCGACGAGGCGCTGCCGCCGCGGGGCAAGATCGTGGGCGGCTACGTCAACATGGCCTTCCAGAAGTCCGAGGCCGAGCTCAACGGCTACGACGAGGCGCTCGTGCTCACGCCCAGCGGCCACGCCTCGGAGGCCTCGGCGGCCAACCTGTTCATCGTCCGGGGCGGCACGCTGATCACCCCGCCGGTCTCGGACGACATCCTCGAGGGCGTCACCCGCAAGGCGATGCTGACGCTCGCCGCCGACCTCGGCATCCCGACCGAGATCCGCTCGATCGACCGCTCTGAGCTGTACGTCTGCGACGAGGTCTTCCTGTGCGGGACCGGCGTCCAGATCAGCCCGGTCGTCGGCGTGGACCACCGGCCCGTGGGCACCGGGGTCATCGGGCCGATCGCGCGCAAGATCAGCGAGACGTACTTCGCGGCGGTGCGCGGCAACCTGCCCCAGTACCAGGGCTGGCTCACCCCGATCGGGTAGCGGCGCCCCGGCCGCCGCCGGGGGCCGTCGGCGCGGCACCAGCCCGGGAACACGGAAGGGGCGGCGACCGCCGCCCCTTCGACGTCTCCAAGTCAGGTCGCCCCGGGGCGGCCGGGTCAGCCGACGCTGGGGATCGCGAGGGACCGCCCGTCGCGCCCGATGACGATCACGATGTCCGCCTTCACGCTCGGGTTGGCCGCCATGGTGGCCGTGACGTGGTAGAGGTTCTCGAGGTACTTGATCGTCGCGGACAGCCGGGACTCGGCGCCGTTGTACACGGTGATCGTGGTCGTCTGGGGCGTCTGCGGGGCGAGCGCGGTCGGCGCCGACGCGTCGATCCCGAAGTAGTCCAGGTACTGGGCGTTGTTGCCGGCCAGGCCCATCCCGTTCTTGCCGTCCTGGACCCAGACCTGGGCGGCCTCGCCGCTGAGGGTGTCGCGCAGGGCCAGCAGCGACGGGCTGATGCTGAAGGCCTGCTTGACCGCGGCCTGGACGTGCGGCGCGTTGATCAGGACCCGGCCGTCCTTGCCGCCGGTGAGCGGGTACATGTCGGTGGCGAAGTAGGGGGGCGAGAACACGTAGGAGCGGATGCTCTTGGTGTCGATCTGCGACGCCAGCTGGAGCAGCTGGCCCATCGTCTGGGTGTCGTTGACGGGGATGTCCGTCTGGAACGTGTGCTGCAGGGCCGCGACGAGGCCGGTCAGGTTCTGGAACACCGCCTGCGGGTCCAGTTCGTCCTTCATGGACAGGATCAGCCGTTGCTGGCGGTGCCCGCGGTCGAAGTCGTTGGAGCCGTGGCGCGAGCGCACGTAGATGAGCGCCTGCTGGCCGTCCATCTCCTGCGGCCCGGCCGGGATGTACACGCGGGTCTTGATCTGGTCGGTGAGCGGGAAGTCGTCCTCCGCCACCGGGATCTGGACGTTCACGTTCACGCCGCCCAGCGTGTCCACCGCCTGCACGAAGCCCGAGAAGTCGACCTTCACGTAGTACTGGATCGTGATCCCGAACAGGTTCCCCAGGATCGACTTGAGGGCGGCGAACCCCCGGGCGGTCGGGGTCTTGCCCGGCCAGATCGAGAGGTTCTGGTTGGCCGCGAACCAGGAGTTGATCTTGGCGTTGTAGGTCGAGCCCCAGACGCTCTGGGCGACGGCGGGCACCGGGACGCCCGCGGTGTCCCGCGGCAGCTGCAGCATGGCGACCTGCTTGGTCTTGGGGTCGATCGAGACCACGATCATCGTGTCGGTGTTGAACACCGTCTCGTTGCCGGTCCGCTGGTCCGAGCCGACGAGCAGGATGTTCAGCCGGCTGGTGCCGTCCCAGGGCGGCAGCGTGGCCGCCACGGCGCTCCCCGCGGCGGTGCCGATCGGCGTCGGGAGCGGGGTGTCGGTGGCCAGCCCGGGAACCCCGCTGCCGAGGCCCGAGCCGCCCGGGACGACGTCCGACGGGTTGGGCGTCGCGTTGGCGGTGCTGGAGTTGCAGCTGGCGTCGGCGGTGTCCGGGTTGAGGCAGTTGACCACCGACAGCGCCAGCGTGTCGTAGCGCCAGACGGCCAGGTGGGCGCCGGCCATGACGAGCACGACGGCCGCGAGCCCGGCCACGGACAGCGGGTTGAGGGCGACCCGGGCGCGGCCCAGCCGCCCGTCGCCGGAGCGGTCTGCCGCGTTGAGGAACCGGGCGACGTACCAGGCGTCGACGGCGGCGGCCGCCCGGTACAGGAACACCAGGACGTTGACGATGAGGATGTTGCTGAGGACGTTGGGGCTGGCGAACAGGGCGACGAAGGCGTACCGGTCGCCGTGCAGGGCCACGCCCGCGAGGGCTGCCAGCACGAGCACGGGCAGCGCCGCGAAGCCCAGGCCCCGACCCCACGCCCCGGCGTACGCATGGCCGAGCCCGGGGAAGACGAGGGACAGGAAGGCCGCCCCGAAGGCGGATCGCGTGCGCGCGGCACGCGGCGGTCGCGACGGCGTGGACATCGCGGCGGATCATACGCCGAGCCATGGATCGGGGCCCGGCGGCGCGCCCGGAGTGCGCCGGGGACGTCGCGAACGGCCGCCGCACGCCCCTCCGAGCACCGCTCCGCCGCATGGGGACGCCACGTTCCGTAGACTGGTTGCCCGCTGCGGCCCGCAGAAGGAGCCGCGTCCGCGATCAACGAGGCCCGATGTTCCGACCCGTCTCCGCCCGCCCCGACTTCGTCGCCCAGGAGCACGCGCTGCTGCGCGAGTGGGCCGAGCGCAAGACGTTCGCGCGCCTGCGCGCGCAGAACGCGGGCAACGCGCGCTGGAGCTTCCTGGACGGGCCGATCACCGCCAACAACCCGATGGGCGTGCACCATGCGTGGGGCCGGACCTACAAGGACCTCTACCAGCGGTTCCACGCGATGCTGGGGGAGGACCAGCGCTTCCAGAACGGCTTCGACTGCCAGGGGCTGTGGGTCGAGGTCAACGTCGAGAAGGCGCTCGGCTTCACCTCCAAGCGCGACATCGAGGCGTTCGGCATCGCCGAGTTCGTCCGGCTGTGCAAGCAGCGCGTCCTGACCTACGCCGCGCGGCAGACCGAGCAGTCCATCCGGCTGGGCTACTGGATGGACTGGAACGACCCGGCCGAGCTGCTGCGCCTGCGCGACCTGATGGACCAGGACCCGCAGCAGACGGCCACGATCCAGGGCGTGGACGGCCCGGTCACCGACACGGTGGAGATGCTCGTCGGCCGCCTGGGCATGCCCGAGGTGGGCGGCAGCTACTTCACCTTCAGCAACGAGAACAACGACCTCATCTGGGGCTTCCTCGCCGAGTGCCATCGGCGCGGCTGGGTCTACCGCGGCCACGACACGATGCCGTGGTGCCCGCGCTGCGGCACCGGCCTGTCCCAGATGGAGATGAACGAGGGCTACGCCGACCGCGAGGACCCCGGCCTCACGGTGCGGCTGCCGCTGGTCGACCGCCCGGGCGAGGCGCTCCTCGTCTGGACCACCACGCCCTGGACGCTCGCCGCCAACGTGGCCGCGGCGGTGGGCGAGGACCTCGTGTACGTGAAGGTCCGCCAGGGCGACGACGTCTACTGGCTCGCCAAGGGGACCCTGCGGCAGGCGCTCCGCGGGCCGTTCACCGTGCTCGAGGAGGCCCCGGGCAGGGCGCTCGAGGGCTGGCGCTACACCGGGCCGTACGACGACCTGCCGGCTGTCCGCACCGCGTTCGGCGACGCCGGCTACGAGCACCGCGTGGTCCTCTGGGACGAGGTGGGCGATGAGGAGGGCACCGGCATCGTCCACATCGCGCCCGGCTGCGGCGCGGAGGACTACCAGCTCGGCAAGTCGGCCGGGCTGCCCATCTTCGGGCCCATCGACGAGGACGGCCGGTACTACGAGGGCTTCGGGTGGCTGGCCGGCAAGGACGCCCCGGAGGTCGCCGAGGAGGTCGTGGACGACCTCGAGCAGCGCGGCTTCTTCTACCACCTCGAGCCGTACGCCCACCGATACCCGCACTGCTGGCGCTGCGGCACGCCGCTGCTGTTCCGGCTCGTGGACGAGTGGTACATCAGCATGGGCGAGGTCTACGACCAGCCTCGCGAGACGCTGACCCGGGAGCAGGTCGACGCGAGCCTCCGCTACCAGATCATGGAGGTGGTGGACCAGATCCAGTGGTTCCCGGCCTTCGGCCACGGCCGTGAGATCGACTGGCTGCTCAACATGCGCGACTGGATGATCTCCAAGAAGCGCTACTACGGCCTGGCCCTGCCGATCTTCGACTGCCCGGCGTGCGGGACGTTCGACGTGGTCGGCGGGCGCGAGGAGCTCCGGCAGCGCGCCGTGGAGGGCTGGGAGCAGCTCGAGGGCCAGACGCCGCACCGGCCCTACGTGGACGCGGTCAAGATCGCCTGCCCGGGCTGCGGCCGGCCGGTGTCGCGCATCGCCGACGTCGGCAACCCGTGGCTCGACGCCGGGATCGTGCCGTTCTCGACCATGCACTACCGGGAGGACCCCGAGTTCTGGAGCCGCTGGTTCCCGGCCGACTTCGTGTCCGAGAGCTTCCCCGGCCAGTTCCGCAACTGGTTCTACTCGATGCTCGCCATGAGCACCGTCCTGCGCCGCGAGCGCCCGTTCAAGTCGCTGTTCGGATACGCCACGCTGTACGGCGAGGACGGGCGGCCGATGCACAAGAGCTGGGGCAACGCCATCGAGTTCGACGAGGCGGCCGAGCGCATGGGCGTGGACGTCATGCGCTGGATGTACGCGTCCGCCCGGCCCGAGGACAACATCCTGTTCGGCTGGCACGCCGCCGACGAGGCCCGGCGGGGCCTGCTGGTGCTGTGGAACGTGTACGCGTTCTTCGTGACCTACGCGCGTCTGGCCGGCTGGACGCCGGCGAGCGGCGCGCCCGCGGCGGCCGACCGCACGCCGCTCGACCGCTGGATCCTGTCGCGCGCCGCCGGGACGGCCGCCGCGGTGGAGGCGCGGCTGCGGGAGTACGACGCTGAGGCTGCGACGCGGCTCCTGTCGGCCTTCATCGACGACCTGTCCACCTGGTACCTGCGCCTCTCGCGGCGCCGGATGTCGCGCTCGTCGGGGGCCGAGCGCGACGGCGCGTTCGCCACGCTCCACCAGGCGCTCGTCGCGCTGGCCAGGATGGTCGCGCCCATCCTCCCGTTCCTCTCGGAGTCGATGTACGCCAATCTGGTCGCCGCCGTCGACGCCACCGCGCCGGACTCGGTGCACCTCTCCGGCTGGCCGGCCGGCGAGCTCGCCCCGCTCCGGGACGAGGCGCTCGAGGACGCGATGGCGCTGGCGCGCCGCGCCGTGGACCTCTCGCGGACCGTGCGCGGCCAGGCGGGGCTGAAGGTCCGCCAGCCGCTCGCCCGCCTGTGGCTGGCGCTGCCGGGCCGCGAGGTGGGCGAGCTGGACGCGCTGCTCGGGGTCGTCCGGGCCGAGGCCAACGTCAAGGACGTCGTGCAGATCGGCGACGAGTCGGAGCTGGTGGACCGGGGCGTGAAGGTGCTGCTGCCCCGGGTGGGCAAGCGGCTGGGCGCCAAGATCCCCTCCGTCATGGCGGCCGCCCGCGAAGGCCGCTTCGAGATCCACGACGACGGGACGGTGGCGATCGCCGGCGAGACGCTCGCCGCCGACGAGGTCGAGGTGCAGGCCACGCCGCGTCCCGGCACCGCCGTCGCGCACGACGACGGTCTCGTGGTCGTGATCGACACCACGCTCACGCCCGAGCTCCGCGCGGAGGGCGACGCCCGGGAGCTCCAGCGCGCGGTCCAGGACCTGCGCAAGGAGGCGGAGCTCGAGCTCGACGACCGCATCGAGCTCTGGGTGGACGGCCTGGACGCCTCGGTCAGGACGTTCCTGCCGCCAGTGCTCGCCGACACGCTGGTGGACGCCGCGCACTTCGGGGCGCCCGCGGCGGGCCTGCCCACGGCGCCCGTCCGCCTCGACAGCGGCGAGGTCGTGATCGCCCTCCGCCGGGCTGGCGCCTGACATGGCGCAACGCCCGGCCGGGGCCGTCGACGAGACGGAGGACGAGGAGATCGTCGACGACGAGGCGCCGCCCGCCAGGGCGGCCTGGGCCGGGCCGTCGCGGGCGCGCTGGGCGCTGTTCACGGCGATCGCGGTCGCGGTCGTCGCCGCCGACCAGCTGACCAAGTCGTGGATCGTCTCGAGCGTCCAGAAGGGGTCCGGGTTCTCGGTGCTCGGGACGTGGCTGAACTTCGTCTACGGGACCAACAGCGGGATCCTGTTCGGGATGGTGCCCCAGTCGGCGACCGCGTTCGCCGCCGTGTCGCTGGTGGTCATCGTCCTGATCGTGGTGTACCACCGGCGGGCTGGCCGGGGGATCGTGATGTCGGTGGCGACGGCCCTCCTGCTGGGCGGGGCGATCGGCAACCTGATCGACCGGCTGCGCTTCGGCGAGGTCGTGGACTGGATCGACATGGGGATCGGCCAGTGGCGCTTCTGGACCTACAACGTCGCCGACGCGGCCATCACCACCTCGCTGATCCTGATCCTCGCCGTCGCGCTGTTCCCCGCCATCGCGGAGTGGGGGAGCGATGGCTGACCCCGGCGCGCGCTCCGCCGCTCCCGATGCCCCGCTCGACGACGAGCTCGAGGGCGACGAGGAGCTGGAGGCCGGGCTCGAGCTCGAGCCGGCGCCCCCGTCGGTGGAGCCGGGCCCGCGGCGGCTCGCGGTGCCCGACGGCGAGGTCGTGCGGCGCGTCGACCGCTTCGTCGCCGACCGGACGGGCCTCTCCCGCTCCTACGTGCAGCGGCTGATCGGCGACGGACGCCTGGTGGACGACGCGGGCCGCCGGCTGCGCGCCAACTCCGAGGTCCGCGGCCCGGGCGGCGTCACGCTCGAGGTCCCGCCGCCCGAGATCCCCTACCACCTCGAGCCGGACCCGACGATCCAGGTGGACGTCGTCTACGAGGACGACGACGTGCTGATCGTCAACAAGCCGTCGGGCCTGGTGGTCCACCCGGCGCCGGGGCACTGGCGCGGCACCCTGGTCAACGCGCTGCTCGCCCGCGGGGACCACTACGGCGGGATCGCCGGCGTCGCCCGCCCGGGCATCGTCCACCGCCTCGACCGCGACACGTCGGGGCTGCTCATCGTCGCCCGCAACGACGCCGCGCAGGCCGGGCTGATGGCCCAGCTCAAGGCCCGCCGCGTGCGCAAGACCTACCTGGCGCTGGTCCAGGGCTCGGTGGCGGCGGCGGTGGGCCGGATCGAGGCCCCGATCGGGCGCGACCCGAAGGACCGCAAGCGCATGGCCGTCGTCCCCGACGGGCGCCCCGCGGTCACCGGCTACCGCGTCCGCGAGCGGTTCCTCGGCTGGACGCTGCTGGAGCTGGACCTGATCACGGGGCGCACGCACCAGATCCGCGTCCACTGCGCGGCCCTGGGCCACCCGGTGGCCGGCGATCAGGTGTACGGGACCGGCACGGCCCGCAAGGGTCCGGAGGGCCTCGAACGCCTGTTCCTGCACGCCTGGCGGCTGGAGCTGGTCTCGCCGGCCACGACCAGGCTGGTTCGGGTGGAGGCGCCGATCCCGGACGCGCTCGAGGGGGTGCTCGACGGGCTCCGGGCAGTGGAGGCGTCGGCGGGGCGGCGTGCGTCGGGGGGCGCGGCGTGACGGGCCGGGAGCCGCTGTACGGGGCGCCCGGCGCCCAGCTGGTGATCATCAGCGGGCCGTCCGGGGTCGGCAAGGACACGATCATCGCCGCCCTACGCGAGCGGCCGCGCCAGCCGGACTACCACTACGTGGTGACCTGCACCACCCGCGCGCCGCGGCCGGGCGAGGTCCCCGGCGTCTCGTACCACTTCCTCACCCGGCGGGAGTTCGCCGCGCTGCGCGACGCCGGCGAGCTGCTCGAGTACGCGGAGGTCCACGGCAACTGGTACGGGACGCCACGCCACGAGGTCGCGGACGCCCTCGCCGAGGGCCACGACGTGATCCTCAAGATCGACGTCCAGGGGGCGTCGGCGGTGAAGCAGCGGGCGCCGGACGCGCTGCTGGTGTTCCTGGTGCCGCCGTCGATGGAGGAGCTGTTCCAGCGGCTCCGGTCGCGGGCGACCGAGACGGCCGACGAGCTCGAGCTCCGGCAGCGGAACGCCGCGATCGAGCTGGCGCGGCAGGGCGACTACGACCGGGTGGTGGTCAACGAGACGAACGAGCAGGCGCGGACGGCGGCCGAGATCGAGGCGATCATCGAGCAGGAGAAGCGCCGCAACGCCGACCGTCGGGTCAGGATCACCTAGCGGACCGGCGCCGGTGCTGCCGTTCGAGCCCGACCCCGGCGCGAGCGCGCCGCGCCTGGCGGAGGTTGCCGTCGATGCGCCCGGCGGCCCGGGGCCGCGCACGTGGACGTACGCGGTCCCCCCCGCGCTCGCCGACCTGGAGCCGGGCGAGGCCGTGCTGGTGCCGTTCGGGCGCCGGCAGGCGATCGGGATCGTGCTCGGCGTGTCGGCCCCGGTCCGGGCCGCCGGTGACGAGGTGGGCCGGGGCGCCGGTCCGGGGCTGCCCGAGGTGAAGCCGGTCGCCGCGCGCATCCGCACCGACGGCCCGCTCCTGCCGCCGCTGGCGCTCGGTTTCGCGCGGGGGATCGCCGACCGGTACCTCGCGCCCGTGGCCGGGGTCGTCCGGGCGATGCTGCCGCCCGGGCTGCTCGAGCGCCTCGAGCTCATGGTCGAGGCGACGCCCGAGGGGGAGGCGCGCCTCGCGCACGCGGAGAGCGGCCTGCCGCCGGCGGACGTCGCGCTCCTCGACGAGGTCGCGGGCCGGGCGAGGGCGGTTCGCGACCTGGCGTCCCCGGAGGGCCGCGGTGCGCTGCTGCGCCGGCTCCGCGTGCTGGCCGACGCCGGCCTGGTGGATCTGGCCTGGACCCTGCTCGGGGCCACGGCTGGCCCCCGCTACGAGCGCCGGCTGTGGCTCACCGAGGCCGGCGCGGAGGCGGCCGCGCTGCTGTGCGCGGGGGGCCGGCCGGCGGGTCGGCCGCTGGGCTCCCGCCAGGCGGCGGCGCTCGGGGAGCTGCACGCGATGCCCGAGGCGTCCGCCGCGTCGCCCGGCGGCGTCGCCGCAGC
>JAJYLZ010000051.1 GCA_021787395.1 Chloroflexota bacterium
TCCGATCTCCCTCGTGGCTGACGCCGATGACGAGCCCCCGTGGCGGGTCGCACGAGAGCTCGAACGCCTGGGCCGACTGCGGGCCGGGCGCGGGGAGTCCCGCGCCCGCGCACGCCTCGCGCAGGATCGCGGCCGCGCCGCGGGCGGCGTGCTCGGACGTGCCGCAGCCGGTGACGACCACGGGCTCGCCGCGCTCGAGGGCCGCCCGGATCTCCAGCGCGAGGGCGGCCGCGGAGCCGTCGTCGAGGAGGCGCCGGCCGATCCGCTCCACCAGGGCGGGCTCGGCCGAGATCATCTCCGCCATCGCCCACGGAGGGCCGTCGCGGAGCGTCGGCATGGGCAGGTAGTCCCAGGGATCCGGGGCGGCGGGGAGGGGCGCCTCGGGGTCGAAGCCGCCGACCGGCGACCGATGCTGGCTCATCCCGCGATCGTAGCCGGGCTGCCCGGCTGCGGTCGAGGGCCGTCTTCAGGAGCGCCACGCCGCCTTCCGCCCGATCAGCCCGCCGGCGAGGGCCCGGGTCCGCGGCGGAACGGGGCCGCCGGCGCCTTGGGGATGCGCCCGGTCCGCCGCAGCGGCCAGTAGCGGAACCACGCCCGCCCGACCAGCGCCTCGACCGCCACGGGGCCGTACGACCGAGAGTCGACCGGCTTGCCGCTGCCGGCCCCGGCCAGCTCGGCGTCGTCGGCGTCCGACACCAGCCAGGCCTCGTCGTCGGCCAGGCGGAGCCACGCCCCAGCGAAGGGGATCCAGTCGCCGGGCCGGCCGGCGACCCGCTTGATCGCCAGGACCTCGGAGCCGGGCTCCCGGAACACGACCACCGTGCCGCGCCGCGGCCAGCGGCCGACGGTGGGATCCACCAGCAGCCAGTCGCCGGCGTGGATCGACGGCGTCATCGAGGCCTCGGCGACGGACACCCGCCAGGGGCCGGCCATCCGCCGGCGGAGGCCGCGCAGGCCGAGCGGCCCGCCCGAGCCCGGGCGCCAGGCCCCCCGGACGCGGCGAGGCCCCGTCTCGCTCATCGCGGCGGGGCCTCGTCCATGTCGGCGGCGGGGTGCGCGATCAGCCGGGCCGGCCGGCGACGCGGGTCTTGCCCAGGCCGCCGGTGGCCTTCCAGGCGGCGTCCACCTGGTCGATCAGCTCGAGCAGCTTCTTGGCGTCGTCGAGGTTCGTCGACGCCTTGACCTTCGAGGTCTGCTTGTTGGCGTCCCAGAACAGCTGGTGCAGGTTGGGGACGGCCTCGAGGTGCTCGGGCTTGAAGTAGTCGTGCCACAGGACGTCCAGGTGGTGCTTCACGAGGTCGGCCTGGCGCTCCTTGATGACCAGCGCGCGGGCCCGGAAGGTGGCGTCCTCGCTGGCGTTGTACTTCTCGATGATCCGATAGCAGGACTCGGCCTCGATGCGGGCCTGCTCGGGGTCGTAGACGCCGCACGGCAGGTCGCAGTGGGCGTGGACGGTGGTCCGGGGGGCGATGGCGCGGAGTATGGACATGAGCGGCCTCCGGAGGGGCGATCGGGCGACGGCGCCGAACGCCGGATTTCGACGACGGTTGTGCGAAAAGTGTACGGCTCGGTGCCTCGAGCCTGTCAAACGCGGCCCGGCCGGGCTCACAGCTGGCCGAACACGACCTGCGGGCCCGGAGCGCCCGTCGCGCCGCCGGCGGGCTCGAGGGTGATCATCACGGCCGCGCTCCGGGCCAGGTCCACGCCCACCGGCACCACCATGACCCGGCCGCCGGGCCAGTCCGCGGTCGACAGCGGGTGGGCGCCCGCCGCGTCCGCGTACCAGAGCTCGTACGTCTCGCCGGCCGGCGTGGCCGGCATGCCGGTCGCCACGACCCAGGACTGGGTGGTGCCGGGCACGTAGACGACCTGCGCCGCGGCGCCCGGCGCCAGGGCCTCCGAGCGGAGCGCGGCGGTGCGGTGGGCCGGGTTGGCGAGGGCGGCCATGACGGCCGCGTCGTCCGCGACCTGGGCGGTGAGCCGCGCGGACGAGTGCTGGGCGGTGCCCAGGTCGGAGGCGAGCCGGGCTGTCGCCGCCCCCAGGCCGGCTGCGACCACCGCGAGCGAGGCTGCCAGGGCGAGCGCGGCGTACACGGGCTGGCGGCCGGGTCGGGCGTCGATGCGCACGACCGGCCCCGATGTCCGGACGATCGGCTGCCCGGCCGGGACTCCGCGGGTCGGCCCGGGCTGCACCGGCGCCTCCGCGTCCGATGCGCGGACCGCCGCCTTGATGTCCGCGAGCAGGGTCGCCGGCGGGACGCGCCGTGGGGCGAGGAGCGCCAGGTCGGCCACCACGTCCCGCAGCTCGGACTCCAGGCTCGCGCAGCCCGCGCAGGCCAGGTCGGCCCCGCGCTCCCGCCACTCGGCCGCGTCGAGGTCGCCGAGCACGGCGCCGGCGGCGAGGAGCTGGGCGTCGTCGTGGCGCACGCCGCCTACCTCGCCGGCTGGCCGGCCGGCAGCTCGGACACCGAGTCGCCGAGGATGTCGCGCAGGCGGATCAGGGCCGTCCGGATCCGCGTCTTGGCCGTGCCGAGCGGGATCCCCAGCGCCTCGGCCACCTGCACGTGCGTCAGGCCCTCGAAGAACGCCAGCTCGAGCGCCTCGCGCTGGGGGGCTGCGAGGAGCCGCACGGCGGCGCGGACGCGCTCGCGTCGGACGCCCAGCCACGCCTCCTCGTCGACGTCGTCGTCGGCCTCGCGCAGCTCGAGGTCGACGTCCGCGGTCCGCCTGCGCACGGTCGCCTCGCGCCGGATCAGGTCGATCGCCTTGTGGCGCGCCAGCGAGAACAGCCACGGCCCCACGGGACCGCGCGACGGGTCGTAGCGGCCGGCTTGGCCCCAGACCGCGATGAACACCTCCTGGACCACGTCCTGCGCGAAGCGCTCGGTGCGGGTCACCTGGTAGGCCAGCGAGTAGAGCGGCCCGGCATACCTCGCGTACAGCTCCTCGACGGCCCGCTCGTCGCCGTCGGCGATGCGGGCGAGGAGCGCGGCGTCCTCGGCGCGGCGACGGGCGTCGGCCACGGGGGCGGGTCCCGCGGCCGGCCGGTCCGAGGCGGGTGCCGCCTCGGCGTCGGAGGCGGGCGGCGGCCCTGCCGGCCGCACCCGGGCGGCACCTGCCGGGGCGCGCAGGGTGGGTGCCGGCAGCGGGCCGGCCAGGGGAGGGGCGAGGACCAGGGCATCCATCGACCCCCTGTTCGACGCGGCCCCCGCGCCGGATGGGTCCGGCGGTCGCGCGTCCGACTACCATGGCCGCATGTGCCCGCGCGGGATCGAGATCGAGCGCAAGTTCCGGCTGCGGACCGCGCCCGGGCCGGCGGCCCTCGCGGCCCACGGGGCGGCGGCCCAGCGCATCCAGCAGGTGTACCTGCGGACGGACCGGGGAGCGGGAGACGGCGCGCTGGAGTCGGAGCGCGTCCGGCGGACCGAGCTTCCGGACGGCAGTGTGGTCTGCCGGCGCACGAAGAAGCGGCGGGTGGGCGCGTTCACCTTCGACGAGGTCGAGGACGCCATCAGCGAGGCCGAGTGGGCCGCGGCGTCCGCCCGGGCGGATCCCGACACGCGGGCGGTCCGCAAGACGCGCTACGTCGTTCCCCACGGCGGGCAGGCGCTCGAGATTGACGTCTTCGACGCCCCGGCCGGCCTGGTCGTGGTCGAGGTGGAGCTGGGGTCCGAGGACGAGGCGGTGGAGCTGCCGGCGTGGCTCGGGGAGTGGCGCGAGGTCACCGGCGACCCGCGCTACTTCAACGCCTCGCTGGCGCGCCGGGACGCCGACGTGCCCGAGTTCGACGGCTGACCCGGGCACGGGCCGGGCGGCCGCGGGCCCGGCTCAGCGGAACGACTCGGCGCCCGTGACCCGCAGTGCGTAGCCTGTCGAGCGCACGTTCCGAAGGCCGGGGTGGCCCGCCCCGATCAGCTTGGCGTTGAGGTGCGTCAGGTGCGTGCGCAGGAGGTCGGCATCCGCGTCCGGACGTCCTGGCCAGACCGCCCGGAGGAGCGTGCGGTGGTCGACGACGTCGCCGCGGCGCAGCGCGATGAGGACGAGCAGCTCGAACTCCGTGGGCGTCAGCACGAGCCGCTGCTCGCGGACGCTGGCCTCCCGCCGGCCGGCGTCCACCACCAGCCCGTCGGGGAGCGGGCCCGACGCCGGGGGCTGGTTGGGGCCGCCGGCCCGCCGCAGCAGCGCTCGGAGGCGGGCGAGCAGCTCGGCCGGGCGGAACGCGGCGTTGACCACGTCGTCCGCGCCGGCGTCCAGGAGCGCCACCACCGTGTGGTCGTCCGGGTGCCCCGACAGGGCAAGGATCGGCAGGCGGACCCGGCCCAGGATGCGCGGGATGAGCTCGACCGCCGGGCCGTCGCCCAGCCGGTCGCCGACGATGACGAGGTCCGGGGCCTCGTCCGCGACCCGGGCGAGGGCCGAGGCGCCGCGGTAGGCGGTGACCGCCTCCATCCCCGCCTCCCCCAGCACGTGGACGATCTCGCCCACGCGACCGGGATCGCCGTCGGCGACGAGCACGCGGACCCGGGCCTCGGCGGCGTGGAACGGACCGGGCGGCCGGGCCTCAGGACGACTGGCGGGGCGCATCAACGGTCCCGCGGAGGCGGTGCGCACCGGACCGGGGTCGCCGGCCTGGACATGCTTGCCCTCCTCGCCTAGCGCTCGCGGCGCCCCGGGCACAGCGCCCCGGGGCGGGCAGCGTACCCGGCGCGCGGGCGGCGGTCCATCCCGACCCGCGCACGGCGGGGTTGCGGCGGGGAGGAGATCGGCGAGGGCGGCGCACCCGGCGCGCGAGGACCACGCTGGTGCGGGCGGGTATGATCGCGCCGATGACCGACCGAGGACTCCCGAGCGCCGACGGGGCGGTGGCCTGCCCGTTCGTCGCCTTCGATGACGACCGTGACGCCCGGTCGACCGCGCCCGACCACCGCCACCGCTGCTTCGCCGAGCCGGTACCGGCCCCGCGCGCCATCGCCCACCAGGACGCCTACTGCCTGTCGCCCGCGTTCGCGGTCTGCCCGGCGTTCCAGGACTGGGCCCGCCGCGAGGCCGCCGCCGCGCGCCCCGCGTCGGGCGGCCCGGCCCCGCGGCCCAGGGAGGACGACACCTCCGGCCCCGTGCCGATGCCGCCTGCCGACCGCGAGCCGCGCCACGCCCCGGCCGGCGCCGCCCAGCCGACCCCGCCCCGCAGGACTGCCGCTCGAGACTGGGCCGCGCCGCCGCCTTGGGTCTCGGACGCCGCCGAGCCGCCCGACGACCAGCCGGCCAGCGCCGCCCCCGGAGCGATCCCCGGCTGGGATGCCGGTGCGGACGCGGTCGGCGGCGGCGCCGTCGGCCGTGCCGCGGGATCGAGGCCGCCCGCCCGTGACGAGTGGGGGGACGCGGCGCGCGGGCTCGCCGACAGCCCGGCCGCCCGGCTCGCGGGGCCGGACCGGGACCTGCCTGCGCCGGCGCGGCCCGCCACGGTGTGGGCGTCGTCGCCGCTGATTGACGAGGAGGCCGACGAGGAGGATGCCGACGACGCGGATGAGCTGCCCGTCCCCGCGCGCCGCCAGCCGTCGACGCCGGCCAGGCCCGTCGCGTCCCGCTCGGGGACTGGGGCAACCTCGCCCAGCCGTCCGGTCCCCGCGCCGCGTCCCCGGTCGTCGCGGGACGGTGCGGCACCGGCCTCGCGGGACGCCAGCGAGCTGTTCGGGCCGGCTTGGGAGCGCCCGCGCCGCTACGAGGCCTACCCGACGCTCAAGACCCGTGTCGGCTTCCCCGCCCTCGCCGGCATCCCGCGCCTGGCCATCGCCGCGGGCGCGCTGGTCATCGCGGCGGTCTTCCTGTTCCTGGTCTCGCCCATGATCCTGGGCCTCGGCAAGAACGCCGTGCCGGCCGCCTCGCTCCAGCCGTCGGCCGCGGCGTCGGCCGCGCCGGTCGACACGCCCGCGCCCACCGACACGCCCGCGCCGACGCCGATCCTGTACACGGTCAAGTCGGGCGACACCCTCAGCGGCATCGCGCAGCGGTACAAGACCACCGTGAAGGCCATCCTGGCGGTCAACCCGCAGATCAAGAACCAGAACGCCATCAAGATCGGCGACCAGATCACGATCCCGGCCCCCGTCGGCGCCGCGCCCTCCGGCGCGGTCAGCGGGGCGTCGCCCAGCGCGGTTCCGGGGGCGTCCGCGGGCCCGTAGGCCGGGTGCCCGGCTAGCGCCTCCGCCGGTCGGAGCGGCCGAGGCCCCCGCGCCTCAGCGCGTGCGCGGCGCCAGGTTGATCGAGGTGATCTTCCCCGCCTCGACGCGGAACTGCGCGTCGAGCGCCTGGCTGGGCGCGCCCGGCCGGACCACGATCAGGTCCGCCTGGTAGGTGTTGCCCAGATCGCGGACCTCGCCCGGGACCATCTTGAGCCCCTTGTCGGCGCGCAGGAACCAGCCGCCGACCTGCTCGATGCCGCGCAGCGTCCGCGAGTTCTCGCCGACGTGGACGCGCATCTCGCAGCGCTCGTCCATCAGCGCGACCGCCCCGTTGACGTCGCCGCTGTTCAGCAGCTCGAAGAAGATCTCCATGGTGTCGGTGGCTCCCATGGCGCCGAGTGTAGCGGGGCCGCGAAGACCGCGACGGGCGCGGGCACGCCGACGCCAGCGGAGGGCGGGCTACGGCCCTCCGAGTCGCGGCCGGGCCGCTACGCGAGTCGACCGCGCGCCCGGCCCAGGACGAGCGCCCCGTCCGGCTCCGCCAGCACCTGGGGGATCGCCGGACGGCCGTTGTAGGCCATCGCCATCGAGGCCCCGTAGGCGCCCGCGTCCGCGATCGCCACCAGGTCGCCCCGGCGCAGCGGCGGCAGGCGCTGGTCGCCGAACGTGTCGGTGGCCTCGCAGACCGGGCCGTCCACGCGCGTCGGCCCGAGACCCGCCGTGGCGGCGCCGTCCGGGTCGACGGGCCGGCCCAGGGACGTCAGCGCCGCCACCCGGTGGCGGGCGCCGTAGAGCATCGGCCGGATCAGCTCGGTCATGCCGGCGTCGACCACCGCCACCCGGCCCCAGCCCGCCCGCTCGCGAACGTGGAGCACCCGCGCCACGATCACGCCCGACCGCGCCACGAGGAACCGGCCGGGCTCGGTCGCGAGGCGCGTCGGCCGCCGTCCCGCGGGGACGGCCGCCAGCAGGCGGGCCGCCTCCTCCGCGAACCGGGCGGGCGCGGGCACCGACCCCGGCACGCCGACCGGGAAGCCGCCCCCGACGTCGAGCGTGTCGAGGTCCGCGCGGCCCGCGGCCAGCAGCGCGAACAGGGCGAAGGCGCGGCGCACCGCGTCGCGCCAGGCGTCCACCGCGCCCAGCTGCGAGCCCACGTGCAGGTGGAGGCCCCGGACCCGCAGGGGTCCGCCCTCGGGCGTCGCCGCGGCGGCCGCGGTCAGCTCGGTCTCGGTCATGCCGAACTTGCTCGCCTCGTTGCCCACCGCGAGCCCGGCGTGCGTCTCCGGCGCCACCGCCGGGTTCAGCCGCAGGAGCACGTCGAGCGGGCCGACGCCGCCTCGGCCGAGGCCGGCCCGTGCCGCCATCGCCGCAAGGGCGTCGAGCTCCTCGGGGCTCTCGACCGCCACCCAGCGGAGCGGCGCGCCCGCCGCGGCCGCCCGCACGGCCGCCCGCAGGTCCCCGGCCGTCTTGCCGATCCCCTCAAGGGTGGTCCGGGCGTTCGGGATGCCGGCCCGCCGCGCGGCGGCCCACTCGCCGCGCGAGACCACGTTGGCGTCGAGCCCCATCGCGCCCAGCCGCTCCACCACGGCCGGCACGTCGTTCGCCTTGAGCGAGTAGGCGCGCAGCCAGGGGTCCGGGAACGCCGCCCGCAGCTCGGCGGCGGCGGCCTCGAGCGCAGCCACGGCGGTCACGCCCACGGGCGTGCCGAAGCGGTCGGCAGCGGCACGGAGCAGCTCGGCGGGGACGGGGAGCGCGGCTCCCGGAGGAGCGCCGTCGGGCCCGGCGAGGCCCACCGTCAGTCCTTGACGACCAGGCCGATGACGCTGGTCAGGACGCCCAGGACGATCGACGCGATCAGCGCGGTCCCGATCACGTCGAAGGTGAGGCCGTCCCTCGGCCAGCCGGCGATCGTGAACGTGATCTTGACGTACGAGTCCGCCACCCACGCCACGCCCATGAACATCACGACGTTGATCACGATGCCGAACAGGCCCATGGTCAGGAAGTTGATCGGGAAGCTGAGCAGCTTGACCACCGGCTTGACGAGCCCGTTGGCCACCCCGAACAGGGCCGCGATGACGATCAGGTGGACGGGGTCGCCGTCGTACTTCACCTGCGGCAGCAGGACGACCAGGATCGCGAACGCGATGGCCGTGACGGCGATGCCGACGACGATCCCCTTCATGCGGCTCCCTCCGAGCGGTGGACCATGCGCCCGCCGACCAGCGTGGCGACGGACGTGGTGCCGATGATCGCAGACGCGTCCGCCTCGAGCAGGTCCCGGTCGAGCACCGCGAGGTCGGCGTCGTAGCCGACGGCCAGCCGGCCCCGCCGGTCGTCGGCGAAGGCGGCATAGGCGCTGCCGGCGGTGTAGGCCTCGATCGCCGCCTCGATCGGCAGGCGCTCGCCCGGGAGCCAGCCGCCCGGGGGATCGCCCGCCGCGGTCTGGCGCGCGACCGCGTTGTGGATGGCGATCCAGGGGCTCCACGGCACCACCGGCCAGTCCGAGCCGAAGGCGAGGCGCGCCCCGGCGCGCCGCAGGGTCGCCCACGCCCAGGCGCGCGAGGCCCGCTCGGGCCCGATGTTGGCCGCCCACAGCTCGACCTGGTTGGGCGACGGGTCTGCGTGGAACGGCTGCATGGACGCCACCACGCCCAGGGCCGCGAAGCGGGCGATGTCGGCCGGGTCGATCGTCTCGATGTGCTCCACCCGGTGGCGGCGGGGGTGCGCGCCCGCGGGGGCGCCCCGGCCGTGCGGGTCGCCCGCCCAGGCGCCGTTCGTGCGCGCTGCGTGCTCGTAGGCGTCGAGGGCCATCCGCACGCCGCCGTCGCCGATGGCGTGGGTCTCGACCTGCCATCCCCGCCGGTCGGCCTCGGCCACGTGGCGCTTGAGGTCGTTCGGGGTCCAGTTCGGCAGGCCGAGGCTCGTGTCGCCGGCGTAGGGGGCCAGCAGCGCCGCGGTCCGGGCCTCGATCACGCCGTCGGCGAAGGCCTTGAGGATGCCGCCGGAGAAGTGGCGTCCGCCGCGCCGCGGGAAGGCCTCGGCCTCGTACGCGTCGAGGCGGTCGCGCCACTCCCCGAACGAGATGCCGTGCGTGAGGTCCAGCGCCGTGCGGACGCGGATCGGGAGGGCGCCCTCGTCGGCCAGTCGGGCGAAGAACCGGAAGTTCTCGAGGTCGCCCAGCGCGTCCTGCACGGCCGTGATGCCGTCACGGTGGAAGCGCGCGATGGCGTCGGCGACCGACGCCCGGTCCTCGGCCTCGGTCGGGACGGGGATGACCGCGTCCACCAGGTCCTGGGCGTCCTCCTTGAGCACCCCCGTGGGCTCGCCGTCGGCGTCCCTGACGATCACCCCGGTCGCCGGGCTCGCAGTGTCGCGGGTGATTCCAGCGGCGTGCAGGGCCGCCGTGTTGGCCCAGCCGGTGTGGCCGTCGTAGCAGCGCAGCCAGGCCGGTCGGTCGGGCACGACGGCGTCGAGCAGCCGGCGGTGGGGGAGCCCGCCCTCGAACGCCGAGTAGACCCAGCCGCGGCCGCGCACCCACGCCCGGTCCGGGTTGGCCGCCGCGTGGCGGGCCACCGCGGCCAGCGTCGCGTCGGCCGTCCCGAGGCCGAACAGGTCGGCGTCGGCGAGCTGGCGGGCGCCGTAGCGCAGGTGGAGGTGCGCGTCGTCGAGGCCCGGGACGACGAGGCCGCCGCGCGCGTCCACGACCTCGCCGGCGCGTCCCAGCTCGGCGTCCGTGCCGATCCGCGCGATCCGCCCGTCCTCCACCCGCAGGGCGGTGGCCCCCGGGCTGCCGAAGATGCGCCCGCCCAGGATCGTGAGTGCGTCCGCCATGCCGCGGAGTCTACGCGCCTCCGCCGAGCCGCCGCGCCATCCCGCACTGGACGCGCCAGCGCCCCGCGGCAGGGACGTGCCGCGGGGCGCTGCGAGGCCGCGTCGTCGCCGTCAATAGGCGAAGACTTCGGAGTCCTCGGTGATCCAGACCTGCGGTGCGCCGTCGACGCCCGCCCGGGCCATCGCCTCCTTGAGGGTCGGGTCGGCGGAGAACGCCTGGGCGCCCGCGGTGGTGGCGAAGTCGTTGACGACGAGCACCGTGTTCGGGTCCGTCACCGACCGGCTGACGGTGTGGCTCGTCGCGCCGTACCGGCGACGCGTGTCGGCATGATCGGAGAAGACGCGGAACCACGCGTCGTAGTCGGAGACGTGGTGCTGGACGATCACCTTGGCCATCTCGGGGACGCTCCTTGGAGGACTTGCCTCCGCCGGCTCACTGCCAGCGGCTGTACTGCCAGAATATAGTTTGTTCCCTAATTGTCAATAGGCGAACTATCGACTAGGATCAGGCCATGCCAGACGTCCAGCTGCCCGACGACTTCTACGAGCAGACCCCCGACGCGAGCCGGCTGGCGACCGAGGCCGCGATGAACACGATCCGCACCGCGGACCTGCTGTTCAGCCGCATCGGGCAGCTCCACCGTCCACTGGGCGTGAGCCCGGCGGGCGGTCTCGCGCTGGGCCAGCTGCGGGACCACGGCCCGCTCTCGCCCTCGGAGCTGGGCGACCGGCTGATCATCACGCGGGCGACCGTGACCGGGATCGTGGACTCGCTGGAGCGGCGCGGCTACGTTGTTCGCTCGCCGAACCCGACCGACCGGCGGGGGGTCATCGTCGCGATCACGCCCGCCGGGCTCGAGGTCACGGCGCGGGTGCGGACGCTCATCCACCGCTACGAGCGCGACTGGATGAGCGTGCTCTCGGACGAGGAGCTCGAGACGTACATCGCGCTCATGCACCGCATCCAGGACCGGCTGGCCGTCGACGACTAGGCGCTAGACTCCCGGCGACCAGCCGCCCCTGCCGGGAGACGCCGTGACCGCCTTCGACGACCTTGCCGCGCGCTTCCTCGACGAGCTGTTCGCCGCCGACCCGGTGACCGCGACGATGGTCGGCGACCACCGCTTCGACGGCAGCTGGCCGGACACCGCCGAGCCGGGTCGCCTGGCCCGCCTGGCGCTGTACGAGCGCTGGGCCGCCGAATTCGCCGGTCTCGACGCCGCAGCCCTCACGCCGGACGAGCGGATCGACCGCGATCTGGTGCTGGGCGAGCTGGCCCGCTTCCGCTTCCTCGACGGCGAGCTGCGCGAGGACGCGTGGGACCCGCTGTCCTGGGTCTACCTGATCGGCGGCGGGCTGCACAGCCTGATCTCCCGCGACTTCGCGCCCCTGGCGACCCGGCTGGAGTCGTTCGCGTCGCGGCTCGAGGGCGTGCCCAAGGTGGTCGCGGACGCCCAGGCGGTGCTCGGCTCGCACCCCGAGCGGCCGGTCTCGCGGCTGCACGCGCGGGTCGCGGGCGAGCGGATCGGCGGGGTGGCGGCGCTGGGCGACGAGGCCGTCGCGCTGGCCGAGGCGTCTGCTGCCGAGGCGGCGGTCGCGGCGCTGCTGCCGCGGCTGCGAGCCGCCAACGCCGCCGCGAGGGGCGTCCTCGAGGGGATCGGCCGGCACCTGCGGGAGGAGGTCGCGGTCCGGGCGGTCGGGCCCGCCAAGCTGGGGCGCGACCTGTTCGCCGCCAAGCTGCGCTACACGCTGGCCGACCCGGACGTGACCCCGGAGGCAATCCTCGAGCGCGCCGAGCGGGAGTACGCGGCGGTGCGGGCCGAGATGGTCCGCATCGCGCGGGCCGTGTGGCCGCAGTGGTGCGGCGAGCGCGCCATCCCGGACAGCGAGGGCGAGCTGGTCCGGGCGGTGCTGGACGCGGTGGCACGGGAGCACCCCGGGGCCGAGGAGCTGGTCGACGTCTGCCGGGCGCTGGTCGCGGACATCGAGGCGTTCTGCCGCGACCACGACGTGATCGGTCTCCCCGACGAGCCGCTCGAGGTCGGGTGGACGCCGGAGTTCCTGCGCTCCTTCGCTGGTGCGATGCTCGACGCGCCGGGGCCGCTCGACGTCGGCCAGAAGGCCTTCTTCTCGATCACCCCCGCGCGCCCGGAGTGGGGCCCCGACGAGGTGGAGTCCTGGCTGCGCGAGCTCAACAGCCGCCAGCTCCAGCTGCTCACCATCCACGAGGCGGTACCGGGCCACTACCTGCAGGGCGCGTACGCGGCCCGCTCCGGCGGGTCGCTGGTGCGGCGCGCCTTCGGGTCGGGGCTGTTCGCGGAGGGCTGGGCGGTCTACGTGACGCAGGTCATGCTCGACCGCGGCTACGCCGGCGACGACCTCGCCCTGTGGCTCCAGCACTGGAAGTTCTACCTGCGCGCGGTGGTCAACACGATCCTCGACGTCCGGATCCACTGCTCCGCCATGACCAGCGGGGAGGCGCTGTCGCTCATGGTGGACGGCGCGTTCCAGGAGCGGAGCGAGGCCGAGGCCAAGGACGAGCGCGCCCGGCTCACGGCGACCCAGCTGTCCACCTACTTCGTCGGCTCGATGGGCTTCTGGGACATCGAGGACGAGACGCGGCGTCGGGCCGCCGAGGCGGCCGGCGAGGGCCGGGACGCCGTGCCGATGCCCGCGCTCGTGGGCGGGTACCCGGCCACGCCGGGCTTCAGCGAGCGGGCGCACCTCGAGGCGGTCGTCTCCCATGGCGAGCCGCCCATCCCGCTGCTCCGGCGAATCCTGCTCGGGGGCTGAGCGGGCGCCCGGCCCGGTGGCGTCAGGGGAGCGGGCCGAACCGGGCCACGCACCACTGGTAGCGGAATGGCCTCCCGGAGCGGCCGGGCACCGTCCAGGACTCGAATGCCTCCACCCGCGCGTGGCGCTCGACGGCGCCGCGCATCGAGGCGTCCGTCCGCCAGTGGAAGTAGCGGGGCGGATCGATCGTGTCGTCCGGGTTGGGGCCCTCGGTCCCGTCGCCGCCCCAGGTTCCGAAGGCGGCCAGGGCCCCCGGCCGAAGGACGCGCGCGAACTCGGCCAGCGCCATCTCGAGGTCGGCGTCGGGCAGGTGCATGAGCACGCTCATGCACCACAGCGCGTCGAACGAGCCGTCCGCGAACGGGAGCCGATGGGCGGGAGCGACGTAGGCATCGATACCGGCCGCCCGAGCCAGCCCAACGTGCACCGGCGACAGGTCGACCCCCGCGACCTCGAGGCCCGCGGCGGCGAATGCCGCGCCGTCGATCCCGGGGCCCGTGCCGATCTCGAGCAGTCGGCGCCGGCCCTCCTCGGCGAGGCGCGCGGCGAACCATGCCCGGCGGGCGACGCGCTCGTCCGTCAGGGCGCGGCGGGACCGCGCGATCGCGTCCTGGTCGTAGTAGCGGGCAAGGTCGGCCCGCAGCCGCTCGCCGTCAGGCATCGACGCAGCCGAGCGGCTCGGGGCGGAGCGGCGCCCCGGTCTTCCGGCGGCAGCCCCTGGACCGGTGCCCGCCGAGCGGCGCTCGCATCCGGTCAGGTCGCCTTCTTGCCCTTGGCCTTCTTGCCGGCCTTCGCCCTCTTGGCCTTCTTCGGCTCGACCTTGCGGGACTGTCCGGGCCTCGGCTCGGGCTCCGGGTGGGGCGCGGGCTCGGGCCCCGGCTCAGACGCCGGCTCGGGCTCGGGCTCCGCCGCCGGCACCGGCTCGGGCTCGGGCCCCGGCTCAGACGCCGGCTCGGGCTCAGGCTCGGCCGTCGGCGACGAGTCGGGCACGCCGGACGACGTCCCCGATCGCGTCGGCGTCGGTGCCGGCTCGGGCTCCGGCTCGGGCTCGGCGGCGCCCGGCACGAACAGCTGGTCGCGCAGGCGGTCCACGCGGTAGTCGGAGAGCGTGGCGGCGCGCTCGATCTGGGCCAGCACCGCGTCGGGCTCGGGCGCCCCGGCGCGTTTCGAGCCGCCCGCCAGCGCCTCGAGCCGGGCCGCCCAGGCGCACAGCTCGTCGAGCGACTCGCCGTGGAACCAGGCGACGCCCTCCCAGTCGTTCACCCGCAGGAACGTCCGCGCGACGGGGTGCGAGAGCCAGCGGTCCACCAGCCGGAGCGGCACGGCGTCGGCCGCCCCCATGACCATCGACGGCACCGGCAGGTCCACGAGCAGCCGCACCCGCTCCGCCGCCCACCAGGCCGCCGCCTCGTCGAGGCCGCGGTGGCGCAGCCCCTCGACGACGACCGGCGCCAGGCGGAGCTCGTCATACCAGGCGCGAGAGGTGGGGCCCGGCATCGCCCCCTCGGGCAGCGTCCCGAGCGGCGCGAGCAGGGTCCAGACGCGCAGCGCCGCCGCCTGCGACGGGTCCTCCAGCCCAGCCGCCACGGCGTCCGCTGCGGGCCACGCGGCGATCACCCGCTCCACGACGGCCGCCCGGTCGCCCGCGGTGCCGGTGGCCTCGGCCACGGCGTCCACGACCCTGGCCACGGCCGCGCGCGAGGGGGTCTCGATGACGGCCCGGACCGCCTCGTGGACGGGCGCCAGCTGCAGCTCTCGCAGCGCCGCCTCCAGCGACGGGACGCCGCGGCCCTCGAGGCGCGCCGCCAGGCGAGCCCACACGCCCGACCGGTCGTGCAGGTCGCGCAGGCCGAGGTACACGCGGGTCTCGTAGGCGTGGAGCTCGACGTGCAGGCCGCGCTCCCGGATCTCGGCAACCGGCCGCAGGTACTCGAGGCCCGCCCGCTCGTCCCGCAGGGCCAGCCAGCGGTCCCCGGCATCGCCGTCCGCCAGGCCCAGCCCCTCGGCCAGCGTGCGGCGGACGAGCTGCTTGGAGCCGTCGGGCTCCTTGACGGCGTAGGCGGCCGACTGCCGGACGCGCCCCGAGGTGTCGCCGAAGCGGTTGTGGTACACGACCAGCGAGCGGTTCGCGCCCGACCCGTTCGAGTACGCGAACACGTTCTCGTCCACGCCCCCGAAGTCGTGCTCGAAGTCGTACAGGAGGAAGTCCCGCGCCTCGGCGAAGTCGCCCCGCCGGTGGAGCAGGGGCGCGATCTCGCGCTCGTGGCGGCCCACCAGCCACTCGTCGGCGCTCTCGTTCCAGCTCGCCCGCCGGAACTCCATGCCGTACTTCTCGGCGAAGCCCTCGAACTGCCCGTGGCCGATCATGGGCAGGCCCGGCAGGGTCGCCAGCAGGGTGGCGATGCCGAAGTACTTGTCGCCCTTGCCGAACTGCTCGACCGCGGTCTTCTCGTCCGGGTTGTTCATGAAGTTGACGTAGCGCTTGAGGATCTCGGGGTCGAACTCCAGGGTCTCCTTGAGCACCCGGCGGTAGCCCGCGTTGTCCTCGTCCCGCAGCATGTGCATGAACGCGCTGTTGTAGACGCGGTGCATCCCCAGGGTCCGGACGAAGTAGCCCTCGAGCAGCCAGAAGGCCTCGGCCAGCAGCAGCGTGTCGGGCACCTCGGCGGCGACCCGGTCCACGACCTCGCGCCAGAACTCGCCGGGCATCGCCGCGTCGAACTCCTCGGCCGTGAGCGTCCCGAACTCGGCCCGCGACGGGATCGCCCCGCCGCCCTCGCCGGGGGCCGGGAACCACAGCCGGCGCACGTGCTTGCGCGCCAGGACCATCGCCGCGTCGAACCGGATGACCGGGAAGCGGCGCGCCACCGCGAGGATGGCCTGGATCACCTGCTCGCGGACGGCGGCCTGGCTGAAGTCCAGCTGGGCGGTGTCGTTCCACGGGAAGCTGGTCCCGTCGTTGCCGTGGTAGATGTAGCGCCGCTCGCCGGTCCAGCGGTTGCGCCACTCGAAGGTGACCGCCGCGTCCGAGCTGTCCCAGTAGTGGTCCTCGAGCCGGACTTCCACGTTGCCGTGATCGGCCAGGTTCTCGCCGCCGTAGGTGTAGGCGGGGTAGGGGGGCTGGGGCAGCGACAGGAACCACTCGGGGTGCTCGGAGACCCAGTGCGAGTCGATGCCCATGTGGTTGGGCACCATGTCCGAGGCGAGCCGGATGCCGCGCTGCCATGCCTTGTGGCGCAGCGCCTCCCAGGCGCGCTCGCCGCCCAGGTCGTCCGCGATGCGGTAGTCGTCCAGCGAGTACGCGGAGGCGGCGGCGTCGGGGTTGCCGCGCCAGGCCTTGATCCGCTGGCTGGCCCGGCTGCGCTGCCACAGGCCGATCAGCCACAGGCCGGTGATGCCCCAGCGGGCCAGCCGGTCGAGCTCCTCGTCCGGGATCGCGTCCAGGGTGCGGATGTCGCGCCGGTAGGCGCGGCTGAGCTGGTCGAGCCAGACGTGGGTGCTCTTGGCGATGAGCACCAGGCGGGGCATCCAGGCCGAGTCGCTCGAGAACCGCTCCGGCTCCGCCTCGAGCCCGGACAGGTCGGGCCGCTCGCCCCGGCCGCCGGCGTCGCCGACGCCGCCACCGCCGAAGCGCAGGTGCAGGCCGCGCTCCTCCTCGGCCATGACGTCGAGGGTGAGCAGCATCCGGTCGAGCAGCGCCGCGAGCCGCTCGCCCAGAAGCCCCGACCAGTTGTCGCGGACGTAGCGCAGCTGGCCGGCCAGCGAGGTCGGGTGCGCCCGCGCCGGCGCGCGCAGCAGCTCCACCAGCGTCTCGCCGTTGGGCCCGATCGGCTGGCGGGCGGCGTGGTACTGCTCCAGCGCCGCCATCGACCCGTCCCGTTCCCGGCGGGGCAGCGGCGAGTCGTCGATCAGCGGGAGCAGCGAGCGCGCCGCCGGGTTCTCGTTGGCGACCCGCACCAGGAGCATCTCCTCGAGGCGGACGGATTCCTCGGCACCGAGCACGTCCGGGAACTCGTCGCCGACGGCGTCAAGGAGCTCTGCGAAGTCCTCATCGCCCAGCTCGGCCTGGACAGCCACGGCCGATTCGGCCATCGACGCGGGCGGGTCCAGCTCGACGGTCCGCTCGACCAGGAGGTGGAAGATCTCGTGGAGCAGCTCCAGGGCCGCGAGCTCACCCGCCTGCGCCGAGGGGGCGCCGGCGGGCAGCGAGGCGTTGATGGCGGCGACGACCCTGCGGGCGGCGGGCAGGTTCGCCGCGAGGCGCCGACGGGCCGGGCCGGGCGCGGCCTCGGGCGCGGCGGCGGGCGCGGCGGCGGCGTCGAGACGGAACCGGCGACGAGCAGTCCGCGAGTAGGGCAGCGACCGCATCAGGCGCCGCGATCCGGCTCGTCGTCGAGGATCACCTCCAGCCCGCGCAGCGGGATCGTCACCCAGGTCGGCCGGGAACGCAGCTCATAGGTGAGCTCGTAGGTGGCCTTCTGCAGCAGGAGCACGTCGAGCAGGATACCCGTTGCCGTGTCGCCCTGGCTGGGCAGCAGACCGGTGCCGTCAACCTCGGCGAGGTAGCCGCGCAGGAACGCCGCCGCCGATTCCGCGAACCAGGACACGGCCCACCGCTCGACGTCCGAGTCGTCCGCCTCGCCCCGCTGCACCACGATCCCGCTGGCCGCGTAGTCGAAGGACCGGATCATGCCGGCCACGTCCACCAGCGGGACGCGCTTGAGGCGCCGCTGGCTCGTCGGCAGGAGGGGCTCGCCCTCGAAGTCGATGATCATGACGTCGTCGGTGGTGACCAGCACCTGCTCGGCGTGGAAGTCGCCGTGGCACCGGATGAGCTGGCCGCCGGCCGGCACGTCGAGCATGCGCCGCAGCCTGCCCTCGATCCGGTCCGCGCGGGCGAGGACGGCCTCGGCGCGGGCGCGCACGTCCGGCGACAGCGTGTCCAGCCTGGACGACAGTAGGCGGAGCGACTCGGCGGACGACGCCCGCACGGACTGGTACAGCGACCGCTGGTGGAACGAGGTCATCCGGACGGGCGCGAACGCCGGGTCGTCCGTCGGGGCTGCCAGCGCCCGGTGGAGCTCGCCCGTCCGGCGGCCGAGCAGCTCTGCCGTTGAGAGGAACGAGCCGAGCAGCTCCGCCGTCGGGGAATCGCCGGCCGGCCTCCGCGCCCGGGCGAGGAGGCTCGACACCGACGTCGGCACCCGAGGCGGCCGAGTCCCCTGGGCGATGGCGGTCTCGAGGTAGCCCTCGATGGCGCGCTGCGCGACGTCGAAGGCGTCGCCCTGGTTGCGGACGTACGCCTGGAGCACCGCGACCGAGGAGCTGCCCTCGGGCGACCGGTACTCGACCCAGCCCGCCGTGGCGGGGGCGTGGGCGAACCCGCGCTGCGTCAGCGTGCGGCCCATCTCGATCTCGGGGTTCTCGCCGCCGCCGAGCACCCGGTACAGCTTGAGGATCGCGGAGTCGCCCCAGCGGACCGAGGTGTTGCTCTGCTCGCCCCGCCAGCGCTCGACGGCCGGGGGCGTGTCCAGCGGCCCGGTGATCGCGGGGGCGGCCGACGTCGCGGCGCCGACCAGCGTGCCGATGCGCCCGGCGACCCTGCGCCGGCCCGCCAGTACGCCCACCAGCCAGGCGACGAACACGGGGTCGCTCGCGGCGTCGACGATCGCCCCGGCGGGCTCCTGGCCCCGGACGAGCCAGGCGATGGTGTCGCCCGGGTCGGGCTCGCGGTCCGTCGGCTCGGTGATCCTGAGCGGGACGCTGTAGACCTCGGGCTCGCCGTCGCTGTAGGTCACCTGGAGCATCGCCAGGAGCAGCCGCCCCTCGGCGCCGGCGACCGGCAGGGCGTCCACGATACGGGCCGACCGCACCCGCCGCCCCCTTCCGTGGTACCAGCGCCGCTCGGTGATCCACTCCGAGAGCGCCGCCACCAGCTCCCCCGACCTGGTGGCCGCCGTGAGCGCCGCCAGCGAGCGCGGCCGCTCGATCGTGCGGATGCGGCGGCCGCGGCCGTCGCCGGAGGACGCCGGCGCCCGGAGCTCGAACCAGTAGAACGCGTGCGGGCCGAGGGTGAGCTGGTACGCGTCGCCGCTGACCACCGGGAACTCCACCGACCCGAACAGCTCGACGGGGGTCATCCCGGCGAAGGCCGACAGGTCGAGCGAGGTCCACTGCACGTAGCGCGACAGGTTGGCCACGACGAGCAGCGTCTCGTCCTCGTGCTGCCGGACGAACGAGAGGATCCGCCGGTTGTCCGTGCCGACCACCTCGAGCGTGCCCCGCCCGAACGCGGGGTGCCGCTTGCGCAGCGCGATCAGCCGGCGCATCCACCACAGCAGCGAGTGCGGGTTGGCCAGCTGCGCCTCGACGTTGACGGCCTCGTAGTGGTACTCGGGGTCCACGATCGGCGGCAGGTACAGCCGCTGGCGGTTGGCCGTCGAGAACCCGGCGTTGCGGTCGGGGCTCCACTGCATCGGGGTGCGGACGCCGTTCCGGTCGCCGAGGTAGACGTTGTCGCCCATCCCGATCTCGTCGCCGTAGTAGATGACCGGCGTGCCGGGCAGGCTGAACAGCAGCCCGTTCATCAGCTCGATGCGGCGGCGGTTGTTGCCGAGCAGCGGCGCGAGCCGCCGCCGGATGCCCAGGTTCAGCCGGGCCTGCGGGTCGCTCGCGTAGGCGCGGTACATGAAGTCCCGCTCGTCGTCGGTGACCATCTCGAGCGTCAGCTCGTCGTGGTTGCGCAGGAACAGGGCCCACTGCCCCGACTCGGGGATCGGCGGCGTCTGGTTCAGGATGTCGACGATCGGGAAGCGGTCCTCCATCCGGATGCCCATGAACAGCCGGGGCATGACCGGGAAGTGGAACGCCATGTGGCACTCCGGCGCCTCCTCGGTCCCGAGGTACTCGACCGCCTCCTCGGGCCACTGGTTGGCCTCCGCCAGGAGCATCCGGTCGCCGTAGCGCTCGTCCACGTGGCGGCGCAGCTTGGCCAGGAACGCGTGGGTCTCGGGCAGGTTCTCGCCGTTGGTGCCCTCGCGCTCGTAGAGGTAGGGGATCGCGTCGAGGCGCAGCCCGTCGATGCCCATGTCCAGCCAGTAGTCCAGGGTGGCGATCACCGCCTCGTGGACCCTGGGGTTGTCGAAGTTGAGGTCCGGCTGGTGGCTGAAGAACCGGTGCCAGTAGTAGGCGCCCGCGACCGGGTCCCACGTCCAGTTCGAGGTCTCCGTGTCCTGGAAGATGATCCGGGCGTCGGCGTAGCGGTCCGGCGTGTCGCTCCACACGTAGAAGTCCCGCCACGGGCTGCCGGGCGGCGAGGTCCTGGCCCGCTTGAACCACGGGTGCTGGTCGGAGGTGTGGTTGCACACGAGCTCGGTGATCACGCGCAGGCCGCGCTTGTGCGCCTCGCGCACGAAGGTGCGCACGTCGCGCAGCGTGCCGTAGGCCGGGTTCACGCCCCGGTAGTCGGCGATGTCGTAGCCGTCGTCGCGCCCGGGCGACGGGTAGAACGGGAGCAGCCAGACCGCGGTGGCGCCCAGGTCCGCGAGGTAGTCAAGCTTGCGCGTCAGCCCCCGGAAGTCGCCCATCCCGTTGCCGTCGTCGTCGAGGAACGCCCGGACGTGGACCTCGTAGACGATCGCGTCCTTGTACCAGCTCGGGTTCGACCCGCGGCCGGGCTCGGACCCCACGGCGGCTCGGCGCGCGGCCCGCGCGCTCACCGGCTCGGATCGGGCTGCGCGGACGCCCCCGGCGCACCGTCCGCGGTCCCGGGCCCGGCGGCCCCCGGGCAGCTGGGCGCGGCGCCGCCCGCCGGGGCAACCGGGCCGACGGCGGGGCGGAGGCGGGGATCGGCGGTTGGCAACAGGCTCCTCCCGTGCCGCGTGACGCGGGTGCGGCGACTGGCCGCTGCACCGACGAGGTGCCACCACCCTAGGCCCGCCCCTGCGAGGCTGTCAACGACCCCCGGCGAGCGCTCAGTCGGCGCGCAGCCTCGACCCGTCCGCCGCGACCCGCTCGATTGCGCGCCGCAGGAGCTCGAACGCTGCGGGGTCGAACTCGTAGCTCCACTCGCGCAGCCGCTCCGGGCGCTCGAAGCGGCCGTCGAGGCCCAGGGCCATGGCCTCGCGCGAGAGCAGGATCACGTCCGCCTCGCTGTCCACGAGGTCCAGTTCGGCCTCGGTGTGGGCGACTGCGGACAGCAGCCTCACCTCGCCGCTGCCCGACAGCTGGAGCACCTCGGCGATGTTCTCCGCGCCGCGCTGCGATCCGCAGACGACGCCCACCTTCGATCCCGGCGCCAGCTGGCTGATCTCGTGGACCAGGCTCATGTAGCCGGGCCCGACCAGCATCGCCACCACCGGCACGCGGCCGGCCACGGCGGCCTGGGCCTCGTCGGCGTGGAACGTGGTGGTGGCCACCAGGTCGTAGTGGTAGCGCTCCAGGCGCTCGGGCAGGTCGTCGAGCAGGATCGGGATGACCTCGATCCGCTCCGGGAACGCCTCGGCGATCCGCTCCGCGTCGACCTTGGCGTCGGCGGTCGTGCACTCCGCGAACAGGACGCGGATGTGCGGCCCCGGCCGCTTGCGCTCCGTGGCCGCCGTGAACATGGCCTGGGCCACCTCGTCGGGCGCGAACCCGAGCTGGGCCGCCCGGCGGAGGGTCTCGGCGACGATGCCGGCGAGCGCGTCCGACTCCCGGCGGACCGGCGGGCGGTCCACGACCCGGGTGCCGGCCCCGTGGCGGCCCTCGACGTAGCCGCCGTCGGCCAGACGCCGGTACACCGACCGGATGGTGTTGGGGTTCACGCGCAGGGCGGCGCCGAGCTCGCGCACGGGGGGCAGGCGGGTGCCGGGCTGCAGGCGGCCCGACTCGATCTGGTAGGCCAGCTGCCAGAAGATCTGGGTGGAGATCGGGACGTCGGAGTCGCGCTCGATGTCGAGGGCGTGCCGGGAGGCGGGCATCGCCAGGGCGTCGGTGGCGCCCGAGGGTCCAGACGGGCCCGAATCGGTGTCCACGGGTCCTTCCGCCCCGGGCCCTTCGGTCGCCGGGGACGGGCCGTTTCGGCTCGTTGACATACTGGACTAGTCCAACTAACCTCGTGCTTGGCCTAGTTGACTATACCAACGCCCCGCAGCCAGGCCAGAAGTGAGCAGTACCGTGGAACTCCTGATCGTCGCCCTCATCGCCATCTTCCTCCTCGGCGCGCTGGCCGCGCTGGCCTCTGAGGTCGGTGTCGACTCGCGCGACCTCTCGGACGATCCGCACCGCTCGAGCTACCCGGTCTCCCTGTCCTAGCGTCCCTCCCTCTGCCGCGACCGTCCCGGACGTCGACCCAACCCCTCCTTCCGGCGTCTGAGACGACTGGCCCCCGGCTTGCCGGGGGCCAGACGCGTTAACCGGGGCGCGCATCCCCCGGCCGGCCGCCGCCTCCCGCATCAGGACGCCGGGGGCGGCTGGCCCACCTCGGCGATCGCATGCCGGTAGATCGCCGCCCCGTCGATCCCCAGGGCCGGCGACCGCAGGGTCGACAGGTCGGCCACCAGCCGCGGCTCCAGGCGAGTGCCGACGAGGCCGTCCACGATGCGCACCGCACGGGCCGCCGCGCGCAGGTTCTGGGCCGTCTCCGGCCGGGTGGGGTCGTCCCAGAACCATCCGTCGGAGGCGAACATCGCCAGCCGCCAGCGCTGCGCCTCGAGGATCGCCGCCAGCCGGCGCCGGTGGTCGGCCGGGCTCCTCGGCCCGAGGCAGGCGGCCGCGTAGTCATCGACCCCGACCAGCCCGAGCACGACGTCGACGTAGCCGTCGCGCGCGGCCCAGACGTCCTCGAGGCCCGGCAGCTCGGCGGCCAGCGCCTCGGTGACCGTGTCGATGGCGCCCGCGAGCCGGTCCAGCGCCCCGCGCAGCGGCGACTTCCAGCGGCCGTCGTGGACGTCGGGGCAGTCGGCGCCCCAGCGCAGGACACCGTGGTGGCAGCTCCACGAGGTGCGCTCGCGGATGCGGATCTGCGGGTGCGGCCGGCCCTCGGGCTCCTCGAGCAGCGACGCCAGCGTCACCACGTCGAAGCCGCGGTCGGGCATCCCCGGGTCGGGGTCCACGAGCGCCCGGAGGAACAGGTCCCGGAACTGCTGGTGGTGGCCGTACAGCTCGCCGTCGGACGCGATGACGATGGTCGGCGGCGACCCGTCCGGGAGGGCCGCGTGGAGGCGCGGCGCGATCCGCTCGTGGGCGAACGCCTCGGCGTTCGAGGTCAGCGCGGCGTTGAACGAGACGGAGGCCGAGAGCTCCCCGTCGTAGAACGCCACCGCCAGGTGGCGGCCCTCGCCCAGGTCGACGCGGTAGGCGCGCGCCTCGAGGTGGGGAGCGTCGGCCTGCCAGGGGGCCAGCACCGTGCCCCTCACGCCCATCTCGGCGGCGACCCGGAGCGTGGCGAGGTCGATCGCGGTCTCCGGGAACCAGATGGCGGCGGCCGGGCGCCCGAACCGGACCTCGAAGTCGCGCAGGCCCCACCGGATCTCGGTCCGGCGGTCGTGGAGCGGCGAGTAGGGGAGGATCGAGTGGTGGAAGGCCTGGGCGATGGCCGGCCCGCCGTCCCGCCCGCCGCCCCGCCGGTCGGCGTCGGCGAACTTGGCGAGCACGTCGGGCGCCGCGTCCGCGAGGTAGTGCGACAGCGTGGGGCCGAGGTCCCAGGACGCGCGGGCGAGCGCGCCGTGCTCGGCGTTGGGCCGGTAGCACTCGGCCGTGATGCGCTCGTTCCAGTCGCGGTAGGGCGCCGCCGTGGGGTCCGGCGGGAGCTCGCCCGTGAACGGGTCGATCCGCGTGGGCTGGTAGAAGTGCGCGTGGACGACGAGCCGGCCGCGGGTCATGGCTGCACACGGTACCGCCCGCGGGCCCACGGCGCGACGCGCGATCGGCCGGCCGGGCGCCGC
>JAJYLZ010000006.1 GCA_021787395.1 Chloroflexota bacterium
GGCGGCGTCGGCACGCAGGCGCCCTCGAGGCGCACGCGCGGACGGCGCGGCACGCGGGGACGGCCCGCGGGGACGGCTCCGACGACCCCGTCCTACGGCGGCGGCGTCGGCTCCGGGCTGCCCGACGCGGCGGGCGGCGAGGACTCGGCAGGGGACCCGGACGCCCCGGGCGCCGCCGACGGGGGCTGCGACGCGGGCGGCGAGGACCCGCCCTCCCCCGCTGCCGGCGACGCGGGCTGCGACGACCCCGGCGACGCAGGCGACCCCGAAGACCCCTGCTCGTCCGCCATGACCCCGGCGATCGATCCGCGTGCGATCTCGATGTCGATCACCGCCTGGTTCAGGCCGCCCTGGGCGATGTCGCCCATGATGACCACGATCCCCCTGGTGTTCGCAGGCAGCCCGGCCTTGGCGGCCTCCTCGGCGGCGAACGCGGCGCGGACGGCCGCGGTGACCCTGCCGTGCGCCGACAGCATGGCCTGGTAGAGCTGCCGCAGGGCCGCGTCGTAGGCAGCCTGCCGGTCGAGCCACTGGATCAGCGTCGAGACGTCGACGGTGCTCGAGAGGCTGGCCGCCAGCGAGCGCGCCTGGGCGATCGTCGCGTCGGGGGCGTCGAGCAGCGCGAGCGCCTGCTGATAGTGCCCGGCCTCGCCCTCCTTCGCTGCGGCGGCGGTCTGCTGGTCGTGCTGCGCGAGCAGGTCGGGCACGGCGGACGCCGCCATCGAGCGCGCCGAGAGGACGGCCCAGTCGGACTCCAAGTTCCGGGTGAGGGCGGGTGCAGCTGCCAGCTGCTGGTAGCGGGCGATCGTGCTGCCGGACACATGGAGCGGGGCCTGCGCGTCCGTGAACGGCACCGCGGCGAGGGCCGCCTGCAGCTGCGACGTCTCCGCCGACACCGTCGCGAGCTGTGCCGAGCCCCGGTCGAGCGCCGCGGTCAGCGCTGCGGTGTCGCCGGCGACCAGGCTGGCGAGGGCGTTCTTGGAGGAGTCGCCGAGCGCGTCCACGGCGTCGGACAGCGACTGGAGCCGGGAGGCCGCGACGGCGAGGGCCTGCGCGGCGAGCCTGTCCCCGGCCCACGTCAACTCGGGCCGGGCCCCGCTGTCGGGCGGGTGGTTGAGCGACGTGGCGATGCCGGCGCCGCCCAGCGCGGTCACCACGGCCATGGCGAGCCAGCCGAGGGCGAGGATCAGGCGACGGAGGCGACCCACGGCGCGCAGCGTAGCCCCTCGGGCACCAGCGCGCGCCTGGCCGAGGCCCCGGCGTCGGCCCCCGACCCGGGCCCGTCCGGCCCGGAGGAGTCCGTCGCGCTACTGGTCCCTGAGCCTGCGCCGCAGGTGCGTGAGGCCACCCTCCATCGGGCGCGGGTCGAAGCCGAACCCGGTCCGCACCGAGTCGAGCGGACCGATGTTGTCGAGGCGCAGCTGGCGCAGCTGGTCCGTGGCCACGGGGAACGGCAGCCGGACCCGCTCGGCCGCCCCGGCCACCATGCGGATCAGCGCCACGGGCATCGGGACGAGCAGCCGGCGCTTGCCCATGCCGTGCAGCACCTCCTCCATGATCTCCCGGTAGGTCCAGTAGCGCGGCCCGCCCATCGGGAGCTCGCGGCCCGCGTAGGCGTCGTCGCCCAGCGTGAGGGCGCACGCCCGCGCGAGGTCCTCGATCGCGAGCGGCTGGAACCGGGCCTGCCCGTTGCCGGTGATCGGCACGACGCCGGGCGACATGCGGACCAGCCCGGCGAGGATGTTGAAGAAGCCGTCGCGCGGCCCGAACAGGAGCGACGGGGCGAGGATCGTCCAGCGCAGGCCGCTCTCCCGGACGATCGCCATGCCCCGGGCCTTGGAGCTCGCGAAGTGGAGGTCGGGCTCGTCCGCGACGCCCAGGCCGCCCAGGTGGACGATGCGGTCGACGCCGGCCGCCCGCATCGCCGCCACGACGTTGCGGGTGCCCTCGGTGTTGACGAGGCGGAGCGTCTGGCCGCCGTCCCAGTCGCGCGGCACGGCCGCCAGGTGCACGACGGCGTCGGCCCCGGCGAGGGCCCCCGGAAGTGTGGCCGGCTTGGTCACGTCGCCCACGCGGATCGTCACGTCGGCCCGGCGCGCATCGGGCAGGCGGCGCATCACCGCCTCCGCCCCGTCGTCATCCCGGACCAGGGCGAGGACGTGGTGGCCGGCGTCGAGCAGCGCCGGGATCACGTGGCTGCCGACGAAGCCGTTAGCGCCGGTGACGAGGACGGTTGACATGCGACTGGGCTCCGATCCTGGGTGCGCCGCTCGGGGTTGGCGCTCGCCAACCGTTCGCGCCGCGGGGGCCGTCGGATGGCGGGCACTAAACATGCTACTCCACATGCGCAAGATATTCTGGGCAGCCGCGGCGCCTGGACGGCCCTACCATCGCGCCATGAGCGACCTGGATCCCCGGACCCTCCGCGACCTCGTCGCGGCCATGCCCAAGGCAGAGCTCCACCTGCACCTCGACGGGTCGCTGCGCGTGGACACGGCGCTCGAGATCGCGAACACGCGCCGCGTCGAGGCGCCCCGCACGTTCTCGGGCATGCGGGACGTGCTCGTCGGGCCGGAGCACTCGGCCGACCAGTCCGCGCTGCTGCTCGCCTTCGACCTGCCGATCGCGCTGATGCAGGACGGCGAGGCGATCGAGCGGATCGCCGCCGACCTGGTCGAGGACAAGGCCGCCGAACGGGTCCGCTACGCCGAGGTCCGCTGGGCGCCGCTGCTCCACACCGAGCGGGGCCTGACCGGCCGGCAGGTGGTCGAGGCGACCTGGCGGGGCTGCAGGGCGGCTGCGGCCGGCCGCCGCATCGAGGTCCGGCTGATCGCCACGCTGATGCGCTCGCACGCGCCGGAGCGGAACCTCGCCTTCGTGCGGGACATGGCCGACCACGGCATCCCGGACGGCCTGGTGGCGGTGGACCTGGCCGGGCAGGAGGCCGCCTTCCCCGACTTCGAGCGCCACCGCGCCGCGATCGAGCTGGCGCGCGAGTTCGGGCTGCACGTGACCGTCCACGCGGGCGAGTGGGGCGGCGCGGCGCAGGTCCGGCGCGCGCTGGCGGTCGGCCCGGAGCGGATCGCGCACGGCCCGCTCGCGGTCGAGGACCCCTCGCTGGTCGCGGAGCTGGTCGCGCGGGGCACCTGGCTCGACCTGTGCCCCACCTCCAACGTCCAGGCGAGCATCGTGCCCAGCGTCGAGGCGCACCCGCTGCGGCGGCTGCTCCACGCGGGCGTCCGCGTGACGCTCAACACCGACGACCGCACGGTCTCGGACGTCACGCTCACCGACGAGTACGTCCGGGCCGTCGAGCGGATCGGGGTGACGGTGCCGGAGCTGTGGGCGATGGACCTGGCGGCGCTCGACGCAGCGTTCTGCGAGGAGGCCACGAGGGCGCGGCTGCGGAGCGAGTTCCTCGCCTGGGCGGCGGGCATCCCCGAGGTCGCGGGCTAGTCCCGCCCCCCGGCGGCCAGCTCGCCCAGCGCGGCCTCCAGGCCGGCCGCGTCCTCGGCCACCCGCGTCGGCCGGTCGTCGCCGGCCAGCGCGTCGGCCGCCGCCCGCGAGGTCACGCCGGTCAGCATCAGGATCGTCCGGGCGCCCACGGCCTTGCCGGCCGCGATGTCGGACATCGCGTCGCCGATCATCACGCCCCGGCGCACGTCGGCGCCCACGGTCCGGGCGCCAAGCTCGAGCAGGTAGGGCCCGGGCTTGCCGATGACCGCCCGCGGCTCGGTGCGCGACGCGGTGGCCACCGCCGCGACCACTGCCCCGGCGCCGGGGCGGAGCCCGGCCTCGACCGGGAACACCGGGTCGCGGTTGGTCGCGATCAGCACGGCGCCGGCGCGCACGCAGTCGGCCGCGGCGGCCACGCGCAGGTAGCTCATCTGCGGGTCCAGGCCCACCACCACCACGTCCGGATGCCCGGCGGCCGCCCAGCCGTCGATGCCCTCCTGGTTCATCCGCGTCGCGGCGTGGCCCACCGACACCACGTCGAAGCCCGCCTCGCGCAGCTCGCGCTCCAGGCCCGAGGTGCCCACGGCCAGCACCCGGCGGACCGACGGCAGCTGGTCGCGGATCCACTGCGCGCTCGCGCGGGCCGAGGTGACCACGCGGTCCGGGCCCACGGGCGCGCCGTGGCCGGCCAGCCGCGGCACGTAGTCGGCGTGGTAGGCGGTGGCGT
The DNA here is from genome assembly GCA_021787395.1 of Chloroflexota bacterium. Lineage (GTDB taxonomy): Bacteria > Chloroflexota > Limnocylindria > Limnocylindrales > CSP1-4 > CAIXZV01. The sequence goes on from JAJYLZ010000006.1 coordinate 4,184, forward strand.
TGTTGGTGACGTAGACGACGTCGTCGCCCGCGGCCGCGCGGGCGGCCAGTACCGAGGCGACGCCCGGCACCGCCTCGGTCGAGCGGTACACGACGCCATCGAGATCCACGAGCAGGAGCACGCGCCGATGCTACCGTCTGCGCATGCCCAGGCCCTCGACATCTCCGCTCGACGACACCGACCGCCTGATCGTCGACGGCTCGAACCTGCTCCACCGGCTGGGCGGACCGGACGCGCCGCCGTCCACCGTCATCGCGCGGCTGCGCGGCGCGGTGCCCGTGGCGGTCGCGGTGGAGCTGGTGTTCGACGGGGTGGGCCACGGCGTCACGGGCCGGGTCGCCCAGAACATGCACGTGCGCTACTCGGGCCGCCGGACCGGCGACGAGGCGATCCTGGAGCTCGTGGGCGACGGCCTCGACGCCCCGCTCACCGCCGCCCGCACCCTGGTGGTCACCGACGATCGCGACCTGCGGACCGCGCTCAGCGCAAGGGGGGCGCGGACAGCAGGCGTGGCGTGGCTGCTCGGCCGCATGGAGGTCCCGGCCGCGGCGCCGGCCCAGGGCCGGCGACCGTCCTCGATCGGCTCCGGCCGGCCGCCAGCGGGCGCCGCCCCGCGCGACGCCGGCGAGTCCGGCGACAGGCCCGGCTGGCATCCCGGGCGGGGCGCGACGGCGAAGACGGGTCCCGCCCACAAGGTCGCCCGCCACCGGCGGCACCCGCGGCACCCCTGAGGGGCGGTGCGCACGCCGCAGCCCGCGGCGGCCGCCCATCGGCCCAACTCCACACGTCCTGTTAGCATGCGCGCGGGCGCTCGCCGGGAAGCCCCCCGAGCCAGCGCCCAGCGTCCCCACCCCGCCGCCCGCGCTCCCGGCGCAGTCGGCCCAAGCGTCCCGGGAACTGACCATGGCACAGGCCGCCTCACTGCTGTTCATCCTCGGCACCATCGTCACCGCGATCGGGTTCGCGGCGCACGTCGGCCACGCGGTGCTGCTCGCCAACGGCCGGCGGCTGGCCGCGGCGTTCGCCCCGGCCGCGTCGCGCCAGCCGGCGCTCGCGGCCGCGGGCGTGACCGGGTCGTTCGTCGCCGCGCAGGCGGCCAGGGAGTCGGACTCGCCCGCGCTGGCGTCGTCGCCCACCGGGCTGACCCGCGCCGCCACCGTCACCACCGTCCTCGCCTTCGCGCTGCTGGTCGGCTCACTCGTCGCCCGGGCGATCGTGGTGGGCCGCGGCCCGTACGGCAACATGTACGAGTTCAGCGTCGCGTTCGGGACCTCGATCCTGGGCGGCTACCTGCTGCTGTCGCATCGGTACTCGATCCGCCAGATCGGGTTCATCCCGGTGGGCGTCTCGCTGGCGATGCTGCTCTACGCGTCGTCGCTGCCGGGTGACGTCGAGCCGCTCGTCCCGGCCCTCCAGAACGCCCCGCTGCTGACGATCCACGTGGGGATGGCCGTGCTCTCGTACGGGATCTTCGCCACCGCGTTCGCCGCCGGCGTGGGGTACCTGGCGCAGGGCACCGGGGACCGCTTCGCCTGGCTGCCGTCACACCGCACCCTGGACGAGGTCGCCTACCGCTCGGTGATCATCGCGTTCCCGATCTTCGCCACGATGATCGTGCTCGGGTCGTGGTGGGCGTCGATCGCCTGGAGCGCCTACTGGAGCTGGGATCCCAAGGAGACCTCCGCGCTGGTCACCTGGCTCACCTATGCCGTCTACCTGCACGCGCGCAACCAGCGCCGCTGGGCGGGCCGGCCGGCAGCGCTGCTGCTGGTGGTGGGCTTCGCGATGGTGCTGGTCACCTACTCCGGCTCGCTCTGGTTCACCGGGCTGCACGCGTACAGCGGGCTCTAGGGGGGGCTCGCCGCGGCCGCCGAGCGCGGCCACGGCGAGTTCGTCGCTTCGGCCCTTGGCGTCGACACCGGCGGATGGCAGGCTCCAGCCGAAGCGGGATGCGAAGACGGGCCGTCCGAACGCCGCCGCCGGGGCGGCCCCGAGCCACTGGCGAGACGGGCCTGCCGCAAGCGGGAGGCGTGCTATGGCGCTCCACACACCCGCCCACCCTCTGGGCACGACCCACCACCCCCACACCCTTCGCTACGCCCTGATCGCGGTCATCGCCGCGATCGCGGTGATCGCGGGCCTGGTCGCGGCGGACGTCGTCAAGCTGGCAGTCCCGTCTTCCGGGACCGCCGCCGCCGATCGGCTGCTGACCTCTGAGATGATCGAGTTCCGGGCGGGCGAGCGTGCCGCGCTCTCTGCGGTCGCCCCGGCCGACCAGCTGCTCACGCCGTCGCTGATCGAGTTCCGGGCGAGCGAGCGCAGCCTGGTGAACCCGAACGAGTACAACGGCCCGCACTGAGCCCGCCGGTTGAGGGGCAGGAAACACCCGAGGCCGTCGCCCGATCGGGCGGCGGCCTCCTCGCGCATCGACCACGGCACCGCCGGGGCCGGGGCATCTGGCGCGACCCGGTGGCGCAGCATAATGTCGCACACGCGTTCTGTTTACTATCGTGGACAGACCCGTGGACAACCCGGCGAGCCCTGTGGACAGATGCGTTCGGCGCGTGGAGGGATCCGTGCCGATCGTGGATCGAGCCCTCCCGAGCGTGGACTCGCCTGGGTAGAACCCGGAGCGCATCTTTACAACATGTTGCGATCCGAACCGTCACCGGACCACAACATCTTGTGGTTCAGGGCTTGACCAAGCCCCGGCGGGCGCGTAGATTCAGGTGGTCGCCCTGACGCCGGACGACCTTCGAAGGGCCTCGTCGGGAGAGCGGCAGACGCTCCTTTGCGGACCCGTAGAATGTCCGGCCCAGCCCGACGCGGCGGACGGTCTCGCAGCTGCGCCTACCCCCATCCGTGGGCGCGGGACCGTCTCCGATCGGAGCCCGCACCGCGCGGATCGAGTCCCGGCCGGCGTCCGGGACCTGCGTCCCGGGCTCGAGCGGAACCGCCGGCGCAGGAGGAGCTCCCGCGGCGGCGGGGATGGAGGAGATGGAACCGATGGCTCAGGCACGCGAGGTTGTCCCGGTCATGGACGCGAAGGTCAGCAGGAAGTCGAAGCACGCGGCCGGAGGCGCCGCCCGCACCGGGCTCGGGGGCCCGTACGGCGCGAGCTTCACCGGGGAGGGCACGCGCGGCCTCACCTTCGAGCGCCGCTGGACGCGGCCGGGCGTCCACCCGTACGACGAGATCACCTGGGAGTACCGGACGGCGGGCATCAGCTCCGAGAGCGGCAAGACCGTGTTCGAGCAGAAGGACGTCGAGGTCCCGGCGTTCTGGTCCCAGCTCGCCACCAACGTCGTGGTCAGCAAGTACTTCCGCGGGCACGTCGGCACGCCCGAGCGCGAGCACAGCGTCAAGCAGCTGATCGACCGCGTGGTCACCACCATCGCCGCGTGGGCGGAGACCAACCACTACTTCGCGACCGACGAGGACCTGGCGGCGTTCCAGGCCGAGCTCACCCACCTCCTGGTCCACCAGAAGATGAGCTTCAACTCGCCGGTCTGGTTCAACGTCGGGATCGAGGCCAAGCCGCAGTGCTCGGCCTGCTTCATCAACTCGGTCCAGGACAACATGAGCAGCATCATGGACCTGGCCAAGACCGAGGCCATGCTGTTCAAGTACGGCTCGGGCGCGGGCGTGAACCTGTCGCCGATCCGCTCGTCCAAGGCGAAGATGTCGGGCGGCGGGATCGCGTCGGGCCCGGTCAGCTTCATGCGCGGCTACGACGCGTTCGCGGGCGTCATCAAGTCCGGCGGCAAGACCCGCCGGGCGGCCAAGATGGTGATCCTCGACGTCGACCACCCCGACGTCATCGAGTTCATCGAGTCCAAGGCCAAGGAGGAGCAGAAGGCCTGGGCCCTGATCGAGCAGGGCTACGACCCGTCGTTCACCGGCGAGGCGTACGGCAGCGTGTTCTTCCAGAACGCCAACCACTCGGTCCGCGTCACCGACGACTTCATGCGCGCGGTCGAGCGCGGCGCCGAGTGGCAGACCCACGAGGTCACCGACGGCCAGCCGGCCGGCACGTACAAGGCCCGCGACATCTTCCGCAAGATGGCCGAGGCCGCCCACCTGTGCGGCGACCCGGGCATCCAGTACGACACCACCATCAACGACTGGCACACCTGCGCCGCCTCGGAGCGGATCTACGCGTCCAACCCGTGCTCCGAGTACATGTTCCTCAACGACACGGCGTGCAACCTCGCCTCGCTCAACCTGATGAAGTTCGTGCGCGAGGACGGCGAGTTCGACGTCGACGCCTTCCGGTTCGCCGCCAAGGTGACGATCACGGCCCAGGAGATCCTGGTCGACAACGCCAGCTACCCGACGCCCAGGATCGAGGAGAACAGCCACCGCTTCCGGCCGCTGGGCCTGGGCTACGCCAACCTCGGGGCGCTGCTGATGAACCGGGGCCTCGCCTACGACTCCGACGAGGGGCGCCACTACGCGGCGGCGATCACCGCCCTGATGCACGGCGAGGCGTACCGCCAGAGCAGCATCATCGCCCGCGACCACGGCGGCCCGTTCATCGAGTACGACCAGAACCGCGAGTCGTTCCTGCGGGTCATCCGCAAGCACCGCGAGGCCGCGCATCAGATCCCGAGCAAGGGCGTGCCGGCCGAGATGCTCGACAGCGTCCACGCCCTCTACGACGAGGTCGAGGCGCTGGGCGAGGAGCACGGCTACCGCAACGCGCAGGTCACCGTGCTGGCCCCCACCGGGACCATCGCGTTCATGATGGACTGCGACACCACCGGCATCGAGCCCGACATCGCGCTCATCAAGTACAAGAAGCTGGTCGGCGAGGGCTACCTCAAGATCGTCAACCAGACGGTCCCGCACGCCCTCAAGAAGCTGGGCTACGCGCCGGACCAGGTCGAGGAGATCCTCGCCTACATCAACGAGCGCGAGACCATCGAGGGCGCGCCGGGCCTGCGGAGCGAGCACCTGCCGGTGTTCGACTGCGCGTTCAAGCCGGTCAACGGCGAGCGGTCGATCCACTACATGGGCCACGTCCGGATGATGGGCGCCGTGCAGCCGTTCCTCTCGGGCGCCATCAGCAAGACGGTCAACATGCCCGAGGCGGCCACCGCCGCCGAGATCGAGACGGTCTACCTGGAGGGCTGGAGGCAGGGCCTCAAGGCCATCGCGATCTACCGCGACGGCTCCAAGCGCAGCCAGCCGCTGTCGACCGGCAAGAAGAAGGACGAGGGCGCCGAGTCCTCCGTCGAGGACAAGGCCACCATCGAGAGCCTGCGCAAGCAGCTCGCGGCGGCCCAGGTCGAGGCGACCCGGCCGCACCGACGCCGACTGCCGGCGGAGCGGACCGCCCTCACCCACAAGTTCGAGATCGCGGGGCACGAGGGCTACATCACGGTGGGCCTGTACCCGGACGGGCAGCCGGGCGAGATCTTCCTCAAGATGGCCAAGGAGGGCTCGACGATCTCGGGCCTGATGGACACCCTGGCCACCTCGGTGAGCCTGGCGCTCCAGTACGGCGTGCCGCTCAAGGACGTGGTGAACAAGTTCGCCCACGTGCGGTTCGAGCCCAGCGGCTTCACCGGGAACCCGGAGATCCCGATCGCCAAGAGCCTGGTGGACTACATCTTCCGGTGGCTCGGCAGCCGGTTCCTGCCGGAGGAGGACCGGGCCAGCCTGGGGCTCATCGACCGCACGCAGGTCGTCGCCGACGCCCCGGCCCCGTTCGCCGCCAACGCCCTCAAGCCGCGCGCCGACGAGGGCGTGACCGCCCAGTCCGAGGCGCTGGCCAGGCCGGCGCCCGCCCCGGCGCCCGCGTCCGGCGACGCGGCGAGGGGTCAGGTCGCGCAGGCCGCGGCTCCCGCTCCCGTCGCCGTCTCGATCCCGGTCCCGGTCGTCAAGGAGGAGCTGGCGGTCATCGCGACCGGCGCCGGCGCGAACGGCAACGGCGCGTCGAAGGGCGGCGGGCTGTCGGCCGTCGCGACCTCGCTCGGCGGCGGCCCCAAGGTGGCCTTCTCGGCCCAGGCGGACGCCCCCAGCTGCGCCGAGTGCGGCTCGATCATGGTCCGCAACGGCTCCTGCTACAAGTGCCTCAACTGCGGGTCCACCTCGGGCTGCAGCTGATCGCGCAACTCCGTCCTGTGGCGCTGGGCCCCGGCGACTGCCGGGGCCCAGCGATTCCCGGACCGCCGTCGGCGGCGGCCATCCTCCGGCTCCAGCCGCGCGGGCCGGCACGAACGGCTCTGGCGGCCGACACCCCGGCCTCGACAATGGAGGCGTGACCCGTCCGAGGCCCCCGAGGCTGCCGATCGTGCTGACGCCCGGCCGGGTGCCCATCGACAGCTGGGCGCCCGAGCTCGAGGCGACCGCGATGGTGCAGGCGGTGAACCTCTCGAACCTGCCGTTCGCGATCTCCCACGTTGCGCTCATGCCCGACGCGCACGCCGGCTACGGCATGCCCATCGGCGGCGTCCTGTTCGCCGACCGGGCCGTCGTCCCCTACGCAATCGGCGTGGACATCGGCTGCGGCGTGGCGCTGCTCGACACCGACCTCACGGTGGACGACCTCCCTCGGCCCGTGCTCAGGCGGCTGCTGGAGGCCATCGCGAGCGGGGTGCCGGTGGGGACGGCGCACCAGCACGCGCCGGTGGACCGCGAGCGTGCGCTCGACGAGATCGGGCTCGACTTGCCGGCCTCGATCCCGGCCGCCTGGTTCGAGCGCTCGGTCGACTCGCTGGGCACGCTGGGCTCGGGCAACCACTTCCTGGAGGTCCAGCGCGACGAGGCCGGGCGCGTGGCGGTGATGCTCCACTCGGGCTCGCGGAGCCTGGGCAAGACCATCTGCGACGCCTTCCAGCAGACGGCCCTCGCGCTCTGCCGCGCCCGGCGCCTCCCGCTGCCGCACGATGAGCTCGCCTACCTGCCGGAGGACACGCCGGAGTTCGACGCCTACTGGTCGGCGATGACCTTCGCGCTCCGGTTCGCCGAGGTGAACCGCAGCCGGATGCTCGAGGCGGCCGAGCGGGCGATCACGGCCCACACCCGGGCGCGGCGCGTCGAGCGCACTGTGGACATCCACCACAACTACGCGGCGCGGGAGCGCCACGCCGGCCGCGACGGCATCGTGCACCGCAAGGGCGCGGTGCGGGCCGTCGCCGGGGAGATCGTGCTCATCCCGGGCTCGATGGGCACGACCTCGTACGTCGCCGAGGGCCTGGGCAACGCGGCGTCGTTCGAGACGTGCCAGCACGGCGCGGGTCGAGCGATGTCGCGCACGAAGGCGCGCCAGGCGATGACGCCGGGCGAGGTGTTCGACCGGATGGCCGCCCTCGGCATCGAGCTCCACTCCGGCGACCCCAGGTCGGCCGCCGAGGAGGCGCCGTCCGCGTACAAGGACATCGAGGCCGTGATGGCGCACTCCGCCGACCTGGTCCGCCCGATCCGCCGGCTGACGCCGCTGGGCGTGCTCAAGGGGTAGGGTCGGAGCGCGGCTGCACGCGCGGCCTGGGCCCCGCCTGCGCGCTCGGGGCACCTCCGCTAGAGTCGGCGAGGGCCATCGCGGCAGAACAGGGAGCGACGTGGCGAGACAGGACTGGGCCGGCATCTCGGACGCGAAGGCGGCGCGACGCCTCGGCGGCATGCTGGGCGTTGCCTTCGACGCCCAGCCGATCGGCGGCCTCGGCGGCTCCGACGGCGCGCTTGCGGTCGCGGGCGAGGACGCCTGGGTCGCCCTCCAGGTGGAGCGCAAGCACAATCACCCCGTCGAGAACCTGCTGCAGTACTGGCCGTGGCTCGAGCGGAGCCGACGCCGCCTCGTCCTGGTCCACGCGATCGCTCCTGACGCCCGCCGGCGGACCGGCCCGCGAACTGACCTCACCAGTTGGGCGGGCGCGATGATGGAGCGCGTGCTCCCCGGGCGCTTCGCCTACTGCCGGGTTGAGCTCGGCTCCCCGCAGGAGGCGGCCCAGCTGGACGCGACGCGGGCCGCGATCGAGGCCCTGCGCCAGCCGCTCGAGGGTCGAAGCCTGCTGGCCGGGAACTAGCGGGCGCCGCACCCCGGGGCGTGTCGCAGACCCGGCGGATCTCGGTCCACCGCCCGCGCTTGGACCCGTCGCCGGACGGGCGTAGGATGCCCCTGTTCGGAGGTGACTCGATGGCCATCGAGAGCATGTCCGGCGCCCCGGTCGTGCCGTCCGCGACGCCGGCCCCCGCAGCCCCGCCCGCACCGGGCACCGGCGCGCATGCAGACGCACCCTCCCCGCCAGCCGCCGACCAGCCGGGGCCCAACGCAGCCGTGCGCGAGACCGCGCTCGCGAAGGCGATCGTCGGCACGCTGGCCCGCGCCCTGCCGCACGACACCGCGCTCACGCTCGCCGTGGACGGCGGGCCATCGGGCCGTCCGAGCCGGGAGGGCCAGGCGCCTGACGCGGTTGCGAACGGGGCCCCGCGCCGCGCCCGGGTCCGGGTCCACGGCCCGGGCGCCCTCGCGCGGATGCTGCCGCCCACGGAGAACGCGTTCGCCGACGCGTTCCTGCGCAACGACATCGACATCGACGGGGACATCGCGGCAGCGATCGAGGCGGCCCGCGACATCGACCTGCGGCGGCTCTCCGCCGACGACGCGCGGAGGATCCTCCGCTGGTCGCTCGAGTTGCGCCGTGCGCATCGCCGCGATCCGGTGGCCCCCCTGCGCAGGCCGGCGGCCCGGCTGAGCGGCGCCCGCCACTCGCGGGCCCGCGACCTCGAGGCGATCCGCTTCCACTACGACGTCGGCGAGGCGTTCTACCGGCTGTGGCTCGACCGCCGCCTCACCTACTCGTGCGCCTACTTCGAGCGCGACGACGACCCGGTCCGCGACCTCGACGCCGCCCAGGCGGCCAAGCTCGACCTGGTCTGCCGCAAGCTCGACCTGCGGCCCGGCCAGCGCCTGCTGGACATCGGCTGCGGCTGGGGCTCGCTCATCCTCCACGCCGCGGAGCGGTACAAGGTCGACGCCGTGGGCGTGACGCTCTCGGAGCGGCAGGCCGACGAGGCCAACCGCCGGGCCGCGCTGATGGGGCTCGAGCGCCGCGTCCGGGCGGAGGTCCGCGACTACCGCGAGCTGGCCGAGCTGGGCCCGTTCGACGCCGTGGCCTCGATCGGCATGTTCGAGCACGTCGGGGCCTCGAACCTGCCGCTCTACTTCGGGTCGGCGTTCCGGGCGCTCGCCCCCGGCGGCCGCTTCCTGAACCACGGCATCGCCACCGCGGAGCGGGGCCTCTCCACGCGGCCGCGGCCGGCGAGCTGGCGCGGCGGGCTGCGGCGGGCGACGTTCACCGAGCGCTACGTCTTCCCCGACGGTGAGCTCGTCCCCGTGGAGCAGGCCGTTCGGGTGGCGCGCGACGTGGCCGGGTTCGAGGTCCTCGACCTCCAGTCGCTGCGCCCCCACTACGCGCTGACGCTGCAGGCATGGGTGGCGCGGCTCGAGGCGGCGTGGGACGAGGCGGTCGCCGCCGCCGGCGAGGAGGTGGCGCGCACCTGGCGCCTGTACATGGCGGGCGCCCGGGTGGGCTTCGAGCACGGCGACCTCGACGTGGCGCAGCTGCTGCTCTCCCGCCCGACGGCCGACGGCAGGCCGGCCGTGAGGCCGCTCCGGCCGTGGTGGTGATCGGCCCGGGCTGATCCCGCAACCGGTCGGGTCCGGGGGATTCGGGCGCACGCTCCCCCCGGACGACGGCGTGCGCCTCGCGGTACAGCGGATCGGACGCGTCCGAACGCTGCCAATGGACCGTTGTCGGCGCCGGCGCGCGGGTGGATGCTCCGGGTACACCGCACGGAGGTGCCCCATGGACGCGAAGCCTGGAGACCGGATCATCATCGAATCGGAGCGGGTCGGGCAGCCGGACCGCGCTGGCGAGATCCTCGAGGTGACGGACTCGCCGTTCGGCCGCAACTTCCGCGTGCGCTGGGACGACGGGCACGTGACCGAGATCCGGCCCAAGTCCGGCAGCGCGCGGGTCGAGCCGACCCCGGCGGGGCGGCGAGGCTGACGCGGTCCTGAACCCGGGGGCGCCGGCGAGGGGCCGGCGCGGCTGAGCGGCGCCCGCCTGAGGCCACCGTCGGCGTTCGCCTGGCCGGGGCACGGCCGACGGGCGCTCGGAGCGCCAATCGCGATACGCGGCGTACGGCACGATCGGTCACGGGCGCTGCGGCTGCCCGCCTGGCAACACCACGGCCCAAAGGACGCCGCGAGGCGCCGTCTGGGCCAGTGGGTGGGCCTGGCACGAGGAGATGCCTTCGGGCGCGCACCAGCAACCGCAATGCGGCCGGCGTCGCGCTTGAGCGCGATGCAGCTGCCCGCCGCTGCGATCGCGCCCCAGCGGCTGCTCGCCGCTGGTCGAGCCGCTGGCTTACGCACCTTCCGAACAGGCGGCGGGGATTCGGCCCGGCAGGCGAAGACTGCGCCCCGCGGCCGCTCGCCGAGGCGCGCTCTGCCGCTGCTGCCGTGCTGAGGACTGCGGGCCGACCGTTGCCCCCGGCCCTCCCGACGCCGCGACGCTCGGCCGTCGGCGACGATGACCGCCGTCAGCGTCCGCTGCTGTTCGATCCTTCCGAATACTGGCCAGACAGGAGCTGCCGGGCTGGGCTGGGTGGATCGGGCTGGCCCGTATGCCTGTCCGTCCTGGTATCTTAGTGATATCATCCTGATGTCGCGCACCGTATGGTGCCAAGGAGCCAGGGAAGAACCATGAACAACAAGGAACGTGTCGCCGACTCGCTGCCCGGCATGCCCATGCTGGTCGGCACGTTCATCCTCACGCTGGGGGTGCCGCTCGCGTTCGTCTGGTGGCTGGTGGCGGTGCTCGTGCCCATGGGCGACCGGATGGGCCTACTCGAGGTGCTCGAGGTCCTGCTCTGGGTCGCCGTCTACGGCGTGGTCCTGCTGGGCTGGGCCGGCATGACGCCCGTCAACCCCAACGAGGCGCGCGCGGTGGTCCTGTTCGGCCGCTACCGGGGGACGCTCCGGGAGCAGGGCCTCGCCTGGGTCAACCCGTTCACGCTCCGGCCCCGCGTCAGCGTCCGCGTCCGCAACTTCGAGACCGGCAAGCTCAAGGTCAACGACCGCGACGGCAACCCGATCGAGATCGCGGCCGTGGTGGTGTGGAAGGTCACCGACACGGCGGAGGCGCTGTTCGAGGTCGACAACTACGAGAACTTCGTCGCGGTCCAGGCGGAGTCGGCGCTGCGGAACCTCGCCACGTCGCACCCGTACGACGCGCACGAGGACCAGGTCTCGCTGCGGGCCAACCCGATCGAGGTGGCCGAGCAGCTCAAGGCCGAGATCCAGGAGCGGCTCGACAAGGCCGGCGTCCAGGTCATCGAGGCGCGCATCAGCCATCTGGCGTACGCACCCGAGATCGCCAACGCGATGCTCCGGCGCCAGCAGGCCAACGCGGTCATCGCGGCCCGCACCCGGATCGTGGAGGGCGCGGTCGGGATGGTCGAGATGGCCCTCGAGCAGCTGTCGTCCAAGCAGGTCGTGGAGCTCGACGAGGAGCGCAAGGCGCAGATGGTGAGCAACCTGCTGGTCGTCCTGTGCTCGGACCACGAGACCCAGCCGGTGGTCAACACCGGGACCATCTACGCGTAGCCCGCCGTGCACGAGGTCCGGGGCGGGGCGGCGCAGGAGGCGGAGGCGGCCCGATGGCCGAGCGCAAGCCGTTCCTGATCCGCCTCGACCCCGAGACGCTCACGGCGCTCCAGCGGTGGGCCGGGGACGACCTGCGCTCGGTGAACGGCCAGATCGAGTACCTCCTGCGCCGCGCCCTCAGGGAGGCCGGCCGGCTCCCCGACCGCAAGCCGCCGGCGCCGTCCTAGAAGGGCGCTGGCGGCCGCGTCACCGGGGGCAGCGGGCGACGATCAGGGCCAGGTGAACGTGGCCGTGAGACCGGTGATCCCGAAGCCCGTCTCGTTGTTCTTGATGACGATCATCCACGCGTTGGGCGGCGCAACTGCGAAGCCCTGGCTCACGTTGGTGGAGCCGGTCGTCGACTGGACCGTCTTGAGCCCGGGGCCGCCCTGCTCGATGAGGTCCACCTCGTACAGGAACGGGTGCCCTCCCCAGTCGGCGGTGACGTGGTAGTAGCCCTTGGCGCGCGGGGTCGTCACCACCTGAAGGCCGTTGTAGGCGGGGTTCGCCGTGCCGTCGAAGCGGGCGTTGGTGACGGTCACCTTGGGCTTCGCGGCGGGGAACGTGATCGACACCCCGACGACCGGCGTGGCGCCGCCGGAGCCCCGCAGGGTCACCTGGTAGTTGACGGACTTCGAGCCGCTCGCCGCGGAGAGCGTGCCGCTGACCCCGGTCTGGCAGGACAGCTGCTTGCCGTTGGCCAGCAGGCAGACGACCGAGTTGCCCCCCGACTCGGTCTTGAGGTTGACCGAGACCGGTCCGCTCTGGGCCGTGAAGGCGATCGTGCGGGTGGTGCCGCCCGGGTCGGTGGTGGCGTCGAGCGCGAGCTGGACGAACTGGATGGTCGCGGCCGGGCCGGGCGTGGCGGTGGGGGTGGGGCTGGGCGATGAGGAGGGAACCGCCGAGGCCGAGGGGGCCAGGGAGGCGGAGGCGGCCGCCGACGACGACGGCGGGGCCGAGACCGACGGCGAGGGCGGCAGCGTGGGCGTGGACGAGCCGCCGTTGTTGCCCAGCAGGGACGTGGCGAGCAGGATCCCGAGCAGAACCGCGAAGAGGAGGGCCAGGACGAGGACCAGCCGCTGCATGTTCGTCATCTGCCCATGGTAGGGGCGCTGGCCAGCGCCGTCAGGCGCCCGGGTCCGGGCGAGCCGGATTGGCCAGGCCCTCGACCACCTCCACGCCGGGCAGCGAGCGCAGAATCGACGGCGGGGCGATCACCTTCCAGCTGCGGCTGCCCCCGCCCAGCACGATCCGCTCCCGGTCCATCACGGCCGCGTCCACCCAGATCGGCAGGCCGTCGGGGAGGCCGAACACGGTGACGCCGCCGATCTCGTGGCCGGTCAGCGCCCGCGTCTCGTCCGGCGAGGCGAACGAGGACTTGCGCCCGAAGTGGCCCTTGACCGCCCGGTTGACGTCCAGGCGGTGCGTGGCCAGCACCACGCAGGCGGCGTACACGGGCACGGCGCCCTTGCCGACCACCACGATGGTGTTGGCCGAATCCGCGGGGTCGAACCCGTAGTGGGCGCAGAAGGCCGCCGTGTCGGCCAGGGAGGGGTCGCACGCGAACAGCTCGTACGGCCCGCGGCCGGCAAGCGCGGCCTCCAGCGCGGCGCGGGCGGGATCGTCGCTCATGGCGGCCAACGGTAGCGCGGAACGGGATGGTGCGGGCGCGGCCGGGCCGGCGGCACTACGCTTGCCGGCAGCCTCAAGATCCAGACTCCCGGCCCCCGCCCGCCCCGGGAGGCCGAGCCCGCCAGCCAGCCCCGCGGAGGCCCGTCGTGACCGAGACGCTCATCCCCGACCGCGCCGAGTCGCTCGCCGCGATCCCGTCCCTCCCCCTCCGGACGCAGCTGTTCATCGACGGGGTGTTCGTCGACGCGCGGGCCGGCCGGCGGTTCACGACCGAGAACCCGGCCACCGGCCGGGCGATCGCCGAGCTCGCCCAGGGCGGGCCCGAGGACGTGGACCTGGCGGTCGCCGCCGCGCGCCGCGCCGCCGACGACGGACGCTGGTCGCGGCTGAACCCCGGCGACCGCAAGCGGCTCCTCGTCGCGTGGGCCGACCTGATCGCCGCGCACAACCGCGAGCTCGCCCTGGTGGAGACGCTCGACTCGGGCAAGCCGATCGGCGACACCGCCACCGTGGACATCATCGAGACCGCCAACTGCATCCGCTGGCACGCCGAGGCGACCGACAAGCTCTACGGCCAAGTCGCCCCGGCGCCGGAGGGCATCGTGGCCACCATCACCCGCGAGCCGGTGGGGGTCGTGGGCGCGGTGATCCCGTGGAACTACCCGGCGCTCATGGCGGCCTGGAAGATGGGCCCGGCGCTGGCCACCGGCAACACGATGGTCATCAAGCCCGCCTCCTGCACGGCGCTCTCGCTGCTGCGGATCGCCGAACTGGCCAGGGAGGCCGGCATCCCCGACGGCGTGCTCAACGTGGTCCCCGGGCCGGGCGGCGCGGTCGGCGAGGCCATCGGCCGCCACCCGGACGTGGACTGCGTGGCGTTCACCGGCTCCACCGAGGTGGGCCGCCGCTTCCTCCACTATGCCGCCGACAGCAACCTCAAGCGGGTGCTGCTCGAGCTGGGCGGCAAGAGCCCGCAGATCGTGTTCCCGGACGTCACCGACATGGCGGCGGTGGCGGCCAACGCCGCGATCGCGATCTTCACGAACATGGGCGAGAACTGCTCGGCCGGCTCGCGGATGATCGTCCACCGCTCGCGGCGTGCGGAGCTCCTCGAGGCGCTCAAGGCAGAGCTCGAGCGCTGGCCGGTGGGCGATCCGCTCGAGCCGTCGAGCCGACTCGGCCCGCTCATCAGCCGCGGGCAGCTGGAGACCGTCCTCGACTATGTCGAGTCCGGCATGGGCCAGGGCGCGCGCGTGGTGGCCGGCGGGGAGCAGATCCTGCGCGAGACCGGCGGCTACTTCGTGGGTCCCACGATCCTCGACAACGTCCGGAACGACATGCGCGTCGCCCGGGAGGAGATCTTCGGGCCGGTGCTCTCGGTCATGGAATTCGACACCGAGGCCGAGGCCGTCGCGCTGGCCAACGACACGCCCTATGGCCTCGCCGCCTCGCTCTACACCGACGACCTCCACGTGGCGCACCGCGTGGCGCGCGACCTGCGGGCCGGCGTGGTCGGTGTCAACGCGTACGCGGAGGGCGACAACACCACGCCGTTCGGCGGCTACAAGCTGTCGGGCTTCGGCGGCCACGACAAGAGCGTCCACGCGCACGACCAGTACACCGAGGTCAAGACGACCTGGATCACGCTCAGGCCGCGCGACTGAGGTGGGCGTCCGGGCCCTGGGCCCGGTCCCGGCAGCCGCCCCACGATCCTTGGCGAATCTCAGTTGACGACTGCAGGTACGCTGATGGTCGTAGCGCGCCCCCGTCGTACGGAGGCGCGCGGTCTTCCCCCCGGCCGCGCGTCTCCGCAGGGCGGGTGCGCCCTCTCGAGTGGCCCCGCGCCCAAGCGGGCCCAGGGTGGCCGAGCGCCGGCCGGTCAGCAGAGGCCATGAGGCGCGGCCGTTCGCCATTTGCCAGGCGACTCGGGATTCGCGGCGTCCGCGGACGAAGTCGGGCCGGCGCTGCAGAACTCGCCGGGGCGGCACCGTCGAGCGGGATCGCGAGTACGCTTCTCCGAGGCAGAACCGCCGTGTGGCAGCGGCCGGAGGTGGAGCGATGACCGATCCCGTCGAGGATCCCGGCGGCGTCTGGACGGCCTTCGAGGCGCGTCTGGCCGCGGCGCTTGCCCACATGGAGCACGCGACCTACCTCGTCGTGTCCCTCGCGGCCGAGCCGCGCGCGGGCGCCAGCGCCTACGTGCAGTTCGCCCAGGGCGGCCTGCTCGGGTTCCGCGCCGAGGCGGCCGGCAACCACTGGCTCCCCCCGGGACACGGTCTGGGACCGGCCAAGGAGGAGCGCCTGGCGGCCCTCGGGTGGCAGCGCCCGGCCCCTGCCTCGCAGGGCAGGAACTGGACCCGAGAGTGGCAGGAGCCAGTCCCGTTCGCCGAGGTCGCGGAGGTGGCGGTGCGCACCCTGCGCGAGGTGTACGGGGCGGCGTCCCCGGACGACCTCCGCTACCGGAGCGGCGGCTTCCCCGCCCACCACGGTCCGGTTCCCGAGCCCGATCTCGGGATCGCCCCGGACCGGCCCATCCCGGAGCACCCTGCGGCGGTCGTACCCGACCAGTCGCACCCGAGCGCCGAGCCCGACCAGGCCGCGGCGTCGCTCGATGCGGCGCTGGCCGAGTTCATCGCGGGCGCGAGCCTCGTCCCGGACCGGGACGGCGACCTGCCGATCCGGGTGGGCTCAGCGCTGATGTTCGTCCGCCCCGTGGCGGGCCGGCCGCCCCTGCTCCAGGTGTTCGCGCCCCTCGTGTCGGGCGTCGACCTGACGCCGGCGCTCCTGGAGTCGCTCAACGACATCAACCGCAACATCCTGTTCGGCCGGGTGTTCTGGACCGAGCGCGAGGTGGTCGTCTCGATGGAGCTCACGGCCGTGGGCGTCACCACCGCCCAGATCGCGTTCGCCTGCGTGCAGCTCGGCAACCTCGCCGACCACCTCGACGACGTGCTCCGGGGCCGGTTCGGCGGCCGCACGATGTTCGAGATGCCCAAGACCCTGGTGAACTAACGGGTCGGGCCCGCCGGGCCGGCGCGGGCGGCGGCGTCGAGGCACCCCGCCGCCTCGGCCAAACCACGCCTCGGGCGGATTCGGGGTTGGATTGGGGGGTTGTCAAGCCCCCGGCGATGGCCTAGACTTCTGGTCCAATGGCGTGTCATTTGACACGCCACTACGCATGTTGGGAAGGCGTGGTCCCGGCATGGGGCCCGATCCGCAAGTCGGGCCAACAGAATTCCTGCAGCCTGTCATGGGTCGCGCGAGCGGTCGCGGCCCCTCAACTGGAGCACCGTGATCTCGTTCGAAGCCACCTCCCCCTCCTCCGAGACCGAGGCCGCGCTGGCGGCCGCCTCGATCGAGCTCGACCCTGCAGCGGCCGAGCTCGAGGCCGAGGAACTCATCGCCGAGCTGCCCCCCGAGCCCGAGGCTGCGCCTGCCGCCCCGGAAGAGGCCGACGCCGACGTATCGGCCGAGGTTCTCGACACCGACGATTCGGTCCGCCTCTACCTGCGCGAGATCGGCCGCGTTCCGCTGCTCACCGCCGAGGAGGAGGTCATCCTCGCCAAGGGCATGGAGCTCGGCGCCCAGGCCAAGGACGAGCCCTGGAAGGCCATCCTCTCGATCCACGAGTGGACGCTGCACGGCACCGAGGCCACCGCGCGCGCCAAGGACCGGAAGTACGCCCTGCCGTTCGCGGCCGAGGCGCACCGCGTCGTGACCCAGGCGCTCCGCTCGGACGACGCGATCGACCTGTACATGACGATGCCCGCCCTGGGCCTGGCCGACGGGCTCAAGAAGGCCGAGTCCGAGGTGCTCAAGGAGCGGCTCACCCGCGCCTGCGACCTCCGCTCGGTCTACAACGAGCGGCTCGACGTCGAGTCCTTCACCGAGCTGCTGGACTGGGTCGAGGGCGAGCTGGGCAGGCCGAACGCCGAGATCCGCGCCAACACCGCGCTCCGCGCGCTGCGCGACTGGGCCCGTGACGAGGTCGCCTACCCGGCGATCCAGCGCCACCTCGAGTCCGGCCGGGCTGCCGACCTGGTGGACGAGCTGCGGCCTGCGCTCAAGGCGCTGGCCAAGGAGTCGCGCGACCACCTGACGTCCGCCAACCTGCGGCTCGTGGTCTCCATCGCCCGCAAGTACATCAACCAGGCCGGGATGGGCCTGCTGGACCTCGTCCAGGAGGGCAACGCCGGCCTGATCCGCGCTGTGGACAAGTTCGAGTACGAGCGCGGCTTCAAGTTCAGCACCTACGCCACGTGGTGGATCCGCCAGGCGATCCAGCGCGGCCTCGCCGACCAGAGCCGGACCATCCGGATCCCCGTGCACATGGTCGAGACCATGGGCCGGGTGGCGCGCGTCGTGCGCGAGCTGTCGACGCAGCTCGGCCGCGAGCCCACCAACGCCGAGATCGCGGCCGCCCTCCCGGACGAGACGCCGGCCATGACCCCGCAGCGGGTCGAGGAGATCCGCAAGCTGGGCCGCGAGCCCGTGTCGCTGCAGTCGCCGGTGGGCGACGAGGGCGACGCCGAGCTCGGCGAGCTCATCCCGGACGAGGACGCCGTGTCCCCGCTCGACGTGGTCGCGGACCGCATGCGCCGGGAGCAGATCGAGCACGTGCTGGCCAGCCTCGACCGGCGCGAGCAGCGCGTCCTGCGCCTGCGCTTCGGCCTCGATGACGGCCACGCCCGGACGCTCGAGGAGGTCGGCCGGGAGTTCGGCCTCACCCGCGAGCGCATCCGCCAGATCGAGGTGCAGGCGCTGCGCAAGCTCCGCCACCCCTCCCGCAGCCGCAAGCTCCGCGAGTTCGCCGCCTAGGGGGCTCGCCCCGGATCCCGCTGCCCAAGCAACCGGCCGCGCCGATGACGGCGCGGCCGGTTTCGATTCCCGGGCGGGTGCTCGGCGCTGCGCGCCGCGGGTCTCAGCTGCCGCCGGCGGCGGACGAGGCGGCCGAGGACGTCGAGGTCGAGGTCGAGGAGCAGTCGTAGACCGAGGTGGACGTCCCGTTGACCGTCACCGCGGTGCAGTTCGAGGCGACCCAGGAGGAGAGCTCCGACGACCGGCCGCCACCGCCCGGCCCGCCGAACTGGCCGCCGACCTGGATGAAGCGCAGCCGGCCGGAGGCGACGTACGCCTGGAGCTGGGCCAGCGAGAGGGCGTTGTCGCTGCCGGTGAAGCCGCCGGTGGCCATCACCGCACGCCCGGTCGAGAGCTCGATCTGGCCGGCCGTTGTGGAGTCGGTCACCGCGAGCAGCCACGTGGCGCTTCCCTGGTTCGCCTCCAGGTAGGACAGCACGTCGCCCGACAGCGAGCTGCCCCCGGGGCCGCCGCCGAACGAGGCGCCGGGGCCGCCGAAGCCTCCCCCGAACGAGCCGGGGGCTGATCCTAGGCCGCCGGAAAGCGCGCCGCCGGCCTGCGCCAGCTGGCCGCCTCCGGGGCCGCCGAAGCCGCCGTCGCGCCCCGCCGACGGGCCGGCGGAGGGGTCGCCGCCCGAGTGGGCCGTCTGCATCGTGTCGATCGCGTACGCCGCAGGCCCGGCCAACAGCATGGCGAGCCCCAGGCAAGCCGCAGCCACCTGCAGCCCGCGGACGCGGGGGGTCGCGCGCATGGCCAGCACCGGCACGATCAGCGCGGTCACGGCGAGCACGGCAAGCCCCAGCCCGGGCACGAACGACGGCGTCCGGTCGAGCAGCGTCAGCGCGACCCCTGCGGAGCCGACCATCGCCAGGCCGAGCAGCACGCCCGCCCAGCTGTGCCGCTCGCGGGCCCGCCACAGGGCGACGATGCCGCCGCCGACGAGCGCGCCGACCGCGGGCGCCATCGACACCTCGTAGTAGCTGTGGATGGTGCCGGACATGAAGCTGTACACGACCGCGTCGACGGCCAGCCACAGGCCCCACATGAGGAACGCGGCCCGGGCGAGGTCCGTGCGGGGGGCGCGGGCGCGGGCGACCAGGCCGGCCACCAGCCCGACGGCCGACATCGGCAGGAACCAGCCGATCTGGCCGCCGAGCTCGCTGTTGAACAGGCGCAGGATCCCGGGCGTGCCCGAGAAGCTGCCGCCGTTGCCAGCCCCGCCCCCGGCGCTGCCGCCGAGCACGCGGGCCAGGCCGTCGTAGCCGAGCACCAGGTTGAGCGCCGTCCCGTCGGAGGACCCGCCCACGAAGGCTCGGGCCGAGGCGGGCAGCAGGGTCATGGGGACCACCCACCACGCCGAGGCGAGCACCACGGACACGGCCGCGACGACCAGCCCCGCGAGGCGGCGGCGCCACGAGCCCTTGCCGGCCACGGCGTAGGTGATCGCGAAGGCGGGCAGGACGAGGAAGCCCTGCAGGAGCTTGGTCTCGAAGGCGAGGCCGGTCAGGACGCCCGCCAGCGCGAGCCAGCGGAGGCGGTCGCTCTCCAGCGCGCGGACGAGCGCATAGGCGGCGCCGACCCACAGCAGCGTGAGCAGGGCGTCGGGGTTGTTGTAGCGGAAGATCAGGACGGCGGCCGGGGTCAGCGCGGTCACCAGTCCCGCGATGATCGACGCCGGCGCGCCGAACGTGCGCCGCACTGTCGCCATCACGAGGGCCACCGCGGCGACGCCCATGAGCGCCTCGGGCAGCAGGATGGAAGCGGAGGAGAGGCCGAACAGCCGGACCGACAGGCCCATCACCATCGTGGCCAGCGGCGGCTTGTCGACGGTGATGAAGCTGGCCGGGTCGACCGAGCCCATGAACCACGCGGCCCACGACTGGCTCGCCGCCCACGCCGCGCCGCTGTAGAACACGTTGGCGTAGCCGCTGACGGTGAGGTTGACGAGATAGAGCACGGCCGAGAGGGCCATGACGGCAGCGGTGGCGGGGAGCACCCACACGCCCCCTGCCTCGCGCTCGCGGACGAGCAGGCGGCGGAGGCCGGCCGGGGTGGCCGGCGTTCCGGGTTCGCGGTGGCCCGCACTGGGCGGGGCGATGGCGGTCATGTCGTTACTCCTGGGCGTTGGCGGGTGCGGGTGCCGGGACAAGCGCCCGCTTGCGGTCGGCGGCGATCCAGCTCCGGAGCAGGACGAACCGCGCCGCCGTGGCGAGCGCGTTGGCGACGATCAGGACGGCCAGCTCCGCGAAGCGGCCGGCCTGCGGAGCGAGGGCTCCGAGCAGGCTGACGGACGCGGTCGTGATGGCCAGGGCGACGGCGAGGGCGACCAGGCCCCCGACCTGATCGCGGACCATCGAGCGCCCGTCGCGCACGCCGAAGGTGAGCCGACGGTTGGCGGCGGTGTTGCCGACGGCGGTCGCCACGAGCGCCAGCGCGTTCGCGGCGGCGGCGCCGGTCGCGGTCCGCAGGAGCAGGTAGAGGGCGGCGTAGGCCGCCGTGCTCACCACGCCGATCGCCGCGAACACGACCAGTTCGCGGCCGAGCGGGCTCGCGACGAGGCGGCGGGGGTTGGCCGGGCGGCCGTCGGGGCGCACGGTGGGGGCCCCGGCGGCCGGCCGATGCAGAGCGGACGCCAGCGCCTGGCCGGCGATGCCGCGGATGGTGGTCATCAGGAGCCGCCTCGCGCCGGGGGTCCGGGGCGTCGGCCGGGCCTGAGGGCCGCCGTGACGGCCTGCCCACACAGTCGGGGCGGCATTTCGCGTGCGTCGCTGCCCGGGACGTGTTCGGAGGGCACCGGGGCGGGGGCGGGGTTCGTGTCCATGCCCCGAGTCTCGGGCCCGGTCTCTTTCGAACCCGTTACGCGCGACCGCGGTGCGCTCGATGGCCTACGATCGGGCCATGGACCGCCGCGTCCTCATCGCCGCCGTCCGCCTCGGGCTCGCTGCGCTGGCCCTGGTCGCCATCGCTGCGCAGATCGCCAGCGACGCCATCGCGGGTGCGCTCCAGCCGGTCGACCTCCTGTCCTCGTTCGCGATCCAGAGCAACCTGATCGGGGCCGTCGCGTTCGTGACGGCGGCGGCCGGCTGGCGGCGGGGCGGCGGGGCGAGCGTGGACCTGCTGCGCGGCGGGGCGGCGGTCTACCTGGCGGCCACGGCCCTCGTCGCCTCGCCGCTGCTGGCCGGCGCCGATGCCGCCGCCACGATCCCGCGGGCGGGCACGGTGCTCCAGGTCGTGCTCCCGGCCGCGGCGATCGTGGACTGGGTCGTGCTGCCCCCGCTGACCCGGATCCCGTTCCGGGATTCGCTCCTCTGGCTGGCCTACCCGGTCCTGTGGACCGCCTACACGATGCTGCGCGGACCGGCCGCGGGCTGGTACCCGTACCCCTTGCTCGACCCCGCCAACGGCGGCAGTGGCATCGTCGCGGCGCGCATCGTCGGGATCCTGGCGCTGGAGATCGCCGTGTGCGTCGTGGTGTCGGCGCTCAGCCGAAGGGCGCCCTGGCGGCTCTCAGCCGACTGAGGCGCGACCCCAGCTGACGGTGAACCTCGCGCCGCCGGCGGGGGACGTGCCGATCCCCCATCGACCGGAAGTCGCGCGCACGATCGCGTCGCCGATCGCGAGGCCCAGCCCGGCGCCGCCGGTCCCGCCCGCCGTGGTGACGGAGCGGTGGAAGCGGTCGAAGATCCGGGCCCGCTCCTCCTCCGGGATGCCGGGCCCGGCGTCGTCCACCGCCACGAAGGCGCGCCCGGACTCCACGCCAACGGTCACGTCCACGGCCCCGCCGTCCGGCGAGTACTTGCAGGCGTTGTCCACCAGCACCCCGACCAGTCGGTCCACCAGCTCCGCCGACGCCGCGATCACGACGGGCTGCGACGGCGCGTGCACGGTCAGCTGGAGGTGGCGGGTCTCGGCGACCGCGCCGAACCGGTCGACGGCCTGGCTCGCGAGCACCCCGAGGTCGATCGGCCCGGAGGGCGGCGGCGCGGCGGCCGCATCGAACCGCGCCAGCCACAGCATGTCCTCGAGCAGCTTGCGCATCCGCCTGGACTCGCGGTCCACCTTGGTGAACGCGTTGCGGTACCAGGCGGCCTCGCGGTCCTGGGCGAGGGCGAGCGAGGTGTGGGCCTCGATCACCGACAGGGGCGTGCGCAGCTCGTGCGACGCGTCGGCCGTGAACTCGAGCTGGCGGCGGTGGGCGGCCTCGATCGGCTCTGCCACCCGTCGGCCCACGATGGTGGCCCCGACGAACACGAACCCCAGCAGGAACGGCGCGATCAGCAGCACGCCCAGGATGATCGTCTGCTGGGCGTCGGCGACCTGCTGCGTCTCCTGCGCGGCGATCACGTACACCGACCCCACCTGCTGGCCCGCGATGCGGACGCTGGTCCCGTCGATCGTGGCGTCCTGGGGGGCGCCCACCGTGGTGAGGTCGGCGGGCAGCGCCGGCGTCTGGCTGCCGATCGCGGTCACGGTGCCGCTCGCGGAGACGGTCCAGATCAGAGTGGGCGGCCCGAACGGGCGGCCCGGGTCTCGGCCGAGACTGGGCGAGCCGCCCGTGCCGCCGGCGTCGCCGGGAGCCCCGCCCGGGACCTGGTCGCCGGGCGGCAGCCGCCCGAACGCCTGCATCAGCCGCTGGTCGATCTGCGAGGTGAGGTCGCGCGTCGCGAACGCGACGACGCCTGCCGAGATCGCGAGGTACACCAGCGCCACCACCCCGGTCGCGGCGAGCGCGACCCGGATGGACTGGCGGCGGACCGCCGGCACGTGGGCCATCGTCATCCGGCTTCGAGGCGGTAGCCGGAGCCGCGGACGGTCACGATGCGGACCCCCGCGTCGGGCAGCTTGGAGCGCAGGCGCGACATCTGGACGTCGATCGCGTTCGACCCCAGCGGCTCGGTCTCGTCGGCCCAGGCGTGCTCGGCGATGGCCTTGCGGTCGACCACCGAGGGCGAGCGGCGCAGCAGCAGCTCGAGGATCCGGTACTCGGTGGCGGTGAGCGCGACCTCGCGCCCGTCCGCCCGCACGACGTGCGTGACCGGATCGAGCGAGAGCCGCCCGGCGCGCAGCACGGGCTGGTCCACGCCGCGCGGCCGGCGCTGGAGGGCGCGCACGCGGGCGAGCAGCTCGCCGAAGTCGAACGGCTTGGTCAGGTAGTCGTCGGCGCCGGTGTCGAGCCCCCGGATGCGGTCCGCCGGCGCGTCCCGGGCGGTCAGCATGAGCAGCGCGGTCGGGCGGTCGTGGCGGCGGGCCCACGAGACGACGTCGATCCCCTCCGCTCCCGGCATCCGCCAGTCGACGATCGCGACGTCGTACTCGTACCAGCGGAGCTGGTCGATCGCGTCGTCGCCGCGGTCCACGGCGTCCACGTGGTAGCCCGCGTCGACCAGGCCGAGGACCAGGACGTCGCGGAGCCCCGCGTCGTCCTCGGCCACCAGCACCCGCATCGTCCGGACCCCTCGCTCGTCGCAGGCGGGCTCAGCGGGCGAGCGCCCGGGCCCCGAGCACCATCGTCGCACCCCGGTCCACCCACCGCCACGTCGCGGCGCCCGCCACGACGGCGATCGCGGCGGCCTCGACGCCCAGCATCCACGGAGCCATGGCATCGCTGCCTGCCGTGAGCGTGTGCGCGAACGCGAGGGGCCACATCAGGTAGCTCGTCCAGTGGACCAGCCGCCACGCCCGCTGGCCGAGGTGCCGCCGCAGCAGGCTGGTGGCGATGAGCGCCACCAGTAGGTACATCGAGATCACGCCGAGGGCGACCGGGACAGGCTTCCAGGACGACGCGAACGGGACGAGCGCAGCGCCCAGGCCGAGCCGGAGGTAGGGGTCCATGACGGCCGCCAGGACGTGGGTCGCGAGGAAGGCCGTCGAGAGCAGCGAGACGCGGCGGTGCATCTCGTAGTTGAAGAGCCGGGGCCAGCCGGCGGCCTGGAAGCGGGCGACGGTGACCAGGCCGAACGCCACGCTCGCCGTCAGCATCAGCAGCGAGACGATCCCGGCCCCGCGGGCCGCGAACCACAGGATCTGGTCGGACATCGAGTGCTCCTCGGTGGGCTGGCGGCGGCGGGGCGAGAGGGGGAGGGGCCCCCGCCGCCGCGGTGGAATGCGCTGGGCTGAGTGTCGGGACCGGGACCTTTCGGGCCGGTTACGGGGCGGCCCCGCCCGTCGGCTCGGGCCAGCCGCCGAGGCGGACGACCGTCCCGTCCTGAGCCACGAGGCGGGCCGGCAGCCCGGCCGAGGCGAGCCAGTCCAGGGCGGCGGGTCCCAGCACGATGCACGCCGTGGACGCGGCGTTGGCGGCCTCGCAGGTCGCCGCGACGACCGTGGCCGTGCGCCACGGGGTGTCGGCGGGCAGGCCCGTCCGCGGATCGACGATGTGGTGGGCGGTGACGCCGTCGGACGAGGACCAGCGGCGGACTGTGGTCGACGAGGTGGCGAGGCCGCCGCGCTCGATCGCGACCACCTCGCCCGGGCCGTCCGGGTCCGCCCGGCTGTCCTCGGCCATCAGGATCCGCCAGCCGCCCTCGGGCGCGGGACCCGCCACCGCGACGTCGCCGCCCAGGCTCACCAGCACGCCGGCGCCCGGGCCGGCCGCGCCGAGCGCGGCGGCGGCGCACAGGTCGGACGCGAGGCCCTTGCCGGTGGACCCGAGGTCGAGCTCGACGTCGGTCGGGACCCGTACGGTGCGGGCGGCGGCGTCGAAGGCGATGACCGACCAGCCGGGCACCGGCGCGAGCTTGAACTCGATGGGGCGCGCGGTGCCGGCGATCCGGTCGAAGTCGTCGTCGTAGCCGGTGATTCGAAGGGCCCGGCCGACGGTTGGGTCCACCGCGCCGCCGGTCGCCCGGGCCGCCTCCAGCGCGCCGGCGAGCGCGCGGGCGAGCAGGGGCGAAACGCGCACCTGCGTGCCGCGCCGGGCGTTGAGCGCCACCAGCTCCGAGTCGGGCCGGAAGCGGGAGTAGGCCAGGTCCACCTCGTCCAGGACGCGCTCCACGGCCGCCCGGGCGGCGGCCAGGTCGCCGTCGCTGACGATCAGGCGGACGCCCGTGCCCAGGGCGCGCCAGTCGGCGGTCTGCAGCACCGTCACGAGCCCCCGGACGAGACGTGCCCGAAGCCGGAGGTGGACGTGACGGCCGGGGCGGTGAACGTCGTGCCGGAGGTGCTGGCCGTGGTGCCGGACGTGTTGGCCGTGGTGCCGGAAGTGACGCCCGACGGGGCGGTCGCGGCGACCGACGTCGTGTAGGCCGTGGCGGCCGACGCGGTCGCGTGCCCGGCATAGGTCGCCGCCGCCAGGAAGCTGAAGCCGCTCGTGGCGGCCATGCCCAGGGCGGCGGTCCCGATGGTCAGCTTGCGGAGCCGGGCGAGGTTCCGGGTTCGTGCCTCGCGGGCCGTGTCGGTCGTGTTCATGGCCCCGATGGTCCAGGCGGCACCCTTTCGGCTCGATGACAGGGCGGATGAGACTTCCCCCATCTTGCCGCGCCGCGGGCTCGGCTGCGGGCGAAGGCGGGTCGGAGACCGGATCCGGCAGCGCGGCGTAGAGTGCCCCTGTCCAGCGTTCCCATGGACAGGAGGACCACCATGCGTCCCGGTCGAGTTCTCGCACCCCTACTCTTGGCGACGCTCGTCGCCGCCTGCAGCGGCGCCGCGGCAACCCCATCGCCGTCGACGGCGCCGTCGGCAGCGCCCTCCGCGCCAGCCTCGTCGCCCGCGCCGTCGGCAGCCGCCGGCGGCGGCTACGGGTCCTACGGCGGCGGCGCCGCCAGCACGGCCCCGGCAGCGGCTGCAGGTGGCCTGGCGCTCGCCAAGACCAGCCTCGGCACGGTCCTCGTCGGGCCGTCGGGGATGACGCTCTACATGTTCACGCCCGACTCGAGCACCAGCTCCGCCTGCTCGGGCATCTGCGCCTCGACGTGGCCGCCGCTCACGGGAGCCCTGCCGAGTCTGGGCGCCGGCCTCGCCGCCTCGGACTTCGGCAGCATCACCCGGTCCGACGGCAGCGCGCAGGTGACGTTCCACGGCCACCCGCTCTACTACTACGCCGGCGACAAGGCGGCGGGCGACACCAACGGCCAGGGCCTCAACGGCAAGTGGTACGTCCTGGGCGCCGACGGCAACCCGATCAAGTAGACCACCGCGGCCAGTGCCGGCGGAGGAAGGCTCCCTTCCCCCGCACCCTCCGCGGAGCCGACCCGACGCCTGCCGGGCGTCCTCACGAAACTGAAAGGCGGCCGCGGCCACGATGGCGTCGTGATCGACTTCGTCGAACGCCATCGAGCCGTGGTCGCCCTCCTGGCGCTGGGGCTGGCGGCGCGGTTCCTGCTCGCGTTCGTGCTGTTCCCGATGCAGGGCTACACCGGCGACCTGTCCCAGTTCTGGCAGTGGGCGCAGGCGCTGGGGTCCCACGGCCCGGGGACGTTCTACGCGTCCACCTCGTCGGCCAACTACCCGCCCGCCTACATGTACGTGCTGTGGGCGCTCGGCCTGCTCGGCAACCCGGCCCTGCTCAAGGTGCCCCCGATGCTCGCCGACATCGCCATCGGCGCGATGGTCTACGCGCTGGCGACGCGTTGGCGCGGCCGGCGAGCAGGGCTGGTGGCGGCGGCGCTGTTCCTGTTCCTGCCCGTGTCCTGGTACGACTCCGCTCTGTGGGGCCAGGTGGACGCGGTGGGCACGGCCGTCTCGCTGGCGGCGCTCCTCCTGCTCCTCGGGGGCTGGTCGGAGGCGGCGCTGGCGACCGCCGCGCTGGCGGTCCTCGTTAAGCCGCAGTACGCGATCGCCCTGGTGGTCATCGTCCCGATCCTGGTCCGCCGCCACCTGCTGCGGATCGGCTCCGGGCCGCAGCCCGCGCTGGGGCCGCGCATGGAGCGGCTCGACCGGGCGCTGGGCGGTCTGCTGCGCGATCAGGGGCCGCGCCGGCTCGTGTCGTCCGCGGCCCTCGCCGCCGTCGTCGCCTTGCTCGTGATCCTCCCGTTCGACCTCGGGGTGTACGCGCCCGCGTCGCTGGCCGACGTACCCGTCCTCGCCCAGGTCGCCGGGCTGGCGGGGCTGTTCGGCCGGCTGGGCAACGAGTTCAGCGTCCTCACCGCCAACGCGTACAACCCCTGGGCGCTGGTCGGCGACCCGAGCCTCGCCGCGGTGGTCGGGGGCGGCGGGTCCGGCTCTTGGACGGCCGACACGCTGGTCGTCTGGGGCGGCGTGCCCGCGGTCGTCCTGGGCGGCGCGCTGCTGGCCGCGATCGGCCTAGCCGTGGCCGCTGGGCTCCTCCTGCGAGACAGCCTGGCGACGATCCTGCTGGGCTTCACCATCCTCGCGCTGGCGTTCTTCGTGGTGCCGACGCGGGTGCACGAGCGCTACCTGTTCCCGTTCTTCGCGACGGCGGCGGTCCTGGCGGCCCCGTGGGTCGCCTCGGCGGCCGGCCTGGCGGGCGTGGCCCTGCTGAACACCGCCAACCTGCACGCCGTGCTGACGGGCGCGCTCCGCGCCTCGTCGGGCGGTGACGGGTTCGGCGGGCCTGGCGGTGGTGGCGGGTTCGGCGGCGGCGCTGGGTTCGGGGGCGGCCGCGGACCGGGTGGCGGCTTCGCGGGCGGGTTCGGCGGGGGCGCGTTCTCCTCGCTCTCGCTGCCGCTGGGCGACCTCGCGGCCAGCCAGGCCGTGGTGGCCGCGTCGGCGGCCGGCCTCGCCCTGACGCTCGCCCTGCTGCTGGTCGCCTGGACGGTCGTCGTCTTCGGCGCGTGGCGTCCGGCGATCCCAGCCCGGGCGTCCCTGGCACGCGGCGCCGAGGGGCGCTGATCCCTGCGCGGGCGCCCTTCCGCCCGTTCGGGCAGGATGGTGCTCCAGCCACCGTGGAGGAGCCGATGCGCGAGCAGCCCGGGACGGGGCCACGCCATCTTCCCGCGTCGCCACCGGCGGGCGTCCCGCTGACCGAGGCGACGCTCGCGGCGGCCGTGGACCAGCTCACGGCCCGCGACGACCTCCTCGCCGCCTCGGTGGCGCGCCACGGCCGGCCGCCACTCTGGGCGCGGGAGCCCGGCTTCCCGACGCTGGTCCACCTCATCCTCGAGCAGCAGGTCTCGCTCGCCTCGGCGCAGGCCGCCTTCGACCGCCTGCGGGCCGCCCGAGAGCCGCTCACGCCGGCGGCCTTCCTCGAGCTCGACGACCGCTCGCTCCTGGAGATCGGCTTCAGCCGCCAGAAGGCCCGCTACGGCCGCGAGCTGGCGCGGGCCGTACTCGACAGGCGGCTGGTCCTCGAGGGGCTGCCGTCACTCGACGACGACGCGGTGGACGAGCAGCTCACCCAGGTCCCGGGCATCGGTCCGTGGACGGCGACGATCTACCGCCTGATGGTGCTCGGGCGGCCCGACGCCTGGCCGGCGCACGACATCGCGCTGGCACAGGCCGTGGCCGACCTGCAGGACCTCGCTCGTCGGCCCGGTCTCGTCGAGATGTCGGGCCTCGCCGAGCGTTGGCGGCCATGGCGGGCGGTCGCCGCCCGGATCCTGTGGCACCACTACCTGGGCGAGCGGGCGGCCATACGGGTGCGCCGGGCCGCCGGCGGACGCTGATTCGCGCGGAATCCGTATCCTGTCGGGGCGATGCCCCTGTACCGACTCGAGCACCCGCTCCCCGCCCTCGCGCGCCCGGTCGTCGTGGCCGCCTTCGACGGCTGGGTCGACGCAGGCGCGGCGGCCACCACGGCCCTGGCGCTGCTCGGCGAGGGCGCCTCCACCGTGGCCACGTTCGACGCGGACGCGCTGTACGACTACCGTGCGCGGCGGCCGGCCCTCGAGATCCGCGACGGCCGGCCCGCGACGCTCGAGTGGCCCGAGTTGCGCCTCCGCCACGTCCGCCGCGGCGACCGCGACGTCCTGGTCCTCGGCGGCCCCGAGCCCGACTTCCGCTGGCACGCGCTGTCGGCGGACCTGTTCGAGCTCCTGGCCCGCCTCGGCGCCCGCGAGTGGATCAGCCTGGGGGCGATCCCGGCCGCCGTCCCGCACGCGCGTCCCGTCCCGATCCTGGGGACCGAGTCGGAGATGGGCCTGCTGCGCGGCCAGGTGACCGCGGGCCCGACGGGGCTGCTGCGGGTCCCGGCGGCGTGCCTGTCGGTGCTCGAGATGGCGGCGGCGGCGGCCGGCCTGCACGCCGTCGGCTACTTCGCGCAGATCCCGCACTACGTGACCGGCGGCTACGCGCCCGCGTCGGTGGCCCTGCTGCGGACCCTCGAGCAGCACCTCGACATCGAGCTGCCGCGCGGCGAGCTCGTCGAAGAGGCGGGCCGCCTGCGGACGCGCCTCGACGCCGCCGTGGCCGCCGACGAGACGACGCGCGCCTACGTTGAGCGCCTCGAGGCGATGGTGGACGAGGAGCGGCAGCCGGCCGGCGACGACCTGATCAGCGAGATCGAGCGGTTCCTCCGCGAGGGGCGCGGCGAGGACGGGCCCCGCTCGTAGCCCGGTGCTCGTTCAGCCCGGCCCCGGAGCCCGTCTCCGTGGCCCGCGGCTCAGTAGCGCTCGCGGCGGATCGTGAACGGCTGGTTGCGGAGGGTCTTGCCGCGCAGGCTGCGGATGACGTGCTCGGCGGCGGCCTCGGGGACCTCGACCAGCGAGAACCCGTCGGCGATCTGGATGGCGCCGATGTCGCGGCCCTGCAGGCCCGCCTCGTGCGTGATGGCCCCCACCAGGTCGCCGGGCCGCACGCCGCCAGCTCGGCCGAGGCCGACGAACAGGCGCGTCACGCCGCTCGCGTAGGCGCCACGCTCCGGCATCCGCAGCACCGGGCGGCCGTCGGGGGTCTGCCAGCCCGACGGGCGGAATCCGTGCGGACCGCCCTTGGCGGGTGGACGGACGGACGGCGGGCGCGACGCCGGGCGCGGTCGCGGGCCAAGGCGGTCGAGGGCGGCGGTCTCGGCGTCACTGCCGGAGGACGCGGTCGGCCGCCGCTCGCCAGCCGGGCGCGGCCCGAACGAACGACTGTTGGGCATCTCGCCGCGCAGCGGCGGCCGCCGCCCGGCGCCGTGCGATGTGCCGCCCCGAGACGCGAACGAGGGCAGCTGGGCCGGGACCAGCTCGGTCGTGTCCTCGGCGCCGCGCGCCTCCTGGTCCGCCTGCGCCACCGCGGCGAGCGCGATGTCCACGAGATCGAACTCGTCGGCGAGCGGCTCCACGACCGCCCGGTAGCGGTCGTGCCCACCGGCGAGGAGGGCCTCCCGGAGCGCGCCCCGGAGCAGGTCCAGGCGCTTCTCGCGCAGGTCCGCCACCGTGGGCAGGCCGGCGATCTCCAGCGGATGGCCGACCCGATGCTCGATGTCGCGGAGCAGCCTGTGCTCGCGCGGCTCGACCAGCGTGATCGCCACGCCCTCGCGCCCCGCCCGGCCGGTCCGGCCGATCCGATGCACGTAGGTGTCGGGCGACGAGGGCACGTCGAAGTTGACGACGTGGGTGACGTGCTCGATGTCGAGGCCGCGGGCGGCGACGTCGGTGGCCACCAGCACGTCGAGGGCGCCGTCGCGGAAGCGGCCCATGATCCGGTCGCGCTGCTCCTGGGCGAGGCCGCCGTGGAGCGCGGCGGCGTCGCGGCCGCGGCCCGAGAGCGCCTCCGCGAGGTCGTCCACCTCGCCCCGGGTGCGGGCGAAGACGAGCGTGGCCGCGCCGTCCTCGAGGTCGAGGATCCGCCCCAGTGCCGCCAGTTTGTCCGCCCGGCGGACCACGTACGCCACCTGCCGGACGCGGGCGGGCTCCCCCTCGGGCGCCTCCTCGTGCTGGACGCGGATCCGCACCGGGTCGTGCAGGTGCCGCTCGGCCAGCTCGGCAATGGCGCCGCCGATCGTGGCCGAGAACAGGGCCGTCTGCCGCTCGCGGGGCAGCGAGCCCAGGATGCGGTCGAGGTCCTCGGCGAAGCCCATGTCGAGCATCTCGTCCGCCTCGTCGAGGACCACGGTGGACACCTCGTCGAAGCGCAGCGTGCCGCGCTCAAGGTGGTCAACGGCCCGGCCCGGCGTGGCGACCACCACGTCCACACCGCGCGCCAGCCGCGCCAACTGGGCGGTGATGGGCTGGCCGCCGTAGACGGGGACGACGCGGACCCCCAGCTCGCGGCCGTAGCGGTGGACCGCCTCGGCGACCTGCATCGCCAGCTCCCGCGTCGGCGCCAGCACCAGGGCCGCGGGCCGGCTCCCGCGCCCGTCGCGCGGCGCGCCACGGCCGTCCGCACGCTCGCCCGCGGCGCGAGCCGCGTCGAGGCGAGCGGCCAGTGCCTGGAGGATCGGCAGTGCGAACGCGGCGGTCTTGCCGGTGCCGGTGGGCGCCTCGGCGAGCAGGTCGCGGCCCGCGAGCAGCGGCGGGATGGCCGCCTCCTGGACCGGCGTGGGCTCCTCGTAGCCCAGCCCCGCGAGCGCGGCGAGCAGGCGGGCGTCGAGCCCGAGCGCGGCGAACGCGGCAGGCGCCTCGGGGAGCGCGGCGGGGCCGTCGTCGGCAGGGGCGGAGTCGGGGGTCTCGTCAGGTTCGGGGGTCACCGCCACAGGGTAGTCCCGATCCGCGCCCGCAGCCGCTGGCACCCGCCCCGCGCCGGCCGGCTACGTGCCCAGCACCGTCTCGCCGCCCATCAGGTAGCGGTCCACGCCCTCGGCCGCCATCCGCCCCTCGCGGATCGCCCACACGACCAGCGACTGGCCGCGGACGCAGTCTCCGGCCGCGAACACGCCGGGGACGGACGTCATCCGGTCAGCCCCGGCCCGCACGTTGCCGCGCCCGTCGAGCTCGCAGCCGAACGCCTTCGGCAGCGCCGGCTCCGGGCCGAGGAACCCCATCGCGAGCAGCACCAGGTCGGCCTCGATCTGCTCGGCCGTGCCCGGGACCTCGCGCAGCTCCCGCCGCCCCTCGGCACCGACGCCCCACGCCACGTCGACGATCTCGATGCCCGTCACATGCTCGTCGCGGCCGAGGAACCGGCGGGCGGTGGTCTGGTACCGCCGTGGGTCCTCGCCCCACAGCGCGGCCGCCTCCTCCTGCCCGTAGTCGAGCTTGTAGGTCCTCGGCCACTCCGGCCACGGGTTGCCGGGCTGGCGGGTGTCGGGCGGGCGCGAGAGGATCTCCAGCTGGCGCACGGACGCGGCGCCCTGGCGGATCGCCGTCCCCACGCAGTCGGTGCCGGTGTCGCCGCCGCCGATGACGACGACGTGCTTGCCGCGCGCGTCGATCGGCGCCTCGGCCGATGCGCCTCCGTCGAGCAGGCGGCGCGTGTTGCCCCGCAGGTAGCTCATCGCGAAGTGGATGCCGCCCAGCTCGCGCCCCGGGATCGGCAGGTCGCGGGCGACCGTGGCGCCGGTCGCGATCACCACCGCGTCGTGGTCGGCCAGCAGCCGCTCGGCGCTGAGGTCCGCGCCCACGGTGACGCCGGTCACGAAGTGGACGCCCTCGGCCTCCATGAGCTCGACCCGCCGGCGCACGACGCCCTTGTCGAGCTTCATGTTCGGGATGCCGTACATGAGCAGGCCGCCGACCCGGCCGGCCCGTTCGAACACGGTCACCTTGTGGCCGGCGCGGTTGAGCTGGTCCGCGGCCGCCAGGCCGGCCGGCCCGCTGCCGATCACCGCCACGGGGTGCCCGGTCCGCGTCAGCGGCGGGCTGGGCGTGATCCAGCCGGCCTCCCAGGCGCGGTCGGCGATCTCCGCCTCGATGGTCTTGACCGCCACCGGGTCGCCGTTGATCCCGACGGTGCACGAGCCCTCGCAGGGCGCCGGGCACACCCGTCCGGTGAACTCGGGAAAGTTGTTGGTGAAGTGGAGGCGGATGCTCGCCTCCCGCCACTGGCCCCGGTAGACCATGTCGTTCCACTCGGGGATCAGGTTGTTGAGCGGGCAGCCCGAGGCCATGCCGCCGATGAGCGCCCCGGTGTGGCAGTACGGGACGCCGCAGTCCATGCACCGCGCGCCCTGGTCGGACAGTTGGGCCTCGGTCAGGCGCGGGTGGTCCTCGGCCCAGTCGCGGATCCGCTCCAGCGGCGGCCGCGACGGCATGGCGCGGCGGGCGATCTCGATGAAGCCGGTCGGCTTGCCCATCAGGCGCCTCCGACTCGGGCCAGGTCGGCGGCGTTCTGGGCGAAGGCGGCCATCTCGGCCTCCTCGGGCGGCAGCCCGGCGGCCGCCATGCGCGCCTGCGCCGCGAGGACGCGACGGTAGTCGTGCGGGATGACGCGCACGAACCGCGCGGCCGAGGCGGTCCAGTCGGCGAGCAGCTCGGCCGCCCGCAGGGAGCCGGTGAGGTCACGGTGGCGCTCGACGAGCCCCCGGAGCTCGTCCGCCTCGCCGTCGGCCAGTCCCTCCAGGGCGACCAGCTCGGGATTGGCCCGCGAGCGGAAGCCACCGTCCTCGTCGTAGACCCAGGCGATCCCGCCGCTCATGCCGGCCGCGAAGTTGCGCCCCGTCCGCCCGAGCACCACCACCCGGCCGCCGGTCATGTACTCGCAGCCGTGGTCGCCGATCCCCTCCACCACGGCGGTGGCGCCCGAGTTGCGGACCGCGAAGCGCTCGCCGGCCGTGCCCCGGATGAAGGCCTCGCCCGCCGTCGCACCGTAGAGGATGACGTTGCCCGCGATCACGTTCTCGTGGGCCGTGAACGGCGCGTCCGGGTGCGGCAGGACCACGATCCGGCCGCCTGACAGCCCCTTGCCCACGTAGTCGTTGGCGTCGCCCACCAGGGTCAGCTCGATGCCCCGCGGGAGGAAGGCGCCGAAGCTCTGCCCGGCCGAGCCCGTGAAGCGCAGGGCGATCGTCCCGTCGGGCAGCCCGGCGCGCCCCCAGCGGCGGGTGACCTCGGAGCCCAGCATCGTGCCCACGACGCGGTTGGTGTTCCGGATGGGCAGCTCGGCCCGGACGGGCAGGCCCTCGGTGAGCGCGGGCGCCGCCAGCGGGACCAGCGTGGTGGCGTCGAGCGACGCCTCGACGTTGTGCGCCTGGGCGATCGCGCGGCGCCGGCCGTAGGCGTCCGGGACCCTGGGCTGGGCGAGGAGCCGCGAGAGGTCGAGGGTCCGGGCCTTGGGGTGGTCGAGGGCCGGGCGCATCTCGAGGCGGTCAGAGCGGCCCACCATCTCGTCGATCGTCCGGAAGCCGAGGCGCGCCATGTGCTCGCGGACCTCGCGGGCGATGAACGTCATGAAGTTGATCACGTGCTGCGGGTCGCCCGCGAACTGCGCGCGCAGTGCCGGGTCCTGGGTCGCCACGCCCACCGGGCAGGTGTTGAGGTGGCAGGCGCGCATCATCACGCAGCCCAGCGACACCAGGGGCGCCGTGGCGAAGCCGAACTCCTCGGCGCCCAGCAGCGCGCCGATCACCACGTCGCGGCCCGTCTTGAGCTGCCCGTCCACCTCGACCGCGATCCGGCTGCGCAGGTCGTTGGCCAGCAGCACCTGGTGCGCCTCGGCCAGGCCCAGCTCCCACGGGATGCCCGCGTGCTTGATGGAGGTCAGCGGCGATGCGCCCGTGCCGCCGTCGTGGCCGGAGATCAGCACCACGTCCGCGTGCGCCTTGGCGACCCCGGCCGCGACCGTCCCGACACCCACCTCGGCCACCAGCTTCACGCTGATCCGGGCGTGGTGGTTGGCGTTCTTGAGGTCGTGGATCAGCTCCGCGAGGTCCTCGATCGAGTAGATGTCGTGGTGCGGGGGCGGGCTGATCAGCCCCACGCCCGGCGTGGAGTGGCGCGTCCGGGCGATCCACGGGTAGACCTTGGAGCCGGGCAGCTGGCCGCCCTCCCCGGGCTTGGCGCCCTGGGCCATCTTGATCTGGATCTCGCGCGCGTTGACCAGGTACTCCGAGGTGACCCCGAAGCGGCCCGAGGCGACCTGCTTGATGGCGGAGTTCTTCGAGTCGCCGTTGTCGAGCCGCCGGTAGCGGGAGGGGTCCTCGCCGCCCTCGCCGGTGTTGCTCTTGCCGCCCAGGCGGTTCATCGCGATCGCCAGCGCCTCGTGGGCCTCCTGGCTGATCGACCCGTAGGACATCGCGCCGGTCTTGAACCGGCGCACGATCGACTCCACGGGCTCGACCTCGTCGATCGGCACCGGCCGCAGGGCCGGCCGCAGCTCGAGCAGCCCGCGCAGGGTCGCCAGGCGCGCCGACTGGTCGTCCACGAGGCTCGTGTAGTCCTTGAACGCCCCGTAGTCGCCGGTGCGGACGGCGCGCTGGAGGGTGTGCACCGTGAGCGGGTTGAACAGGTGGTGCTCGCCGTCCGCGCGCCACTTGTACCGGCCGCCGGTGCCCAGCTGCCGGTGGACGATCGGGCGCTCCGGCGGATAGGCCCGGTCCTGCCGCCCGGCGACCTCCTTGGCCACCGCCTCGATGCCGATGCCGCCGATCCGGCTGGGCGTCCACGTGAAGTACTCGTCCACGAAGTCGCGCCCGAGGCCGATCGCCTCGAACACCTGCGCGCCGTGGTAGCTGTGGACGGTCGAGATCCCCATCCGGCTGATCGCCTTGATGACGCCCTTGACCACGGCCTTGCGGTAGCGCTTCTCGGCCTCGGCCGTGGGCCCGGGGATGATGCCCAGGCGGACCTGATCGTCGATGGTCTCGAACGCGAGGTACGGGTTGATCGCCGACGCGCCGTACCCGATCAGCAGGCAGAAGTGGTGCGCCTCGCGCGGCTCGCCGGACTCGAGCACGATGCCCGCGCGACCGCGGGTGCCGGCCCGCACAAGGTGGTGGTGGACCGCCGACACCGCGAGCAGCGCGGGGATGGGCGCATCGACCTCGTCGTGGCCGCGGTCCGAGAGGATGATCTGGTTGTAGCCCTCGGCGATCGCCTCGGACGCCGCGCGGCGGAGGTCCTCGATGGCGCGGCGAAGCCCTGCGCCGTCCTCGGCCACCTTGAACAGGATGGGCAGGGTGATGGTCCGGAAGCCGTGCGCGGCGGGCCCGCCGTCGAGCGCCCGGATCTGCTCCAGCTCGCGGTTGGACAGGACGGGCGCGGGGAGCGACAGCTGGTGCGCCGCGTCGGGGCTCGGCTCGAGCAGGTTGTCCTCCGGCCCGATGGAGCGCTCGGTGGCCATGATGATCTCCTCGCGGATCGCGTCCACGGGGGGGTTCGTGACCTGGGCGAACAGCTGCTTGAAGTAGTCGTAGAGCAGCTGCGGGCGGTCGGACAGGACGGCCAGCGGCGCGTCGTTGCCCATCGAGCCGACGGGGTCCGCCGCGTCGGTCGCCATCGAGTCGATGATCAGCCTGACGTCCTCGGCGCTGTAGCCGAACACCTCCTGGCGCCGCAGGACGGTCTCGTGGTCGGGGCCGATGACGTTGGCGGGCTCCGGCAGGTCCTCGAGCCGGGCCATGGCGTCGGCGACCCAGCGCTCGTACGGGCGCGCCGCGGCGAGCTCGTCCTTGAGCTCCTCGTCGGTGACGATCCGGCCCTGCGCGGTGTCCACCAGGAACATGCGGCCCGGGCGGAGGCGGCCCTTGGCCACCACGTCCGCCGGCGGGATGTCCAGCACGCCCGCCTCCGACGCCATCACCACGCGGCCGTCGCGGGTCACGTAGTAGCGGCCAGGCCGGAGCCCGTTGCGGTCGAGGGTCGCCCCGATGCGCACGCCGTCGGTGAACGCGAGCGACGCCGGGCCGTCCCAGGGCTCCATCAGGCAGGAGTGGTACTGGTAGAAGGCCCTCCGAGCCGGCGGCATCGCGGCGTCGCGGCTCCACGGCTCGGGGACCAGCATCGCCATCGCGTGCGCCAGCGACCGGCCGCCCAGGTGGAGCAGCTCGAGCACGTTGTCGAGGATCGCGGTGTCGCTGCCGTCCACGTCCACCGCGGGCAGCACCTTGCGCAGGTCATCGCCGAACACCGACGAGCGCATCGCCGACTGCCGGGCGAACATCCAGTTCACGTTCCCGCGCAGGGTGTTGATCTCGCCGTTGTGGCTGACGTAGCGGTAGGGGTGGGCGCGCGCCCAGGACGGGAAGGTGTTGGTCGAGAACCGCGAGTGGACCAGCGCGATCGCGGAGGCCAGGCGCGGGTCGAGCAGGTCCGGGTAGAACGTCAGCAACTGCGACGCGTTGAGCATCCCCTTGTAGACGACGGTCCGGCAGCTCATCGAGGGGACGTAGAAGTCGCCGCGGCCCGGCAGCGCCGAGCGCTGGACCGCCTTCTCCACCAGCCGGCGGGCGACGTAGAGGCGCCGGTCGAAGGCCAGGTCGCCGTCCTCGCCGGCGGCGAGGTCCCCGGGGCGCGCGATGAACGCGTGGCGCATGGCCGGCATCGACGCGACCGCCGCGTCGCCCAGGCCGCGCGGGTCGACGGGGACCTCGCGCCAGCCCAGGAGCTCCAGGCCCTCGGCGGCCAGCGTCCGCTCGAACCTCGCGACGACCGCCTCGCGGCTGGCGCCGTCGCGCGGGAGGAACAGGCTGGCGACGCCGAAGGCCGCGGCCGGGAGCGCCAGGCCGCCGTCCGCGGCGACGGCGCGGAAGAACGCGTGCGGGACGGCCACCAGGATGCCCGCCCCGTCGCCGGTGTTGCGCTCGGCCCCGGTGGCGCCCCGGTGCTCGAGGTTGGCGAGGACCGTCAGGGCGTCCGCGACGATGCCGTGGGACGGCGTCCCCGCGATGTCGCACACGAAGCCGAACCCGCACGCGTCATGCTCGGTCGAGGGCTCGTAGAGGGTGCGCGACAGGGGCATCTGGGACGTCCTCGGTCGTGGCGACTGGGGCGCCGACGATACGGGCCGGAGTGTTGAAGGGCAGGGTCCGCAGCGGTGGTGCTTGGGTTGCGGTTCGGGCCCGCGCAGATGGCGTGCGTGCCCGAGACGAGGCTCGCGGGCGCCCGGCCAACCCGGTGGGCGGTCGGCGGCCTGTGGGCGGTCGGCGACGACGGCCGCGGACCCCTCGAGCTGGGCTCGCGGCCGCGCGGACCGCGCGATACTGACGCCGATGCGACGCGTGGAGGCGGAGGCGCTCGTCGGCGCCCCGCGGGACGAGGTCTGGCAGCTGCTCGACGACCTTGAGGGCCTGCCCCGCTGGCTGCCCGGCGTGCGGGCGGTCTCGACCTCGGGCCCCGCCCACGTGGGCACGCTCTACCGGGAGCATGTCGCGCTGCTGGGCATCCCCCGCGCGCGCGACTGGGAGATCCGGCAGCACCGCCCACCGCACCGGCAGGTGCGAGTGGCGAGGGAGGGCTCGCTGGAGCGGACCCTCGTCCTCACGCTCGAGGCGCGCGGATCCGGGACGCGCCTCCACGCCGCCATGGAGCTGCGCTCCTCGCACCCATTCCCCTTCGGCCCCCTGCACGAGATGCTGGGCACGTTCACCGCGGGGGCCAGCGCGCGCCAGCTGGTCGAGGCGGCGAAGGGCGCGTTCGAGGGACGGCCGCGGCACTAGGGTCGGCTGCTCCCGGCCCGCCGCGCGACGTGCCCCCGGCCGCCCCGCACAACCGTGGGTTGTAGCTGACGCCGCGCCGGTGGCTCTTCGGGGCGACGCACGACTGTCAATTGTGCGTCGCTATATAGAGGCCCCCCTGGGTCGGGCGGCACAACCCACAGTTGTGGGACACGGCCTGGGCAAGGGCGATGGACGCCCGATGCTCTCTCGCACAACTGTCGGTTGTGCGGGGCGGCCGGAGGCGCCCGAGCACAGGAAACGGACCGCCTGGGAGGATAGGTTCGGGGCTCCGCCGCCGCCCGGCATCCCGCCGGAGGAACGACGCGCCGCCCCATTGCATCCGAATGTTGGCGGTCCGTTCGATGGCCCCACCGTAGCCGCTCCGGACAGGCCGCGTAATCCTCCGAATGGGCCAGGACCGTCCTCGAATGGGGCCCGCCTGCGCGTGTGCCGGACGGGCGCGGGTGGGTCGTCTGCAGGGCCGTGCAGTCCCGAGGGCTGCGTGGGGCTCCTCGTCGCCGCGCCGAGCCACCGTCCCACCAAGCCGCCGCCCGGCGCGGCGGTCGGCATCGCGGCCCGGCGCGGGTCGCACCCGGCGCGGCGGCCGCACCCGGCCGCCCTATGAGACCGTCGCGGTCCGGGCGGGCCGGATCGTGCCGCTTCGGCGGTCGCGGGTCGCGATGTGCCGCACGGCGCGGACCACTCGGCGCTCCACGCTCCACCAGGACCGCCCCGTGCGTCGGCGTCGCGGACGCCGGCACCGCGGCTGGCGCGCCGGAGCGGCCGCGCGGAGCGGCTGGCGACGCGAGCGGCGAGCGGCGGCCCTCTGGCGTGAGCGGGGCGAGACGCCACTCCGGGCCGCCGCACTCCCGCCCGATGCCGGGTACGCTGCGGCCATGACCTGGCCGCCCCGCCCCGCTCTGCTCAACCCCTTCGGCAGCGTGCGCCCGCGCCCGGCGGCGTCGCCGCCCCTCGACGACCCGCGGCGCCACCTGCCGCTCGACGGCACCCGCAATGTGCGCGATGTCGGGGGCTATCCGTGCGCCGGGGGACGGCGCACGCGGTGGCGGACCCTGCTGCGCTCGGACGAGCTGACGCGCCTCCCCGGGCACGCCGCCGAGGAGCTGCGTGAGATGGGCATCCGCCAAGTCATCGACCTGCGCTGGCCAGACGAGCTGGAGCTGTCGCCGAACGTGTTCGCCGACGACGCGACCGTCCGCTACCGCCACATCGCGCTGCTGGTGGACGACCCGACGCCCCACGCCGGCCTGGCCGGCATGTACCGGCACGTGCTCGACGAGCGGCTGCCGCAGCTCGTGGAGGTGGCCAGGGCGCTGCTCGAGCCCGCCGGGCTGCCCGCGGTGATCGGCTGCGCGGCGGGCAAGGACCGCACCGGCATCACGATCGCGGTGCTCCTCTCACTGGCCGGCGTGCCGGAGGACGTAGTGATCTCGGACTACGCGCTCTCCGCCGGCTACTTCGCGCTCCCCAACCACACCATCCCGGCTGGCGACTGGCGGCACCAGCCGCTGGTCGTGGACAGCCCGCCCGAGTTCATGGCCTCCGCGCTGGACCACCTGCGCGCGGTCCACGGAGGGGCTCGGGCCCTGCTGCGGTCGGGCGGCCTGGGCGAGGACGAGCTGGACGGGCTCGTGGAGCGGCTGACCGAGCCGGGCGACGTCCGCTGATGGGCCGCATCAGCGCCTCGGCGGCCCTCCCCTACCCGCCCGAGCGCGTGTGGCGCGTCGCCACGCGCGTGGAGGACCTGCCCAAGTGGATGCCCGAGGTGGTGGGCGCCGAGCGGCTGGACCCGCAGCTCGCGGTCGGGAGCCGTGCCCGCCTCCGGCTGTCCGCCGCGGCCGCGGGAGCGGAGGTCACGGCGGCCGTCACCGAGCTCGAGGCGCCCACGCGCCTGGTGATGGCCGGGTCCGGTGGCCCGCTCGGGGTGGTCATGCGCGTGGCGCTCCGGTCGTCGGGCGAGGGCGGCAGCGAGGCCACCGTGGAGGTGGACCTCGACGCGCCGCCGTTCCTCGGCTTCATCGCCCGCGAGGTGGAGCGACGGCTCGAGGCGGGCCTGCCCGACTCGCTGGGCCGCCTGCAGGCGCTGATCGAGGCCGAGCCCGCCTGACGGACGGACGGACGGCCGTCGGTCGCGCGAGCGGACGGGCGAGGAGCGGCCGCCGCCCCGCCCCAGGCGCGCCCTACACTCATCGACATGCTCCGGACGGTCACGGCCACCCGCTATGTCACGCCCCTGCGGGAGGGCGGGTCGGTGCCTGCGCTGGTCGAGGCGGACGACGACGGGCTGTACGTGGTGAAGCTGCTCGGCGCCGGGCACGGGCGCAAGGCGCTCGTGGCGGAGCTGCTGGCGGGCGAGATCGGCCGGCACCTCGGCCTGCCCGTCCCGGACCTCGTGCTCGTGGAGCTCGACGGGGCGCTCGCCAAGGCGGAACCCGACGGCGAGATCAGAGACCTGCTGGCCCGGTCGGAGGGCACCAACGTCGGCCTCGACTTCCTGCCCGGCGCGCTCGCCTTCGCGCCCGCGGTCGGGCCGAGGCCCGAACCCGACCTGGCCGCCGACGTCGTCTGGCTCGACGCGTTCACGACCAACGTGGACCGCACGCCGCGCAACCCCAACCTGATCGTCTGGCACCGGCGGCTGCACCTCATCGACCACGGGTCGGCGCTGTACATCCACCACACGTGGACCAGGCCCGAGGAGCATGCGAGGCGGCCGTTCCCCCAGATCCGCGACCACGTGCTGCTGCCGTTCGCGTCCAGCATCGAGGCGGCCGACGGGCGCCTGGCGCCCCAGCTCGACCGCTCGGTGCTCGAGCGGATCGCCGCGGCGGTCCCCGACGACTGGCTGCAGGCCGAGGACGGCCGGCCGGACGCCGCTGCCCACCGCCGCGCCTACGTGGACTACCTGGCGACCCGCCTCGCCGCGCGGCGCGCCTTCGTCGAGGAGGCCGAGCGTGCCCGGGTCGCCTGAGGGGTCCGGTGCGCGCTCGGGGGGCGCCAAGCGCCACCCGTTCGAGTACACGGTCGTGCGCGTGGTCCCGCGCGTGGAGCGGGGCGAGGCGTTCAACGCGGGCATCGTGCTCCACTCGCGGGCCGGCCGGTTCCTGGGCGCGCGGACCCTGCTCGACGAGGGGCTGCTCACCGCGATGGCGCCCGACTGCGACGCCGAGGCCATCCGCGACCACCTCGCGACCATCGAGCTGATCGCCGCCGGCGACCCGGCCGCCGGGCCTATCTCCACGCTCTCGGCACCCGAGCGCTGGCACTGGCTGGCGGCGCCGTCGTCGACCGTCATCCAGGCGTCCGAGGTGCACACCGGCCTGACGGCGGACCCCGCCGCGACCCTCGACCACCTGTTCCGGACGCTCGTCGCCCGCTGAGCTCGGCAGCACCTGCCGCCGTCGGGGCGGCTCAGCCCGGACCGGAGCCCTGCCCCGTGCCCTCCGCAGGCGCGGTTCCCGCCTCAGACGGGGTCGCCGTCGCCGCTCCCGCCTTCGCGGCCCTGGCCGCCTTCGCCTCGGCCTCGGCCGCCAGGCCCACCGCCGCCCGGCGGGCGCCGCCGCGCCGATAGCTGAGGGCCACCAGGATCGTCACGACCATGAACGCCAGCGACGCCGAGTTCGTGCCCGCCAGGACCCAGTTCGAGATCGAGTAGCCGTAGGCGATCCAGACCACGAAGCCCAGCGACAGCAGGCCGAGGTAGAGCAGCGACACGTCGTTGGAGGAGCGCGTCCGGCGCATGCGGCGGATCTGCAGGGACGGGGACAGGGCCATCGCGAGGCCCGCGATCGTGGCCCCGACCGCGAGCAGGTCGGACGTGCTCACCTCGTCGCGGCCGCCCGCGCCTCGGCCTTGCGCGCTCGCTTGCCCGCCTGGTAGGCGGCCAGCGCCTCGGCGGAGTCGACGTCCGCGAGGGTCGGCTCCGCGGGCAGCTGCGCCTCCCAGCCCGCCGGCTGGACGCCGAACCGGCGCGCGAGGACGCCGACCAGCGTCGCCGACTTCGCCTCGCCGATGCCGGGCAGCGCCTTGAGGCGGGCCCGGAGGTCCCTCGCGTCCTTCGCCTCGCGCCAGATCCGGGACGCATCGTTTCCGTAGTCCGCGGCCACCGCGGCGCACAGCTCCCGCACCCGCCCGGCCATCATGCCCGGGAAGCGGTGGAGCGCCGGCGGCGTCCGGAAGGCCGCCTCGAGCGCCTCGGGGTCCATGGCGGCGATGGACGCCGCGTCCAGGCCGCCGGTGCGGCGGACCAGCTCGTACGGCCCGGCGAAGGCCTTCTGGACCGGGACCTGCTGGTCGAGGGCGAAGCCGATCAGCAGGGCGAGCGGGCTCGACGCGAGCAGAGAGTCGGCTTCGGGGATGCCGGTGAACGGCAGGGCGGGCGGGGTGTCGGGCATGCAGC
This sequence comes from Chloroflexota bacterium, assembly GCA_021787395.1. GTDB lineage: Bacteria > Chloroflexota > Limnocylindria > Limnocylindrales > CSP1-4 > CAIXZV01. Next base: position 47,099 of record JAJYLZ010000006.1, read on the forward strand.
CATCGTACGCGACGGCGGCCAGGGGCTCACGGCCGCGCAGTCGGAGGCCAGCGCGCGCGCCGCGGGGGCGACGCAGCCAAGCGCCGCGGGGGCGACGCAGCCTGCGCCGACACCGGCCCGGCCCACCGGCTACGATCCGCCCGTGGCGATCCTGGGCATCGATCATCTGGTCATCGCGGTCAACGACCCCGACGCGGCTGCGGCGGGCCTGGAGCGCGAGCTCGGGCTCGCCTTCACGGGCGGCGGCCGCCACGAGGCCGTCGGCACCTGGAACCGGCTGGCGTTCCTGGGCGACTCGTACCTCGAGCTGATCGGCGTGTTCGATCCTGCGCTCGTGCGCGCCAACCCCGGCTTCGCGGTCGGCCAGGCCGCCCTGGACGTGCTCGACGCCGGGCGCGAGGGCCTGGCGACGTGGGCGGTGGCGGTTGACGACTGCGGGGTCGAGGTCGCCCGCCTGCACCACCGGGGCTCCGCCATCGGCGACCCCGTGCCCGGCTCGAGGATCCGCCCCGACGGCGAGGTCGTGCGCTGGGTGACGGCCTTCCCCTCCCTCGGCCTGGAGCAGCCGCCGTTCCTCATCGAGCACGAGATGGCCGGCGCCGAGTGGGGTCCGGCGGCCATCGCCGAGCGCCGCGCGTTCAGCCACCCGGGGCTGGGCAGGGCGCGGCTCGGCCGGCTGATCCTCCCGGTGGCCGACCCGGTGGCCTACGCGGACCGCTGCGAGGACACGGTCGGCATCCGCTTCCGGGCGGACCTGTCCGGCTGGACCGCCCACTGCGGCTTCGACACGGTCCACCTCCACCCGACCGCGAGCGGCCTGCCCGAGGTCCAGCTGGACGTCCTGTCGCCCGATGCGGCGGCGAGGAGCGTCGTGCGCCACGGGGTCGACTGGCTGGTCGGCCCAGCCTGAGCGGATCGGTGCGCGGGGCGACGCCGCCGGAATCCTCTACCCTCACCCGATGGCGATCCGACGCGACTTCACCTTCCACGGCAACGGCCGCGAGCTGACGGCCTTCTACGCCGAGCCGGAGCCCCCCGCGGGCGCCGACCCCGGGGCCCCCCTGCCGCCCCATCCGGCGGTCATCGTGGTCCACGAGATCATGGGCCTCAACGACGACATCCGGCGGATCGCCGCCCGTTTCGCGGACAGCGGCTACGTCGCGCTCGCGCCGGACCTGGTGGGCGCCGGGTTCCGCCCGCTGTGCATCGCGCGCTTCGTGCAGGGGATGGGCAAGGGCGCCACCGGCCGCCCGTACCGGGAGATGCGCGCGTTCCACGACTGGCTGGCGGGGCGCCCGCAGGTGGACCCGGACCGCATCGGCATGGCCGGGTTCTGCGCCGGCGGCGGCTTCGCCATCGTCTACGCCGCGAGCGGCGGGCGCGAGCTCCGGGCGGTCGCGCCGTTCTACGCCGGGCTGCCCGCCGACATGTCGATCATCCCCGAGATCTGCCCCGTGGTGGCCTCGTACGGCGGACGCGACGGCACGTTCGGCGGCAACGGGCCCAAGCTGGCGGCGGCGCTCGAGGCGGCGGGCGTCCCCCACGACGTCAAGACGTACCCCGACGCCGGCCACTCGTTCATGAGCCAGCACGAGGGCCTGCTGCTCGCGGTGATGCGCCGCGGGCCGTCCCGGGTGGGGTTCGACCCCGAGGCCAGCGAGGACGCCTGGGCGCGCATGCTGGCGTTCTTCGGCGAGCACCTGGCGCCGCGCTCGCCGACCGCCGGGTGACCCGGTCCTCGGCCGCGGCCCCGCTGCGGCGCTAGGGGGCGGCGGCCGACCGGGCCCGGCGCTGCGCCCGCTCGGCCACCGAGATCCCGATCCGGTAGGCCAGCAGGAAGGCCACCGCCGTCATGGCGGCGAGGTAGATCCACTGGGCCCAGGGACGGCCGCTGTCCGTGCCCGCCGCGATCCCGTGGGCGGTCGCGCCCGCGAACACCAGGAACGTCAGGTAGTGGAGCGCCCGCCAGGCGCGCTGGCCGGTCCGGTGCCGAGCGTAGAAGCTGGCCGTGACGACGGCCCACAGGTACAGCGCCGCCTGGCCCACGCCCACGGCGAGCGGCGCGTACGGCGCCTGCCCGGGCACCAGGATCTGGGCGGCGGAGAAGGGCATCGACGCGTCGAGCCCGAGCAGCGCCCCGTGGACGGCGGCCATGCCGAGGCCGATCGTGGCGAGGTCCTGGTGGAGCGTGAAGTTGACCGGCCGGTGGGCGACCGCGTCCAGCACCTTGCTCGACAGCAGCAGGCCGAACAACACCGAGAGCGTCATGGCCAGGTAGGCCAGCCAGGCGAACAGCCGCTCGAACAGCCACGGCAGGCCCGACGGGTTCGCGGCGAGCACGGCCAGCAGCCCCGACACCACGCCGGGCAGCGTCGCGCCCAGGACGATGCCCGCTGCGATGGCGGGCATCCCGAATCGGACCAGCAGGGTGCGCTGGTCCATGCCGCGGTACCTCACGCCAGCCAGCGCACCATCCCGTGGGCGGCGTGGAGCTCGCCGCGCTCGGTGAGCAGGAGGGCGCCCAGAACGCCCGGGCGGTCCAGCAGGGCCATCGCCCGGGCGGTGCCGGCGATCACGGCCGTCTTGGCGAGCACCTCCGCCTCGCGGGCCGACGCCGCCACGACCGTCGCCTGGATCAGGTCGGTGGCGGCCGGGCGCCAGGTGCGCGGGTCGATCAGGTGGTGCGTGTCGCCGGACGGGTGGGCCCACCGGTGGACGCTGGTGCCCGATGTGGCGACGCCGAACCGGCCGGGCGCCTCGCCTCCTCGGAACTGGAGCACCGCCAGCAGCTCGTCGTCGTCCCGCGGGTCCGCGACGCCCAGGCCCCAGGCGTCGCCCGCGTCGAGGCGCAGCGCGATGTCCCCGTCGGCGTCGACCAGCGCCGAGCGACCGGGCGTGATGGCGAGCGCCCGGTCGGCCAGCCAGCCCTTCGCCACGCCGTCGAGGTCGAAGCGGACGCCCGGCTCGCGCCGTACGGTGCTGGCCCGGGGGCCGCGGTCGAGCGACCAGCGGCGGCTCGCGGACAGCGGCGGCGGCGACTCCACGCCGGCCTCGGCGGCCAGCCTCGCATCGAGCATCGCGACGTCCACCAGGCCGTCGGACAGGCCCTCCGCGGCCCGCGCCCAGTCGAGCACGGCCGTCAGCGTGGGGCCGACGCGGACCCGGCTCGACGGCGCCGCGTTGCAGCGCATCAGCTCGGACGCCGGGTCGTGGCGGGTGAGCCGGGAGGCCCAGGCCTCCATCCGGTCGAGCACGGCCGAGAGCTGCGCCCGCCGCACGTCGCCCGTGGCGTGCACCGCCACCTCGCCGCCCATCATCGGCCGGCGGGCCTCCGCCGTGGCGGGGACGGCGAGGTCCGTCACGGCCGTCCGGACTGGCGGGTGACGGTCTGGATGATGACCCGCGGCGTCGGCCTCGGGGTCGCGCGCGGCGCCGGCGTCGCGGGGGCGGGCGTCGTGTTGACCCCAGCGTCGGGCGGCAGCGTCTGGCCGGGGGCGAGCGTGATCACGTGGGTCACGTGGATCACCGAGGGCTGCGGCTGGGCGGTCGGGTCGGCCGCGGCGGCCGCCGACGTGTCGATCGTGGTGACCGCTGCGGGCTGGGGCAGGATCGACGGCAGCATCGCGCTCGCGAGCGCCGAGGCCGAGGCCAGTCCGGCGAGGCCGACCACCATGCGGACGCCCGCCGACTGGGCGCCGGCGCGACGGCGGTCCCCGAGCTCGGCGCCCGCGCGGTGGTGGAGCGTCAGGTGGGGCTGGTGCGAGTCGGGTCGCGGTCGCGCCTGCGTCTGCGGGCCCGGGCGGACGCCCGGCTTGCGGGGATCGGCCATCAGTCGTCTCCGCCGCCGCCGTCGTGCTCGCCGCCCGCGCTGACCACGCGCTGGATGATGATCGGCGAGGGGGTGGGCGCGGCCGTGGGCGTCGGGGTGGGCGGCACCACGTACACTGTGTCGATCTGGGTGACGGGCGCCGGCGGCTGGTCCGGCACGGTGGCGGCGGCCGGGTCGGCGGCCAGCTGGGCCACGGGTGCCGGCGCCGCGGGCGCCAGGCCGAACAGCGCGAGGCCCACGGCCAGGACGGCCGAGGCCGTGAGCGACGCGGCGAGGAGCGCCACGCGGGTGAGCATGCGGTGCGGTTCTCCCGGCGGTTGCGGACGGCTCGAGCATCCCCCAGTCGCCGTTCCGGACCGCTGAGAGCCGCGTGAGACTTCTCACAGACGCGAGCCGCCGCCCTCGACCGGACGCCCGATCGGCCGCACAATCTCTGGCGATGCGAGTCCTGGTGGTGGAAGACGAGCCCAAGATGAGCGCGCTGATCAAGCGCGTGCTGGTCGCCGAGCGCCACGTGGTGGACGTCGCGCCGGACGGCGTCGCCGCCCTGGCCCTGGCCGAGACGGGCCCGCACGACGTGATCGTGCTGGACCGGGGCCTGCCCGACATCGACGGGGTCACGGTGATGCGGCTGCTCAAGGCGAAGGGGGTGGCGACGCCCGTGCTCATGCTGACCGCGCTCGGCTCGGTGGACGATCGAGTGGCCGGCCTCGACGCGGGCGCCGACGACTACCTCGCCAAGCCGTTCGCGTTCTCCGAGCTCCTCGCCCGGATCCGTGCGCTCGGCCGACGCCCGGCCCCCGTGGCCGACGCCCGGCTGTCCGCCGGCGACATCGTGCTCGACGAGCTCCGCCACGTCGCGCAGGTGGGCGAGCGGACGGTCGACCTCTCGGCGCGCGAGTTCGCGCTGCTCGGCTTCTTCATCCGCCACGCCAACCAGGTGGTGACCCGCCAGCAGATCCTGGACCAGGTGTGGGGTGCGGAGCCTGACGTGTACTCCAACGTCGTGGACCTGTACGTCTCCTACCTGCGCCGCAAGCTGGGCGAGCTGGACCGGTCGGATCGCCTCAAGACGGTCCGCGGGGTGGGCTACTCGCTCAAGACCGAGGCCTGATCCCCGTGCCGATCGGGACCACCGAGCGCCTCCTCCGGCGCACCCGGCGCCGCCTGTTCGCGGTCACGATGGCCCTGCTCACGCTGCTCGTGGTGGGCGTGGGCGCGGCCACCGCCGTGGTGGCGCTGCGGGTCCTCGACAGCGACGTGGACCACGCCCTGATCGAGGCGGTGGACGCGCGCGCCGCCGTGGCCGTGAACGAGACCCGCGGCGACAACGGCCCGGTCGACACCGACGCGGGGGCCGACCCGGACCGCCCGACCGGCCAGTCCGACACGTTCGTGCTGGTGCTCGACACCAGCGGCCAGGTGGTCGAGAACCGCTCGAACTACCCGATGACCGGCCTGCCGGACCGGCCCGCCCTGACCGTCGCCGCGCAGGACGGCCAGGACCTCCGGACGATCAGCGCCAACGGCGTCGAGCTCCGCCTCTACACGGTGCCGATCACCCGCGACGGCCAGGCGGCTGGCTTCGTCCAGGGCGGCATCCGCCTCGACCTCCACGACCGGATCGCCCGCACCCTGGTGTTCGCGATCGCGGCCGTGGGCGCGGTTGGCCTCGTCGGCGCCGCGCTGATCACGCTCCTGGTCACGGGCCGGGCCCTTCGCCCCGTCCGCGAGGGCTTCGAGGCGCAGCGCCGCTTCGTCGCGGACGCGTCGCACGAGCTCCGGACCCCGGCCGCCCTGATCCGCGCCAACGCCGAGGTGATCGAGCGCGAGGGCCTGGTCGCCGAGGACGGCCGGCCGCTGGTCGAGGACATCGTCGCCGAGGCCGACCGGCTGGGCCTGCTGGTGGGCGACCTGCTGCAGCTGGCCGCCTGGGACGAGACCCAGCTGGCCGTGGCGCCCATCACCCTGGACGCGGCCTCGCTGGCCGCCGACACCGTCCGGGGCGCCACCGCCCTGGCGGCCGAGCGCGGCGTCGGCCTGTCGCACGAGGCGGACGGACCCGTGTACGCGCGCGCCGACCGGGACCGGTTCGTCCAGCTGCTGCTCATCCTGGTGGACAACGCGGTGGACCACTCGCCCCGGGGGACCACCGTCACCGTGCGCGTCCGGCGAGCCGGGCCGCAGGCCGTCGTCGAGGTGGAGGACCAGGGGCCGGGCATCCCGCCCGATGCGCGCGAGCGGATCTTCGAGCCGTTCACCCGCCTCCACGGGACCACGCGCCACGGGTCCGGCGGCACCGGCCTGGGGCTGGCGATCGCGCGTCGGATCACCGACGCCATGCACGGCACGATCAGCGTGGCCTCGCCGGAGGGCGCGGGCGCCCGGTTCACGGTCGCCCTGCCGGCCGCCGAGCCGACCGCCGCGGCCGACGGGGACGAGGCCGACTAGCGGGGGCGTCCGGCCCGAGGGCTACCCGGAGGCCCGGCCGTCCGCCGGCGCCGGCCGCGGGCCGTCGAACAGCTCCACGATCCCGAGCAGCAGGGCCGCGCCCGTCGCGAGGACCACCAGCGCCCCGGCGCCCACGAACAGCATCGTGGCGTTGGCGTCGATCAGCGCGCCCGCGACGGCCATGGAGAGCGGCGAGACGCCGAAGCTGACCAGCATCACCACGCTCATGACGCGGCCCAGCATCCGGACCTCGACCCGGGCCTGCAGCCACGAGAGGGCCACGATGTTGACGTAGCCGATGCACAGCCCGGCAACCGCGAACAGCAGGAACGCCACGGCCAGGGAGTCCGCCAGCCCGACGCCGGCCATCGCGAGGCCGGCGACGGCGATGCCGACGAGCAGGATCCTGCCCTGCCGCTCGAGGCGGGCGTTGCCCGCGATCAGGGTGCCGGCGAGGCTGCCGACCCCGAAGCCGGCGGCCAGCAGCCCCAGCCCGGCGGCGCCGGCGTGGTAGCGCAGCTCGGCCAGCCAGGGCATGCCGACGGCGGCCGGGCCGTTGAGCGCGAAGTTGAGCACCAGCGACACCGCGAGCATGACGGCGATGCCGGGATCAGCCAGGACGTACCGCAGGCCGCCCCGCAGCGACGTGAGGAACGAGTCGGTCCCCGGGTCGACAACGGCCGCCGTTCCCGGCTGGGCGGACGCGGCGGCGGGTTCGACGCGGGCCCCGTCGCCGTGGCTGACCGCCGTCGCGCTGACGGCTGCACCGCCGATGAGGGCGACGATGCCCGCGGCGATCACGAACGAGGCCGCGTCGATGCCGAACGCGAGCCCGGTGCCGGCCGCGGCGACCACGACGCCGGCGACGGGCGGCCCCGCGACCGAGGCGAGCTGCAGGGTCGCCTGGAGCAGCGAGTTCGCCGACGCCAGCCGGTCGGGGCCGACCGACCGCGGCACGAACGCCTCCATGGCGGGGAGGAAGACGGCGTCCGCGCAGCCGAACAGGACGCCGAGCGCGGCCAGGACCGGGATCGAGGCGTTGCCGGACGCCGCCAGCACGGCGATCGCGGCCACGATGGCGGCTCGGGCCAGGTGGGACGACAGCATCAGCGATCGCGGCGACCTGCGGTCCGCCACCACGCCCATGGGCATGAGGAGGAGCGCCCGCGGCACCGAGATCGCGATGAGGACGGTGCCCAGGGCGAGCCCGGACCCGGTGAGCGTGATGACCAGCCACGACAGCGCGACGGCATGGAACTGGTCGCCGAGGACGGAGACGCCCTCGCTCGCCCACAGCAGCCGGAAGTCCCGGACGCCGGCGGCGTCCCAGATCCGCAGGGCGCGGAGCCGTCCGATCGGCCCCCTCGAGATCGCGGGCGCCTCAGTGGAGGGCGCGGCGGGCGTGATCATCAGACTGTCCTCGGACTCGCAGTCGGGTCAGGCGGGCCAGACGGCCGACGCCGGCCGCCCGGCGACCGCGACGCCCAGCCGGACGAGCCAGGCGCCGAACCGGAGCCGGAGGGGGCTCCGGGCGTTCGCGGGGCGCGGCGGCCGAGGAAGCTCGGACCGGCGGCGCAGCCGGTCCTCCCGGTCGCGGAACTCGGTGATGACGAGGAGCGTGGCCAGCATGGCGGAATCGCCTCCCTTCCTGGGCAGCGTGTTCAGTCGATCGCGATCCGGACGCTGCCGTCCTCGTCGTCGACGACGAGGACGGGTCCGGTCACGCCTGAGCTGAGCGCGGCGCGGACGCGCTCGACCTGCTCGCCGGAGAGGCCCGGGACCCGGTCGAGCGCGTACCGTCCGAGCGCGAGCGGCAGGCGCAGGTTGACGACGGTGCGGCCGTGGTCGCGGACCTCGACGCGCAGGGAGCGGCCGGGGGCGGCCGGGCCGGCCGGCTCGCCGCTCCCGGAGCCGCCCGGGGAGGGCGGCCGGCTGGCCGGCCCCGCCGCGGTCGCGTGCGGCCCGCCGTCGAGCGCCGCCAGGATGGGCGCCGCCTCGTCGGCGGTCAGCCGGCCCTCGGCGACGAGGCGCAGCAGCAGGTCCAGCGGGTCGGAGGCCATCGCTCAGGCCCCCGTCCGCCGGTCGACGCCCTCGAGCGCGGCCAGTCGGCTGGCGGCGGTCTCCACGTCCAGCTCGCCGCGCTCGAGCGAGCGCAGGACGTCCAGCCGGGCGGCGTCGATGTCCACTTGGCTGAGCGCCGGCACCGGCTCGGTGTCGTCGGGCTGCGGCTGGGACGCCCACGACACGCCGTCGGGAGCGGCCGCTTCGGGGTCGGGCGCCATGCCGGCCGCCGGCTCCGCGGTCGGCCGGGGCTCCGGCGCCCGGGGCGCGCCCCACGCCGTGCCCGCGGACCACGACGCACCCCACGACGCCCAGTCCTTCGCCCAGTCCCTGGCCCACTCCGCCCAGTCCCTCCCGAACTCCGCCCAGGACGACGGGCCGGCCTCGCGCGCGCCGGAGCTGGCCGACGGTCCGGACTCCGGGGCCGGAGCGGCGTCGGGCGCGCCCGGCCGGAGCTGCACGTCGCCGGACATCGTCCTGACGTCCACCCGCACGGCCCCGGAGCCCACGCTCACCGAGCGGTGCCCCCGGGTGCCGTCCACGCGGTGCGGGAGCGACGCCCGGATGTCGCCGGTGACGGACTGCAGGTCCACGGTCACCGGGCTGCCCGTGAACAGGCGGACGTTGCCGGACACGGACGTGATCGCGTGCCGGGCCCCGGCGTCGAGGGCCGCGTCGATCGTGACGCCGCCGCTCGTCGTGGCCACCTCGGTGGCCGTCAGCCGCGGCGCGCGGACGCGCACGGAGCCCGACACGGTCCGGGCGGTGACGGCGAGCGCGCCCCGTGAATCCAGCAGGACGTCGCCCGACAGCGTCTCGACGGCGATCGGCCCGGCCTCGGCGGCGACCCGGATGTTGCCGCTGGCCGACTGCCAGCGGCTGGGGCCTGCGATGCCGATGGCGTCGACGTGACCGGAGAGCGTGCGGGCGCTGATGCGGACGCCGCGCGGCACCTCGATCTCGAGGTCCGGGCTGTGCCCCCCGCTCCTGACCGTGATCGGTCCCACCCGGAACGAGCCGACCGGGCCGTCGGTGACGCGGACCCAGCCGGGGCCCGACGTGATCTCCACGTCGCGCTCGAGGTCGTGGTCGGTCCGGCCGCGGATGACGACGCGGTCGCTGTCGGTGACGCGGAGGCGCAGCCGGTTCGCCCCGAGCCGCAGCTCGAGCTCGCCGCCGGCGGCGAGCGGCAGGACGCGCACCGTCGGGTCGGCGGTGCTGCGGGTCTCGGTCATCGGGCGTCCCTCCCGAGCGCCCGGATGGCCTCGGCGGCCTGCTCAGCGCTCAGCTCGTGGCGGGCGAGGCGCTCGAGGACCTCGCGTCGCCCTGTCTGGCTGTCATCGGCGGCGGCTGGCGCCGGGGCGTCCGGCTCGTCGCGCGGCCCGAAGCCGAGGGCGCGCACCAGCGCCTCGACCCTGGCCCGCACGGTCGGGTAGCTGATGCCCAGCTCCCGCTCCATGTCGCGCAGGTTGCCGCGACTGCGCAGGAAGCTCTCGAGGACCTGCGTCTGGTCGCGGGTCAGCCGGCCGAACCGCCCGACCCCGAACTCGCCCTCGATGGTGGTGCCGCACTCCCCGCAGCGGAGGCGCGTGACGACCAGTTCATGGGCGCAGACGGGACAGGTCGCGATGACGTCGTGTGCCACGCTGTCCTCTCACTTGCGGATCTTGGTGAGCACATATATAAAACGGCTTTTCGTTTTTGTCAATGCGCGTTCTCATATGTGAGTCGACCTTCTCGCCAGATGGGAGATCGGGGGCGCGCCTCGCTGACGGGCGCGGCGGCCGCGGGCCCGCCGGGGCGCTGCCCGGGAGCCCGGCTGCCAGCGTCTCGGCGTGCGGCCGTCAGCCGGGCAGGTCCAGCTCGATCGACTCCCCCGGGGCGAGGATCCGAACCGGCACGCCCGGCGCCAGCCGCTCGACGGCGTCCGCGAACTGCGGGCCGGGCGCGGCCAGCGGCTCGGGGCGCACGCGGCGCAGCCCGGCCGGGTAGAAGGTCCCCCAGTGGATCGGGACGGCGAGGCGGGGTCGGAGCAGCGCGGCGGCCTGGGCCGCGCGGCCCGGGTCGAGGTGGCCGGGGCCGATGCTGGGCCCCCAGCCCCACACCGGCAGCAGGGCCACGTCGAGCGTCCCCGCCAGGGCCTCCATGCCCGCGAACAGGTCCGTGTCGCCCGGGAAGTAGATGTGGCGCGAGCCGCGGACCACGCAGCCGAGCGCCGGCCCGGTCGGCCCGAGCGGCTCCCGCCTGCCCGAGTGCTCGGCGGCCGTGACCTCGAAGTGGACGCGGTCGATGACCAGGCGGTCGCCGGGCGCCACCTCCTCGACCGGCCCCTCCACCGCCCGCCCGGCCAGCCTACCGAAGCCCCTGGGCACGATGACGGTCGGTCGACCCGGGATGGCGCGCAGCGACGGCAGGTCGAGGTGGTCGTGGTGGCCGTGGCTGACGAACACCGCGTCCAGGTCGGCGAACAGCTCGGGCAGGATCGCCCTCGTCTGGCGGCGCACCGGCCCGAGGCCGTCGCGGAGCACCGGGTCGGTGAGGATCCGCAGGTCGTCCACCTCGAGCAGGAGCGTCGAGTGGCCGAGGAACGTCATCCGGCCGTGGGCGGGCCCGCGCCGCTCGGCAGGCGACGCGGCGCGGACGGCCCGCCAGCCCGGGTCAGTGGCAGCGTGGCGCGGCGGCATCCTGCGATGATGCGCCGTCCGCGGGGGATGCGGGCGGTGTGCGCCCGCCGGGGCCTCCCGCAGACCGCGAGCGGAAGGGCGGGCGGGGACGGCGTCGCTGCCGCCCCCGCCCGCGCGTCTGGCCCCGGGGCTGAGGAGGAGGCGTCAGCCCGAGCGCCAGGCGCCGACAGTGGTCGAGAGCCAGCCGATGACCGAGCGGTAGTACCGGCTCGGCGCGTAGGGGTCCATCAGGGCCGACGTTCCGGGCGTCCGGACGCCGCTGAACTCGAAGCGGTAGCGGCCGGTCCGCGCGGGGTCCGACCAGAACAGCTCCGCCATCGTCATCGAGGACGGGCCCGCGAACAGCCCGCGCAGGACGTAGGCGGCGCTGGTGATCCCGCTCGCGAAGACTGCTCGGGCCCCGCCGTGCAGGAACCCGTAGCCGTAGTTGTCAACCCGCTCCACGGCCGTGGAGCGGGTGGGGTTCGCCGCGCCCCACTCGGAGTCGCCCGACGCGTAGCACAGGCGGTTGAGGATCACGACCGCGCCCGGCGCCAGGTGGAGGCGCTCCATGTCCGACTCGCCGTAGTACCTGGTCGTGGAGTCGCCGGACCCGGGGTACGGATTGAGCCCGAGGCCGTCCTTCTGGGCGGCGGAGAACGGCGGGTAGGGGCTCGGCCAGCCGTTGCCGTGGCCGAGGTAGACCAGGACGTTGGCGCCGTTCGCGGCCGCGGCGACGCGCGACCAGGTGGCGTCGGGCGTGTAGACCTTGACGACCTCGGCGCCGTAGCGGGCAGCCTGGGCGGCGAGGAGATCGGCGTTGGTCCGGTAGTTGGCGGTGCTCAGACCGGCCGGCCCGACGACGACCACGACCTTGTAGGTCGCAGCGCGGGCCGCGGGAGCGACTGCTGTCAGCGTGCCGAATCCGACCAGTGCGGCGAGGACGGCGACAAGTGCCGACCGCAGGGTCCTGAGGAGCGCCCGCTGGGCGCCTGGCCGGTGCTGGGGCAACCGTCTTGCCTCCCCTCTGCCGGAACACCGCGCATGGGTCGCGGTGACGGTGGTCGTGATGCGGTCGCCGCCGGTCCGGGCGGGGCGCCGAGGCTGGCGGGAGCCTGCCGGGGCGACGGCGAGTGCGGTGCTGGGATCGTCATCGGAGCGTCCGGGGGGACGCGCGATCGGCGGAGTATGGCACGGCCGTCGGCACCTGTCGCCTGGGGCATCCTGCCGATCGGGAGGGCGGGATATCGTTCTCCTGCCGGAACGGCGGCGGCCGCAGGGAGGCGCCGGCCGGGCGAGATCAGCACGGGAGGGCAGGTGGCGGAGCCGAACGCGGCCATCGTGACGCGAGGACTCGCCAAGCGGTACGGCAGGCAGGTCGCCCTCGACGGGCTCGACCTGCGGGTCCCGACCGCGACCGTCTACGGCTTCCTCGGGCCCAACGGCGCGGGCAAGACCACCACCCTGCGGATCCTCACCGGGCTGGTCCGCCCCGATTCCGGGTCGGTGGAGCTGCTCGGTCGGCCGTTCGGCCGCGGCGAGCGGCGGGTGCTGTTCCGGGTGGGGGCGCTGATCGAGGCGCCGTCGTTCTACCCGTTCCTGTCCGGGCGCGAGAACCTGCGGGCGCTGGCCGCCGCCGGAGGGCCGGTGCCGAGGGGCCGGGTGGACGAGGTGCTGGACCTGGTCAGCCTGCGGGACCGCGCCGGAGACCGCGTCTCCGGCTACTCGATGGGCATGCGCCAGCGGCTGGGCATCGCGGCCGCGCTGCTCAACGACCCGGCGCTGCTGCTGCTCGACGAGCCCGCCAACGGCCTCGACCCGGCGGGCATCGTGGGCCTGCGCGAGACGCTGCGCGCGCTGGCGGCCCAGGGCCGGACGGTGCTGGTGTCGAGCCACATCCTGTCCGAGGTGGAGCAGCTGGCCGACGTCGTCGGGATCATCGCCCGCGGCCGGCTGGTCCGGGAGGGCCCGGTCGCGGGCCTGCTCGCCCGGGAGGGGGAAGTGCGCCTCCGGGTGGCGCCCGACGAGGTTGCGACAGCCGGGGCGGCGCTGGAGCGCCTCCTCGGCGCGGGTTCGGTGCGGCGAGCTGACGACCGCGGCGGCGTCTGGCTGGTGGCCCGCTGCGACCCCGCTCGGGCCGCCGACCTCAACCGGCAGCTCGCCGGCGCCGGCGTGTTCGCCTCGCGGATCGAGGCGGGCGCGACGCTCGAGTCGCTGTTCCTCGAGCTGACCGGGTCCGCCCGCGACGGGCTCGGCGGCGCCTGATGCGGCTGTTCGGCTCGCACCTTCGCCGCCTCGTCCGCCGCCCGGCGACGCTGGTCACGTACCTGCTGCTGACCGGCCTGATCCTGCTCATCATCGTCGCCGTCGCCGCCGCGTCGCAGCAGGTGGCGGACCCCCAGTCATCCCTGGCGGCCCGGCTCATCCTGACCTTCCCGTCGGCGTGGACCCTGACGCTGGCGATGGTCGTCGCCGTCGGGGGGATGCTGGCGCTGACCTACGGGGCGGCGATCGCCGGTGCCGAGTGGAGCTGGGGCACCCTCAAGACGGCCGTCGCGCGGGGCGAGAGCCGTGCCCGGTACACCCTCGCCGCCATCGCCGGCGCCACGGTGCTGGCCTGGGCCGGCACCCTCATCGCGTACGCCGCGGGCATCGTCGGCGCGCTCGCGAGCGCAGCGGCGGTCCACATCACGAGCGCCACCCTGATCGACGCGCAGACGGCCGGCGACCTGGCCGGGCAGCTGGCCCGGACGGCGCTCGCGATCGCGATGGACGTCTCGATCGGCTACGCGATCGCCACCGTGGCCCGCAGCCAGCTGGCGGGGATCGGCGCCGGCATCGGCCTCTACTTCGGCGAGGGCATCATCGGCATCTTCGTGCCCCAGATCGTCAAGTGGGCCCCGTTCGCGGCCACGTCCGCGATGCTCGGCGGCGGGACGACGGCGGTCGCGGGCGCAGCCTCGGCGGCGTCCTCCGCCCGCCTCGACCCCGACCTGGCGGTGGTGGTCGTCGTCGCCTGGCTCGTCCTCGCGGCCGGCTTCGCCGCCGTCTGGACGGAGCGGGCCGATATCAACGGGTAGCCGCGCCCCGCTGCCGCGCCGCTATCCGCGCCGCGCTACAGGCGCGAGCCGTCCCTTCGTCACCGCGAGCAGGTCGCCCGCCGCCAGCTCGATCTCGAGGCCGCGCCGGCCGGCGGACACGTGGATGGTCGGGAAGTCGGCGGCGGAGGCGTCGAGCACCACCGGCAGGGGGCGACGCGTCCCGAGCGGCGAGATGCCGCCGAGCACGTAGCCGGTGGCGCGCTCGGCCTCCGCGGGGTCGGCGATCGCCGCCTTCCGGCCGCCGAGGGCGTCGGCGGCCGCCTTGAGGTCCACCTCGGCGTCGGCGGGCACGACCACCAGGCCGAGCCTGCCGTCGCAGGCCACCACGATGGTCTTGAACACGCGGGCGGCGTCGATGCCCAGGGCCTCCACCGCCTCGAGCGCATAGCCGCGCCCGCCGGCGCGGAGGCTCGCCCGCTCGTCGTGCGCATATTCATGCACGGTATGCGGGACCCCCGCTCGCCTCGCGACGTCGACCGCCCGTGTCCCCTGCGCGCCCACGGCCCCATTGTCGGGTATGCTCCGGGCGTCCGACGGCTGTCGCCGCCCCGGGGGTCAAGGGCACAGGGCCCTGACGCGTGGGCGCCCCGTTGGGCCGGTGCACCGGCTGCCGCCCTGCGGCCGCAGAGAGGAACGCGGACAACTTGCAATTCAGCGACCTGGGGCTCTCCCCCGATCTCCTCAAGACTGTCGAGGAGGAGGGGTACGACACCCCCACGCCCGTCCAGGAACGGGCGATCCCGGAGGTGCTCGCACGCCGCGACGTGCTCGCCGCGGCCCAGACCGGAACCGGCAAGACGGCGGCGTTCGCGCTGCCGATCCTGGACATCCTCCGGCCGCACGCCAACACGTCGTTCTCGCCGGCCCGCCACCCGGTGCGCGCGCTGGTCCTGACGCCCACGCGCGAGCTGGCGATGCAGGTGGCCGAGTCGATCAAGACCTACGGGCGGAAGGTCCCGCTCCGGTCGGCTGTCGTGTACGGCGGCGTGCCGCTCGACCCGCAGATCAAGGAGCTGCTCGCCGGCGTCGAGATCCTGGTCGCCACGCCCGGCCGCCTGCTGGACCTGGTCGGCCAGCGGGCCGCGAACCTGGCCCAGGTGGAGATCCTGGTCCTCGACGAGGCGGACCGGATGCTCGACATGGGGTTCCTGCCGGACATCCGCCGGATCCTGGACCTGCTCCTCTCGCGCAAGCAGACCCTCATGTTCTCGGCCACGTTCTCGGACGACATCAAGCGCCTCGCGGGCTCGATCCTGTCCAGCCCGGTGACGATCGAGGTCGCCCGCCACGGCACGGCCGCGGAGAACGTGCGGCAGCTCGTCTACCCCGTGGACCGCGACCGCAAGGAGGAGCTCCTCCGACACCTCATCCTCGACGGGGACTGGCACCAGGTGCTGGTGTTCACGCGGACCAAGCTCGCCGCGTCGCGCCTGGCGTCCTGGCTGGACCGCAACGGCGTGGCCGCCACGGCGATCCACTCGGACCGCGCGCAGGCCGACCGGACCCGGGCGCTCGAGGACTTCAAGGCGGGCGAGATCCGGGTCCTGGTCGCGACCGACGTGGCGGCGCGGGGCCTGGACATCGAGGACCTGCCGCACGTCGTCAACTTCGAGCTGCCGTGGAACCCGGAGGACTACGTCCACCGCATCGGCCGGACCGGCCGCGCCGGGGCGACCGGCGACGCGGTCAGCCTCGTATGCATCGATGAGGCCGACCTGCTGCGGGGCGTCCAGCGCCTGCTCCAGCGGGCCATCGACTGGGAGGTCGTGGACGGGTTCACGCCCCGGCGCGTCGAGCCGCAGCCGCTTCGGGCCCCGCGCGGGGCCGGCGGGTCGTCCGCGGGCCGGGGCCGGGGCGGGTCGTACCGCCGGCGGTAGGCGCCGCCACCGGCCGGCGCGGCCATGCGGGTCAGGGCGCGCTCAGCGCAGGGACGGTCGAGGGCGACGCCGGGCCGGACGGGCTCGGTGACGGGCTGAGCGTGGGCACCAGCAGTTTGAGCAGGGCGCTGGCGATCCGGGTGGGGTCCCACACGCTCTGGTTCGTCAGCACCGCGATCGTGATGCCGGCGTCGGGCAGATAGCGCACCACGTTCTGGATCCCGAGGTAGCGCCCGGAGTGGCCGAGCGCCGTGTACCCGTTGAGCGTCACCCGCTGGATGCCCAGCCCGTACGGGATCCGCGCGTGGAGCTTCACGGTCCGCGCCACGTCGCCCAGCATCTGCGCCTGCATGGACGCGTCGAGCACCGCTCCGCCGGCCCAGGCCCGCATCCAGCGCGCCGTGTCCAGGGCGGTGGCGGCCATCGACCCGGCGCCGGCGGCCGCGGTCACCACCGACCGGAACGGGATCACGTCCGAGGCAGGCGCGACCAGCCTGGGCGTCCAGCCGCCGCCCGACTTGGGGATCAGCTGGTAGGCGAGCGTGCCGGCCTCCCTGGGCTTCTCGACCGCCTGGTAGTACGCCGTGGACAGGCCGAGCGGGTCGAGCAGCCGCGTCCGGATCTCGGTCGCCAGCGGGCGCCCGGTCACCGCCGTCACGAGTTCGCCCAGCAGCAGGTAGTTGGTGTTCGAGTAGTACCAGCTCTTGCCCGGGGTGGCGTGCGGCGTGGGCACGTAGGACCACGACCTGAGCGGCGTCCAGGTGGCGCCCTTCGCCCCCCGGAGCGCCGCGTCGATGCCCTTGCCGTAGAAGAAGTCCGGCAGGCCGCTGGTGTGGTCGAGCAGCATCCGCACGGTGATCCGCCGGTCGAGCTTGAACTTCGGCAGCAGCGGCGCGACCGACTGGTCGAGCGTGAGCCTCCCCTCCTCGACCAGCTGCAGGACGACCGCCGCGGTGAACGTCTTGGAGATCGACGCCAGGGCGAACGCGGTGCCGGTGGTCATGGGATCGCCCGTCGCCACGTTGCGCACGCCCGAGGCGCCCGTCCAAGTGCGGCCGTCGTCCCAGATGATCGCCACCGACACGCCCGGGATCGACAGCTTGGCGCGCACCGCGTCGAGCTCGCGCTGCAGGCGCTCGGCGACCACGGACGGATCGGGCGTGGCCGACGCGGAGGGTCCCGAGGACTGGGGCGGCGCCCCCGCCGGGCCGGGCGAGCTGGCCGCGGGCGCCGGGGACCCCGACGGGGCCGCGGCGGCGGCGCTGCTGGCTCCCGGCGCCTGACTCGACGCGGAACTGCTCGCCATGGGGCCCCAGGCCACCGCTGCCAGCAGGATGAGCACGATGCCGACGAGCCCGACGGACAGGCCGCGGGACGGGCCGCCGCGGGACGCGCGGCCGCGCCTTCGTCGATCGTTCGGCATCATGGTGAGACGATACGCCGAACGGGGCCGCGGCTCTGCCGGCACCGCACCGCGCCCCAGGAGTGCCATGCCTGACGATCGAAGCGCCGCCGCCCTCCTCCGTGCCGTCGGCCTGCTGCCCGACGGCCCCGCGCTGTGGGGTCGGCCGGTGCGCCACAACGGCCCCGGCGTGTTCCTGGTCGAGCTCAAGGCGCCCGTCCCGACGCTGTCGGTGGATCTGGCCGCGGTCGGCCGCTGGATCGAGCACGTCCCGGAGCTCCGCCTCGACGGCCGCCGCCCGAGCGGCAGGGAGCTCCAGACCCGGTTGGCACGGTTCTGGCTGCCGTCGCAGCAGGTCCTGTTCATCGGCGCCTCCGGCGGCTCGCTGGCCGGGCGGGTCAACGCGATGGCCAAGACCGTCCCGGGCGACCGCAAGCCCGCCGGCTCCGGCCTCTGGCTGCACCTCCTGCGCACCCCCGCCGACCTCCGCGTGTGGTGGGCCGGGACCGACGCCGCCGAGGAGTACGAGGACGCGCTGCTGGACGCCTTCGCGGCGGGCGTCCCGGAGGCCGAGCGCGCGGCACTGCCCGACTCGGCCGCCGTGCTGCCGTGGGCGGTGTGGCGCTCCCCGTCCGGCGCTCGCCGCGAGACCGGCGTCACGAACATGCTCCTGCCGGAGGTGAAGGCGCCCGAGCCGCCGCCGGTCACGCGCATCGTGACCCTGCCCACCGCGGAGGCCGACGGGGCGCGCGACGAGGCGAAGCGGGGCCGCCGCCCGGCCCCCGGGCGCGGCGTCGGGCGGATCGCGTCGGCGGCGGCCTACGCCGCCCAGGGCTCGCCGCGCAGGGCCGTCGAGCCGGTCTACGTCTCGCCGGAGGGTCTCGAGCGGCTCCAGGCGGAGCTCGCGGAGCTCATCGCCCAGCGCCCGGAGGTGGTCAAGCGGATTGCCACGGCCCGCGAGCACGGCGACCTCAAGGAGAACGCCGAGTACCACGCCGCCCGCGAGGAGCAGGGGTTCCTCGAGGGCCGGATCAACGCCCTCGAGGCGAAGCTCAAGGTGGCGGTGGTGGTCGAGCCGACCGAGCGCGGCGCATCGGTCGAGCTCGGCTCGCACGTGCGGGTGGAGGTGGACGGCGAGGAGGAGCGGCTCACGATCGTCGGCGCGGCCGAGGCCAACATCCGCGAGGGCCGGGTGTCGTCCGCGTCGCCCGTGGGGGCGGCGCTCATGGGCCGGCGCGTGGGCGACCTCGTCGAGATCATCACCCCGGGCGGGCGGATCGCGTACACGGTGCTGGCGATCGAGTAGCCGGCGGGCGACCGCTCGGCCGCGGGGCCGCGGGGCCGCCTCCGGCAGCCTACCGGGCGGCCCGCCGGGCGGCCCGCTCGGTCCGCCGCTGCTCCTTCTCGGCCAGGCGCTCCGCCCGGCGCCGGTCGCGCCACGCGTCTCGCCGCCCGCCATCGACCAGCGCGAGCACGATCAGCAGCAGCCCCAGCCCGATCGCGGCGTACGGCAGGACCTGGTCGAGGTGCTCGATGCGGTGCCCGGAGACGCCGACCACGCCCTCGAAGAAGATCCCGAAGCCGACGAACAGGCCCAGCCCCGTGACCGTTGCCCCCAGGCCGTCGCGGACGAGGTCGCCGTCGCGGTGGGCGGCGCCGTACACGAGCATGGCGACGCCGGGCGCCGTCGGCGCCACCAGCGCCCAGGCGTAGGCCCAGGTCGCGTACAGGCCGTAGGCCGACTGGACCCACAGGATCAGCCCGATGGCCGCGATGATCGCCCCGGGCACGGCGAGGCCCAGACCTCCTCGGGACGGGATGAGCAGGGAGCCCGCCAGCATCGCCAGGCCTGGGGCCACCAGCCACAGCGCCCACGCGCCCGGCCCGAGCTCGAGGTTCCCGAGGCGCGCGGCCAGGAACAGCGCCCCGACGACGATCAGCAGGACCCCCAGCACGAGCCCCGCCGGCCGCGGCTCGCGGCGCTCGGGCCACGGCGCGGAGGGCGACCAGGCCGGCGGCGCCGAGGGGGGCGGCGGCGCGCCATATCCGGGCGGCGTGGCGCCGGGGAGCGGCGTGGCGCCCGACGGGCCGGGGCCGGCGGCCGGCGTGTCGGCTTGGGACGGCGGGGCCGATGGGGCGCCGGCGCCGACCGCCTCTGCGCCGGCAGGCCGGGTGGGATCCGGGGTCGTCATCGTCGTCGTGTCGCTCCAGTGAGGCTGGCTGTGCCGGTGATCCGGCTCGCGGAGCGCGGTCCGACCTCGGGCACGACAGCCTCCACCACCGTCCCCCTGCTCGGGGCCGAGGTGACGGTGAACTGCCCGCCGAGCCGCTCGGCCCTCGCCCGCATCCCCGCCAGGCCCAGATGGCCCGCCGGCACGGACAGCGGATCGAACCCCTGGCCGTCGTCCTGGACCCGGACGAGGACGCCGACCGGGTGGCGACTGATCTCGACCCGCGCCTCTCGGGCCCCCGCGTGCTTCACGATGTTGTGCAGCGCCTCCTGGGCGATACGGTAGAGCGCGTCCTCGACCTCGGGCGAGGGCCGTCGGTCACCGAGGTCCGCGTCCACCGCGATCGGCAGGCCGATCCGTCCCGACAGCCCGGCGGCGTGGGTGCGCAGGGCCCCGACCAGACCCTGCTCCTCGAGCCTCCCCGGCCGCAGCTCGGAGATCAGCGCGCGCATCTCGGCGAGGGCGTCCCGCTGGAGCTCGCGCAGCTCGGCCAGCTTGCCCGGGACCTGGGCGGGGTCGCGCGCCATGAGGAGCTCGATGCTGCGCGACTGGAGCGTCATCGAGAACAGGGCCTGGGTGACCGAGTCGTGCAGCTCCCGGGCCAGGTGCGCCCGCTCCTCCGAGGCCGCCAGCTCCGCGGCCTGGCGCCGCAGGTCGGCCTCGAGGCGGTCCAGCTCCCCGATGTCCCGCGCGGTCCCGTGCGCGCCGGCGAACGCGCCGTCGGCGAGCATCCCGATCGCGGTGACCTCGATCAGCCGCTCGGCCCCGTCCGCGCGGAGCACGCTGAACCGGGCCCGCTGGGGCTCCGTGGGGTGCCTCCGGAGCCACATGAAGCGGGCCGCCGCAGCCCTCCGGCCCGCCGGCGGGGCGAGGTCCGCGAAGGTGCGGCCGATGAGGTCCTGCGGGCTCCGGCCGATGACGGGCATCGCGCGGTCCGACACGAACGTGAGGCGGCCGCCGGCGTCCGTCATCCAGACCAGGTCCGGCGAAGCCTCCACGAGGTAGCGGTAGCGCGCCTCGGAGCTGCGCAGCTCACGCTCCAGGCGCTCCTGGTCGCTGATGTCGCGCGCGGAGCCGTGGACCCCCGCGAAGCTGCCGTCGCGGATGACCGCGGCGGCGGCCACCTCGACCGCCTTGGTCTCGCCCGACCTGGTCCGCAGCTCGAAGCGCGTGACCAGGGACCGCCCCGGATTGTCGGCGAGCGCCTGGAACCGCTGGCCCGCCGACGGACCGCCGCCCGGTCCGATCACGAAGTCCCGGAAATGGCGGCCGATGAGGTCGGCGGGGGTCCAGCCGAGGACGCGCTCGACCGACTCGGACATGAAGGTGAACGTGCCGTCCGAATCGCAGGTGAACACCAGGTCGGGCAGGCTCTCGACGAGGCTCCGGTACCGCTCCTCCGACTCCTCGAGCCGGCCCATCAGGTCCGCCCCGGCCAGGGCGAGGGCGGCGTGGTCCGCGAGCGAGGCGAGCAGGCTCGTCTGCTCCGGGCCGTACGCCCCGGGCAGCGGCGACAGCACCGCGAGCGCGCCGAACACCTCGTCCTCGGCGAGCAGCGGGGCGACCGCGTAGCTGCGGATGGTGCCCCCGCCCTCGCCCACCACGGTCCGCCGCTCGCGGACGGCGGCGCGAGCCGCGTCGGCGCCGACCGAGGCGCGCCAGGCCGCGAGCTCGGCCTCGCCGATGCCGACCGACCGCTCGCGCCCGCCGCCGCCGGGAGCCGGGCGCCGGAGCCCGATGATCGCGCCCCCGGGCCCCAGCAGGCGGGCCGCCTCGGCGGCCACGTCGTCGAGGACGTCCGCGGAGTCGAGCGGCGTCATCGCGCGCCGGGCGAGGTCGCGCAGGGCCCGCTCCTCCGCCGCCCGCCGCTCCAGCGCCTCCCGGCTCTGCCCGAGCTCGTCGATGAGCCGCGCCCGGACGAGGGCCACCGCCGCCTGGCCGGCGATGGTCTGCAGCACGGCCACGTCGTCGTCGCCGAACGCGGAGGGCCGAAGCGACCAGACGGTCAGCGCCCCGATCGGGCCGTCGTCGCCGAACAGCGGGACGGCCAGCACCGCGCGGATGCCCATCGAGCGCACGAACGCGTCGGGGCCGGGCCGGTGGACGAACGAGGGGTCCGCGAGGTAGTCCGGCGTCGAGACCGGGGCTCGGGTGAGCACGGCCCGCCCGGACACCCCCACCTCCACGCTGTCGTCCGGGTCGTCCGGCCACGCGCCGCCGAGCTCGGTCTCGCGGTCGGTGGCGTAGACGCCCAGCAGGGCCCGGCCGTTCGGGTCGAGGATGTCCACGCGCCCCCCGTCGCCGCCGGTCAGCCGGGTGGCCTCCTGCACCACGGAGCCGACCACCGACCGGACGTCGCCCTCGGCCGAGATCCGGGTGCCGAGCTCGCGCAGCGCACGCTCGAGGTCCGCCTGGCGCTTGGTGACCACCCGCGCCCGGTCGAGCTCCGCGATCAGGCGGGCGTTCGTGATCGCCAGCGCGGCGTGGTCGGCGAGGGCCCGGACGAGGGCCGCCTGCTGGGCGCTGAAGGCGTCGCGGCGCCGGTCGTACACGCCCAGGCCGCCGAACACCTCGTCGTCCGCGATCAGGGGCGCCACCACGAACGAGTGGAGCCCCGTCTCGCGGGCGAACGCGTCGGTCAGCTCCGTGTGCACGAAGCGGTCGTCGGCGAGGTAGTCGCCGGTCACCACGATCGTCCGGTCGGCCACCGCCTTGCCGAACAGCCCCTGGCCGACGCGCGGCCTGATCCGGATCAGCCAATGGTGTTCGGCCAGCCGGACCTCGCTCGCCTCCGCCGCGAACCGCAGCTCGGCGCGGCTGTCGTCGAGCAGGTAGACCAGGGCGCCGTCCGCCTCGAGCAGCCGCACCGCCTCGAGCGTGGGGGCGCGGAGCAGCAGCTCGGTCCGCGGCTCGGGACCGATCGCCGGGGTCGCGCCGCTGAGCAGATCGACGTCGAGCGGGTGCACGCCCGGAGTCTAGAGGGCGGGGAGGCGCCGGTCACCCTCCGGCATGGGATATCGTGGTCGCGCCCGAGGAGCGACGGGCCCGGGGGAGGGCGATGCTCGAGATCCGCAGCCTCACCAAGCGCTATGGCCCGGTCACGGCGCTCGACGGCGCCACCCTGACCGCGC
Source organism: Chloroflexota bacterium (assembly GCA_021787395.1). GTDB lineage: Bacteria > Chloroflexota > Limnocylindria > Limnocylindrales > CSP1-4 > CAIXZV01. The sequence goes on from JAJYLZ010000006.1 coordinate 69,845, forward strand.
TGCGCGGTCGGCTGATGGGCTTCCTCGGCCCCAACGGCGCCGGCAAGACCACGACGATGCGCTGCATCTTCGGCCTCGCGACGCCCGACGCCGGCGAGGTGCACTGGGACGGCGCCCCGATCGACGCCGAGATGCGGCTGCGCTTCGGCTACATGCCCGAGCAGCGCGGCCTGTACCCGCGGATGCGGGTCGCCGACCAGCTGGTGTACTTCGGCCGCCACCACGGGCTCGCCGCGGCCGACGCCAAGCGCCGCTCGGCGGCGCTGCTCGAGCGGTTCGGCCTGGGCGACCGGGCCCGCTCCAAGCTGGAGGACCTCTCGCACGGCAACCAGCAGCGCGTCCAGCTGGCGGCCGCGCTGGTCCACGACCCGGTCCTGCTCGTGCTGGACGAGCCGTTCTCCGGGCTCGACCCGCTGGGCGTGGCGACGATGAGCGAGGTCCTGCGCGAGCGCGCCGCCGCCGGCGTGGCGGTCGTGTTCAGCTCCCACCAGCTGGACCTGGTCGAGGAGGTGTGCGAGGACGTCGCGATCATCAGCGGCGGGCGCATCGTGGCCTCCGGCGGCATCGACGAGCTCAAGGCGTCGTCCGGGCGGCGGCACCTCGACGTGGAGATCGCCGGGGCCGGCCGCCGCTGGCCCGACGGCGACGGGGGCCTGACCGTGCTCGCCCGGGACGGCGACCGGGTGCGGCTCCTGGTGGACCAGCAGGCCGATCTGGCGGGGCTGCTGGCGTCGGCACAGGCGGCGGGCGAGGTGCGCCGTTTCGAGTTCGGCCCGCCCCACCTGTCCGAGCTGTTCATGGACGCCGTCGGGAACGGCCGCGACGACGGCCGCGGGGGCGGGCGATGAGCCGCGCCACCGTCATCTGGCTCGTGGCGCGCCGTGAGATCGTCGAGCGCGGCCGCAGCCGCGGCTACCTGATCAGCCTGCTGTTCACGCTGGTGCTGCTCGGCGTGGCGTTCGTGCTGCCGTCCCTGATCGGCAGCGGCACCTCGCTCCGCCTGGCGCTGGTGGGGACGCCGCCGCCCGGGCTCGAGACGACCATCGCGTCGATCGCGACCGCCCAGGACGTCAAGCTCGAGATCAGCCGAACGCCCGACTCGGCGACCGCGAGGGTGCAGCTGAAGGACAAGGAGATCGACGCCGCCCTGGCCGTGCCCGCGGACCTGTCCGGGCCGGGCACCCTCTCCTTCGAGCAGGCCGCCAACTCGCGGCTCCAGCTCATCTGCAGCTCGGCAGTCGTGTACCTGCGGGCCGGCAGCACCGCCACGCCGCCGCAGACCGAGATCGTCGCGCCCCAGAGCGACGCCGACGTGGCGGCGATGGTGTTCGCGAACGCCGGGATCGTCCTGATGTTCATCGGCATCTTCACGTACGGCTCATGGGTGCTGACCGGCGTCGTCGAGGAGAAGCAGAGCCGCGTGGTCGAGGTGGTGCTGTCCACGGTCCGCCCGCGCGACCTCCTGGTGGGCAAGGTCCTGGGCATCGGGGCGCTGGCGATCGGCCAGCTCGCGGTGCTGGTGGGCGCCGGCCTGATCGCGTCGCAGGCGACCGGCCAGGTCGTGCTGCCGCCCACGACCGTGGGCGCGGTCGCCCAGCTGGTCCTCTGGTTCGTGCTCGGATTCCTGTTCTACGCGACCGCGATGGGCGCCCTCGGCTCGCTCGCGTCGCGGCCCGAGGAGGCGAGCAACGCCGCGATGCCGGTGACCATGTCGGCCACGGTCGCGTACATGGCGGCGATCATCTTCGTGGTCGAGGACCCCGGGGGGCTGCTGGCCCGCGTGATGACGTTCATCCCGCTGTCGGCGCCCATGGTGGTGCCGCTGCGGGTGGCGCTGGGCACCGCCGAGCCGTGGGAGGTGGTCGGCGCCATCCTGATCATGCTCGTCGCGATCTGGCTGCTGTTCGAGGCGGGCGCCCGGGTGTACAGCGGCGCCGTGCTCGCGAGCGGCGGGCGGATCAGGATCCGAGACGCCTGGCGCGCCCGTCGCTGAGGCCCGCCTGCCCGCCGTCGAGCGAGTCCGCGCGCTGGACCTCCGACCAGCGGAAGCAGCTGACCTCATGGTCGTCCACCAAGCCCGCGGACTGCATCAGCGCGTAGCAGATCGTGGGCCCGACGAACCGGAACCCGCGCCGGCGAAGGTCCCGGCTCATCGCCCGCGAGGCCCCGGTCTCGGCCGGGATCTCGCCCGGCGAGCGGAATCGGTTGACCACCGGCCTCCCGTCCACGAACGACCACAGGTGGTCCACCAGCGTCGTCCCCGCGCCGTGCAGCTCCAGGACGGCGCGCGCGTTCCCGATCGCGGCCGCCACCTTGGCCCGGTTGCGCACGATCCCCGGGTCCGCCAGCAGCCGGGCCACGTCCTCGGGGCCGAAGACGGCCACGGTCGCCGGGTCGAACGCCGCGAACGCGCGGCGGTAGCCGTCGCGCTTGTGCAGGATCGTGGACCACGACAGGCCCGCCTGGGCGCCCTCGAGCACGAGCAGCTCGAACAGGCGGCGCTCGTCGCGCACCGGCACGCCCCACTCGAGGTCGTGGTAGGCGCGGTACGCCGGGTCGGGCTGGTCGCCCCACGAGCAGCGCTGGCGTTCGGTCTCGGCCATCTGCCCTCGATGGTAGCCGCGGTGGCGGCGGTGGCGGCGGCGCCGCCCGCAGCGCCGGGCAGGCCCGCCGGCCTACAGCTCCCGGCGGCGGAACAGCCAGGCGCCGAGCGCGAGCACGCCCACGACCCAGATGACGCACCAGACGGTGAACGCGGTCGTCGGCGGGGTGTCCGCGTAGAACGGGTTGGAGGCGGCCAGGGGCCCACCGAGCTGTGTCATGGACACCACCTGCGGCGGCTCCAGGCCGTAGATCACGCCGCGCCACAGGCCGTCGGTCGGGAACAGCAGCCGGAACGCCTCGCCTGCCCCGGCGAGGCCCTGCACCCCGAAGGCGCCCGACAGCGAGCCCAGCACCCCCAGGAACCAGGCGAGGCCGAACAGCACCACGGTGATCGCCCCGGCGGCGATCCCGGGCAGTCGGGTGCCCAGGGCGAGCGCAACGGTCATCACCGCCACGGCCTGGAAGCCGAGGAAGGCCAGCGCGACCCCGACCAGGGGCGGGGCGTAGTCCGAGACCAGGCGCACGGCGCCGATCGCGAGCAGGCCGGACAGCACCGCGTACGCCGTCACGATGATCCCCAGGCCCAGCCAGCGGCCCACGACCAGGTCCGCGCGGTGCATCGGGCGGGCCAGCATCGCCAGGACGGTGCCCGTCTCGACATCCGAGGCGATCGCCGGCGCGGCGAGGAACGCGGCCGACATCGCCAGCACGAAGCTGAACATGAACGCGATCATGATCAGGATCTGCGACACGCCCAGCTGGAGCTCGTAGGCGTTGACGCCGTGCTCGTGCGCTTGGGCAACCAGGCGGCCGACGGCCCAGCCGACCAGCGCCACGCTGGCCACGGACAGCAGCCCCAGCACCCACAGGATCCGCCGCCGCGTGATCTCGCGGAGCGTCAGCCGCGCGACCACGAGCACGACCCTGGGGTTCATCGCTGCCCCCCTGGCGCCTGGCCGCGGACCACGTCGAGGAACAGCTCCTCCAGGCTGCGCCGGCCCGGGTCCACGGCGTGGACGCGACCGCCCATCGCCACCGCGGTCGCGACCAGCTCGGGCACGCGGTCGGGGTCCACGGGCCGGACCACGAGCCAGCCGTCCTCCTCGCCCAGCGGCCCGAACGCGGCCAGCGGCGACAGGTCCGCGGGCAGCCCGGTCACGCGCAGCCGGACCGCGGACTCCCCGAGCAGCTCGCCCAGGCTGCCCGCCCGGACGACGCGGCCGCGGTTCACGATGACCGCCCGGTCGCACACGCGCTCCACCTCGCCCAGCAGGTGCGAGTTGAGCAGGACCGCGGAGCCGCGGGCCCGGGCCTCGCGGATGATCGCCCGGACGTCGTCGCGGCCCACCGGGTCGAGCGCCGACGTCGGCTCGTCGAGGACCACGAGTGCCGGGTCGCCGAGCAGCGCCACCGCCAGGCCCAGCCGCTGCTGCATGCCCTTGGAGAAGCCGCCCACCCGGTCGCGAGCCCGGTCGGCGAGGCCGACCAGCCCGAGGACGCGCGGGATCTCCGTCTGCTGGAGCGGCCAGGGCAGCCCCGCGAGGCCGGCGTGGAGGCGCAGCACCTCGTCGGCCGTCAGCCAGGCCTGGTAGCGGAACAGCTCGGGCAGGTAGCCGACGCGCGCCCGGGCCCCGCGGTCGCCGAGCGGCCGGCCCAGCACCCTGCCGTCGCCCCCCGATGGATGCACCAGGCCGAGCAGGAGCTTGACCGCGGTGGTCTTGCCGGCCCCGTTCGGCCCGAGCAGGCCCACCACCTCGCCGGGCCGGACCGCCAGGTCGAGCGACTCGAGGGCGACCGTGCTCCCGTACGCCTTGCGCAGGCCCCGGGTCTCGATCGCCAGCTCGGTCATCGCGCCATTGTCCCCGATCGGCGTCCCGCTGCCCGCGGGCGCCGTCCGGGGAACCGTCATGACGGGTCCGGCTGCCCGGGCGGCTGCCACGGGATCCCGCCCAGGAGGTCGCCCCAGAACGGGATGCCCGGCCCGGGACCTGCAGCGCCGGACGGGGCACCAGCCAGCCCGCCCTCGCGCGACCGCGCGGCTCCGCCCGCCGGGTCGCCCAGGCCGAGCTCGAGGAGCAGGCCGCTCCGCAGGTCGGGCGCGACCGCGGAGAGGTGGGCGCCGTGGACCGCCAGGATCGGCCCGTCGTCGACGCCCGCCGCGGCCACGAGGTAGCGCTGCCCGGCGAACGGGATGAGCCGCGGCGCGCCGGCGGCGAGGCGGCGCACGACCCGGTCGCGCTCGCGGGCGTCCGTTGGCCGCTCGCCCCATGAGGGGTGCCACCTGCCGATCGACGCCGCCTGGAGCAGGCCGGCGACGGGCCGCTCGAACGCGGCGATGATCGGCGTGGTGGGACCCGTCCAGTCCGTGAACAGGCGGCGTTCCACCCGGACCAGCCTGCCCGCGCGCGACTGCGTGCCGGCCATCGCCGGGTCGGGCGTGTGGAGCGTGCCCAGGAACAGCCGGTATGCGGCGGGCATGGTCACGCTGAACATCGCCTCGACGATCTCGAGGTCGGACGCCGAGAGCGGGCCGCGCCAGCGCGTCCCGGGCTGCCAGGCCGGCTCGCCGAGGCCGACGGCAGCCGCATCGCGCAGGGTCGGGTCCGCCCAGCGGGCCTCGGTCGCCGCGCGCAGCCATTCGAGGAACGCCTTGTCGAGCATGGCACCCGTATTGTGGGCGGCCCGCGTCCGTGGGTCGAAAGGGGGCGCCGGGGAGGGTTCGCCCCAGGTCGGCGGACGGATGCCCCGGCGGCCGGAGACGGGCGGCCCGGGGCGGGTCGGCGGCGCGGCGCGGATCAACTGCGCGGCGCGGGCCGACCGCCTGGGCGGAGCGGCGTCCCGGCCTCAGGCGACGGGATCGCCCCCGGTCGCAATCGGGGGCTGCGGCGCGGCGGCCGACGCGCCCTCCACCAGCCAGCAGGCGGCCCGCTGGCCGCCGCCCACGTCGAACAGCGGCGGCTCGGCAGACCGGCAGCGGTCGAACGCGACCGGGCACCGCGGGTGGAACCGACAGCCGGCCGGCACGTGCGCGGCATCGGGCGTCTCGCCCACCAGGATGGTCCGCTCGTCGGCCCCCTCCCCCTCGGGCGGGTCGGTGGACGGGCTGACCGACACCAGCGCCCTGGTGTACGGGTTGCGCGGACTGCGGATCACGGCCTCGGCCGGCCCGAGCTCCATGATCTTGCCCAGGTACATCACGGCGATCCGGTCGGCCAGCACCCAGGCGAGCGACAGGTCGTGGGTGATGAACAGGTAGGTGAGGCCGCGGTCCCGCCGCAGGTCGAGCATCAGCCGCAGCAGCTCGGTGCGGATCGAGACGTCGAGCATCGACACCGGCTCGTCGGCGACGATGATCTCCGGGTTCATCACCAGGGCGCCGGCGATCACCACCCGCTGGCGCTGGCCGCCCGAGAGCTCGTGCGGGTAGCGGGCGGCGAAGTCCTCGGGCGGGCGCAGGCCGGCCGCGTCGAGCGCATCGAGCACGCGCCGGCGGCGGTCCTCGCCGGGCGTCCCGATCCCCTGCACCTCGAGCGGCTCCGAGACGAACTCGGCCACGGTGTGCTTGGGGTTAAGCGTCTCGTACGGGTCCTGGAAGATGAGCTGCACGCGCCGGCGGTAGGGCCGCAGCCGGCCGGTGCCCCACAGGTCGGTGACGTCCTGCCCGTCGACCACGACCCGGCCGCCGGTCTGCCGGGTGAGCTTGACGACGACGCGCCCGGTGGTGGTCTTGCCGGAGCCGGACTCCCCGACCAGCGCCAGGATCTCGCCCCGGCGGATGGTGAGGTCGATGCCGTCCACCGCCCGCACCACGCCTTGCTTCCGGCGCAGGAGGACGTCGGTCAGGCTGCCCCGGATCGGGAAGTGGACCTCGAGGCCCTCGAGGCGGACCAGGTCGTCGCTCACGGCCGTCCCCCGGCACTCGGCAGCGCGGCGGCGCGCACCAGCCCGCCCCCGATCCCGGACGCCGCGACGCCCGAAGCGACCACGCCCTGCGCCCCGGGCGGGAACAGGTGGCAGGCGACGCGCACGCCGTCGGCGAACCGCACCTCGGTCGGCGCCTCCTCCGTGCACACGGGCATCGCGTGCGCGCAGCGCGGCGCGAAGCGGCAGCCCGGCGGCGGCTTCCGCAGGTCGGGCGGCGAGCCGGGGATCGTGTCCAGCGTGCGCCGGTCGGCGCGGATGTTGGGGAACGACGACAGCAGTTTCGCGGTGTACGGGTGCCGGGGCGCGGAGAACAGCCGCCGGACCGGTCCCTCCTCGGCCACCCGCCCCGCGTACATGATCATCACCCGGTCGCAGGTCTCGGCGATCACCGACAGGTCGTGGGTGATCAGCATCAGCGACAGGCCCAGATCGCGGCGCAGCCGCTCGAGCAGGGCCAGGATCTGCGCCTGGACCATGACGTCGAGGGCCGTGGTCGGCTCGTCGCCGATGACCAGGGCCGGGTCGCACGCCAGCGCCATGGCGATCATCGCCCGCTGGCGCATGCCGCCGGACAGCTCGTGCGGGTACGCGGAGGCGCGCTTCTCGGGGATCCCCACCAGGTCGAGCAGCTCGGCCGCCCGCTTCTGGGCGGCCCCCCGCGGCTGGCCCAGCCGGATCTCGATCGGCTCGGCGATCTGGTCGCCCACCCGCTTGACGGGGTTGAGCGCGTTCATCGCGCCCTGGAACACCATGCTGATCTCGCGCCAGCGGTACCTCGCCATCTGGCGCTCGGTCTTGGGCACCAGGTCGATGCCGAACAGCCGCACGCTGCCGCTGCTGATCCGCCCGTTGGCGGGGAGCAGGCGGACCAGCGACAGCGCCGTGGTGGTCTTGCCGCAGCCGGACTCGCCGGCCAGGCCCATCGCCTCGCCGTCCTCGAGCCGGAACGACACCCCGTCAACCGCCTTGACGCTCGGCCCGCCGGGCATCCTGAACCGGACCGAGAGGTCCTCGACCTCGAGCAGCGGCGCCCCCGGCACCGCCTGCTTGGGCATGGGCCACTGGCGGCGGGCGCGCAGGGTGGCGGCGTCCTGGACCGTCATCGCCGGACCGCCGACTTCGGGTTGAGCAGGTCGTCGAGCGCGTTGCCGACCAGGGTGAACGCCACCACGACCAGGACCACCGACACGGCGGGCGCCGCGATGTACCACCAGGCCAGGAGGCCGGGCGCCCCGGCCGACTGGGCGGCCGCCAGGATCTCGCCCCACGACGGGGCGAACGGGTCGCCGAGGCCGATGAACGAGAGCGAGGTCTCGGTGAACACCGCGTAGGCGAAGGTCAGCACGGACTGGGCGACGATCAGATTCACGACGTTGGGCAGGATGTGCCTGCGCATGATCCGGCCCGACCCGGTCCCGATGACGCGGGCCCGGTCCACGAACATGCGCTCCTTGAGCGACAGCACCTGCGAGCGGATGATCCGGGCGGTGGTGGCCCAGCTGGTGACGCCGATCACGACCACGATCACCAGCAGCGTCGCCCGGATCCCGAACAGCTCGGCCTGGGCGCCGATGATGTCGAGCAGGATCGGGGCCAGCGCGATCGCGAGCACGAAGTTGGGCAGGACCAGGAACACGTCCGTGAGCCACATCAGGAGCGCGTCGGCCTTGCCGCCGAGGTAGCCCGACATGATGCCGATGCCGGCCCCCAGCGCGATCGTGATCAGGGTGGCGAGGAAGCCGATCGTCATCGAGATCCGGGCGCCGTGGACGGTCAGGTTGAGGATGTCCCGGCCCAGCTCGTCGGTGCCCAGCAGGTGGGCCGCGGAGGGCGCCTCGAGCGAGCTGCCCGTGGCAGTGACCGCCGTCTCGAGCGGGCCCACGAACAGCTGCGGGGCGATGGCCAGGATCGCGAACACCAGCAGGATCGCCAGGCCCACCACGCCGTCGGTGCGCGACGAGAACCGGACCGCGAAGTCGCGGGCGGCCTCCAGCCGCCGATGGCGACGCGGCGGGGAGGTCACGGCCGCCGCGGTCACACGCGCACCCGCGGGTCGAGGAAGCCGTACACCAGGTCGGCCACCAGGTTGGCGAGCACGACGGTGAACGACAGCAGCAGGAAGATGCCCTGCAGGACCGGGTAGTCGCGCGCCTGGAGGGCGTCCACCGTGAGCGTGCCGATCCCCGGCCAGTTGAACACCACCTCCGCGGTGATGGCGCCCGCCACGACGTAGCCGAGGTCGATTGCGATGATGGTGACCATCGGCAGCAGGGCGTTGGGGAAGGCGTGCGTCCGCAGCACGCGCCCGTCGGTCAGGCCCTTCGCCCGGGCGGTGGTGATGTAGTCCTCGGACCGGGTCTCCATGATCGCCGAGCGCATCAGGATCGAGTACGCGCCGACGAGGCCCAGGGTCACGGTGGTCAGGGGCAGGACCAGGTGGTGGGCGAAGTCGAGCAACTGGTCGAGGCCGGAGGCGTAGGTGGCCCCCGCGTCGAACATGCCGGAGGTGGGGAACCAGCCCAGCCCGGCCGCGAACACGATGATCAGCGGCATGCCGATCACGAAGTACGGCATCGAGTACAGGACCAGGCTGATGCCGCCGCCGACCCGGTCCACCGCCGACCCCCGCCGCCAGCCGGCGTAGGCGCCCAGGGCCAGCCCGATGATGATCGCGAACAGCTCGCCCAGGCCGATCAGGATCATGGTCGGCCAGAAGCGGTCGCCGATGACCTCGGTGACGGGCTCACCGCGGAACTGGTACGACAGGCCGAAGTCGCCGGTCAGGGTGGCGTTGACGTACGCCACCAGCTGGTCGGGGATCAGCGGCTTGTCCAGGCCCCAGCGCGCCGCCAGCTGGTCGATCGCCGCCTGGGTGACCCCGGGATGGTGCGACGCGATCCGTGCCGGGGAGCCGGGCATCGCCCGGAACAGCAGGAAGTTGAGCAGGACGATGACGATGATCGTCAGGACCGCCCTGGCGAGCTTCTGGAGCAGGTAGCGGCCGCTCACGGCCGTCGGCCCCCGCCGTCAGGCGCATCGCCGGGGAGGGCCGTGCGGCCCTCCCCGTGACGTGCGGATGCGCTTGTCGAGCCGGGTCGGCTCACTCGTCCTCGGCCTTCGGGCCGCGGCGGCGAGCGAGTGCCAGCACCACGACGACGACCACCACGACCACCACCAGGGCGATCAGCGCCACCGGCAGGCTGCTCGAGCTCGAGCTGCTGCTGGGGGCCGCGCTGGGCGCCGGCGTGGCCGGCGGCGTGGAGGCCGCGGGCGTGCTGGCCGACGGCGCGCTCGACGCCTCGGACGCGACCGGCGTCGGGCTGGGCGCAGCGGCGGCGTTGGTCAGCTTGGTGTAGTCGAGGGTCGAGTACGTGAAGAACGGCGTCCCGTTCGACGGCTGGTTGGTCCAGCCCGCGAACCGGTCGGTGCGGTAGGCGGCCAGGCTCGAGTCGTAGTAGAGGACGTCGTAGGGCGCCTGGTCGTAGATCAGGTTCTGCATCTGGGCCAGGATGTCGTGCCGCTGCGCGTTCGACGTGGCGGCCGTCTCCTGGTCATAGAGCTTGTCGTAGGCCGGGTTGCAGTACTGGCTGTCGGACGTGTTGCCGATCGCGTCGCAGCGGAAGATCTGGAGCAGCGCGTTGGGGTCCGGGTTGCCGGCCCATCCCCACAGCTCGATGTCGTACTTCGCCCCGTTCGACGGCAGGATCAGGTCGGACAGGGTGGCGCTGTCGAGCACCTGGGTGACCACCTTGATCCCCAGCTGCCCGTACCAAGACTGGATGAACTGCGCGGTCTTGGGGTAGTTGGCGTCTGAGTCGGGCATGTCCAGGCGGAGCACGATCGGCTTGCCCTGCTTGTCCAGCCGGTTGCCGTTGGCGTCGGTCTTGTAGCCGGCCGCCTCGAGCTTCTGGATGGCGAGCTGGATGTCGAAGTGGCGCGGGTTGTCCGGCGTCACGTGCCACTGCGGCAGGGCCGGCGGGACCACCGTGTCGCCTGCCGTGCCGAACCCGCCCAGCACCTTGTCGATCAGGGTCTGCTTGTCCACCGCGTAGCCCAGCGCGTCGCGGAAGGCCGGGTCGAGCAGCGCCTGCGTGGACGGCCCGTCGCCGGCCTTGAGCGGCTTGCTGCCGCCGGTGCCGTAGGTGTTGAAGGCCAGCTGCGTCCAGCCGTTGGACGTGCCGACCACCGTCTGGTAGCCGGGCTGGTTCTGGAGCGACTTGAGCTGGTCGGCGTTGGGGTCGCGGGCGTAGTCGAGCTCGCCGGCCTTGAGCGCCTGGACCATCGTGTCGTCGGTCTTGAAGAACTGGATGACGATCTGGTCCTCGTACCCCTGCTGGCCCCAGTAGTAGGGGTTGCGCGTGAAGCTCACGTACTGGCTCTGCTTCCAGTCGGTCGCGGTGTACGGACCGGTGCCCACCAGCGGCGGCGTGAACTTCTCGTCGGCGATCGTCTTGTAGGTGTCCTTGCCGTAGATGTGCTTGGGCAGGATGGGCACGTACGTCTGGAGGATGCGCTCCGACGGGTCCTTGGAGTACGCGATCATGGTCTGGGGGTCGGGGCACTCGACCTTGGTGATCCCGGCGTCCTTGACGTTGGGATCGATGTAGCCCAGGCCGACGCTGTCACCCGCCTTGATCGCGTCGAGGTCGAGCTGGAACGAGAAGCAGGCGTCCGCCGAGGTCGCCGGCTGGCCGTCGGACCACTTCATCCCGTCGCGGATGTGGAAGGTCCAGTAGGTGCCGTCCGCCGACCGCTGCCAGGAATCGGCGAAGCCCGGCACGGGCTCGAGGTTGGGCCCGAAGTCGACCAGCAGGTTGTAGGTCAGCTGGAACGTCTCGTAGCCGGAGACGAGCGCCGTCTGGTACGGGTTCGTCGAGTCCAGGTCCTGGGTCGTCCCGACGCGCAGGACCATGGGATCGGCGGCGGCGGCTGGGCCTGCCGCCGGGAGCAGCACGGATGCGCCGAACAGCAGCGCGGCCAGTGCCTGGGCTCCGCGGGCGCGGACATTCGTGGGCATCAGGTCTCCTCCTACCTCCTGCCTCGAGCGAGTGACGCGAGTGTGGCATAGCGTGCACCCGTGGAAAGGTGCCAACCGGCACGGACCGGCCTGCGGGACAGGGGGTTCAGGAGCCAGCTGGATCCTTCAGGTGCGTGGCCACACCGTAGGTCTCGCCGGTCTCGACGTCGCGGCGGGGCACGACCACCAGCCGCACCTCGCCGGACGGGGTGGCGACGCGCCTGGCCAGCGGCCTCCCCTCGTGGAGCACGCGGTCCATCAGCTCGAACCCGCTCCGACCGAGGCCGGTCATCGCCTCCCGCGCCGGCAGGCCCACGACCCCGTCCCCGAACAGCGCCAGGAACGGCGGGTTCGCCCAGCGGATGACGTGGGCGGCTCCGTCGTGGAACGCCGCCGGGTGCCCGGCGGGGGCGGCGGGCAGGCCGCTGTCGCCGGGGGCACCGCTCCGCTGCGCCCCCGTCACCCCCCGCGGGCCTCGAGCGCGTAGCGCCCGATCGCGGAGATGGTCATCAGGTCGTGGATCTCGCCGCGCTCGATCTCCGAGAGCACCTCCTCCAGGGTCGCCCACCGCGTGGCGAGGTCCTCGGTGGCGTCGGGCGAGGCCTCGCCGGGGTGCAGCCCGCTGGCCAGGTACATCTCGCCCACCTCGTCGGTCACCGAGTTCGAGGTGCTGAAGCGGAACAGGAAGCGCCAGGTGTCGGCGGTGAAGCCGGTCTCCTCGTGCAGCTCGCGGCGGGCGCCCTCCTCCATCGTCTCCTCGAGGTCCACGCCTCCCTCGGGGATCTCCCAGCTGTACTCGTCGAGCGTGTAGCGGTGCTGGCCCACGAGCAGGAGGCGCCCGTCGTCTCCGACGGCCACGACCCCGACCGCGCGGCTGGCGAAGTGGACGACGCCGTAGATACCGGGGCCGCCGTCCGGCCGGTCCACCTCGTCGTGCCAGAGTTCGAGCCACGGGTTCTGGTAGACGGTGCGGCGCGTCCGGCGCCGCCACGGACCGACGGGCACGGGCGCCGTCTGCGCGTCGTCCGGCCTAGGGTTGCTCACCTCCGTGTTGTAACCGGCCGGGGCCGCGAAGGCAAACGCCTGACACACGGCGGACTCCCCCACGTCACTCCTGCGCCTCGCATCGGGCAGGTCGGCACTCGACGCCGACGCGACCGGCTGGGCACGCTGGCGAGGCTGGGAGGGGTAGCGAGATGACCACGAACGGGGCATCTTCGATCGGCGCCGTCGGGCGCCCGCGACGTCGTTGGCGCAGGTGGCTGGCGGTGGTGGCCGCGATCCTCGCCGTGGTCCTGGCCCTGTCCTACGCCGGGGTCAGCTACGCCGTGTACGACGGGCTGGCGACCGCCAAGGGCGGCTGCTGGCCGAGCGCCGCGTCGAACACCCCCGACCACTTCACTCTGGACGCCAAGTGGGACGCCGGGCTCGCCGCCCGCTACCGCATGCCGACCTTTCAGGACGTGGTGTTCCGCTCGCGCGATCCGTCCATCGCCAGCGTGGACCTGGCGGCCTGGTGGGTCCCGGCTGACGGCGCCTCGGCCGCCTCGGCGCCGGCGGTCGTCGTGGTGCACGGGATCATGTCCTGCCGCCGCGAGGCCTCGGTCCTGCTCGCCGCGGGGATGCTGCACCAGCACGGCTACTCCGTGTTCATCATGGACATGCGCAACCACGGCGATTCGGGGTTCAGCCCGGACCGCCAGATCGCCGGCGGCAGCGTGGAGTACCTCGACGTCCTCGGCGGCTGGGACTGGGTGCGCGAGCAGGGGGTGCCCGCCGACCGGATCGGGATCGTGGGCTTCTCGCTGGGCTCGGCCGTCGTCCTGACCGCGGGCGGCGAGGAGCCGTCGGTGCGCGCCGTCTGGGCGGACTCGTCCTTCACCAAGATGGACCGGGCGCTGGCGCTGTTCCTCAAGGACCAGCTCCGGCAGCAGTCGTCGCCGCTCGCGCTCGCGTCGGACACGCTCGTCCCGGGCGCCGTGCTGTGGGGCAGGAGCAGGGGGGTCGACTTCCTCAAGTTCAACCCGATCGACGAGGTCGCGAAGTACCAGGGACGGCACCTCGCGTTCGTCCACGGCGCCGAGGACGCGGTCCTCCCGGCCTCGATGTCCGCCGAGAACCACGACGCCGCCGTGGCCGCCGGCGCCCATGCCGCCGACGTCTTCGTGGTGCCGGGGGCGGGCCACACCGAGGCGGTCTACGCCGACCCGTCCGGGTACGAGGCCCGGCTGACGGCGTTCTTCGGGGAGGCGCTGCGGCCCTCGGGCGAGTGACCGGAGGCGGGGCCCGAGAGCCGGGGCCGCCTGGCCGCAGGCGGCCGCAGCCGGGCCCCGGACGGCACGCCGGCGGGATCGGCCAGACTCGTCCGAGCCTGCCGCTCCGTCGCCGGCACCACTCGCGGCGGCGAGCCTGACGGTCGCCTAGACTCCGAGCGTGAGCCAGCCCCACCCGGGTCCCGCGGATCCGGCCACCCACGACGTCGAGGTCCGGTGGGACGTCCGGATCCCGGTGCGCGACGGCCTCCAGATGGCGGCCAACCTGTGGCTGCCGCGGCCGCGCCCGGACCGGCCGGGGGAGACCTTCCCGGCGATCCTCGAGATGATCCCCTACGGCAAGGACAGCTGGCGCCGCAACGCCGACACCGGGCGCGGCGAGTGGCTCGCCGCCCGCGGCTTCGCGCTCTGCCGGCTCGACGTCCGGGGGACGGGCGGCTCCCCGGGACTCGCACTCGACGAGTACCTGCCGGAGCAGACGCAGGACGGCTACGACGCGGTCGAGTGGCTGGCCGCCCAGCCCTGGTGCAGCGGCCGCGTCGGGATGTGGGGGATCAGCTGGGGAGGCTTCACGTCCATCCAGGTGGCGATGCTCCGGCCGCCCCACCTGCGGGCGATCCTGCCGATGTACGCCACCGACGACCGGTATCGCGACGACGTGCACCTGCGCGGCGGGTGCGTGACGGCCAGCGAGAAGAGCCAGTACGCGGTCAGCCAGATGGGCATGAACGCGATGCCGCCGCTGCCCGCCGTCCGGGGCGAGGGCTGGCGCGACGGCCCGTGGCGCCGCCAGTGGCTCGATCGGCTGGAGCGGACGCCCCCGTGGATCCTGGCCTGGATGCGCCACCAGACCGACGGCCCGTACTGGCGCCACGGCTCGCTGGCACCCGACTACGACGCCCTCGACTGCGCGGTGTTCGCCGTGGGCGGCTGGAACGACTCCTACGTGGACCCGGCGTTCCGGATGCAGGAGCGCTGCCGGGCGATCCCGATCCGGACGCTGGTGGGCAACTGGGTGCACTCCTTCCCCGACGACGCGTACCCCGGCCCGAACGTCAACTGGCTCCACGAGGCGATCCGCTTCTTCGGCGCGCATCTCCGCGGCGACCCGAGCGGCTGGGACGACGAGCCCGCGATCACCTGGTTCGAGCACGAGTGGGCCGAGCCCGAGGCGTTCCCGCGGGTATGGCCCGGGCGCTGGCGGGCGGCGACCGCCCTGCCGGTCCCGGGCGTGGTGCCCTGGACGCTGCGGCTGGGCGACGGCTCGCTGATCGCGGATGCGGAGAGCGCCGGCGACGGGGTCGACGTGCTCCGCCACCAGGCCACCGTGGGCGCGAGCGGGCCGCTCTCGTGGGGCTCGGGAGGCGCGCCGAATGGGCTCGCCCGCGACCTCCGCCCCGACGAGGCGCGCGGCCTCGTGTACACGTCGGCGCCGCTGGAGCGCGCGGTGTCCGTCATCGGTCTCCCCGAGGTTGTGCTCCACCTGTCCGCCACGATGCCCGTCGCGACGTGCGTGGTCCGCGTCTCCGAGGTCGCGCCGTCGGGCGCTTCGGCACTCGTCACCCACGGCGTGTTCAACCTGACGCACCGGCACTCGGACGCCGATCCGGAGCCGCTCGTCCCGGGGCAGGCGGAGGAGGTGGCGATCCCGCTCCGCGCCACTGGCTACCGCTTCTCGGCAGGGCACCGGATCCGCCTCGCCGTCCACACCGCGATGTGGCCGATCGTCTGGCCGTCGCCCTACGCCGGCGAGCTGCACGTGCACCACGGCACCGCCGCGGCGTCGCGGCTCGTGCTCCCGGTCCTCCCCGACGACGTGCCCACCCCGGAGCCGCCCGTGTTCGACACCTCCGACGCCGGCGTCCGGGAGGTCGGGGCCGGCGAGGAGGACCCGGCGGTCTGGGAGGTTGCCGAGGACGTGCTCCGGGGCGAGGTCGCGGTGACGATCGGCGAGGGCGGTGCGAGCCTGCTCGAGGACGGCTCCCGGGTCTACAGCGCCGAGCGTCTCGTCCTGCGCGCCTCCGATCCTGATCCTGCGCACGCCAGCCTCGACACCGAGGTCGCCTACACGTGGTCCGGCCCCGATTTCTCGGCCGACATCCGGGCCGTCGGCAGGATCGCGTCCGACGAGGCCGCGTTCGACGTCCGGGTGGAGCTCCACGTGCGCCTCGACGGGGAGCCGTTCTTCGCGCGCGCGTGGTCGGAGCGGATTGCCCGAAGGCTGGCCTGAGGGACGTCCGGCCGGTGCACAGCCCGGCGTACGATGGCCGCGTGAGCGGCCAGCGGGCGTCCGGCCCTGGGATCCGGCCCATCGACATCGAGGTTGACCTCCCGGTCAGCGCCGACGTCGCCTGGCGCGCCATCACCGATCCCGACCGCGTCATCGACTGGTTCACGAACGCATCGCCCGTCGGCCCCGTCGGCAGCGTCTACCGCCTGGACTTCGGGGACGGCAGCGTCGTGTCGGGCGAGATCCTGGAGCTGGAGCCCGGCCGGCGGCTCGTCCACCTCTGGCGCTGGGAGGGGGCCGACGACGCCGAGACCACGCGCGTCGCCTGGACCGTGACGCCGACGGCGGGCGGCTCCACCGTCCGCCTCGTCCACGACGGCTGGGCCGAGGCCGGTCTCGACGCGGCCGCGCGCGACGATCACGAGGGCTACTGGGCCGGCTACCTCGAGGACCTGCGCGACCTCCTGTCGGACGGGTGATGGCGCCCGACACCGCCGGGACGCTGCGCTGGCGGATGTGGGGGCGCTACCAGCGCGACGCCCGGCTGATCCTGGTCACGAGCCTAGTCGCCGGCGCCGCGATCAGCCTGTGGTGGATCGACTTCAACCTGTACCTCGAGGCGACCGGCCTCTCGACGGCGGAGATCGGCGTGGTGGGCACGCTCGCCAGCATCGCCGGCGGCGCCGTCGCCTTCCCCGCCTCGGCGCTGTCGGATCAGTCGGGCCGTCGAATCGTCTTCGCCGGGGCGCTCCTCGCCGCGCTCGGCGGGCTGGGCATGCTCATCGTCGCCGGCACTTCCATCCCGCTGATCGCCATCGCGGCGATGCTGTGGTCCGCCGGCAACAGCGCGTTCACGGTGGTGGTCCCGCCCTTCCTGGCCGAGCGCTCGGAGCCGGAGCACCGCAACGAGCTGTTCGCGCTCCAGTACGCCGTCCAGAACGTCACCAACATCGTGGCGGCGGTGCTCGGCGGGCTGGTCGCCGTAGCGGTGGCGGGCTGGCTGGGCATCGATCCGGCGGGCAGGGGCGTCTACCTGGTCATCCTGCTGATCATGGCCGCACTGCTGGCGGCCGGCATCGGCACGATCAGGGCCCTCTCCGACGATCGGCCGCGCACGATGGCCGGGCCGACGCTGCGCCGGCTCGGCGAGCCGGCCGCCTTCCCGCCCGACCCGCGCCGCCACCGCGCCCGCCTCGGCATCACGATCGTCGACCGCGCCCGCTTCGCCAGGCTGGTCCTGCCGGGCTTCCTGATCTCAATCGGCGCCGGCCAGGTGATCCCGTACCTCAACCTGTTCGTCCAGCAGAAGTTCGGCCTGAACCTCGCCGAGCTCAACGCCGTCTTCGCACTCACCTCGCTGGGGACCGCCGTGGCGATCCTGGTGCAGCCACAGCTCGCCCGGCGGTTCGGGCAGGTGGCCTCGGTCGTCATCGTGCAGGGCGTCTCGATCCCGTTCCTCGTCGTGCTCGGCTTCTCGCCGGTCCTGTGGATGGTGGTGACCGCAATGGCCGTCCGCAGCTCGCTGATGAACGCGGGGAACCCGATCGCGAACGCCTTCGCGATGGAGGCGGTGAGCCCGGCCGAGCGCGCCACGCTGTCGGCCGCCGTCAGCGTCCTGTGGCAGCTGGGCTGGGTGATCGGCGGGGTCTGGTACACGTCGCTGCAGGCCGTGCTCGGCTTCTCCGGCGGCTACACGGTCAACTTCGTGACGATCATCGCCCTGTACACGGTGGCGACCGCGCTGTACTGGATCTGGTTCCGCGCGCACGACCGACGCCGGCTGGCGGCGCGGGCGGCGGCCTGACCCGCTGGGGGCGGCCAAGGTCCTTGGCGCCGGAAGGGGACGCCGCGGCGGTCTGAGCCGCTCCAGGCGGTTGCGGCCCGGGGCCCAACGCCGTGGCGGGCTCCTCCACGCCCCCGGCACGGCCGCTAGACTTCGGGCATGGCCGACGTCCCCGACCCCGCCCGCGCCAAGAGCGCGATCCCCAAGAACCCTGGCCGGCACGACCTGGGGATGTCGGCGACGCTCCTGTTCCCGAACCGCGAGATCGTGGAGCGGTACTACGTCCCGCTCGTGTACACGGCGTGCCGGACCTGCTACTCGGAGCTCGAGCCGCAGGAGATCTTCCGGCGGGCCGTGGACGGCGAGATCAACCCCGCGGCCATGCAGCGGCTGATCACCAACGTGATCGAGTCCGGCCACGGGTCCACCATCGAGCACATCGTGTTCACGTTCGCGATCAGCGGGGTGTCGCGGACGCTGTCGCACCAGCTGGTCCGGCACCGCGCGGGCGTGGCCTTCGACCAGCAGAGCCAGCGCTACGTCAAGTTCAAGGGCGCGGCCACGATGCTGCCCGGGACCATCGCCGACGGCGACCCCGCCCTCCGCGAGCGCTTCGAGGCCCAGGTTGACGGGGCGCTCGCCCTGTACGGCGAGCTGCTCGAGGCGGGGGTGCCGGGCGAGGACGCCCGGTTCGTCTTCCCCAACGCCACCCGCACCAACCTGGTGATGACCACGAACCTGCGCGCGCTGATCCACATGAGCGGCCTGCGGCTGTGCACGATGGCCCAGTGGGAGATCCGCCGCCTGTTCCAGCTGGTCCGCCACGAGGTGTTCGCGGTGTCCCCGTTCCTGGGGTCCTTCCTCGCCCCCAAGTGCGTGGCCCTGGGCTACTGCGACGAGTTCAACAACCGCGACGGCCACTGCCCGATCCGGCCCCACAAGGACGCGGTGCTGGGCGCCTGGGCCGAGAAGCGGGCGGCATCGAGGACTGCCGGGCGGGACGCCCCCGCGGAGTAGCGCCGGCCGAGCGCAGCGCCGGTGCGCCGGCCCCCGGACGGCGGCGTCGTCGGACCTCAGCGCGGCGGGCGTCGCCCTCGTTCAGAGCTCGGCGATGAAGCGGCGCAGCACGCGCGCGAGGCGCGGGCCCGCCTCGGCGCCGGCCGCGAGGACCTCCTCGTGGGACAGCGGGACCCCCGTGTACCCGGCGCCCGCGTTGGTCACCAGCGACACGCCGCAGACCTCCAGGCCGGCCCACCGGGCGGCGATCGCCTCGAGCACGGTGGACATCCCGACGGCGTCGGCGCCCAGGGTGCGGAGCATGCGGACCTCGGCCGGGGTCTCGAAGTTGGGGCCCAGGAGGCCGGCGTAGACGCCGTCGTCGAGGGCGATCCCCTCGGCGGCCGCGGCCGCGTGCAGCCGCTCGCGCAGGCGGGGCGCCCAGACGTCGGTGAGGTCGGTGAACCGGGGGCCGAGCTCGTCGGCGTTGGCGCCCACGAGCGGCGAGCGGCCGGTCAGGTTGATGTGGTCGGTGATCGCCATCAGCGTGCCGGGCCCGAAGCTGGGGTTGACGCCGCCGGCCGCGTTGGTCAGCACCAGGATCGCGGCCCCCAGCTCGCGGAACAGCAGCACCGGCTGGACCACCAGGCCCGGGTCGTTGCCCTCGTAGAGGTGGAAGCGCCCCTGCAGCGCCACGACCGGAACGCCGGCGAGGGTCCCCAGCAGCAGGCGCCCGGCGTGCCCGGGGGCCGTCGCGACGGGCCAGCCGGGCAGCTCCTCGAACGGGATCGCGACTGGGCGCTCCACCGCGTCCGCGACGCCGCCGAGGCCCGAGCCCAGCACCAGCCCCACCCGGGGCACGAGCTGGGTCCTGGCGCGGACGGCAGCCGTGAGCGCGGCGAGGCGGGCGGGCTGCTCGGCGGGGGGAATGGGCTGGGCGCGATCGACGGACGGCCTGGTCATGGCGCACCAGCATAGGGTCCAGACGTCGGGCGCGGACGGGATTCCCGGCCGTTAAAGCTTCGACGCCCGAAGGGAGTACCGACACCGGGATGCCGGTCGCGTCCCTCCGGGCGCCCGAGGCGGCTGGCCCTCGCGGGCTGCCCACCATCGGCAACGAAGCCTCCGAAGCTCGGACCCTGGGGCCTGGCCGTTGATGCGATCTCGAGCCGGGCCGTCCGGGGCCCCCGCCTTGATGCGATCTCGGCGTCCACCGGTCGCCGGAGTGGCCTTGAGGCGATCGCCTCCACTCCTGCCTGGCCCCCGACGGCGTTGAGGTGATCTCCGCCGCCGAGTCGGGTCGGACTTGAGGTTGTCTCCTCCGTCCCGGGCCTCCGGTGGTCCCTTCGGGCAAGACCAACTCTACGGGCCCGGTCGGCCGGCTCCAACAGGGTTGTCCACGAGTTTGGGGGGCGACGGCGGCGATCCGTCCACGAGTTTCCCACCGCTGTGGACGAGCTGTGGACGAAGCGGCGGGCGGGCGCCTACCCCCCCAGCGCGTGCATCTCCACCTTGGGCAGGTCGGCCGTGGCGGCCGAGCGCAGCTCCGAGTACCGGTCGCCGCGGGACGCCCAGACGCCCGCGATGCGCCCGGCCAGCTCCTCGTCGGTCGCGCCCGCGCGCAGCGGCCCCTTGAGGTCCGTGCCCGCCACGGCGAACAGGCACGTGTACAGGCTCCCGTCGGCCGACAGCCGGGCCCGGGTGCAGTCGCCGCAGAAGGGCCGCGTGACCGACGCGATCACGCCCACCTCCCCGCTGCCGTCGCGATAGCGGTAGCGGCCCGCCACCTCGCCCCGGTAGCCGGCCGAGACCGGCTCCAGCGGCAGCTCCGCGTCCAGCGTCTCGAGGATCTCGTCCGCCGTCACCACGTCGTCCAGGCGCCAGCCGTTGGTGTGGCCCACGTCCATGTACTCGATGAACCGCAGCACCAGGCCCTCGTCGCGCGCCCAGCGCGCGAGCGGCAGGATCGACGCCTCGTTCATGCCCCGGCGCACGACCGTGTTGACCTTGATCGGCGCCAGCCCCGCCGAGCGGGCTGCGGCGATCCCGTCGAGCACCCGCGCCACGGGGAAGTCCACCCCGTTCATCCGCCCGAACACCTCGTCGTCGAGCGAGTCGAGCGACACCGTCACCCGCTGCAGGCCCGCCTCGGCGAGCGACCCGGCCAGCGCGCGGAGGGCCGAGCCGTTGGTGGTGAGCGTCAGGTCCACGGGCAGCCCGTCCACGGTCCTCAGGGCGGACAGGTAGCGGACGAGCACCGGCAGGTCACGGCGGGCGAGGGGCTCGCCGCCGGTGATCCGCAGCTTGTGCACGCCGAGGCCCACGAAGATGGACGCCAGGCGGGCGATCTCCTCGAACGTGAGCACCAGCTCCCGGGGCAGGAAGGCGAAGGTCCGGCCGAACACCTCGGCGGGCATGCAGTACGGGCACCGGAAGTTGCAGCGATCGGTGACCGAGATGCGGAGGTCCCGGAGCGCCCTCCCGCGGGTGTCGTCCAGGCCCGGCCGGCCGTCGAACGGGGACGGAGCCGGCAGCGGCGAGGAGCGCGCCGTCCGGGGCCCGGGCCCGGACGCCCGGGCGGGCTCGGCGCCGGCGGGATCGGCTGGGACGGGCGGGACGCTGGGCTGCACCGGCCTATGGTACGCGCCCCCCCGGCCAGAGCCCCGGCGGCCAGCTGCGGCGGCCGTCGGCGGGCTCGCCCGCGTCCCGGGGCGCAGGCCCCGCCTGCTGGTACCACCGGGAACAGCCACCGGTACCTCTAGCGGCTGCCCGCTGGCAACACCGGCCCCTATGGTGCGCGCAGGCCCCGGAGATTGCAGAGGAACCCTACCCATGGCGAGTACCGACACCCGATCCGGCTTCCGGCTCCCCTGGAGTTCCGACCGGTCGCAGGACGATTCCGCGTTCCGCGCCGCGGACGACGACCGGGCGGGAACCGACGTCGAGGCCGCCAAGCCGTCCCTGGCGTGGCCGGAATCCGACTTCGCGGCCCGCTCGGGCCGCCTGTCCGAGGAGCCGGCCCCCGCCAGCGACCCCGTCGCGCCCGAGGAGGCGCCGACCCCGGTCGTCCAGCCGCGCCCGGCGCCGCCCAGGAAGCCCACCAAGCTGATGGCCGACCTGGCCGCCGCGATCCGGGCGACCGCCGAGGCGGCTCGGGACCAGCAGCTGGGCCAGCTCGACGCCGAGGCCCGCGGGATCGTCGAGGCGATCCGCGCCCAGAGCGAGGAGGGATCCGTCGCCCTGCGCCGCGTCTCGGACGATGACGTCGCCGCGATCCGGGACTGGACCAAGGCCGAGATCGCGCGGATCAAGGAGGAGTCCGAGGCCAAGATCGCCGACCGCAAGCATCTCCTCGAGCGGGAGATCGCCGACTACGCGGCCGCCATCGAGGATCGCTGCGCCGAGGTGGAGAGCACCGTCGCCCGCTTCCGCCAGGCGATGGACGCCTACTTCGAGCGCCTCGGCGCCGAGCAGGACCCTGCCCGACTCGCGACGATGGCAGAGTCCATGCCGGAGCCGCCGCATCTCGAGGCCCTGACCGAGATCGACCAGCGGTCGGCCGAGGGTGCCGCCGCGCGCGGCGCCGGCGTCGGTCCGGACGCCGCGGAGGGCGACGCCGAGCCGGGGGCCGAGGCCGCCATGGACGGCTCGGACGGCTCTGGCGAGGGCGACATCGAGATCGTCAGCGACGACAGGATCGCCAACGCGCTCGGCTACGGCGGCGATGGCACCTCCGACGGCGCGGCGGAGGAGGCCGACGCCGGCACCGCGGAGCCGGATGACATCCCGCGCTGGGCCGCCGGCGAGGCCCCGGAGGGCTTCCCGGCGCCGAGCGAGCTGGGCGAGCCGGTCGACCGCGGGTCGATCATGGCGGCCCTCGAGGCCGCCGCTGAGGCGGTGGTGGCGGCCGAGGCCGCGGCCGAATCCGCCGAGACGGCCGAGGCGGCGGCCGACGTCGCCGAGATGGCCGCCGAGCTCGTGGCGGGCCGCGCTGGCCAGCGCGAGGAGGCCGACCCCGAGGCCCAGGCCGCGCTGTCCGCGCGCGTCGATGCCGGCGGCTTCGAGACCGAGTCGTACCAGGACCGCCTGGCGAGCCTGCTGCCCGGACACGTCGAGGGCGGCGAGCCGCGCACCACGCAGGTCGTGGTCACCGGCCTGGTGTCGGTCGCCAGCATCGCGTCCTTCAAGCGCCACCTCGGCCGGCTGTCCGGCGTGACCGCGGTCGCGGTCGCCTCGGGCCCGGACGGCGAGTTCATCTTCAACGTGACCCATCGTCCGGACGTCTCGTTCCGCGACG
Organism: Chloroflexota bacterium; assembly: GCA_021787395.1. Classification (GTDB taxonomy): domain Bacteria; phylum Chloroflexota; class Limnocylindria; order Limnocylindrales; family CSP1-4; genus CAIXZV01. The sequence goes on from JAJYLZ010000006.1 coordinate 92,969, forward strand.
CCATCCCGACCATGCCCGGCTTCGCCGCGCGGGTCGTCGCCACCGGCGACGGGGTGGTCTCGGTGACCGCCCACGACCCGGAGGCCGAGGGCTGAGCACCCAATGAGCCCGATGTCCACCCGCCCCGCCATCGCCGTCCTCCTCCCGGCCGTCGAGCGCACGCCCGTCGCCAACGAGCTGCGACAGGCCGGCTACGAGCCGGTCGCGGTCGAGGACTCGTCCGAGCTCGCGGACCTGCTGGCGACCCGGCGGGACATCGCCGCGGGCATCCTCGACGTCGAGCGGGACCAGGAGGACGCGGGCCGCGCCTGGGAGGCCCTGCACAGCGCGGGCGACATCCCGTGCCTGCTCGTGGTCCACCCGAGGACGCTGGACCGCCTCGACCTCGAGGCCGGCCACGAGACCGACGAGTACCTCACGCGGCCCTACTCGGCCGAGTCGATCCGCTGGCGGGTGGAGGCGATGGTCATCCGGTCCTCGGCCGGTGACGGCACGCCCGTCCAGCCCGACGCCTTCGACGGCGGGGAGTGGTCGCGCCGAGGCCAGCTGGTGGCCGTTTTCAACCCCAAGGGCGGCGTCGGCAAGACGATGATCGCGGTCAACCTCGCGGCGGCGCTGACCGCCCGCGGCAAGCGCGTGCTGCTCGTGGACGGCGACACCGTCACGGGCCACATCCCGACGTCACTCGGCATGGAGGGGGTCGGGACGGTGGCGGACGCCTGGCGTGACGAGCTCGACGGCGGCCCGGTCCTCTCGTTCGACGAGCAGGCCTCGTCCCACCAGTCCGGGCTCAAGGTGCTCCCGCTCTCCTCGAGCCCCATCCACACCGAGCTGCTGGAGCCGGGCCGGGTCGCGAGTGCGCTGGCGCGAGCGCGCCGCGCCGTCGACGTGGTCATCGCGGACCTCCACCCCTCGTACAGCCCGATCAACCGCGCGGTGTTCGACATGGCCGACCGGATCATGGTCCCGGTCACGCCCGACCTGCCGGCGATCCGGGCCGGGATCAAGCTGGTCGAGGTGGCGGAGGAGCTCGGCGTGCGGGATCGGCTGTCCCTCGTGGTGAACCGGGCCCAGAGCGGCGTGTCGGTGCCGGACCTCGAGCGCGCGATCGGCATGCCCGCGTTCGGGCAGATCCGCTCGGGCGGCATGCTGGTGGTGCGGGCCCTCAACGAAGGCCGCACGCTGGTCGAGATCGCGCCGCGCGAGAAGATCACCCAGGAGTTCCTGGCCCTCGCCGACAGCCTCCTGGGCATGACGGCCAAGGTCTCCGAGCCCGCCAGGCAGGGCTTGCGGCTGTTCGGCCGCCAGATGGCCGTCCGCGCCTGACGGGCCGCGGATCGTCGCGGCGGCGCCGAGACCCGCTCGGCCCGACGCCGGGTCAGTCCCGAACTGCGCGGGGTCAGCCCGGGAGGCGCTCGATGCGCTCGCCCGTCGACTGGTCGACCTGGCCGACGCCGCGCAGGTAGAACCGATTGACCAGGATCACGTCCTCGCCCGCCTCGCTGACCTGGCGGTCCTCGAGCCTGGCGACGGCGTCCACCACGGGCACGAACATCTCGGTCGACCGGTCCAGCAGGCGGTCGGGCTCCGAGCCGGGGTGGAGGTACACCGTCCCGACCACCCGGAAGGGCGGCACCTCGAGGGCCACCGTGTAGGGCACCTTGTGGAGCCTCAGCGCACTGCGCTCGCTGTCGGAGAGCGGGGGCAGGCTGTCCTCGCCGGCGGTCACCAGGATCAGGTCGTACGGGTCCACGCTCTTGAGGCCGGGGGCCGGCTCCAGGCTCGCGCCCGCCTCGGGCGAGCCCCAGAACACGTCCGCGATCGCGATCGCCTCCCGCTTGTTGAGCGCGTCGGACAGGCGGCCGCTGATCTGCATCCGGCCCCGGAGGCGCCAGTCCTCGGTGATCGCCGTGAACGCCACCCCGCGAGGGGCGCCGCGGTGCGACAGATCCGCAGACGTGTCCGCGGCGGCCGCAGAGGACTTGCGGCGGAGGAACCCGAACGGCATCCGGTCAGCCCTCCGCCCAGCCCGAGGCGGACCGGAGCGCCAGCTCCCGCCCACCGGTCAAGCCGAGGGGCGTGGACGAGCAGATCCGCTCCTGGGCCTGAGACGAATCGGTCACGGAACCCTCCGGCAGTACGCTGGTGCTGGCCATTCTACGCGTGCGCCGCGGGATCCCCGCTGTCTGGTCGGTGAGCCCCGCGGCGACCCGCACGAGGCTCAGTCGGTGTCGGCGGAGAGGTCGTCCGGGGTCGGGCCGCCGCGGTCGACCGCCGGCACGCCCGTGGGCGCCAGCACCACCCGCTGCGGTCGCGGGATCTCGATCCCGTTGGCGGCGAACGCCGCCAGCAGCCGCTTGCGGAGCTCGCCGCCGGCCGCCCACTGCTCGGACGCCCGGACGAGGCCGAGGATCTTGATGGTCACGCCGTACTCGCCCAGCGCCGAGATCCGCTCCACGTGCGGCGCCTCGAGCACCCGGCGCCGCCAGGCGGGGTCCGCGGCCAGGTCCCGCCCCACGCCGTTGATGACCTCGGTGGCCTTCTCCATGTCGGTGCCGTAGGCCACGGTGACGTCCTGGTTGATCCGCGCCCAGGTGCGCGTGAGGTTCGACGCCACCGCGACCTGGCCGTTCGGCACCGTGTGGACGACGCCGTCGAGGTCGCGCAGCGTGGTGCGGCGGAGGCTGAAGTCCTCGACCGAGCCGGACACGCCGGCGATCGTGACAACGTCGCCCTTGCTGTACTGGTTCTCGAGCAGGATCAGCGCGCCGTTGAAGTAGTCGCGCACGAGGCTCTGGGCGCCGAAGCCGACCGCGATGCCCACGATGCCCAGGCCGGCGACCGCGGGGCCGATGTCGAGCCCGAGCGCCCCGAGGACCATGACGATCGCGACGATGACGATGAACCCGCGGATGACCGTGGTCAGCAGGGCGTCGAGCGTGTCCATCCGCTTCTTGACCTCGACCGCGGACAGCTCCTGCGCCGTGCCCTCGGAGGTCTCGCGGTCGAGCGCCGCCTTCACCAGCCCGCGCACGACGCGCCCGGACAGCACGATGAGCACGACCGAGATGACGAGGATCAGGACGATCGGCACGAGGACGTCGCGGCCGAAGTTGTACAGCCACGGCAGCAGGTCGCTGCCGATCCAGGTCTGGACTTGGTGCGGGATGGTCATGGGATGCAGCGTAGCGCGGCCGGGGCTCGAGGCGAAGACGCCAGCGCGTGGCGGAGGGCCCCGCGCGGCCGCTGGGCGCCGCGAAGGCGCC
>JAJYLZ010000052.1 GCA_021787395.1 Chloroflexota bacterium
CCGCGGCCCGTGCAGCCCGGGCGTCCCCGCACGCGGCCCCCGGAGGTGCGTGAACAGCCAGGCCGACGCCAGCAGGAGCACGCCCAGCCCGGCGAGGACCAGCGCGCGGTAGGCCACGTCCATCGCCGCGAGGTCGACCGCGAACACCTTCGCGGTGGCCAGGGCGAGCAGCCCGAAGCCGATGTGGCGAGGCATGGGCCGCCGCAGGCGCACGCCCGCGGCCAGCGCCAGCGCTCCGATGGCGGTCCAGGAGACCGACAGCGCCACCTGGGCCTGCTTGGCCAGCTCCTCGCCCGCGACCGGGCCGCCCACCTGGCGTCCGAACGGGTCCACCACGCCCACCGAGACCAGGTACACGCCCAGCACCGTGGCGAGGACCTCGAGCACCGACCGCTGCCGGCTCGTTCGGGCGCGCCGCGAGGCCAGGTACGGCAGCGCGGCCGCCGCGGCGAGCGCCGCCCACCAGCCGGCGAGCAGCGGCGGTCGGGTCCAGGCCGGCTCCACCCAGAGCCGATAGGGCGGGGCCACGATGCCGAACGCGACGAGGTAGGCGCCGACGCCGAGCGCGGCGGCCAGGCCGAGCGCGCCGGGCCGGAGTCGGCCGCCGACGCGCGTGACCGCCAGCGCCACGGCCGCCATCAGCAGCCACAGCACCACGACGAAGTCGGCGTAGACCTCCAGCGGGACGGCGAGCGCGAGCGGGACGATCGACCCCAGCACGGCGAACTGGCGGGCGGTGACGGTCGCCGCCCACGCGGCAGCGGCGAGCGCCGCGCCCGCGAGCACCACGGCCACCAGCGCGGTCTCGTCCGAGAACGGGATCGCCGGGGGCGTGACGCTCCCCCACCCCGTCGGCCGGATCGGCGAGGCGACGGCCTCCAGCAGCGCTACGAGCCAGGCCACCGCGCCGGCTCCGCTGCACAGGCCGCACGCCTCGTCGGGCAGCTTCAGGAAGGCGAACCGCTTCGCGTCGGGCCAGCGGGCGATGAACCGGTCGCCCACCACCGCCAGCGGCAGCAGGACGGCCAGCAGCGCGATCCGCGCCGTCCCGGCCAGCTCGAAGGGCACCGACCACGCCACCAGCAGGACGCCGATCCCGGCCATCGCCGAGCGCATGCCGCGGGTCCCCACTCGCGCGGCGACCAGCGCCAGGCCCGCCAGGACGATGGCGAGGGCGACGGCCGGCTCGCCCGAGTACGGCACCGCGGGCGCCGCGTCGCCCAGCCTGGACGGCGCGTACTCCACTCCGACCAGCACCGCGATGGCCGTCAGCCGGAGACAGGCCCCGGCGGCCGTCCCGAACCAGGCGAACGGCACCGCACGGTCGAGCACGGCGAGGTCCGCGCGGGTGCCGCGGCGAGCGATCACCGGGTCGAGCTCGGTGGCGGCCAGCGCCACCAGCCACAGCAGCAGGATCAGGACGGCCCCGCCGGCCTCGAACGTCAGGACGTAGCCGACCAGGAGCGCGGCCGCCGCCGTGCCGATCGAGCGAACGGGCCGCGCCGGCCACGCCCACGCGGCGACCGCGAGGGCGGCGAGCAGCGCCAGCACCGGCACGACCTCCGCGTGGACCCACGGCGTCGCGAACGCGGACGCAGCGCGGAGCGCCGAGTCCGCCATCGGGTACTCCACGGTCGCCACGTGCACCGCGGCCAGGACGCCGAACAGGCCGGCCGCGACTGTGCCCAGGCCCGCCGTCACCTGCCCCGCGAACCGCGCGAGACCGGCGCGGGACCCGGCCCGCTGGACCGCGACGTCGAGCAGCATCGCGACGATCGCCAACCCGGCCCAGATCGTGGCCAGCGCCGGCCCGCCCACCTCGAACACGGCGGCGTACCCGACGAGGGACGCGGCGACGGCCACGAGCACCGACCGGACCCACGCGACGCGCGCGAACCAGCCCGCCACTGCCATCGCGCCAAGGACCGCGGCCAGGGAGGCCGCCTCCGGGTGCAGCCACGCGCTGCCGAAGGCGGGCGCGGCCAGGCCTCGCACCGCGTCGAGCGGGAACTCGACCAGCACGATGTGGCCCACCGCGAGCGAGCCGAGCGCGACCGCCGCCAGCGCCGACCAGACGTGACTGCGCTTGGCGGCCAGCCAGGCCAGCGCGGCCGCCTCCGCGGCCCAGGCCACCGGGACCAGGGCAGCCCCGAGCTGGACGAAGGCCGCCAGGGCCAGCAGCGCGGCGCCAGAGCCCGCGACCAGGTTGCCGAACAGGTGGGCCAGCCCCTGGCGGTACAGGAACGCGCCGCCGACGGCCAGGTGCGCCAGCGCGGCGAGGGCGATGAAGGTGCCCAGCCAGGCGTTGGCCGCGCCGGTCAGCACCGCGTAGCCGCCCCAGGTCAGGAAGGCCGCGTTGGCGAGCACCAGGGTGGCGCTCGAGGGGCGCAGGTCGTCGCGGCGGATGCGGACCTCCTCGCCGGCGGCGGCGACGATGTTGACCAGCCAGAACCCCGCCAGGGCGGTGAGCGCCTGGGCGGTGTCGGCGCCGCCGACGATCCAGTCGGCGAGCTGGGGCGCGGCCAGGATGAACGCGATCGACGGCAGCCAGCGCCAGGAGCGGAACAGGGCGATGGCCGTCGTGCCGATCAGGGTGACCGCGACGAAGAGCAGGGTGAGGGTCGTGGGGGAACCGCCCATGACCGGCGGCGCGATCAGGGCGGCGACGAGCCCGAACACGGCCACCTCCCGCGCGTCGTAGCGGATGGCCACCACGGCGGCGGCGACCGACGCGGCGAGCGCGCCGAGCAGGCCCAGTTCCGGGACGACCAGGCCGTAGGCGCGCGTCGCGGCGAACAGCGAGATCGAGACGATGCCCAGGCCCACGGCCATCAGCACGTTGCCGATCAGCGGGTTCCGCCGGTCGAACGCGAGCACCCCGATGGCCAGGGCGGCGGAGCCCGCCACGAGCCCGATCACGACCCGCATCGGCTCGGTGATCCAGCCGCGGCTGAAGGCGAGGCTGAGGAAGAAGACCGCGGCAGCGACCAGCGCGAAGCCGCCGATCCAGGCGAGGGCCCGGCCGGCGAAGCGCTCCTCGAGGTCCCGCAGGTCGAGCGACACCCGCCGGGGTGCCGGGGCAGAGGCCTCGACCGGCTCCGGGACCGGCGGGGTGGGCGCAGTCGACGGCGGCACGGCCAAGGAGGCCGGCGCGGTCGGCGGCATGACGGGCGTCCGGGGGAGCAGCGGCCCCACGGGTGTGCTGGCAGACGGCAGCGGCACCCGGACGCGGGGCGGCATGGGCGCCGGCCGTCCGGGCTCAGGAAGCCAGGCGGCGGGCGGCTCGACGAGCGGCGGCGGTGCGGGCGTCAGCGGGCGCTCAGCCGGTTCGGCCTCGGCCTCCAGCTGCCGCTCGAGCCTGCGGACTTTGGCCTCGAGGCGCTCGATGCGCCGCTCCAGGCCCGCTTCGCGAAGGTCGCCGTCCATCGCCTCGCCTCCCGGGACGCATCAACCGGGAGACGCCGCACGACCTCGATCGTTGCGCGACCGGGGCTCTGCGGGTTCCTCCGGTCCACAGCGCAGGCTGCACGCCCCGAGCAGGGGGCGCAAGAGGCGTCAGGCCTCGAGATGGGCCTTGATCCGCTCCGCCAGCGCCGGGCCGATCCCGGGCACGGCCGCGATCTGCTCTACCGGCGCCTCCCGCACGCGCCGCGCCGAGCCGAACACCTTGAGCAGCTCGCGCTTGCGCTTCGGGCCGACACCCGGCAGGTCGTCGAGCGCGGACCGGACGGTCTTCTTGTCGCGCAGGCTGCGGTGGTACGTGATCGCGAAGCGGTGCGCCTCGTCGCGCAGCCGCTGGACCAGGTACAGCGCGGGCGAGGTGACGGGCAGCACGACCGGGTCCTCGCGGTCGGGCAGGACCAGCTCCTCGCGCTCCTTGGCCAGGCCGCACATCGGGAGGTCCGGCAGGCCCAGCTCGTCGAGCACCTCCTGGGCGGCCGACACCTGGCCGCGCCCGCCGTCGATGATCACGAGGTCGGGCATGGCCCAGCGGCGCGCCTCCTCGTCACCCTCCTTGCCCGCGGCCGCGTAGCGGAAGCGGCGCCGCAGCACCTCCTGGTGGCTGGCGAAGTCGTTCGCGCCCTGGACGGTCTTGATCCGGAACCGGCGGTACTCGCCGCTCCGCGGCTTGCCCTCCTCGAACACGACCATCGAGCCCACCGACTCGGCGCCCTGGAAGTTGCTGATGTCGTAGCACTCGATGCGCATCGGCGGGCCGGCCAGGCCCAGGGCGGCGCCCAGCTCCTCGAGTGCCCCCAGCGTCTTGCCCTCGTCGGCGAGCCAACGGGCGGCCTCGCGGGCCAGCGCCTCGGCGGCGTTGCGGGTGGCGAGCTCGAGCAGCTCGCGCTTCTCGCCGCGCTGGGGCGTGCGGATGCGGACGCCACTCCCCCGCTTGGCTGCCAGGAACGCCTCGAGGTCGGCCGTGTCCGCGAGGGCGCGTGGCACGAGCACCTCCCGCGGGACGCTCGTCGCCCGGGCGTAGAACTGCTCGAGGAAGCTGGCCAGCACCTCGTCGTCGGGCACGTCGCGCGGCGCCTCGAGGAAGAACACGTCGCGCCCGACCATCTTGCCGTTGCGGACGACGAACAGCTGGACCGCGGCCTGGTCGTCGTGGCGGGCCATCGCCGCGAGGTCCAGCTCCGTGCGGGCGAAGGCGGCCATCTTCTGGCTCTCCATCGTCCGCTCGATCGCCCGGATCTTGTCGCGCAGGACCGCCGCCCGCTCGTACTGCTGCTGCTCGGCGGCGAACACCATCTGATGCTCGAGGCCGTCCACGACTGCATCGGCGTTGCCCTCGAGGAACAGCTCGACCTGCGCGATGTCGGCCCGGTAGGCCTGCTTGCCGATGGCCTCGATGCACGGACCCTGGCAGCGCTTGATGTGGTACAGCAGGCACGGCCGGGCGAGGGCGCGCTTGCCCTCCTTGATGTCGATGGTGCAGGTCCGGAACGGGAACAGCCGGCGGACCAGGTTCATCGCCTCGTCCACGCTGCTCGCGCTCGCGTAGGGCCCGAAGTAGCGGCTGCCGTCGGCCGGCAGCTTGCGGGTGCGCTCGATCCGCGGGAAGTCGTCGGCCAGGGTGACCTTGATGTACGGGTAGCTCTTGTCGTCCTTGAGGCGGACGTTGAAACGCGGCTTGTAGCGCTTGATGAGGTTCGCCTCGAGCAGCAGCGCCTCGCTCACGCTATCGACCTCGGTGACCTCGAGGTCGGCGACGCGGTCGATCGCCTGGCGGATCCGGTGGACCTCGCCCCGGCTGCCGGGCGACTGCTTCTGCCAGTAGCTGCGGACGCGGTTGCGCAGGCTCTGCGCCTTGCCCACGTACAGGACGTTGCCCTGGGCGTCCTTCATCAGGTATACGCCGGGACGGTCGGGCAGGTTGGCGAGGGTCGCCGCGAGCTCGGGAGTCACAGGCTGATTCTGCGGCACGTCGCGCCGAGACGCGTCCGGCGGGGGGACGACGCGGCACTCTGCCGGCGGACAAGACCGGAGGGCCGACCTCGCGTCCGGCCCTCGGCGCCCCATCGATAGCAGCGAGCCCGCCGGCGGTGCCGACGGGCTCGGGGTACGGTCGGATGGTGGGGGCCTAGCGATTACGGGGCCGGGGTCGCGTTCGTGATCCGGCCCTCGATCTTCGGGTAGACCGCCGGATCGATCGGGGTGTTGTTCGTCGGCGTGCCGTACTTGAACAGGACGTAGTCAACGAGCGCATCGAGGTCGCTTACGCCGGGGCGGTACACGTCGGTTCCGCCGAGGAAGACGCTGAAGCCGTCACCGCCGGTGGCGATGAACTCGTTGCAGGTCACGGTGTACGTCGTGCCGTCCGCCGCGATGGGCGTCCCGTCGGTCAGCGTCAGATTGAGGATCCGCGAGCCGACCGGCTTCGACAGGTCGAACGAATACTTCAGGCCGGAGATCTGCAGCAGGCGCATCGACGTCTGCGCCGGCGGGAACTGCTGCTCGAGGAGCGCATAGATCTGGCTCCCAGTGAGCTTCATCGTGACGAGCTTGTTGTCGAATGGCTGGACGGTCATGAGGTCGCCGTAGGTAACGTCATGCGGGTACGTCGCGTACATGATGTCCGCGCGAATGCCGCCCGGGTTCATGAACGCGAGCTGCGTCCCGCCCTTCCAGGCTTGGGCGTCGGCGATGAGGTCGCCCATCGGGACCTCCATCGTGTACCGGTCCGGGCCTCGGGAGATCGTCCCGAGCGTGTTCGCGACGACCTTGTTCACGATCGGCGCGATCTCGGCTTGGTACTGCGCGACAAGGGCGGCGATCTCCGGGTCCTGGCCGATGTCGTTGCCGTCCTTGTCCTTGTTGTACGTCGTCACGACCTTGAGCGCGGACATTGCGACGTTCCGGTTCAGCCGGTCGTACCGAAGGTCGGAGACGCCGATGGCCGTCCCCGACGAGTACGCCTGGATGATCGGCACGTTGCCAACCTTGCCCGTGAAGCCACTGTGGGAGTGGCCCGAGATGATCAGGTCGACGCCGGGAACGCCGAGCGTCGCCATCTCCTGGGTCACCGCGCCGCCGTACACGTCCGGCATGTGTGCGAGGACGACGACGAGGTCGGCGCCGGCCGCTCGGAGCTCGGCCGCGTACTGGGAGACGTACGGCGCAGGGTCACGGAAGTCGAGGCCCTCCACCGCAGCGGCCATGACAATCCCGGGCGTGTACTGGCTGGTGACGCCGATGACGCCGACCTGCTGGCCCTTGACGGTGAACATCGCCGTCGGCTGCATCCAGGCTGGGCGCGTGTCGGTGCCCGCGTTGAACACGTTGGCGAGCAGGAACGGGAAGTCGGCCTGGGCGATCCGTGCCTGGAGCACGTCCTTGCCCCAGTCGAACTCGTGGTTGCCGAACGTCGCGGCCTGGTAGCCCATGTGGTTGTAAACGTCGATCGTCGACGCGCCCTGGAGCAGGTTCGAGATCGGCGTGCCCTGCATGATGTCGCCCGCGTCGTAGAGCGACGTCCCGAGCGGGTTCAGGGCCTTGTACTTGTTGATGTAGGTCATGTCGTAGGCGGCGCCGCCGACGGGCTTGCCGCTGACGAGCTTGCCAGTCTCGAGCTGGCCGTGGAAGTCGTTCGTCGAGAGGAACGTGTACAGCGGGTAGCGGGCCTCGCGCACCCAGGCGAGCGCCTCGGCATTGGTGACGTTCTGCAGGGGCAGGATCCTGCCGCCGCTCGGCATGAAGATGCCTGTCTGGATGGCGAACGCCGTGGCGTCCCGGGCCCACCCGGACGTGCTCGGCCAGTCGCTGTACTGCTTGATCAGCTTCCAGTCGGTCGGGACGTCATGGAGACCTTTCAGCCCCACGTTGCTGAGGAGGTAGAACTCGCTCTGGCGGTCCACCGTGGGGGACTTCTTGTCGTTGCCGATCGGGACGGTGTAGGAGCCGGGCGTCTGGCCGAAGGCGGTCCAGAGGAGCTGCGCGTTGTCGGCGCGCGTCACAGTCTGGCTCGCCGTGCTGCTCTGCCACGTGTTGACCGGGGGCAGCAGGTCGAAGTTGTGAACGTAGACGTCGGAGGGCGAGATCGTCCCCTTCTCCATGATCCAGTCCGTGATGAGCTCGCGGACCTCGGTCGTGGACTGGTACAGCTTCGGGGCGGTCGGGAACTTGCCCGTGGCGCGGTAGTTGTTGAGCGCCACCCGCACGACCTGGTCCATCGCCAGCGGCTTGCCGTTGAGCTTGAGCTCGACCACCCGCTGGCCGACGGGCTTGGTCACGTCGAGCTTGTAGTCGATGCCCGACCAGAGGTCGTAGTTGTAGTCGCGGACGTTCGAGTTGACCGTGACGCCGGCGGGCTCGTAGTAGTACTGGTTGAAGTAGTCAGCCGTCCACTCGAGCTCGTCCTTGATCTGCTGCCCCGTCGCGTCGATGACGTACAGCGTGTTGTCGTAGATGTAGAGCGCGTAGGCGTCCTTGAGTTTGATCGCGCCCTTGGTCAGCTTCGCCCCGTCGTTGAAGAGCGCGGCGAGCGATGCCTGGACAGGGAACCCGGCCGCGGCGGCAGCCTCGGTCTGGACCTCGTTGATGAGGTCGGCGGTGGGACCGTCGGCGACGCGCGCCGGGAAGCCGCCCGGGAAATCCGCGGTCGCCGTGCCGATCGGCGTGTTGATGTAGGTGACTGTCGCGTCGTGGTACGGCTTCGTGATCGCGAGGATGTCGGGATCCTCGGCGTACGTGCCCATCGCCGGCGTCGTGCTGGACTTCGTCGTGACAGCCCAGTTGCTGCCCGACCCGGTCACTGTCAGGCGGATGTCGGACAGGTTCCGGGTGTGGTAGTTCGGCTCGGTGATGAGGACGCCATTGACGATCTGGCTCGCCACGTTCGCGTGAGCATGGCCGGCCAGGATCACGTCGATCCCCGGCACCTCGTTCGCCAGGTACTTGGCGAAGTTCTCCTCGCGCCCGTAGCCGTAGGTCTCGTCGAGACCGGTGTGGGCGGCCACGACGATCACGTCCGCGCCAGCCGCCTTCATCTCGGGGACGTACTTGTTCGCGGCTGTCATCGCGTCGCCGAACTGGCAGTCGACGATGTTCTCTGGCCGCTCCCAGTACTTCACGGCAGGTGGGGTGAGCCCGAGGATGCCGATCTGAACGCCGTCGACATCTTTGATGACGTAGGGCTGGAACGTGTAGTCACGGCAGCCGGTGACGTTCGCCGAGAGCAACGGGAAGTTGGCCTCGGTCTGGTACTTCTTGAAGACCGTCGGGCCGTAGTTGAACTCGTGGTTGCCGACGGTGGATGCGACGAAGTTCATCGCGTTCATCGTCGCCGCCATCGGGTTGGGCAACTCCGGGTGCAGCACCTCGGAGTAGTAGTTCAGCGGCGTCCCCTGGATCGTGTCGCCGTCGTCGATGAGGATCGTGTTCGGGTTCTCCGCGAGCACGCCCTTGACATAGGTCTCGACCTTCGTCAGCCCTCGAGCCGAAGAGCCGGTCGGGACACTGTCCGTGAAGTAGTCGTAGTTGTCGACGTTGCCATGGATGTCGCTCGTGCCCAAGACCACGACATCCCGTGTCTCGGCCGCGGACACGCCGGGCGGCACTGCGATGGCTGACGCGAGCAGGGCAGCCGCGGCCAAGGTGGGTAGTAATCGAATCCGCCTCACACGGGCCTCCTCTGGGCACGAGGGCACGCGGGGACGCTCCTGGCCTCCTCCCTCTCCGTTGGGGCCAGCGCACGGTATCCCGGAACCTACCGCGGGGGCGGGCGGGAGTCGCGGGCCTCGAAGTCCGGGAATTTCAGGCCGCTTGTAATGGCGATGCAACAGCGCGTGCACAAGGGGCCGTCGCCCGCATCGCGATTCCGGCGGTCGCCGGACACGTGAGCCGCGGCTAAGGGGCCGCTCGCATCCTGCCCCGGTGCACCCGTCCGTCGCCGACCGCCTCGCCCGACTCGCCCCCGACCAGCGGGCCGCGGCGACCGCGCCGGACGGCCCGGTGCTGTGCGTCGCCCCAGCGGGAAGCGGCAAGACGACGACCCTCGTGGCGCGCGTGGCGTGGCTGGTGGACCGGGGCACGCACCCGACCGCCGCCACGGTGGTCGCGTTCAACAAGCGGGCGGCGGAGGAGCTGTCCGAACGGCTGGACGCGGCCCTCGAGCCCCTCGGCGCGTCCGCGACCCGCGACGGCGGCGTGCGGGTCCGGACGTTCCACGCCCTGGGCCGGGAGGTCCTCGCCGAGGCCGGCGTGGACGTCTCGGCGCTCGCGGACCGGGACGCCCTGGTCCGCGGGCTGTGGCCGGACCTGCCGGCGGCCGACCGCGGACGCCTCGACCTCGCGTTCAGCCGGCTGAAGCTCGATCTTCGGGTGGCCGTGGACGAGGTCGCCGCCGACGAGGGGGCCGGCCCGGTGGCCCGGGCGTGGGTGGCGTACGAGCGGGCCCTCCGGGACGACGGCGCGCTCGACTTCGACGACCTGGTCCTGCGGGCCCTGCGGGTGCTGGAGGCCGACTCGGCCGCCCGGGAGCGCTGGCGCGCCCGGTGCGTCCAGCTGCTGGTGGACGAGGCCCAGGATCTCGACCGGACGCAGCTCGACCTTGCCCTGCTCCTCGCGGCGCCCGCCAACCGCATCTTCCTCGTCGGCGACGACGACCAGACGGTCTACGGCTGGCGGCTCGCCGATGTGCGGCGCGTCCTGGGGCTCGCGGCCTCCCTGCCCGGCCTCCGGCGCGTGGACCTCGAGACGAACTACCGGTGCCCACCGCCGGTCGTCCAGCGGGCGGTGCGGCTCGTGGAGCGCTGCTGGACCGCGCCTCGCACGACGCCGCGGCGCCGACGCCGCTGGTCGCCCTCGCCCGCCTGCGCGCCGAGTGCCGGGCCGCCGAGGCCGGGCGCCCGCCCGAGGACCCCGATCGGCCGACCGAGGGTGACCTCGTCACCGCGCTGCTGGGCTGGGCGGCTGCGGTCCCGACGCTCGGCACCCTGCGGGACGCGGTGGCGCGGTTCCGGGCCCGCCTGGGCGAGCTCCGCAGGGACGACGCCCCGCTCACCCTGGCGACCGCCCACGGGACCAAGGGCCTCGAGTGGGACCACGTGGTCGTGCTCGCGGACGGCTTCCCGGGCCGGCGCTCCGTCGCCGACGCCGCGGAGCCCGCGCGCGCCCTCGAGGAGGAGCGCCGCCTCGCCTACGTGGCCTGGACGCGCGCCCGGCGGTCGCTGCTCCTCCTGTTCGACCCGGCCGCGCCGTCGCGCTTCCTGCTGGAGGCGTTCGGGCCGGAGGAGCTCGGAATCAGCCCTGACCGGAATGGCGCGTAGACTTCGGGGCGATGTCAGCCAGACCCGACGGCACCGAGCCGCAGATCCAGCACGGCCGCGTCTTCCTCCGCGCCGCCGAGCGCGAGGACATCCCGTCCTTCATGACCTGGATCAACGACTGGCGCATGGTGCGCACCCTGGGGATGCGCGCCCCGATGTCCCTGGCCATGGAGGAGCACTGGTTCGAGGGCATGCTCGAGCGGCAGGGCCAGTCCGCCTACAACTTCGTCGCCTGTCTGCTGGAGGACGACCGCCCCATCGGGACCTGCGGCTTCCACGAGCTCGACCTCGCCAACGGCTCCGCGGCGCTCGGCATCGGCATCGGCCGCCCCGAGGATCGAGGCAGGGGCCTCGGCACCGAGATGCTCCGCGCCCTGCTCGGCTTCGGCTTCGGCTTCCTGCGGCTGGAGCGGGTCTGGCTCGACGTGTACGAGACGAATCCCGGCGCCCGCCGCGTGTACGAGCGCGTCGGCTTCGTCTACGAGGGCGCGCTCCGGCACGCGATCTTCCGCGAGGGCCGATACGTCGACGTGGTCCGGATGTCGATCCTCGCCGACGAGTGGCGTGCCGTGGCCGCGCCCGGGACGCCGGGCGCGGGATGAGCTCCCTGCCGACCCTGGGGCCGCGGGGCGAGGGCTGGGTCGCCATCCAGGGCGTGATCCTGGCGGGGATCCTCCTGGGCGGCCTCGTCGAGGCGCCCGGGGCGTGGGCCGTGTTGACGCCCGTGTCGATCGCCGGCGTCGTCTTGATGGGCGCCGGGGGGCTGCTGGCGCTCCTGGGCGTGCTGCACCTGGGCCGGTCGCTCACCGCCCTCCCCCACCCGCGCGACGGCAGCCGGCTGGTGGAGTCGGGCGTCTACAGCCTCGTCCGCCACCCGATCTACGGCGGGCTCGTCATCGGGACGCTGGGCTACGGCCTGGCGATGCACGCGCCGCTGACGGCCGCCGTCGGGTCGCTGGTGCTGCTCGGGTTCTTCCGGCTCAAGTCGGCCCGCGAGGAGATCTGGCTCGAGCAGCGCTACGCGGGCTACCCGGCGTACCGGGCGCGGACGCGCCGGATCATCCCGTTCGTCTACTGAGGCGCGCCGCCTGCTGACGCCCGCCGCTGTTCTGTGAGCCCCGGCCTACCCGGCGGCGTCCCGGCGCGCGAGCACCCTGAGCAGCCGGTCTACGGCGTCGAGGAACGGCTCGGTCGCATCCCGGGGCAGGGCGTCGCGCACGGAGTCCTTGGGGCCGTAGGCGGACCTGGCCCGCAGCGCCACCTTGCGCAGCTCGCCGAGGTCGGCGTCCCGAAGCTGGTCCGGGATGGGAGCCAGGTAGTCCTCCCAGCGCGCCGCGCCGGCCGCACGCGCCGCGTCCAGCAGCCGGTCGCCGGCCCGGGCGGCCGCGAGGGCCGCCTCGTCGATCGCTGGCCGCTCGTGCCTGGCCGGGCCAGCCGGGCGCCGGGCTGAGCCGCCGCTCACGAGCCTGTCCCGATCGCGAGCCCGCTGCGGGTCAGCGCGCCGCCCAGGTCAGGACTCCGCGGGGGCGATGTTGATCCCGAGGTCGCCGGCCGCGGCGCGCACCAGCAGCAGTCCGAGCCGCTTGCGCTCCGAGCCGTTGACCAGGATCCGGAACGAGTAGTCGCCGGGCGACGGGAACCGGATCCCGTAGAGGTCCACGCTGAAGGTCACGATGTTGTCGCGCCCGTCGTCCTGACCCCGCGCCATCAGCGAGCCGGTGGCCGAGGTGACCTCGCCGCCGTCGGGGTCGAGCAGCACGATCCCGAGCTCGTGCTCGCGCCTGGTCTCGGGCGCCGTGACCAGCAGCCCGACCACGAGCGCGAGGTGGGCGTGGACCAGCGGGAACGTCGGGCCGCCGATCCGCGTGATGCCCCCGCCGAGCACGTGGAACTTGTGGCCGGGGTTGGTCTCGGCCGCGTCGGCCAAGAAGGCGTACTCGATGTCGGGCATGGCGCGATGGTAGCCGCGACGGCGATTCGGGGCGAGGCCGGGCGCCCCCGATTCGTCCTAGCGGTCGCCCGCCGATCGGACAGCGGCGACGCGCTTGCGGGCGGCGACCATCCCGGGCTGCGGCGCGGCCTGTCTGGCGATCGCCCCTGGACGCCCGGCCTCGTCGGCAAAGGTGACGTCCGAGAGCGGCACCAGCGGCTCGCCGCGCAGCACCCGCGCGAGGTACTCGCCGGTGGCGGAGCCGGGCGTCTCCGCGACCCGCTCGGGCGTGCCCTCGGCGATCACGAGGCCGCCCCGCAGGCCGCCCTCCGGCCCCAGGTCCACGATCCAGTCCGCGGTCTTGATCACGTCGAGGTTGTGCTCGATGACCAGCACGGTGTTGCCGGCATCGACGAGCCGGTGGAGGACCGAGAGCAGCTTGTCGACGTCGGCGAAGTGGAGGCCCGTGGTGGGCTCGTCGAGCAGGTAGAGCGTCTTGCCGGTGGCCCGGCGGGACAGCTCCGTGGCCAGCTTCACGCGCTGCGCCTCGCCACCGGACAGCGTGGTGGCGGGCTGGCCGAGGTGGACGTAGCCGAGCCCGACGTCGAACAGCGTCTGGAGCTTGCCCTTGACGTTGGGCACGGCGTCGAAGAAGTGCAGCGCCTCCTCGACGGTCATCTCGAGCACGTCGGCGATCGAGCGGCCCTTGTAGTGGATCTCGAGCGCCTCGCGGTTGTAGCGCTTGCCCTTGCAGACCTCGCACGGGACGTAGACGTCGGGCAGGAACTGCATCTCGATCTTGATGATCCCGTCGCCCTTGCAGCTCTCGCACCGCCCGCCCTTGACGTTGAAGCTGAACCGGCCCGGCTGGTAGCCGCGGACGCGGGCCTCCGGGGTGCCGGCGAACAGCTCCCGGATGGGGCCGAACAGCCCGACATAGGTGGCCGGGTTGGAGCGCGGCGTGCGCCCGATCGGGCTCTGGTCGATCTCGATGATCTTGTCGATGTGCTGGACGCCCTCGATCGCGTCGTGGGCGCCAACGGGCTCGCGGGAGCCGGAGAGGTCCCTCGCGAGCGCCCGGTAGAGCACCTCGTCCACCAGGGTGGACTTGCCCGAGCCGCTGACGCCGGTGACGGCGATGAACGTGCCCAGCGGGAACCGCACGTCGATGCCGCGGAGGTTGTGCTCGCGGGCGCCGCGGACCACGAGGTGCCGGCCGTTGCCGCGCCGCCGGCGCTCGGGCACGGGGACGAACCGCTCGCCGCGGAGGAACGCCCCGGTGAGCGAGCGCGGCTCCGAGAGCACGGCCTCGAGCGGGCCGTTGGCGATGATCTCGCCGCCGTGCTCGCCCGCCCCCGGGCCGATGTCGATGACCCAGTCCGCGGTCCGGATGGTCTCCTCGTCGTGCTCCACGACGAGCACGGTGTTGCCCAGGTCGCGCAGCCGCGTGAGCGTGGCGATCAGCTTCGCGTTGTCGCGCTGGTGGAGGCCGATCGACGGCTCGTCGAGGATGTAGAGCACGCCCATCAGCGTGGTCCCGATCTGGGTGGCGAGCCGGATCCGCTGCGCCTCGCCCCCTGACAGGGTCACGCTGGCGCGGTCGACCGTGAGGTAGTCCAGGCCCACGTCCACCAGGAACCCGAGCCGCGCGACGATCTCCTTGAGCACTTGGCGTGCGATCGTCTGCTCGCGCTCGGTGATCCGCGTCGGCAGGCCGGCCGCCCAGTCGAGCGCGTCGGTGACCGAGAGCCGGGACGTCTCGGCGATGCTCCTGCCGTCCACGGTGACCGCGAGCGCCTCGGGCCGGAGGCGCCGGCCCTGGCACGTCGGGCAGGGCTTGGTGACCATGAACTTCTCGAGCTCCGTCCGGATGTACTCCGACTCCGTCTCGCGGAAGCGCCGCTCGAGGTTGGTGACCACGCCCTCGAACGTAGCCACGTAGGAGTTCTCGCCCCGCTCGTGCCGGTAGCGGACGACGACCTTCTCGTCCTTGGGGGCGAACAGGAGGTACTCGAGGGCCTCGGGCGGCAGCTGCTCGACCGGCGTGTCGATCGACCAGCCGCGGCTGCTGAACACCGCCTCGGTGATCTTCATGCGCCAGCTGATCTCGGTCGGCATCTTGTTCCACGGCGCCAGGGCCCCGGCCCGGATGCTCCGGCGCTTGTCGGGTATGACGAGCTCGGGGTCGATGACCAGCTGGGTGCCCAGGCCGGTGCAGGTCGGGCAGGCGCCGTGGGGCGAGTTGAACGAGAAGCTGCGCGGCTCCAGCTCGTCGATCGTGGTGCCGTCGTACGGGCACGAGTAGCGCTCGCTGTAGCGGCGCTCCTCGAAGGCCGGCGCCTCGCCCTCGCGGGGCATGGGCGCCACGACCATGACGCCCTCGCCCAGGCGGAGCGCCGTCTCGACCGAGTCGGCCAGGCGCGCGGCGTCGGGGTCGGGCGTCGCCGCACCCGTCGCGGGGTCCACCGGGCGGCCCAGCGCGTCGGTCGCCCAGCCGTCGGGGTTCTCCGCCCGGCGCACGATGTAGCGGTCCACGACCACCTCGATCGTGTGCCGCTTGTACTTGTCGAGGGTGGGCGCCTCGGACAGGTCGTACTGGGCCCCGTCAACGCGCACGCGGACGAAGCCCTGCTTGCGGGCCGCCTCGAACACGCGGTCGCCCTCGGTCTTGCGGTCCTTGATCAGCGGGCCGAGGACGAGCAGGCGCGTCCCCTCCGGCAGGGCGAGGATCTGGTCCACGATCTGCTGCACCGTCTGGCGCTCGATCTCGCGCCCGCACGCGGGGCAGTGCGGGTGTCCGATGCGCGCGTACAGCAGGCGCAGGTAGTCGTAGATCTCGGTGACCGTGCCGACCGTGGACCGCGGGTTCTTGCTGGCGCCCTTCTGGTCGATGGAGATCGCGGGCGAGAGGCCGTCGATCTGGTCGACGTCAGGCTTGTCCATCTGGCCCAGGAACTGGCGGGCGTAGGCGCTGAGGCTCTCGACGTAGCGGCGCTGGCCCTCCGCGTAGATGGTGTCGAACGCGAGGCTGGACTTGCCGCTGCCGGACAGCCCGGTGATCACCACGAGGCGGTCCCGCGGGAAGGTGACGCTGACGTCCTTGAGGTTGTGCTCGCGCGCTCCGCGCACGACGATCCGGTCCTGGGGCACGGGTCCAGTCTAGCGATGTCGTCGAATTCGAACAAGTGTTCTGTGTCGGACTGGGCGGGTGGCGGTCTCGGCTGCCGCGCCCCGCGCCGCGCCCCGCGCCACGCCCCGCCGCCACCTCCTCCGCCGCACCGGCTCTACCTGGCAGGGACGGGAAACCGCACGCCCCTGTCGGCGCACGCCCCGGCAGGGTCAGCGCAGGCATCCGGCATGCCAACGCGTGTCCCCCCTATGCCCGCCAGGGATCGCGCGGTCGGGTCGACGCCTCCCGCTGCCCCTCACAGGGAGTGGCGCGAAGGCGGTCGCGGACGTCGGCTGGCGAAGTCGGGCAGCCGGTTACGGCGGGCGCCAGCGGAGGCGGCGTAAGCCACCGGTGAGCGCCCCGGCGTTCACTCCCTCCATGCGCAGAACACACGT
Organism: Chloroflexota bacterium; assembly: GCA_021787395.1. Taxonomy (GTDB): domain Bacteria; phylum Chloroflexota; class Limnocylindria; order Limnocylindrales; family CSP1-4; genus CAIXZV01. Next base: position 16,267 of record JAJYLZ010000052.1, read on the forward strand.
CGAGATCACCGCGGACCGCATGGCCGCAACCGCGCGTCGGCGACTCACCGAGGACCTCGCGCGGATGCGCGAGGACGCAGGCGTCTCGATGGCGGCCCTCGCCCGCGCGGCCGGCGTCCCGCCTTCCTTCGTCTGGCGGATCTTCCAGGGGGACGAACGGCCGTCGTTCGAGACCTACGCCCGGCTGGCGGCGGTGCGCGGCGCGGACCTCACCTCCCGCTGCTACCCCTCCACCGGGCCGGCCATTCGCGATCGGCACCAGGCGCGGATCGCGGCGGGGCTGCTCCGACAGCTCACGGCCAGGTGGCGGCCGCTGAGGGAGGTGGGCGTCCGCCGTCCCGTTCGCGGCTGGATCGACGTGGCCCTTCACGAGGCGCGAGACCACGTGGTCGTGGCGACCGAGATCGAGTCCGAGATCAGCCGGCTCGAGCAGCAGGTCCGCTGGTCGATCGCGAAGGCCGAGGCCCTGCCGTCCTGACCCGGCTGGCCCGGAATCGGCGATCCCCAGATCTCGCGGCTGCTCCTCGTGCGCTGGACGCGGCGGACCAGGACGGTCGCAGCCGACTTCCCGCGGCAGTTGGCCGCCGCATTCCCGGCCCACCCCGCGGACGCGCTGGCGGCGCTGACCGGAGATGCGCCGTGGCCCGGCCCAGCAGTGGTGTGGGCGCGCATCGAGCCGACCGGCGTCCGCCTCGCCGACGACCGGTGAGGCTGCGCGCGGTCGTCACCTGCGCGGCGGGCCCGCCCCGATCCGGGCCAGCAGCGCGTCCACGGATCCCCGCGCGGGCGACAGACTCTCCAGCCACCACGTCACGCCAGCCGCGCCGTAGTCGGCGACCGTCGCCTCCTCCCCCGGCTCCGAGTGCGCGAACAGCGCCACGTCGAACGGTTCGCCGTCGCGGCCCAGGCGCGACCGCTCCGCGCCGATCACGGCGACCCGCTCGGCGACGTCCTCGGGCGAGAGCAGCAGCGTCCCGTAGTCCTCGGCGGCGGCCACGGCGATCCAGCCGTCCCAGCGTGCCGAGCGTCGAAGGGCACCCGGCTTGCCGCCGCCCACCCAGATCGGCGGGCGCGGCGTCTGCACGGGACGCGGCCCGACAGGCTGTTCACCTTCGCCGCGAAGCCAGCCGTCGATCCGAGCGGCGTCCTCGTCCAGGCGGGCAACCCGCGTCGCGCTGTCGAACGACTCGCCGAACAGCGTGAAGTCGCCCGGGTCGCCGCCGGCGCCGATGCCCAGGACCAGCCGCCCGCCGCTCAGGGCGTCCAGCGTCGCGGCGGCCTGGGCCACGAGCTGCGGGCGCCGCCGCGGCAGGACCACGACCGAGGTGATCAGCCGGACCCGCTCGGTGGCCGCTGCAATCCCCGCCAGCGCCACGAACGGGTCCGCGGCTGCGGCGTCCATGACGGTCCCGAGCACGTCCCAGGTGGACACCCCGTCCCAGCCCGCCCGCTCCGCCGCGACCGCCATCCGGACGAGCACGCGCGGGTCGCCCATCTCTCCCAGCGGCGCCAGGTCAACCGCGTACTTCACGTCCCCTCCCCTCACCCTTGTCAGTACCCGCGCGGGCGCCCCCGCCTCGGCTGCCGCTGGCCCGTCCGCTTCCGGATGTTGGGCGTCACCGAGCGGTCCCAGGTCGGCCGGTCCAGCCAGCGCGCCTGCCAGCCGCCGTCCTCGTCCTCGTGCTCGTCGCGGATGCCCGGGAACAGGTCCGTGGCGATCGCGCCGCCGCCGGCCTCGTCGGGCGACCCGACCGGATCCTCGCCGGCGGGCAGCACGGTGACCTCGGTGACCTCCACCGAGGGCTCCCTGGGCCCGTGCGCGTGCCCGGCGCCCGGGCGGTGCGCCGCCGCCCGCTCCTTGGCCGGCAGCAGCGCCTCCTTGGCCGCCCGCTCGGCGGCCCGCGCCACCGCCACGGAGGCGTCGTCCTCCAGCACCCGCAGCCGGATCTGCTGGATCTCGTCGCGCAGCGCGGCCGCCCGCTCGAACTCGAGCTCCTTGGCGGCGGCCTTCATCTCGGCCTCCATGCGCGCGACCAGCTTCTCCACCTCGGCCCGGTCCGCCGCCGCCAGGTCCGCGGCCCGCCGCTCGGACGAGTAGACGATCGTGCTCTCGGCCACGGCGCGCAGCCGGTCGTTGAGGTCGTGGATGCCCTTGATGATCGTGGTCGGCTCGATGCCGTGCTCGGTGTTGTAGCGCTCCTGGATCCGGCGCCGGCGGTCCGTCTCGTCGATCGCCGCCCGCATCGACTCGGTGACGGTGTCCGCGTACATCACCACCCGGCCGCCGACGTTGCGGGCCGCCCGGCCGATCATCTGGATCAGCGACCAGGCCGAGCGCAGGAACCCCTCCTTGTCCGCGTCCAGGATCGCGACCAGGGTCACCTCGGGCAGGTCCAGGCCCTCGCGCAGCAGGTTGATGCCCACCAGCACGTCGTACACGCCCAGGCGCAGGTCGCGCAGGATCGCCACCCGCTCCAGGGTGTCCACCTCGGAGTGGAGGTACTGGACCTTCACGCCCAGCTCCTTGAGGTAGTCCGCGAGGTCCTCGGCCATCTTCTTGGTGAGCGTGGTGACCAGCGCCCGCTCGCCGCGCTCGACACGCTGCCGGATCTCCTCCAGCAGGTCGTCGATCTGGCCGTCGGTCGGCCGCACGTCGATCAGCGGGTCCACGATGCCCGTCGGCCGGATGAGCTGCTCCACGACGCGCTCGGACCGCTCCAGCTCGTAGGGCCCCGGCGTGGCGGACACGTAGACCGCCTGGTTCACGTGACCCTCGAACTCCTCGAACGTCAGCGGCCGGTTGTCCAGCGCCGACGGGAGGCGGAAGCCGAAGTCGACCAGGATCTCCTTGCGGGTCCGGTCGTTCTTGTACATGCCCACCACCTGGGGGATGGTCATGTGCGACTCGTCCACGATCAGCAGCCAGTCGGGCGGGAAGTAGTCGAGCAGGGTCCAGGGGCGGCTGCCCGCCTCGCGGCCGGACAGGTGCCGACTGTAGTTCTCGATCCCCGAGCAGAACCCGATCTCGCGGATCATCTCCAGGTCGAACGTGGTCCGCTGGCGGAGGCGGGCGCCCTCGAGCGCGCGGCCCTCGGCCTCCAGCTGGCCGACCCGCTCCTCCATCTCGGCCTCGATCGTGCCGACGGCGGCCATGAGCTTGTCCCGCGGCGTCACGAAGTGGCTGGCCGGGAAGACGTTCAGCTCCTTGCGCTCCGCGAGCAGCTCGCCGGTCAGCGGGTCGATCTCGGTGATCCGCTCCACCTCGTCGCCGAAGAACTCGACCCGGACGATCTCCTCGGAGCTCGCCGGGCCGATCTCGAGCGTGTCGCCTCGGACACGGAACCGGGCGCGGGAGAGGGCCGTGTCGTTGCGCTGGTACTGCAGGTCCACCAGGTGGCGCAGGACGGCGTCGCGCCGGTACTGCCCGCCGACGCGCAGGCGGAGCACCGTGGCGCCGTAGTCCACCGGGGCGCCGAGGCCGTAGATGCACGACACCGAGGCGACGATGACCACGTCGCGGCGCTCGAACAGCGCGTGGGTGGCGGCGTGGCGCAGCCGGTCGATCTCCTCGTTGCGGCTGGAGTCCTTCTCGATGTACGTGTCCGAGCGCGGCAGGTACGCCTCGGGCTGGTAGTAGTCGAAGTAGCTGACGAAGTACTCGACCGCGTTGTCCGGGAAGAACTCGCGGAACTCGGCGTACAGCTGGGCGGCCAGCGTCTTGTTGTGGGCCAGCACCAGGGTGGGCTTCTGGTGCCGCGCGATGGTCTGGGCCATCACGTAGGTGTTGTGGACGACGAGGCCGCCGAACCCGGCCATGAACGTCTCGGCTCCGGCGACCGAGAAGTCGTAGACGAACGGGCTTGTCGCGGGCACCGCCTCGATCGAGGCGACGCGGATCCAGCGACACGCCAGGAGCCGCCGCAGCGAGGCCAAGCCGGCGACGGTGTCGGGATCGCGACCGGCACGCGCGGACACATCCTCCAGGGCCTGGAGGATGTGCCGCCCCGTGCCCCTGCGCGTCGCTCGAAGCTCGGCCTCGAGAAGGCCGATCGCCGATCGACTGACGCCGGCCGCGGCGGCGAGTGCGGCCTGCGTGAGTCCGAGCGACCGGCGGGCGTCCCGCATGGCCGAGCCACTGCCTGCGGGCAGCGCATCCGCATTGCCTCCTTCCGCCCGGTCGACGACGGCTGCCAGCCGGTCCCGCTTCCGGTCAGAGAGGAAGCCGATCTCCGCCTGGAACGCCGACAGGTCGTCCAGGCCGCGTATCGAGACCTGCCAGTAGCGGTCGCCGGCGTGACCGGTGCCGACGGCGCGCTTCCACACCGAGGACACGCGGGCGACGATCCCGAAACGCTGCAGCGCCCAGGCCAGCTCCCCCGCCAGCACTCGGCTCTTGGTCACGGCGCCGACCGCACCGGGCTCCGACCAGCCATCGCCTTCGAAGTAGCCGGCCAGGAGTCGCGCAAGGCTCCGACGCTCGAGCTGCGGCCAGAACGGCGGGAGGTGCTTCTCTGCGGCCCGCCGGCCGCAGAGCATGCGGAAGTGGTCCGCGACGATCCGAGCGGGCAGGCACAGCTCGCCGGGCGCGCGCACGAACCATGCGATCCCGGCCGCATCGAGGCGGCTCGTCGCGATCTCCACCGAGGCTGGCCCGGGGGTCAAGGTCGCATACGCGTCGGCGACGTGGCCCTCGGCCACGAACAGGCCGACCAACTCCAGGTACGCCGCGTCGAGCGGTCGGCTGGCCAGCAGCGCGTGGCGGCCGTAGCGGGCGCCGATCCGCGTCGGTCCGAACCGCTCCAGCGTCCTGACGTCATCGCGCTCGAGCGTGGCCAAACGACCTCGCCCCCCTCGGGCCAGGGCCGCCCGAACGCTGAGGGGGACCGGGAGATCGAGGACGGCGGGGCCCTCAACCCACGCTGTGCCAATGTCCACGGCGTCGTACGCGTCGAGGCGGCGCAGGGGATCCGACGGGCCAGGCACGACGTCCGGGAGCGGCAGCACGTCCCCCGCGGCGAGCTCGACCGTGCGCACCAGCTCGAGGCCTCGGGACGCGCCGAGCCGGAGGAAGTTGTGGTCGCCGGTCACGACAACCTCGCGCCCGTCTGACGTCACCACGCGCCAGAGCGTTGGCGGAGATGGGTGTCGCGTGAACGCCGTGACGCGCCTCGTGGCTGTCGCGTGGGTGCTTGGGTCGAGCGAGGCCACGAAGACCGGCCGGTCAGGATTGCCGCAGGTCACCTCCGTCCCGTCGCCGTCGCGCCAGGCCGACGCCTCAGCCAGCTGGCGGTCGACGACGTCGCCGATGGTCGACAGGCTCCACCGCACAACACCGTCGACATCGCCGACCCCCACGAGGACCGTCTCCTCGGGGGGCAGGCTCTTCCCCGTGCCGGTGGCCCCGAGCAGCGTCTGGTGGCGGAGGCCGCGGCCCAGCCCGTCGGCCAGGCGGTCGATCGCGGCGGGCTGGTCGCCGGTGGGCTCGAACGGGGCGACGAGGCGGAAGTCCGGCACGTCGCGGATGCTACCACGCGGCGCGACATTTCGAACGCCCGTTCTCACCTCGTACTCCCGGGTGGGACCAACGGGTCATAGGCCGGGGCGCGGCCGCGCCCGACACTCTGCGCGATCCCCGGCGGCGACCTCGGTCAGGAGACGCAGCCGGTGCCTTGGGACACAGCGCCGGGCGGGCACGGCACCTCGGGCGGCAGCGGCGCCGTCCACGACGGGAGGCACGTTCAGGTGGAGATGGAGTACAAGGACCCGTCCCGACGGGGCCGGTGGATCATCGTGCTGGGCCTTGTCCTGGCAGTGGCCGCGGCGGGCGGCGCCTTCTACATCATCAACAGCGCCCAGCAGAGCGCCGGGCAGGGCAGCCTCAAGTACATGACCGCGGTGGTCGCGGCCAAGCCGCTGTCGGCCAAGACCCAGCTCACCGCGGACGACCTCATCGTCCGGACCAACATCCCGGTGGACGACACCAACAACCTGGGCAACTTCCTGGCCACGAGCCCCGACCAGCTCGTGGGCCGGATCCTGGGCGTGGACGTGGCCGCTGGCCAGCTGGTCACCCTCAACCTCCTGGCGTCCACCTCCGTGGGCGGCCAGTTCCCGATCCTCGGCCCGGGCGAGACCGTCGGCCCCAACTCGGACGCCTGGCGGGCCGTGTCGATCACGGTCTCCGACGACCACGCCGTGGGCGGCATGCTCGCCGCCGGCATGACGGTCGACGTCCTGATGAGCGTGGTGATCCCGGCCCCGCCGACCGCCAAGGACAACGTGGGCCCCGGCGGGTCGCTGGCCCCCACGCCCACGCCGAACCCGTCGGCGCCGATCTACACCAGCGGCCTCAGCACCAAGGTCACCTACCAGAAGATGACGATCCTCGCCCGCCAGGGGACGTACTACATCCTCAAGGCCACGCTGCCCGTGGCCGAGGAGATCACCCAGGCGGCGATCGACGGGGCCACGTTCACGCTGCTCCTCCGCCCCGACCAGGACACCCGCATCCTGAACGTGTCCAGCCTGGGCGCCACCACCAGCCGGATCCTGCAGCGCTACGGCCTGCTGATCCCGCAGGTCTACCCGGTCGACGGCGGCTTCCCGAGCAACCCGCCGATCCCGGCCATCACGCCGCCGCCGTCGGCGAGCGCCTCGCCCGCGCCCAGCGGCGCCGCCCCCAGCGGCTCACCGGCAGCTGTGCCCACGGCCGCGCCGTCCTCGGGCGGCTGAGCCCCGGGGCGCAGGCGCCCGCTGCGACCTCGCCGACCGACCGCGCGCCGCTGACCCGGCGCGCCTCCCGTCGAACCGCCCGGCCGGCCCGCCCCGGCCGGGCGGTCCGCTGTCCGAGGACCTCGGGGCACGCAGGCTCCCCGCCGCGTCACGCCGCCGGCCGCGCCGGACGGGCAGGACGGGCAGCCCCGCCGGCCCCATCCCCTCCGGTCAGCGGGCGGCGGCGATCGCCTCGGCCAGCGC
>JAJYLZ010000053.1 GCA_021787395.1 Chloroflexota bacterium
CGGCCAGTTCGCCCAGACCACGTCGGCGGGCGTGCCGTTGGCGATCATCGGGACTTCGGGCGTGGCCGCGGGCGCGGCGGACGCGGCGGTGGACGGGGCCGCGCTCGCGGCCGCGGACGCTGCGGCGGTGGCGGCGGCCTCCGACGGGGCGGCGGTGGCGGCGGCCGTCGGGGCGGCCGTGGCTGCCGTGCCCTTGGTCCCGCAGGCGGCCAGGAATGCGGCGACGCCCACCAGTGCTCCACCCTGGAGGACTCGGCGGCGGGAGATCGGGGTGTCGGTCAGCTGGTCCTTGGCGGTCATCGGTGTCCTCGCTGTTCCTCGGCTATTGCGTCCGCTCACGGGGTGGGGAGGTTCTCGGGCTATTCGACAGCGGCAATCCCTACCTGTTCGACGACCCCCTCGTCGGGCACCACGAAGCTGTGGTCGGGGAGCCATGCCATCGCGACTCGCTCGCCGGGCGCCCACAGCTCCGCCTTGGTGGCCCGCTCCACGTTCTGCTCGAAGACCGTGACCCTGCGGCCGTCGGCGAGCTCCACGATGTACTGGGTCGAGACGCCGATGTACGAGGCGTGGCGGATGACGCCCTCGAGGCGGTTGTACTGGCCGCCGATCTCCTCGCCCAGCTCCTTGAGCCGGATCTTCTCCGGGCGCACGCCCAGGGCCACGGGACCGCTCATCCCCTCGAGCAGCGCGCGCGGGGCGCGGGCCGGCGTGCCGTCCGGCATGTGCAGGACCGCGTAGTCGTCGGCGGTGCCGTCCGGGGTGGCCGGGATGAGGTTGCTGACGCCCAGGAAGCCCGCCACGAAGCGCGTCTGGGGCCGCTCGTAGAGCGCCTCGGGCCCGCCCAGCTGCTCGTAGTGGCCCTTGTTCATCACGGCGATGCGATCGGACATCGTCATCGCCTCCTCCTGGTCGTGGGTCACGTAGATGAACGTGATCCCGACCTCCTGCTGGATGCGCTTGAGCTCCACCTGCATCTGCTTGCGCAGCTTGAGGTCGAGGGCGCCCAGCGGCTCGTCGAGGAGCAGCACCGCCGGGCGGTTGATCAGGGCGCGGGCGAGGGCGACGCGCTGCGCCTGGCCGCCGGAGATCTGGCCGGGCTTGCGGTTCTCGTAGCCGGTCAGCTGCACCAGCTCCAGCGCCTCGGCGACCCGCCGCTTGACCTCGTCCGACTTGACGTTCCGGCGCCGCAGGCCGAAGGCGATGTTCTCGCCGATGGTGAGGTGCGGGAACAGGGCGTAGTTCTGGAAGACGGTGTTGACGTTCCGCTTGTACGGCGGCAGCCAGGTGACGTCCTGGCCGCTCAGCTCGATCAGGCCCGCGGTGGGCTCCTCGAAGCCGCCGATCATCCGGAGGGTGGTGGTCTTGCCGCAGCCGGACGGTCCCAGCAGGGAGAAGAACTCCCCGTCGCGGACCTCGAGGTTGATCGCGTCGACGGCGGTGAAGTCGCCGAACCGCTTGGTCACGTCGACGAGGCGGACCTCGATCTCTGCCACGCTCGGTGTTCTCCTGATCTGCCTGCCGCTGGATGGAAGGGCGAAACCTGGAGCCAGTCGCGGAACGGTCGCAGCTGTCCGCAAAGGCTGCCGAACTACAGTAGGGAACGCGGGCCGAACAATAGGGTCCGGTGGAATGCCGTGTCAAATGTCACGCCCCAAAACCCTGCGAGGTGCGCGGTACGGGACGAAGGTCACAACGAATCTCGTGACGGGGCCCCTTGCTGACGTTGCGATTCGTGTGCCGGGCGGAGTCCTGCCGTCGCGGAGGGGCCAGTGGCGACGCTGCCGCGCCCGACGCCCGGGCCCGGTGCCGGCGGCGTGCTCGGCGCGGCGGCGGTACGATCGTGCTCCCGGCGATCCGGCGTCCCCTTGCCGCCGGCTCCACGTCCCTCAGCGAGGAAGCCCCATGCCCGCGCTCTCCGAGGCCGCCGTCCTCGAAGCCCTCCGCACCGTCCAGGAGCCCGAGCTGGGCGGTGACCTCGTGGCCCGCAACATGGTCCGCGACCTCTCCATCACGGGCTCCGAGGTGGCGTTCACGATCGAGCTGACCACGCCCGCCTGCCCGCTGAAGGACCAGATCGAGGGCGAGGTCCGCAAGGCGCTGGGCCCGCTCGGCGTGACCGGCGTCGCGATCGAGTGGGCGGCCACCGTCCGCCGCGCCGCCCCGCGCACGGCGGAGCAGCTGGTGCCGGGCGTCAAGAACGTGATCGCGGTCGCGTCGGGCAAGGGCGGCGTGGGCAAGAGCACCGTGTCGGTGAACCTCGCGGTGGCGCTGGCGAAGGCCGGGGCGACCGTGGGGCTGCTCGACGCCGACATCACCGGCCCCAACATCCCGATGATGCTGGGCATCGACGGCCAGCCCAGCGCGAGCGCGAACAACAAGATCATCCCGCTCGAGCGCCACGGCGTGAAGGCGATCTCCATCCAGTTCTTCGTCCCCGAGGGCCAGCCGATCGTGTGGCGCGGCCCGCTCATCGGCGGCGCGATCAGCCAGTTCCTGCGCGACGTGGAGTGGGGCGAGCTCGACTACCTCGTGGTGGACCTGCCGCCGGGAACGTCGGACGCCCAGCTGACCCTGGCGCAGGCGGTGCCGATCAGCGGCACGGTTCTGGTCACCACGCCCCAGGACGTGGCGCTGTCGGACGTCGCCAAGGCCCTCTCGATGCTCCAGCGGCTCAACGTGCCGATCATCGGCATCGTGGAGAACATGAGCGCGTTCGTCTGCCCGCACTGCGGCGAGGCGACCGAGATCTTCGGCCGGGGCGGCGGCGAGCGCTTCGCCCAGGAGCACCGGATCGAGTTCCTGGGCAAGGTCCCGCTCGACGTGACGGTCCGCCAGGGAGGGGACGCGGGCGTGCCCGCGGTGGCCCAGCGCGAGCCCGGGCCGGCGGCCCAGGCGCTGGAGCACATGGCGGGTCTCGTGGCGGCCGCGATGAGCGTCCGCGCCGCGAACGCCACGACGCCGATCCTGACGGTCAACTAGCGGGTTGCACGGCGACCCCCGGGCCTAGCGGGAACGCTCATGCGCGTCGTCGGCGGCAGGGCTGACGTCGTCTCCCAGGGTCGCTGGAGGCTGGTCGCGCGCTGACCGTGGCAGCTGACACGCGGGCTCGACCCGTGTGTCGGCCGGGGGCGCGCCCCGCGTGGGCGGGCGCGCCGGCGGGTCAGCCGCGAAGGGCCGCGAGCAGCACGGCCGCCCCGGCGATCGCCGCCCGGTCCGCCCCGGCGCGCCCTCCCTGGAACACCGTCCGGCGCTCGGCGTGACGGCCCGTCGGCACGACGACCCCCACGTGGACGATCGTGTCGCGGCCCGTCGCCTCCACGCGGATGGCGAGCGCCGCGTCGACCCCGGCCTCCGCCCGGACCCGCTCGGCCTCGCGCACCTCATGCTCGGCGTCGGGCGGCGGGTCGGCCGGCATCGCCTCCCCGTCCGCCAGCACCTCGGCACGCCGCAGCGCGGGCATGCCCCGCAGGAGGCCGACGAGCGCGCCGCCGCTGCCGCGCTCGGTCGCCGCCAGGCTCCAGCCGCGCGCAGCGAGCGACTCGCTCAGTGCATCAGCCCACGTCGTGTCGCCGCGCGCCCACACGTGCTCGCCCAGGATCGAGACGACGGCCGCCTCCGCCTCGTCGCCGAGCTCGGCCGCCGGCCGGCCGCCCTGGGCGCGGGCGGAGATCCGCACGTCCACCGCCTCGTGGCGCGCATAAGTGGCGACGACGGGGTTCGTGCGCCGGAGGAGCTCCTCGCCGAGCCGGTCCACCACCTGCGACTCGCCGATCCCCGTGAGGCGCAGCGTCCGGACGTCGAGGTCGTCGCCCACGCCGCGGGCCGTCAGCCGGGGCAGCACCACGTCGTGCCACATCGGGTGCATCTCGCGCGGCGGGCCAGGCAGCAGGACGATCACCCGCCCGTCGGGCCGGTCCACCCACCAGCCGGGCGCGGTCCCGTGGGGATTGGCGAGCGAGGAGGCCGATGCGATCGTCCAGGCCTGCTTGACGTTCGCGGCGGGGAAGGGCTGGCCGCGCCGCGCCCACATGGCCTCGAGCCAGCCCAGCGTCTCGGGGTCCGTCGCGAGGTCCTCGCCGCAGGCCTCGGCCACCGCCTCGCGCGTGAGGTCGTCCGGCGTGGGCCCCAGCCCGCCGGTGCACACCACCAGGTCCGCCCGGTCCAGCGCGGCGCGCAGCGCCTCGACCACGGTGGGCTGGTGGTCGGGGAGGTCGGTCACGCGCGTGACCCCCACGCCGTGCGCCACGAGCGACCTCGCCAGCTCCCCGCTGTTGGTGTCGGTCGTCTCGCCGACGGTGAGCTCGGTGCCGATGGCGAGCAGCTCGGCCGAGCGGATGGTGCGACCGGGCGGGGTGGGGGCGGCGGGGTGGTCCATGCCGTCAGCGTACCCCGCGTCGTGGCTGCGTCACCGGTTCGCCCCGGAGGCGCGCCGCTGCCGGGGGAGGTCGCGCGCGGGTAGAATGGCGGGAGCCTCGAACCAGGCCAGCAGCCACGATCCTGGAGGACGACCGCTGGATCCCGACCGGCCCAACCCGCAGACCGAGCGCCCCGGGTCCGACCCTGCCCATGCCGGCCCGACCGCCGACAGCGGGCCCGATGCCGGGCGCCGCGACGAGCCGCCGGGCCTGATCGCCCAGCTCAGGGCCACCAAGGACGCCGTCCTGGGCATGCTCCGCGCCCATGTCGCGCTCGGCCGGGCCGAGGCCGAGGCCATCAAGGGCGAGGTCGTCTACGCCGCCGCCTTCGCGGGCGCGGCCATCGCCGCCCTCCTGCTGCTCGGGATCTTCCTGCCGGTCGCCGCGATGCTGTTCCTCGGGGAGTGGCTGTTCGGCAGCATCGGCTGGGGCCTCCTGCTCGGCCTCGAGGTGCTGGTGGCCGTGGCGGTGACCGCGGTCGTGCTCGGCCTCAGGCTGGAGGGTCCGGTGCCGGCGGCGGCCGTTGGGGTCATCGCCGGCGTCGTGGCGTTCATCGTCCTCGGGGCGAGCTGGTTCAACCGGCTGTGGACCTGGGTCGGCGACAGCACGGGTGTCGGGATCGACCCCGCGTACCGGCCGCTCGTCGTCGGGATGGTGATCGTCGCGATCGTGGTGGCGATCGTGGGCCTGGTGGCGGGCGCGCGGGCCGCCGGGGCCGGCGGCGGCATCGGCGGGCTGGTGGCGGGCCTCATCGCCGGCGCGCTGCTCGGGGCCTTCCTCAGCGACGACTTCGGCTGGCGCGTCGGGGCGGCCCTCGGCTTCGCCACCGCGTTCGCCGTGTACCTCGGGGTGCTGACGGCCCGGGCCGTGGGCGGGGGCATCGACACCGAGAAGCTCAAGCTTCGGTTCTGGCCGCAGCAGACCATCGACACCACCAGGGAGACGATCGAGTGGGCGAAGGCACGCAATCCGCTCGGCCCGAAGTCCTAGCGGCACGGGCCGAGGTGGCCGCGGCCCGGGAGCGGCTCGACGAGGAGCTGCTCCGCCTCGAGGCGTCCGCGCGCGCCGCGATCGACGTCAAGGCGAAGGTCAAGCGCAGCCCCGTGAAGGCCGCGGGCGCGGTGGCGGGCGCCGGGTTCATCGTCGCCGGCGGGCCCAGGCGGATCCTCCGCGGCGCCCGGAACGCCGTCTTCGGCAAGCCCGAGCCGCTGCCCAAGTCGATGCTGCCCAAGGAGATCGACCGGGCGCTCGGCGCGCTCGGCGACGACGGCGAGAGGGTCCGCGGCGTCATCGAGCGCGAGTTCGCCACGTACCTCAAGGAGCGGGCGCCCGAGCTGCGCTCGCGCAGCCTGACGGGCACCGCCGCCAAGCTGCTGTTCGCCGTCGGCCGGCCGGTCGCCGTCCGCTACGGCGTGAAGCTGGCCAACGACGTCCTGGGCACCGACCGCGCCCAGTTCGCCGACCAGCTGGCGAAGGCGAGCGCCCGCAAGTAGCCCCGGGCCGTCGCGTCGCCGGGGCTGCGCGCGCTGACCCGTCAGCGGCCCAGGGGTGGTAGGCGAGGTCGGGGTCGAACCGACACGCCCCTCACGGGGCACCGGCTCCTAAGGCCGGCGCGTCTGCCATTTCGCCACTCGCCCGTGCGGCCAGTCTAGCGCCCGGCCCCCGCGGCCCCGGGCCTGCCCGGCGATCCGTCCGGCCACCCTATACTCCCCGGGCGATGAATGTGACCGCCTCTCCCGCCCCCAAGAGCTCCATCCTCCTCGAGGTCGAGGTCCCGGCCGAGCGCCTGGACCGCGCCGTCCGCGAGGCCACCGGCCGCCTGTCCCGGCGGACGCGGGTGGCCGGCTTCCGCCCCGGCAAGGCGCCCCGTCCCATCCTTGAGCGGGTCCTGGGCCCCGGTGCCGTCCTCGACGAGGCCGTCGAGCAGCTGGTGCAGACGACCTACCGCGACGCCATCATCGAGCACGGCATCGTGCCGCTGACCAACGCCGACGTCGAGATCCTGGAGGCGGTCGAGGGCCAGCCGCTGCGCTACAAGGCGACGGTCCAGGTGCGGCCCGAGGTCACGCTCGGGGACTACCAGAACTTCAACTTCCGCCCCGAGATCGAGACCGTGGACGCGGACAAGGTCGACAAGGTCGTCGAGGAGCTGCGCGACCAGAACGCGACCCTCAAGGCCGTCGAGGACCGCGGGGCGCAGGACGGCGACTGGGCGGTGATCGGCTTCCGGGGCACCCGGGACGGGGTCCCGTTCGAGGGCGGCACCTCCGAGCGGATGCCGCTGATCATCGGCGAGGACCGGCTCATCCCGGGCTTCGAGGCGAACCTGGTCGGCCTTCGGGTGGGCGACACCACCGCGTTCGACATCACGTTCCCCGAGGACTACGCGGAGGAGGGCCTCGCCGGCCAGCCGGCCCGCTTCGAGGTGGACCTCAAGGAGCTCCGGGAGAAGGTCATGCCGGCGGCGGACGACGAGTTCGCCCGGAGCATGGGCAACTACCCGGACATCGCCGCCCTGCGGGCCGACATCGACGAGCGGCTCCACCGCAACGCCCTCGACCGGGCGCGCCACGAGTTCAGCGACAAGATCATCGAGTACGCGGTGGCCAACGCCACGCTCGAGCTGCCCGACATCCTGGTGGACCAGGAGGTCGAGGTGATGCACGACGAGTTCCGCAGCTCGCTGGCCCGGCAGGGGATCGGGGAGGCCGCCTACCTCAAGGCGACCGGCAAGACCGAGCGGGACCTCCACGAGGAGTTCCGGCCGTCGGCCGAGCAGCGCACGAAGGTCCTGCTCGTGCTCTCCAGGATCGCCGACGAGGAGGGCTTCACCGTCTCCGACGCGGAGGTCGAGCAGCAGGTCGAGCTCGCCCGGGCCCGCTACAAGGACCCCAAGACCGTCCGGTACTTCGAGTCCGAGCGGGGCCGCAACTTCATCCGCAGCACGCTCCGGCGGACCCAGCTCGTGGAGGCGCTGGTCGAGCGCTGGCTGGCCGCGCACCCCGAGCACCCGGCGCTGCCCCACCTCGAGGACGACGTCCCGTCGGCGCTCGACTCGCCGCAGGCCGAGGCCTCGGCGTCCATCGACGCCACCGACCCCGGCGCCATCCCCGGCCACCTCCATGAGGGCGAGGCCCACGACCACGGCGACACCGAGGCCGGGGACTCCGCCGCCGGCGCCTGACGCCGGCCCGCTCCGCACCGTACAGTCGATGCCCGAAGGCACCGCAGGGAGGCCGACGATGCTCGTCCCGATGGTCATCGAGTCCACCAGCCGAGGCGAGCGCGCCTACGACATCTACTCGCGCCTGCTGCGCGAGCGGATCATCTTCCTGGGCGACGCGATCGACGACCACCTCTCCAACCTGGTGATCGCACAGCTGCTGTTCCTGGAGTCGGAGGACCCCGAGAAGGACATCAGCCTGTACATCAACTCCCCGGGCGGCGTGGTCACCAGCGGCCTGGCGATCTACGACACCATGCAGTACCTGCGCGCGCCGGTCAGCACGATCTGCATCGGCATGGCGGCCTCCATGGCTGCGGTGCTGCTGGCGGCCGGCGCCAAGGGCAAGCGCTACGCGCTGCCGCACAGCCGGATCATGATCCACCAGGGCTCCGGTGGCTTCCGCGGCAACGCGCCCGACGCGGTGATCCAGATGAAGGAGTGGGAGCACCTCGTCGACGTGAACCACCAGATCCTGGCGCAGCACACCGGCCAGCCGATGGACAAGATCGTCAGGGACACCGACCGGGACTACTTCATGGGCCCCGACGACGCCAAGGCGTATGGCATCATCGATGCGGTGTACACGCTGACCGGCGACTCGCTGATCGCGCAGGCCCACGACCACGGCCTGGGCGGCGGGGGCTCGGCGGCGGGACCGGGCGAGGGACAGCCCGGGCCCACGACGGCCAGCTAGAGCGCGGGAGACCGAACGGGTGACCACGACGGGGTCCAAGGGAACCAAGGTCCCGTACCGCTGCTCCTTCTGCGGCAAGAGCCAGGAGCAGGTGCGAAAGCTCATCGCAGGCCAGGGGGTCTACATCTGCGACGAGTGCATCAACCTGTGCCAGGAGATCATCGAGGAGGAGATGCTGGAGGCGCCCAAGCAGCGCACCCCCCAGCAGAAGCTCCCGAACCCCCGGCAGATCACGATGGCCCTCGACCAGTACGTGATCTCGCAGGAGAAGGCCAAGAAGGTCCTCTCGGTCGCCGTCTACAACCACTACAAGCGGATCAACGCGGGCAGCGCCGTGGACGAGGTGGAGCTGCAGAAGTCCAACGTCCTGCTGGTAGGCCCCACCGGCTCGGGCAAGACGCTGCTCGCCCAGACGCTCGCCCGCATCCTCGACGTGCCGTTCTGCATCGCCGACGCGACCAGCCTGACCGAGGCCGGCTACGTCGGCGAGGACGTCGAGAACATCCTGCTGCGGCTGATCCAGGCCGCCGACTTCGACGTCGCCCGCGCGCAGCGCGGGATCATCTACATCGACGAGATCGACAAGATCGCCCGCAAGGCGGACAACCCCTCGATCACCCGCGACGTGTCCGGCGAGGGCGTCCAGCAGGCGCTGCTCAAGATCCTCGAGGGCACCCTGGCCAACGTGCCGCCCCAGGGCGGCCGGAAGCACCCCCACCAGGACTTCATCCAGATCGACACCACGAACATCCTGTTCATCTGCGGCGGGGCGTTCGACGGGCTGGAGAAGATCGTCGAGGAGCGGGTGGGGAAGCGCTCGATCGGCTTCGGCTCGGACGGGCAGATGTCCCGGGCCGACCGGGCCAAGATCATCGAGCGGCTGATGCCCGAGGACCTGCTCAAGTTCGGGCTCATCCCGGAGTTCATCGGCCGGCTGCCGGTCATCGTCACCCTGTCGCCGCTGACCGTGGAGGACCTCGTCCGCGTCCTGACCGAGCCCAAGAACGCGGTGACGCGGCAGTTCCAGAAGTTCCTCCAGCTGGACAAGGTGGAGCTGGTGTTCACGGAAGGGGCGCTCCAGGCCGCCGCCGAGATGGCGCTCGACCGCAAGACCGGGGCGCGCGCGCTGCGCTCGATCGTGGAGGAGTCGCTGCTCGAGGTGATGTTCGACATCCCGGAGCGCACCGACGTCCGGCGCTGCATCATCACCGAGGAGACGATCCGCGAGGGCCGGTCGCCGCTGCTGCTGACCAAGAGCGACGTCGACAAGGGCGTGGACGAGACCAACTACGCCGCCTGGCTCGCCGAGCAGGGCGAGACGGCCTGACGCCCGCCGGGGCTACCCGGTCTGGAACAGCCGCACCACCAGCGCCGCGAGCAGGACGCCGCCGACGCCCAGCGCCAGCGTCCGGTGCCGGCCGAGCCGACCCCAGAACCGAGCGACCGGCAGCACCAGCAGCGCGACCACGGCGTACAGCAGGTGGAGCGGGTCGTTGGGGCGGCCCCCGGTCAGGAGCACCACCAGCCCAGTCACGACCCCCACCGCGACGAGCGCGAGGGCGGCGAGGATCACGCGGTCCGCCGCGAGCCGCCCGGACTGCCGCCGGCCGGCGCCGAGGGCGACCACGACGGCCAGGCCCAGGCCGGCGGCAGCCACGAGCAGCGCGATGAGGTGGTGCGCGGTGGTGATCACCCTGTGGTTCTCCGCAGGCAGGCGTGGAGCAAATGTCGTAGGATGCGTGCCAGCCCAAGCCCCCAATTCCAAGACTGATGGTAATCCGACTGTCTGCGCCCCCTGCCGGATCTGCACCAGCCACGGCGACTCCTCCCAGTCGTCGTCGGTCGCCCTCATTCCGCCGGCTCGCGCTTGCCTACGCGGCCGTGCTGCTGGCCGGGGGGCTCGTGATCTCGGTCGCCGGAACCGTCGCGGGTGCGCTCGCGCCCAAGGCGGCCGCGCCGGCTGCGGCAGCCGTGACGGAGGCGAGCCGCGGTGAGCAGCTGTTCCTGACCAGCTGCGCGGCCTGCCACGGGCCGCAGGGCCTGGGCACGGTCAACGGGCCCGACATCCAGAACGCCGGCGCCGCCCTGGCCGACTTCATGCTCCGCACCGGCCGGATGCCGCTGGGCGACACGGGTGCGCCTGCCCAGCGCGGCACACCGGTGTTCTCGGATTCGGACCGCCAGGCCATCGTGGCCTACGTGGCGTCGCTCGGGCAGGGCCCCGCGATCCCCAACGTCGTGACCTCGGGCGCCGACCTGGCGGCAGGGCGCAACATCTTCGCCGCCAACTGCGCCGCCTGCCACGGGCCCGCGGCGGGCGGGGGCGCGATCGGGGCGGGCTACGTCGCGCCCCCGCTGAACCAGGCGGACGCCACCACGGTCGGCGAGGCCGTCGTGTCCGGGCCGGGCCCGATGCCGCGCTTCTCGTTCACGCCGGACCAGCTGAACAACCTCGCCGGCTACGTGGAGTACCTGCGCAACCCGCCGCACCCGGGCGGCCTCTCGTCGCCCGACGTGGGGCCGGTCACGGAGGGCTTCCTGGCCGGGATGACGCTGCTCGTCCTGCTGGTGGTGGCGCGCTGGGTCGCGGTGCGCCGGGGGCCCGACGAAGCCGTCGCCGCCGCTGAGGCCACGACTCCGGAATCGCACGAGGGGGAGGCATGACGAACGAGACCGGGCCGGACACCCGGCGAGTCGAGCGCCTCATCGCGCTCCTGTTCCTGATCGCGACGCTGGCCGGCCTGGGCGGGGCCGCGGTCTACCTGGCGGGCGCCCAGACGCAGCTGGAGGGCGCGTTCCTCGCCGTGTGCCTGGGAGGCATCGGGGCCGGGATCATCCTGTGGTCGCAGTTCCTGCTCCCCGGCGGGCTCCGCCAGGAGGCGAGGCACCCGGTCGCGGACGCCGCCGACGAGCAGGCGGTCCGGGACGTCCTCGCCGAGCAGGGGGCGATCACCCGCCGGTCGATGCTGGTCCGCGCCCTCGCCGGCGCCGTCGCCGGGCTCGGTGCCGCGGTCGTGGTCCCGGCCCTGTCGCTCGGACCGGCGCCCGGCCGGAGCCTGTTCGACACCCCCTGGAAGAGCGGCATGCGGATGGTAGGCCTGGACGGCCAGCCGATCAAGGCCTCCGACGTGCCGGTGGGCGGGATCGTCACCGGCTTCCCCGACGGGTTCCCCGGCTCGGCCGACGGCCAGACGCTGCTGATCAACGTGGGCCAGGGCATGCTCAACCTGCCTCCGGACCGAATGACGGGCGCACCCGACGGCTACGTGGCCTACTCCAAGGTGTGCACGCACGCGGGCTGTCCGGTGGGCCTCTACCGGGACGCCCAGCACCAGCTGGTCTGCCCGTGCCACCAGTCCACCTTCGACGTCCTCGACGGCGCGGTGCCGGTGGCCGGCCCGGCCGGTCATCCGCTGCCGCAGCTCCCCATCAGGATCGACCCGGACGGCACCGTCGTCGCCCTGGGCGGCTTCACCGGGCCGGTCGGCCCGGCCTTCTGGGACATGACCGATGGCTGAGCGCGTCGAGCAGCAGGCTGAGCGGCAGACCGAGCTCGAGCGCATCGCGGGCTGGTTCGACCGGCGGACCGGCCTGTCCGGGACGGTCCGGTCGGCCATGCGCAAGGTGTTCCCCGACCACTGGAGCTTCCTGCTGGGCGAGGTGGCCCTGTTCGCCTTCGTCATCCTGCTGGCCACGGGGACGTTCCTGACGCTGTTCTACACGCCCGACGCCCGCACGGTGACCTACGAGGGCCCGTACACGACGCTCCAGGGCGACACGATGTCGGCCGCGTACGCGTCGGTGATGCGGCTCTCGTTCCAGGTCCAGGCTGGCCTCCTCGTGCGCCAGATCCACCACTGGGCGGCCCTCCTGTTCATCGGCGCGATCGCGGCCCACCTCGCCCGGATCTTCTTCACGGGCGCGTTCCGCCGGCCGCGCGAGCTCAACTACCTGATCGGGATCGGCCTGCTCACGATGGCGCTCGGCGAGGGCATCACGGGCTACTCGCTGCCGGACGACCTCCTGTCCGGCACGGGCCTGCGGATCGTCGACTCGGTGATGCTGTCGATCCCGTTTGTCGGGCCCTGGCTGTCGTCGCTGCTGATGGGCGGCCCGTTCCCCTCGGAGTACATCCTGAGCCGGCTGTTCGTGGTCCACGTCATGCTGCTGCCCGGCGTGCTGGTGGGCGGCGTGACGGTGCACCTCGCGCTGCTGTGGTTCCAGAAGCACACGCAGTTCCGCGGCCACGGCGCGCGCGAGGACAACGTGGTGGGCCTGTCGTTCTTCCCGGGGCAGACGTTCCGCTCGCTCGGCCTGTTCTTCCTGACCGCCGCGGTGATCGTCCTGGTGGCCGGGCTGATCCAGATCAACCCCGTGTGGCTGTACGGCCCCTACGTGCCGTACGAGGCGGCGGTGCCCGCCCAGCCGGACTGGTACGTGGGCTGGCTCGAGGGGCTGGTCCGCCTGGGCCTGCCGATCGAGCCGACGATCCTGGGGGTCACGATCCCGTCCCCGTTCGTGCCCGGCATCGTGATCCCGGGCGCCCTGTTCACCGCCCTGGCCGTGTGGCCGTTCGTGGAGGCGCGACTGACCCATGACCATGCCGAGCACCACCTGCTCGACCCGCTCTGGAAGACCCCGATCCGGACGGCCACCGGCGCCGCGGGCGTCGTCCTGTTCCTCGTGCTCACGCTGGCTGGGGGGAACGACGTGCTGGCGGTGATGCTCAACACGCCGGTCGAGACCCTGACGGCGATCTTCCGGGTGCTGGTCGTGGTGGCGCCCGTCGTCACCTGGCTGCTGGTCTACCGGATGGCTCGGGACACGCGGGCCGCCCATGAGCGCCAGGAGCACGAGGGGGAGCCGCCCGAGCCGCCCGCCGTGGTGCTGGTGCGAACGCCGGACGGCGGGTTCCGCGACATGGAGGCCGGCCGATGACCCGTGCGAGGGGACGGCTGGCCCGCCTGGCGCTGCTGCTCGCAGTCGCGGCGGCGTCCGTGGCCGGGTGCATGCCCGCAGGCGCCACCACGCAGGGCAAGGACATCTCGAGCCTGTACGACGTCTTCCTCGTGGGCGGCATCATCGTGGCCGCGATCGTCTGGGTCCTGGTGACCTGGTCGATCCTCCGGTACCGCCGCCGCGACGACCGGCTGCCGAAGCAGACCGAGGGCAACCTCAAGATCGAGGTCCTGTGGACCGTCATCCCGCTGATCACGGTCCTCGTCCTGTTCGGGCTGACGGCGTACACGCTGGGCAACGTCAGCGCGGTCGAGCCGGGCGGCGTCAACGTCAAGGTGGTGGCCTTCCGCTGGCAGTGGCAGATCACCTACAGCGACGCCGGGGTGACCGACACGGGCACGACCGACCACCCGCTGCAGATGGTGCTGCCGGTGGACACGCCCATCCACGTGACGCTCGAGTCGCTCGACGTCGTCCACGCGATGTACCTGCCGGCGTTCCTGTTCCAGCGTGACGCGACGCCCGGCTACCCGACGACGTTCGACCTGCAGATCACCCAGCCCGGCACGTACCCGGGCGCCTGCGCCGAGCTGTGCGGGATCGGCCACGATCAGATGCTGTTCTCGGTGAAGGCGGTGGACCTCGCCACGTACCGCCAGTGGCTCGCCAATCGGGTAGCCGGAGGGAGTGCCGCGCCGTGAGCTCCATCAACCTCGGAATCGCCGCGCCCCCGCGCACCTCGCTGCTCGAGTGGCTGACCACGACCGACCACAAGAAGATCGGCGTGATGTACATCGCCTCCGCATTCGGGTTCGCCGCCATCGGCGGCCTGATCGCGGAGCTGATCCGGCTCGAGCTCGCGGCTCCGGGCCAGCAGTTCGTGAACGCCGCCACGTACGACCAGCTGTTCACCGTCCACGGGACGCTGATGCTGCTGTTCTTCGCCGGGCCGCTCGCGATCGGCTTCGCGAACGCGATCATGCCGCTCCAGATCGGCGCGGCGGACATGGCCTTCCCGCGCCTCAACGCCCTGTCCTACTGGCTGTTCCTGTTCGGCGGGCTGATCGTCATGTCGGGGTTCCTGACCACCGGCGGGGCTGCCGCGGCCGGCTGGACCGGCTACGCACCGCTGTCCAGTTCGACGTTCTCGCCCGGCGCCGGCATGGACCTGTGGATCGTCGGCGTCGCGCTCGTCGGCGTGTCGGGCGTCCTGGGGGCCGTCAACTTCATGGTCACGATCTACGCCCGCCGGGCGCCTGGGATGCACATGTTCCGGATGCCGATGTTCACCTGGACCGTCCTGGTGACTTCGACCCTGATCCTGTTCGCCTTCCCGTCGATCACAGCTGCCCTCGCGATGCTGTTCATCGACCGCCACTTCGGCGGCGGCTTCTTCGACCCCACCCAGGGCGGCAACCCGGTGCTGTGGCAGCACCTGTTCTGGTTCTTCGGGCACCCTGAGGTCTACATCCTGATCCTGCCGTACTTCGGGATCATCAGCGAGGTGGTGCCGGTGTTCTCCGGCAAGCCGCTGTTCGGGTACCGGTTCATGGTGCTGGCCGTGATCGCGATCGCGTCGCTGTCGATGGGCGTGTGGGCCCACCACATGTTCACGACGGGGCAGGTGGACCTGCCGTTCTTCTCGCTGATGTCGCTGCTGATCGCGGTGCCCACCGGGATCAAGATCTTCAACTGGATCGCCACCATGTGGCGGGGCAGCCTGCGGTTCACGGTGCCCATGCTGTGGTGCATCGGCCTGCTGTACGTGTTCACCATCGGCGGCATCTCGGGCGTGATGCTCGCCTCGCCGCCGATCGACTACATGGCCCAGGACACCTACTTCGTGGTCGCCCACCTGCACAACGTGCTGATCGGCGGCACGGTGTTCGCCGGGTTCGCGGGGATCTACTTCTGGTTCCCCAAGCTCACCGGTCGCCGGCTGGACGAGGGGCTGGGCAAGATCCACTGGCTGCTCTGGGTCGTGGGCTTCGCGGTGACCTTCATCCCCCAGTACGTGCTGGGCGCCGAGGGCATGCCGCGCCGGATCGCCGACTACCCGGCGGGACGGGGCTGGGACCTGCCCAACCTGATCTCCACGATCGGCGCCCTGATCCTGGCGGTGGGCACGCTGCCGTTCCTGCTCGCCGTCTGGCGGGCCATGCGCAGGCCGGCTGACCAGCCCGCCGACCCGTGGGGCGCCAACTCGCTCGAGTGGGCGACGTCGTCGCCGCCGCCGCACCACAACTTCGACCGGCTGCCGCCGATCCGCTCGCTGCGGCCCGTGTTCGACGAGCGCATGGCCGCGGAGGCCGAGCGACGGGCGCGCGGGGAGGGTGCCGCCGGGCCGACGGCGGGCCCGGCCGCGGCGGGGGGCACCGGCTGATGGAGGAGATCACCTACTTCGGACGGCTGTCCTTCTTCGCGTTCCTGGTTGGTGCCGGCTACTGGCTGGTCAGCAACGAGGCGGTCGGCACGGTGATGCTGATCGGGTTCGGGCTCGCCACCGGCGCCGGGTTCACGCTGCTCCGCGGGGGCGCGCGCCACGAGCCCGACGCAGTCGGCGATGCCGAGTCCACCGAGCCGGACGGGCCGTTCGGCGACGAGTCGGGGCCGCTGCCGACCCGGAGTGCGGCGCCGCTGGCGCTGGGCCTCGGCGTTGCCCTCATCGGCATGGCCGGGGCCTTCGGGCCGTGGTTCGTGCTGGCGGGCGCCGTGCCGCTCGTGCTGGGCGCCGCGGACTGGCTGCGCTCAGCGAACCGGGAGCTGGCGCTCCGCGAGCACCTGGACGAGGCCGAGTAGCGCGATGCCGGGGCCGCGAGGCGTGGCCGGCCGGTCGCGGCGTCGGGAGGCCGGGGGCTCCGCGGAACCTGACGACCGTCCGGGCCGGTCGTCCGGCGCGTGCTAGACTCCGGCTCTCACGGCGCTGACCGAGAGGAGTAGGCCAGGGTCGGCCACTGAGCGAGCGCGGGACGGTGCGAGCCGCGCAGGCACGACGGGACCGAAGGTCGCTCGCGAGCCGTGCGGGTGGCGCCCGATAGCGCGCCGAGAGCGCGACCGGACCACGGCAGCGGGGATGACCCGCAGGCCCCGGCCGCGGAACCCAGCAGGTGGTACCACGACCCCGTTCGTCCGCTGGACGAGCGGGGATTGTCGTTTCTAGGAGCACGTCATGACCGAGCCGACCGGGACGCTCGCCAAGGCCTACGCGCCGGCCGAGTTCGAGCACGAGATCTACGAGCGCTGGCTGGCGGCCGACGTGTTCGCGCCCGACGGCGCCGGCTCGCGCGCCGACTGGTCGATGCCCTCGTTCACGATCATCCAGCCGCCGCCCAACGTGACGGGCTCGCTGCACCTCGGCCACGCCCAGCGCACGACGGTCGAGGACCTGATGATCCGCCACGCGCGGATGACGGGCCGCCCGACGCTGTTCCTGCCCGGGCTCGACCACGCGTCGATCGCGGCGCAGTTCGTGCTGGACAAGCTGCTCGCCCGGGAGGGGGAGAGCCGCGCCAGCCTGGGCCGGGAGCGGTACCTGGAGCGGATGCACGCGTTCGTCGCGGAGACGCGCGACACCATCCTCACCCAGCAGCGGCGCGTGGGCGGCTCGTGCGACTGGGGCCGGCTGCGGTTCACGATGGACGAGGTGTCCGCCAAGGCGGTCCGCGAGTCGTTCCTGCGCCTGTATCGCATGGACCTCGCCTACCGCGCCGAGGCGCTGATCAACTGGTGCCCCGGCTGCCGGACGTCCGTGTCGGACCTCGAGGTGGTCCCGACTCCCGAGACGGGCACCATCTGGCGCATCCGCTACCACCTGCTGGACGAGGCGACCGGGCAGCCGGAGGCGGCCACGGTGACGGTGGCCACGACGCGCCCCGAGACCCTGCTCGGGGACACGGCCGTGGCGGTCCACCCCGACGACCGGCGCTACGCCAGGCTGGTCGGGCGCCGGGTGCGCATCCCGTTCGTGGACCGCGACGTGCCCGTGATCGCCGACCCGGTGGTGGACCCGGCCTTCGGCACCGGGGCCGTCAAGATCACCCCCGCCCACGACCATGACGACCACGAGACGGGCAGGCGCCACGGCCTGGCGATGCCGACGGTGCTCGACGACAGCGCGCACGTGGCGAACACCGGCACGCGCTACGACGGCATGGAGCGGTACAAGGCGCGGTCGGCGATCCTCGAAGACCTGGCCGCGGCCGGCGACCTGGAGGGCGAGCAGGCGCACGAGATGGTCATCGGCCGCTGCCAGCGCAGCAGCGACGCCGTGGAGCCGCGCCTCAAGACGCAGTGGTTCGTGCGCACCGGGCCGCTCGCGGCGGCCGCGCTCGAGGCGACCCGCTCCGACCGGACGGCGATCCTGCCCGAGCGCTTCGTGAAGGTGTGGGAGCACTGGATGACCACCATCCGGGACTGGAACGTGTCCCGGCAGCTGTGGTGGGGCCACCGGATCCCGGCCTGGTACTGCCCCGACGGGCACGCGACCGTGTCGGCCGACGCCGGCGGTCCCGACGCCTGCGAGGCCTGCGGGGCGCCGGCGGCCCAGCTCGCCCAGGACCCGGACATCTTCGACACGTGGTTCAGCTCGGGGCTGTGGCCCTTCTCCACGCTCGGCTGGCCGGACGCCACCGAGGATCTCGCCCGGTTCTACCCGGGCTCGGTGATGGAGACGGCGTACGACATCATCTTCTTCTGGGTCGCCCGGATGATGATGCTGGGGATCGCCCTCACGGGCGAGGTGCCCTTCCACACCGTGTACCTGTCGGGCCTGATCCGCGACCCGTACGGCCAGAAGATGTCCAAGACCAAGGGCAACACGGTGGACCCCCTGGGCGCCATCGACGAGCACGGCGCCGACGCGCTCCGGTTCGCGGTCGTCCACGGCGCGACGCCGGGCCTCGACCAGAAGTTCGGCATGGCGAAGGTGGAGAACGCCCGCAACTTCGCCAACAAGCTCTGGAACGCGACCCGCTTCGTGCTCGGGGCCCGCCCGGCGAGCATCCCGGCCGACGCCCCCCGTCGGGCCCCCGACCCGGCGCGCCTCGGCCCGGCCGAGCGCTGGATCCGGTCCCGCGCGGCGGCCGCCGTGGCGGCGGTGGACAGGGCGATGGCCGACTACGCGTTCGGCGAGGTCACGCGGCTGCTGTACGAGGCCATCTGGAGCGAGTACTGCGACTGGGGCATCGAGCTGGCCAAGGTGCGCCTCGCCGACGCCTCGCTCGAGGCGGCCGACCGAGAGGCGACCTGGTGGACGCTGGTCGAGGCGCTCGACACCTACCTGCGGCTCCTGCACCCGGTGATGCCGTTCATCACCGAGCGCCTGTGGTCGGCGCTCCCGCACGACCCCGCCGACCCCGAGCTGCTGATCGTGGCGGACTGGCCGAGGGCCGGGGCGCGCGACGAGGCGGCCGAGGCCGAGGTCGGGACCCTCGTCGAGCTGGTGCGCGCGGTCCGCAACGCCCGCGCGGACGCCCGGCTGGAGCCCTCCGCGTGGCTGCCGCTGGACGTGGTCGTGGAGCCCGCGCTGGCGGCCTCGCTGGACGCGCTCCGCCCGGCCGTCGAGCGGCTCGCCCACGCTCGGCCGCTGCGCCGCCACGACACGCGCGACGCGCTCCACGCGACGGCGTCCGGGCTGGCGGTGATCGCGGGCCCGGCCGAGGCCATCGTGGGCACCGGCGCCGCCGACACCGCCGCCGCCGACGCCGATCGGGCGCGGCTGGAGAAGGAGCTCGCCGATGCGGAGCGCCTGTGGGAGGCGGCCGGCGCCCGGCTGGCCAACGAGGGGTTCCTGTCCAAGGCCCCGCCGGCGATCGTCGAGGGTGCGCGCGCCCGCGAGGCCGAGCTGGCCGAGCAGGTCGCCCGCCTCCGGGCGCGCCTGGGCCGCTGAGCTCGACGTGGCCATTCGCGGTCGCTGCTAGCATGGCGGTGATCCGGCGATGCGCCGAGTCTGGGAGGATTGCGTGCCGTTCCTGAAGCGCCGTGGCAGCGAACCGACGCCGCCCAAGCCCGCCGCACCGACGGGCGTCAACCGCCTCGGGCTCCCCGAGGAGGTGGTCGCCCAGGACTTCGCGCTCAAGCTGTACTACGCGGGCAAGAGCAGCGAAGGCGTCCGGATGCGCGCAGGACCCCGCGCGCTGGCGGAGCTGCCCGGCATGCTGGTGGGCTTCGCCAAGGGCGGGATCGAGGTGGTGGAGCCCCTGCCGCTCGAGTTCTCGCAGGCCATGCCGCAGATCGCGCACCCGTCCGAGGCGATGCAGTGGCTGCAGGCGCACGGGGAGCTCAGCCCCGTCACCCGCCACGCGCTGGTGGTCCTCGAGTCGATCGACGCGATCGACCTCGCGTTCGACACCTTCGCCTGCGCGCTGCTCGACGGCGAGACCGACACCTCGGGCTACCCCGAGTACAACGCCGTCGTGGGCGGCGTGGCCTCCCACTGGGACGAGGCGACGGGCGACATGGTCGTCCGCGCCGTCGTCGGCTGGGGCGGTCGGGGCGTCCGCGGCGACACCGACCGGATCGCCCAGAAGACCCTCGCCGGGATCCTGGGCAACGTGCTCGGCAGCCAGCACGCGATCGGCCTGACGGCCGTCGAGCGGCCGGTCCCGGCCGGCGGCCGGGGCGGGCTCGTGTGCGCCCACTGCGGCTTCGCGTCGGGTCACGAGCGCGCGTTCTA
Organism: Chloroflexota bacterium; assembly: GCA_021787395.1. GTDB lineage: Bacteria > Chloroflexota > Limnocylindria > Limnocylindrales > CSP1-4 > CAIXZV01. The sequence continues at coordinate 19,971 of JAJYLZ010000053.1, forward strand.
CTGTCCCAAGTGCGGCATGCGGCTGCTGCGAGGCTGACCGCCGCCGCCCAAGTGATCTCCGAAGATGCCCATCTACGACTACGTCTGCACCGCCTGCGACCACCGCGCCGACATCCTCCACGGGATCAACGACCCGGGGCCGAACTTCTGCCCCTCGTGCGGCCGGGAGGGGACCATGCGCAAGCTGTTCTCCGCGCCCTCGATCCACTTCAAGGGGTCGGGCTGGGCGAAGAAGGACCGGGGCGGGGGGAGCAGCACCAGGGCCGCCGCCAAGTCCTCGAGCAGCTCGGGGACGTCCTCGCCGTCGGAGTCCTCGAGCTCCGGCTCGGCGTCAACCTCCCCGTCCGAACCGAAGGACTGAGCGATGCCCTCTGCCGCCGACTGGATCACCCTGGGCGAGGCGGCCGACATCCTGGCCGCTGCGAACGTCCACTTCGCGCCGGCGACCATCGGCGGCTGGGCGCGCTCGGGCAGGCTGTCGAGCATCAAGCTCGGCGGCCGCCGATACGTGCGCCGGGGCGAGGTGAAGGCGCTGATCGCCCCGCCCCGCCGGGTGGGCGTGGAGCACGTGCAGCAGGGGCTGTTCGAGGACCTGCCCTGACGTCATGAGCCAGGACGGGATCCGGCGCGAGGCGACCGAGGTCGAGCAGGAGGTCGAGGACCGCATCATCGGCCTCCGGGCCCTCGCCGAGCGGATCGCGGAGGGACTTGGCGGCCACCCCGCCGTGGCCCGTTTCCGGGCCGTCATGGCCACCTACGACCGGGCAGGCGGCAGCCTCGTGGCGGGCGGCCTCGCCTACACGTCCCTGCTGGCGCTGCTGCCGGCGTTCCTGCTCGCCCTGTCCGTGGTCGGGTTCGTGATCCGCGAGCCGGGGGTCCAGGGGCAGATCGTCGATGCCGTCGCCCAGGCCCTGCCGCCGTTCAAGGACCTGGCCAGGCTGGCGCTTGCGGGCGTCGGCTCGGGTGCGCTCCCGACCGGGATCTTCGCGATCGCGACGCTGCTGTGGGCCTCGAGTCGGTTCTACGCGAACCTCGACACGGCCTTCTCCCGGATCTTCCGCGGGGCGCCCCGGCGGAACCCCGTGGCCCAGACGGCCCGGGGCGTGCTGCTCACGGTGATGCTGGTCCTGGTCCCGGTCGCGCTCATCACCCTGGGCTCGGTGGCCGCCTGGCTCACGCAGTTCGCCCCCGAGGGCGTGACCCTCGGAGATGTGCTGTCGATCGTGCTGGGGATCGCCTCGCCGGTCGCCTCGCTGCTCGCGTTCGTCGCCGTCGTGGCGCTGGGCTACCGCTACGTCCCCAACGAGCGCGTGCCCTGGCGGGCGCTCCTGGTGCCGGCCGGCGCAGTCGGCCTGCTGCTCGGGGCGCTCACGCAGGCCTACGTGCTGATCGCGCCGCGCCTCATGGGGCTGTGGTCGGTGACCGGTACCGCGCTGGCGATCTTCGCCCTGCTCGCCTGGCTGTCGATCGCGTTCAACGTGCTGCTGCTGGGCGCCGCGTGGACCGAGACGCGACTGGAGCTCGGCCCGCTGGTCGGGTTGGGCATCGGAGAGCGGCGGGACCGAGCCGACGACGGGGGCCGACGGTCCGGCTGATCTCTGGGGAGCGCTCGACGGGCGCCGCCGCGCGGCGCGAGAGCGGGCCTCCGGAGGTTCCGTGCGGGCGGGCCGGGTGCTCTGGGGCTACGGCTGGCGTGCGCCGCAGCGCCGGCAGAACCGGGCGTTCGCCGAGAGCGACAGCCCGCATCCCACGCACGGCTGCGGCGTCGGGGTGGTCGCCGCGCCACGGGTCGAGCTGGACGCCCCGACCGGGCCCGCCTGCATGACCTCGCGGGCCGAGGCGGCCCACAGGGCGGCTGCGTCCCCGGAGGGGAGGAGGCTCCGGCCCGCCAGCGTCGGCTCTGCCGCGGGGCGGGCGGTCGCGGGCCAAGCGGGCCGCTGCGGCCAGGCCGGGGCGGAGCCGTCGTCAGGGGCGACCGTGAGCCAGCCCGGGGCCAGCGGTGCCGGCTGGGCAGGACTGGGCGACGCGGCCGGAGCGGCCGCGGCCGGAGCGGCGG
>JAJYLZ010000054.1 GCA_021787395.1 Chloroflexota bacterium
GCGCCGTAGTCCGCCGCGCGGCCCGTCGCGGGATCCGCGACCCGGCCGTCCCGGGCCACCAGCGAATCGGCGGGCACCCCGAGCCGGGTCGCGGCGGCCTCGACCAGCGCCCGCCTCGCCCCGGCCGCGGCGGCCCGGAGGAGCGGCGCCGCGTCGGGCGTGGAGCGGCTGCCGAAGGTGCCCTCGTCGTGGGGGCACAGGTCCGTGTCGCCCATGACCAGGCGCACGGCCTCGGGCGCGACCCGCAGCTCGGCGGCCACCGCGAGGGCGAGCGAGGTGCGGTTGCCCTGCCCGACGTCCACCTTGCCGGTGAACGCCGTGACGCAGCCGTCCCCGCCCACGTGGAGCCAGGCGCCGTCGCTGGTCCGCCAGCCGAACGCCGGGGCCGGCGGCTCGTGCACCGCCACGAGACCCGGCGGCAGCACGGCGAACCAGTCCCGCTCCGCCGGGGACGAGAGGTCCCACGGTCGCCGCGGCCGCCAGGCGTCGCTGGCACGGGGGTCCGCCGAGCACAGCGGCACGTCACCCGGCGCCTCGGCGGGGAGTCCGGCGGCCCGGTGCACGGCGCGGAGGATCCGCGGGTACGCGCCGCACCGGCAGACGTTGCCCTCCAGGGCGGAGCGGATCCGCTGGTCGTCGGGATCCGGCTCCCGCTCCAGCAGGGCGACCGCTGCCAGCACCATGCCCGGGGTGCAGTAGCCGCACTGGAAGGCCCCCTCGGCGAGGAACGCCTGCTGGACGGGATGGAGGCGCGGCCCGTCGGCCAGGCCCTCGACCGTCCGCACGGCGCGGCCGCCCACCTCGGACAGGCGGACCCCGCAGGCGCGGACTGGGGCGCCGTCGAGCAGCACGGTGCACGAGCCGCACTCCCCCTCGCCGCAGCCGGGCTTCGCGCCGGTGAGCCCGAGCTCCTCGCGCAGGGTCATCAGCAGCGATCGGTCGGGCCCGGGCGCGAGCGGACGGCGCTCGCCGTTGACCACGAGTTCAGAGGGGACGAGCGGCGCGGACGGAACTGTCACGGGAGGACCTCGACGCTGGCGACTCGCCTCGAGTGTAGTCCGCGCCCGGCGGCGCCAACCCCGGCCTGCGCGGGTTCCCGGCGGGCCGCGCGGCTACCATGGCGCCATGTCCACGATCCTCGTCACCGGCGGCGGGCGCGGGCTCGGCCGCGCGACCGCCGAGAAGCTGGCCCGCTCGGGGCACCACGTCGTGCTGCACGCGCGGCGCGCTGAGGCGGCGGACGCTGCCGCGGCGGCGATCCGCGCCGCCAGCCCGGGCGCCCAGGTCACGCCGCACGCGGCTGACCTCTCGACGATGGGCGCGGTCCGGTCCCTGGCGGGCGAGCTGCTGGCCGCGCACGAGCGGCTGGACGCCGTGCTCCACGTGGCCGGGGTCATGCAGCAGAGCGAGACGCGGCGGCTGACGGCCGACGGCTACGAGGAGACGCTGGCCGTCAACGCCCTGGCGCCCTTCCTGCTGACCGGGCTCCTGCTGCCGGCGCTCGAGCGCTCGCCGGCCGCCCGGGTCGTCAACGTGAGCTCGCGGCTCCACCTGCCGGACTCGCGCGGCCCGTCGGTGGACCTCGACCTCGACGACCCGATGCTCGAGCGCGGCTACGGCCCCGACCGCGCCTACAAGAACTCCAAGCTGGCGGTCCTGTGGGTCACCTACGAGCAGGCGCGGCGCCTGGCGGGCGGGGCGGTCACGGCCAACGCCGTCTGCCCGGGCTTCGTCCCGCTGACCGCGTCGGACTCGGCGCACGGCGCCAAGCGGCTGTTCATGCGCACGATCCTCGTGCGGATGCCGTTCGCGGTGTCCGTGGACGAGGCGACCGACTCGTTCGTGTTCATGGCCACGGACCCGTCGCTCGACGGCGCGTCCGGGGGCTTCTACGGCGAGCGGCACCCCATCGAGTCGAGCCCCGAGTCGCACGACGCCGCCAAGGCCGCGCGCTTCTGGGCGCTCGCGGAGCGGCTGACCGGGTTCGCCTGGCCGGCCTGACCGGCCGGCCGTCAGGCGCCCGGCCGGGCCCCCGCGATCGGCACCGCGGGCAGGACCACCGTGACCCGCGCCCCGCTCGGCGCCAGGTTCTCGGCCAGCGCCGTGCCGCCGTGCGCCTCCGCGAACGCCCGGACGATCGCGAGGCCGAGGCCGGAGCCGCCGCCGGCGCGCGCCGGGTCGGCGCGGTAGAAGCGGTCGAACACGCGGTCCGTCGCGCCCGGCGGGAACCCGGGGCCGTCGTCGCTCACCCGCAGGGCCACCCAGGCCGGCACCCCCGATGGGGCCCCGCGGGGGGCGGGCGGCGGGGGCGTCGCACGGGCCTCGACCAGCACGTGGCCGCCGGGCGGAACGTGGCCGAGCGCGTTCGACACGAGGTTCCCCAGGATCCGCTCGACGGCCGCGCGGTCGGCGACCAGCGTGAGCCCGGGGTCCGCGGCCGACGCCACCTCCACGCCCGCGGCCTGCGCCTGCTGCCGGAACCGCACGGCGGCGTCGGCGACGATCGCGGCGGGATCGACCGCCTCCGGCCGGAGGCCGACCCGGCCGGCCCGCAGCTCGTCGATCGAGCGCAGGTCGTCCACGAGCCGCTCCATGCGGGCCGCCTCCTGCGCGATGGCGTCCCCGGCGCGCGCGACCCCCGGGCCCGAGGCGGTCCCGTCGCGCAGGGCCTCGGCGAACCCGCTCACCACCGTGAGCGGCGTGCGGAGGTCGTGGCGGATGCTGGCCAGCACGTCGCGCTCCTCGGCCCGGACCCGCTCCAGCTCGGACGTGGTGGCGTTGAACCGGTCGGCCAGCTCGCGCACCTCGCGGGGCCCCTCGGGCGGGACGGGCGCGACCGAGGCCCCAGGCAGCGCCGCCGTGGCCGCGGTCAGGTGCCGGAGCGGCCGGGTGATCGACCGCGACAGCGCCCAGGCGATGGGGATGCCGACAGCCGCGGTGATCAGCAGCACGACGGGCATCACCCGCAGCAGGTCGTTGACGGCCTGGGCCGCCGACGTGTCGGGCAGCGTCAGCAGGACGGCCACGGGCCCCGCCAGGGGGCCCTGCGCCCGGACCACGGTGACCGAGGTGAGGACCCGCCGCCCGCCGCCGGCCGGCAGCTCGCCCGTGCTCGTCTCGCCCGGCGTCAGCGCCGGGTCGACCGTGACGGGCGACACGTCCACCGCGACCGGCGACGGCCGGATGGGCACGACGCGCCCGTTGACGATCTCGTACACGCCGATCTCGGCCCGCAGTCCGGGCGCGGTCGCCGCCAGCTCGTGCTGCAGGTCGGCCACGGCGCCCGCCTGGCGGACCCGCGCCGCCACGGGCTGGGCGATGTCGCCCAGCGTCGCGAGGGCGGCCTGGCGGTGCAGGTCGCGCAGGCTGACGAACAGGCCGCCGCCGACGGCCAGCGCGGCGACCAGGCCGACGGCGACGAACGCGGCCGCGATGCGGGACGCGACGCGGTCAGGCATCGGCCACCAGCCGGTAGCCCACGCCGCGGACCGACTCGATCGCGGGCCCGTCCGAGCCGATCTTCTTGCGCAGCTCCGACACGTGGACGTCCACGGTGCGCGTCTCGCCCGGGAAGTCCGTGCCCCACACGTCCTCCAGCAGCGCCTCGCGGGAGAGGACCACGCCCGGGTCGCGCGCGAGCGCCGCCAGCAGGTCGAACTCGCGGGACCGCAGCTCGAGCGCCCGCCCGCCGACCGTGGCCTCGCGCCGACGCGGGTCGAGCCGCAGCGAGCCGGTCTCGATCGGACGGCCTGCCCGGACGGTGCCGTCCGAGCGGCGCAGGATCGCCTTGACCCGGGCGACCAGCGACCGGGGGTTGAACGGCTTGGTGACGTAGTCGTCGGCCCCGAGCTCGAGGCCCACGATCGCGTCCACGTCGTCGGCGCGCGCCGTCAGCATCAGGACCGGCGTGTCCGCGACCCGGCGGATCGCGCGGCAGACCTCGAACCCGTCCATGCCCGGCAGCATGAGGTCGAGGATCACGAGGTCCGGGCCGGCCGTCCGGTGGAGCTCGACCGCCGAGGGGCCGTCGGCGGCGGCGATCGTCGCGAAGCCGGCCCCCTCCAGGTACATCCGGACGAGGTCCACGATGTTCGGGTTGTCGTCCACCACGAGGATGGTCTTCATCGTCCGGGAGTCTACGCGCGGAGGCCCCGCGGCTCGTGGCCGGGGGCCTCCGCGCACGCGCCTGGCGCGCCGCTACTTGAGCGCGGCGACCGCGGCGCGCGCCTCGGACGACGCCGTCCGCAGGTCGCGGCGAGCCGTGGTGATGGCCCCCCGGTCGGCGTTGAGGACCGGGGCCGCGGTCCCGGCGTCCCACTGGGCCGGCGTGAGTGCCAGCACCAGGGCCGCCTGGCCGCTGACCTGCGCCTGGGCGGCGGCGATCGCGTCCTGCATCGCGGCCAGCCGCGATGCGGCGGTGGACTCGTCCTTGCCCGCGCTCTGGCCGGCCGTGATGGCCGCCTGGATCTCGCCCGCGGCCGACGTCAGCCGGGCCGCGGCCGCGTCGACGAGGTCGTCGGCGCGGACCAGGCTCACCTGCCGGGCGACGAGCACGTGGACGCGGTAGCCCGCGCTGACCTCGCGGACGTCGGCCCGGACCGCGGGCAGGGTCGTGTCGGCGTCGATCTTGGCCTTGAGCGCCTGCAGGCCGCTCTGGCTGCTCTCGATGATGGCGTCGAGCGCCGCGGCGTGGTCGGGCGTCAGCGCGGAAGTGGCGTCGACCCTGGCGCGCAGGTTGGCGAGCGTGGTGAGCCGGGCGCCCACCGCGCAGTCGCCGAGCGCCTGGAGGGTGGACACCGACGGGCCCGTCTTGGCGGCGATCGCCTCCGACAGGCAGGATGCGGGCGCGGTCGTCGTGGCCGTGGTGCCCGACGACGCCGACGCCAGCGCCGGCGTCAGGGCCGTCGCCATGACGACCAGGATGCCGACCGTCCCGGCCGCGATCCGCTTCGGGGTGAGGTGGTGCGCGAAGTTCATGGGTTGCTCCCTTCGGACTGCTGGGCGCTCGCGTCATCGGCGAGCGCCTGGTCGATGGCCTGGAGGCTGGCGTCTGCTGCCGAGATGTCGCGCAGCAGGGCGTTGGGCGTCAGCGCTGACGGAACTCCCGCGGCCGGCGTCCGGCCCGGGGTGGTCGGCGCGCTGGCGGCGGGGACCGCCGATGCGTCGGCCGCGGCCGCGACTGGGGTGGCGGCCGGAGCCGCCACCGGGGCAGCGTTGGCGACGGGACCGAGCACCGGGGCTGCGGTTGCGGCCGAGCCCGGCACTGACAGTCGCCCGCCACAGGCGGCCAGGGTGAGCGCGACCAGACCGGCCGCCAGGGCCCTGCCAAGGTGTCGCGGGAGGTGGTCCATCGCCGGTGTCGCCCTCTCCGTTGCGGAGCCGCGAGGTGCGGCGCCTGGAGGCATCGTCGAGGTCCGGGCGCCGCCGCTCCACCACCGAGGTCACTGCGTGTGTAAGCGCCGTGTAAGGCGGCGGGCGCCCCGGGCACCGCCGACCAGGCCGAGTCCAGCAGACCGGCCGTCGCTCCACCACTTGCGGACGCCCGCGATCGCGCCATCATGTGACCGTGGCCGCGCGAGCCCAGCGCGGCCAGTGGCGATTCACCGGGCATTCCGACGCGCCTCGGGCTCTCGGCCCAGGGCAGCCGGCGAGGATGGTGATGGTGCGAGGGCTTGATGGCCTGCCGGCCGAGGGACCGCCCCGCGTGTCCACGCCGCCGCGTGAGGCCGGCCTCGCGCGGCTGGGCGGGCTCACCGCCTACTGGCTGGGCCTGTCGGTCCTGTGGGGCTCGCTGACCACGGTCGTCCTCCCCCGCCTGGTCGAGCAGGTCGTCCCCGCGGCCGTCAAGACCAGCGCCCTGGCGCTCGTCGCGGGCGTGCAGGCCGTGGTGGCGATCGTCGTCCAGCCCGCCGCCGGCGCCGCGTCGGACCACTGGTCCAGCCCGTGGGGACGTCGGCGCCCGCTGATGGTCGCGGGGGTGGCGGCGCAGCTGCTGCTCCTGGCGCTGCTCGTCCGGGCCGGGGCCCTGTGGGGGATCGTCGTCGTGATGGCGCTGAGCGAGGTGGCCTCGAACACGGCGCAGGGCCCGTACCAGGGGTTGCTGCCGGACATCGTGCCCGCCGACCGCCGCGGGCTCGCCTCGGGGCTCCTGGGCGCCGCGCAGCTCGCCGGCCAGGTGCTGGGTGTGGCGGTGTCCGGCCTGTTGGTCGCCATGGGCAACGACGGGGCGGCCATCGCGTTCGCGGGAGGCGCGGTGGCGCTGGGCCTGCTGACCACCGTCGCGTCGGCCGCCGAGCGCCCGTCGTCAGGACCCAGCGCCGGGGTGGTCGCCGGTCTCCGGGACAGCGCCTCCCGCGGCCTGCACCACCTGCGCCGCGGCCACGCCTGGCGGCGGGCGATGCAGACGATGCTGCTCGACGTCTGGGGGCCCGACGTGCTCGAGCGCCGCGACTACCTGTGGCTGCTCGTCTCGCGCCTGGCGATCCTGATGGCGACCGGCACCCTCCAGCCGTTCATCTACTTCTACCTCGAGGACTCGATCGGGCTCGGCCCGTCGGCGGCCCAGGGCGTGGTGCCGCTGGCGGCGCTGGTGGCCCTCGTGGCCCTGGTCGCGGCCATCCCGGGCGGCGCCGCCACCGCCCGGTGGGGGCGCGTGCGGACGGTCCTCGCGAGCGCGCTGCTCGGGGCGGTGGGCGCGGCTGCGTTCGCGGCGACGCCGTCGTACCTGCTGCTGTTCCCCATCGCGGTCCCGTTCGGCATGGCGATGGGCGTGTTCCTGTCCGCGGACTGGGCGCTCCTCGTGGACCTCGTCCCGCCCGACGAGGCGGGCCGCTACCTCGGCCTGTCGAACGTCGCCACGGCCGGGGCCGGCCTGCTCGCGGTGGCCATCGGCGGGCCCGTCGCCGACCTGGTGAACGCGGCCTCGCCCGGCCTCGGGTACCGGGCGGTGTTCGTGCTGGCGGCGCTCGAGTTCCTGGCCGGCGCCTGGTTCATCCGCCACGTGCACGAGCCGTCCCGGGCCGCGAGCGGGGCGAGGGCGTGAGCGCCGCGCCGGGGCCCCGGGGCGGACGGGCCGCCCGCCGGACGCACCCGCCGTCGCGAGCCGCCCGCCTGCTCGAGCCCATCCTCGTCGTCGCGGAGCGGGTGGACCGGCGGCGGCGTCACATCCGGCCGATCCGGCCGACCGGTCTCCTGGGCGTCGAGTTCCGCCGCCACGACGGCCCCGAGGTCCGGCTCCGGGACGGGACGCTCGTGCGGCGCGGCGACCGGATCGCGGAGATCCACCTGCGCAACGAGCACGTCCGCGACGCCGCCCGCGCCCGCGGCTGGGTGGTCATCTTCGGCGCCCGCCGAGACCTCGACGCGCTGGTGCGCTGGTGCGCCGCCCAGCCGCCGTCGAGCGCACCGGTGGCCGTGCACGCCTACTCGGTCCTCCGCGCGTTCCTCGAGCGGGGCGGGTTCGAGCGGCGGGCGCGCCGCCAGACGGTGCGGACCCGGCTCGACGGGTGGTTCATGCGCTGGCTCCTTGGGCGGTTCTCGCCGCAGGGGGAGGCGCGCCTGCTGGCGGGCCACGCGAGGCTGGAGGCGGCCGACTACTGGCTGCCGGTGCCGCGCGGCGGGCAGCCGGGGACCGGGGTCGAGCCGCCGCCGGCGCGTTAGCCCCCGGACACCGCCAGCACGACGTCCACCGTCGAGCCCGCGGCCACCGGCGAGTCCAGCCCGGCCGGCTCGCCGTCCACGAACACCCGGATGTGCTCGCGGATCGCCGGGCCCGCGACGACCAGCCGGTCGCGCATCCCGGGCGCCTCCCGGTCGAGCGCCGCGAGCACGTCCCCCACCGTCGCGCCGGGCAGCGCGAGGCGGCGGGGGGTGCCCGGGAACAGCGTCGTCAGCGCGCCCGGCAGCCGGACCTCCGCCATCGGGATCGCCCGCACTGCCCGCTAGTCCGCCAGGACCGCGGCGTCCACCGACGCGATGGCCGGCAGCGACGAGGCGATCTCGCGCCAGGTGTCGCCCTCGTCGGCCGAGGCGAACAACTGGCCCGACTGGGCGCCGAAGTAGACCCCCGGGCGCTCGAGCGAGTCCACGCCCATCGCCTGGCGCAGGACCGACAGCCAGGCGTTCTGCTGCGGGAGGCCCCGGCTGAGCCGCTCCCAGCTGGCGCCGCCGTCGCGGGTGCGCCACACGGCGGGCTTCGCGTCGGGCGTGTAGCGGCCGTGCTCGGGCGTCGTGAGCGGCAGCACCCAGGCCGTCTGCGGGTCGCGAGGGTGCACGCCCACGACGAAGCCGAACTCGGACGAGAGGCTGCCGGTGATCTCCTGCCAGCTGGCGCCCCCGTCGTCGGAGCGGTAGACGCCGCAGTGGTTCTGCTGGTAGAGCGTCCGGTCGGTGCCGGCCGCGAGCGCGAGCTTGTGGACGCAGGAGCCCACCTCCAGCGGCGGGCCGGGGTTGTAGTCCTGGCGCACGCCCCGGTTCCGGGCGGCCCAGGTGGCGCCGCCGTCCGTCGTCTCGAACACGCCCACGGCGCTGGCGCCCACCCACATCCGGTTCGGGTCGTCGGGGTGGGGCACGATGGTGTGCAGGATCAGGCCGCCGTTGCCCGCCATCCAGGTCGGCGTCGAGGGGTGCTCGCGCAGGCCGGCGACGTGGCGCCAGGTCGCCCCCGCGTCGTCGCTGCGGAACAGGCCCGCGGGCTCCACGCCGGCGTACACCGAGCCGTGGGCGGGCATCACGCTCCAGACGCGGGTCAGCTCGGGCCCGCCGTCGCCGTAGGTGAGCCCGTCCGAGCTGTGGGTCCAGGTCTCGCCGAGGTCCGGCGAGCGGAACACGGCGGGGCCGAACCAGGGGGAGGTGGCGGCCGCGTAGATGGAGCCGTCGGACGGGTCGTAGACCGCATCGCGGATCTCGAACCCCTCGCAGAACGGGCCGCGCACGCGCCAGTCGCGGCGGGCCTCGTCGGTGTCGAGCAGGAAGACGCCCTTCTTGGTGCCGACCATCAGCAGCACGCGCGGCATGAGGACCTCCAGGTTGGCGGGTGCGGAGCCGCCGGGACGCAGGCTCGGGTGGGGGTCTGGGGCGCCTAGCCTAGACCCCCGGCGGCGATTCGGATAGATGGGCGAGGCCACCCTGCCGGGCGGCGGTCGGAACCGGCCGGCGCGGCGGCGCGTCGTGGAACTCGTGGCCGGCGACCCGATTCGGGGCGACCTTCGACAGGGCCCACCTCGATTCGCATCGCGTAACGTGGCCGCGGATAAGTTCCGGCGAAGGCTGAAATGCGAGGATCGAGTCGACGCGCGGGGCACGCCGGGACCACTCGTTGTGAGGGAGGACACTCCGCAATGGACCGCTCGATCCGTCGCCGCGTGGGGCTCGGCCGGCTGGCCGTCCCCGTGGCCATCTCAGTGCTGCTGGTGCCGTTCGCACCAGCGGTCGCGCCGGCGGTGGCACTCGCCGCCACCGTGGACCAGGCAACCGTCGCTCCGATGGCGGCGACCACCGCGAAGGACGCGCCGACGCCAGCCTGGACCGACGTCGGCGGGCCGGTCGTCCACGAGAGCGCCGCCGGCCAGTTGGCCAACAACAGCACGATCATCCTGACCATCCCCGCCGCGTTCGAGTTCAACACGTCGGCCGGCACCGCAGGAGCCGGGGGCACCAACTGCGCGGGGATTTCGCTCTCGGGCCTCACGTTCCCGGACGCCCAGCACGCGAAGGTCACCATCACGGCCCAGTCCACCGGCGCGTGCGACATCACCTGGAACGGGCTGCAGGTGCGGCCGGTGTCGAAGTCGCTCGGCGGCCTCCAGCAGGTCACCGGGTCCATCACGAACACCGGGACAGCGAGCGCGCCCGCGACCGGCTACGGGACGCTGACTGAGGTCCCGGGCGCCGCCGACCACCTGGCGTTCAGCGCCCAGCCGTCGTTCGGCCTGCCGGGCCTGCCGCTCCAGACCCAGCCGGCGGTGATCGTGGCGGATGCGGTGGGCAACCGCGTGTTCATCGACAGCGGGACCGCGGTCACCCTCTCCCTGTCCGCGAACCCCGGCGGCAGCAGCGCCGCGCTGACCTGCTACCAGGCCAACAACCAGACCTCCACCGTCCAGGGCCTCGCCACGTTCAGCGGCTGCCGGATCAATGTCGCGGCGATCGGCTATCAGCTCACAGCCACAGACACCACCGCGTTGCGCCCCAACCCCTACACGCTCGCCACGAGCAGCCTGTTCGACGTCGCCAACACCCTGGTGTTCACGACCCAGCCGTCGGGCGCGAAGGGCGGCATCGCATTCACGACCCAGCCGGTGGTCCAGATCCGTGTGGGCACGGCCACTGCGACCCACACGACAGGGGTTCCCGTCCAGTTGGCCATCTACTCCTACTCGGTGGCGGGCGGGAGCCTGACCTGCAACCCCGCGTTGTCGAATGCCGGCGTCGCCACCTTCACCGGCTGCGCCATCGACAAGGCGGGCACCTACACGCTGCGGGCCACGGCGGGCTCGCTCAGCGTGATCTCCAACAGTCTCACGGTCACCGCAGGCCTCGCCTCGAAGGTCACCTTCGTCCAGCAGCCGGCGGGCGCCGCGGCTGGCCAGGCGTTCACGACCCAGCCGATCGTCGCGATCACCGACGCGGGCGGCAACGTGGTGACCAGCGGCGTGAGCGCCTACATCGTCCTGTCCATCGGGGCGAACCCGGGCGTCCCGGCCGGGGTGCTCTCCTGCACGTCGGGGCTCACACTCGCGACCGCCACCACGGGCGCGAACGCTGGCAAGGCCGTGTTCTCCGGCTGCGCGATCTCCAACACCGGCGTCGGCTACACGCTCGTCGCAACCCCGCTCAACGTCGTCTGCGCGACGAACGCCTGCACGACGCCGAACGTCCTAGCGGCGTCATCCTCGGCCGCGTTCACGGTGACCGCGCCCGCCGCGGAGCTCACGCTCACCCCGTCGTCGTCCGTGATCACCTGGGGCTCGACGGTCTACCTCTCGACGCACTTCGCCAAGAACGGCGCCGGCAAGACGTTCACGCTCCAGGGCGCCCGTGACGGCGTCAACTGGACGACGATCGCGACGCGGACCGCCGACGCGACGGGCAGCGACGTGTTCCCCTACCGGCCCGCGACGAACCTCTGGTACCGGGCCGTGTTCGCCGGCACCTCCGATCTCGTCGCCGGGACGAGCAACCAGCCGCGGGTCGTCGTCCGCCAGATCGCGCTCCTCCGGCCGACCAACCTCGGCAAGGTCAAGGTCGTATCCGCCGGGACCCAGGTGACGTTCACCACGACGGTCCGGCCGGCGCGGCCCGAGCTGCCGAAGGCGAAGGTCACGTTCCGGTTCTACCGGTACATGTCGGGCCACTGGACCTACGTCACCAAGCGCGACGTCTACATCGACTCGACGGGGCGCGCGTCCTGGACTTGGCGGTTCTCGACGCGCGGCGAGTGGTACGTCCGCTCCATCGCGAACCCGACCCCCTACAACGCGAACAGCGTCTGGAGCCCGGTCGAGCGGTACAGCGTCCGCTGACCCCGGCTCAGCCCGCACTCGCGACGGAGCCCCGCCCCGCGGCGGGGCTCCCCGATTCCCGGGCGGTCACGCCGGAGGCTCGCCGATCGGCTGGCGGCTCGCCCGACCGGCCGCCTCGGGCTAGCCTGCGGTAGCGTCGGCCTCGCGCATCCGCCTCGCCGTCGGCTGGCTGTCGACGCGGCCGGCAGGCAGTCCAACCCGCCAAATGTCCCCGGGGAGGGCCGTATCCCGCCGGGGCTCTGGTCCCGGGAGCGGCGATCCTGCCAGATGTCCCCCGGGGGAGGGCCGTATCCCGCTCGGACCCCAGTCCGGGGCGTTGCGAACCCGCCAGATGTCCCCCGGGAGGCCCACGCGCCCGTCAGGCCGGCATGCGCCCGCCGGATGTCCCCCCGGAGGGCAGATGGCGTCGGAACCTCCTCGTGGCTCCGCCGCCGGGGCCCGATCCGATTGCCAACGCCCCCGGGGAGGACAAGTGGCGGAGGCGGCGTGACATCCGTGGCCGAGAAGGCGGGCTCGTGCCTCCCGGAGCCCCGCCGCGGGGCGGTCTTCGGAGATGGCGGAGCCCCGCCGCGGGGCGGGGCTCCGAGCCGCCGTGCCGTTGCCGCCCGCGTCGCGGGCGCGGCGTCAGTGGATCGCGGCCGCCCCCTCGAGGCCCTCGAACGTGATCGCCCCCTCCACCGGGCAGACGTACTGGCACAGGCGGCAGCCCACGCAGTAGTCGGGGTCCACGTCGAGGCGCGACGTCCCGTTGGTGCCGGTCTTGCGGATCGCCTGGTGCGCGCCGTCGTCGCAGGCGGTGTAGCACAGGTTGCAGTGGATGCACTTGTCCTGGTCGATCTTGGCCAGCAGCCGCCACTCCTGGTCCAGGTGCCCCCAGTCGGTGAGGCCCGCGAGGCCCTTGCCCACCAGCTGGCTCGGGCTGCTCAGCCCTTTCGAGCGCAGGTAGGTGGACAGGCCGTCCACGAGGTCGTCGGCGAGGCGGAACCCGTAGTGCATGACGCTCGTGCCCACCTGCACGGTCGTGGCGCCGAGGAGCAGGAAGTCCACGGCGTCGCGCCAGCTCTCGATGCCGCCGATGCCCGAGATCGGGATGCCCACCTCGGGGTCGGCGGCCAGCTGGCTCACCATGTTGAGCGCGATGGGCTTGACCGCCGGGCCGGCGTAGCCGCCGTGGGTGCCCTTGCCGCGGACGTCCGGCAGCGGCGCCCACGTGTCGAGGTCCACGCCCAGCAGCGAGTTGATGGTGTTGATCAGCGCGATCCCGTCGGCGTTGGCCCGGCGGGCGGCGCGGCCGGGGAAGCGGATGTCGGTGACGTTGGGGGTGAGCTTGACCAAGACGGGCATCTCGGCCTTCTCCATCACCCACTCGGTGATCATCTGGACGTAGTCGGGCACCTGGCCCACGGCCGCGCCCATGCCGCGCTCGCTCATCCCGTGCGGACAGCCGAAGTTGAGCTCGTAGCCGTCGGCGCCGGTGTCGTTGCACTTGGCCAGGATCTCGTGCCAGGCCTCGCGGCTGGACTCCACCATGAGGCTGATCACCACGGCGTTGTCCGGGTAGCGCTTCTTGACCTCGCGGATCTCCGCGATGTTCACGTCCGTCGGGCGGTCGCTGATCAGCTCGATGTTGTTGATGCCGACGATCCGCTTGCCGCCGTACTCGAACGAGCCGAGCCGCGCGGTGACGTTGCGGATCGGGTCGCCGATCGTCTTCCACACCGCGCCGCCCCAGCCGGCGTCGAAGGCGCGCGAGACCATGTCCGCGGAGTTGCTGATCGGGCAGCTGGCCAGCCAGAACGGGTTCGGGCTCTTGATGCCCGCGATGTCCACCGAGAGGTCCACCCCGGGCACGGTCGCGTCCACGGCGCGCCGGACCGGCTCGATGCGGGTCCGCAGGCCGAGCGCGTCGATGATCGACCGCGCCGCCAGCTTGCCCGCCTGGACGGCGTTGACCACCTCCTTGCCGCCCGACGTGATGTCGCCGATCGCCCACACCTTGGGGTTGGTGGTCCGCCCGTTGGCCGCGTCCGCCACGACCGTGCCGTCGCGGAGCGGGACGCCAAGGCCGGCGAGCACGCCCTCCGCGGTGTCGGGCCGGTCCTGCCCCACGGCTCTGACCAGCGTGTCCAGCTCCACCTCGAACATCGACCCCGGCACCGGCTCCGGCCGCGGGCGCCCGGAGGCGTCGGGCTCGCCGGGCCGCATGGCCACGAAGGTGGCGCCCGTCACGTGCTCGGCGCCCTGGAGCTCGACCGGCGCGGTGTGCCAGCGGATCGAGATCCCCAGCTGGCGCGCGAGGTCGATCGCGTGCGGGTACGCCGGGCACTCCCCCGGGCCGCGGCGGTAGAACAGGGTCACCTCGTCCGCGCCCAGCCGGACGGCGGCCGCGGCAGCGTCGAACGCGGTGGACCCGCCCCCGACCACGCCCACCCGCCGGCCGACGACCGGCGCCGCGCCGGGCTCCGGGTCGATGGCGGCGCGGATCACCGCGAGCGCGTCCACCACGCCGGGCAGCGCCTCGCCCGCGATCCCGAGCGGCCTCGCCCGCCCGAGGCCGACCGCCAGCACCAGCGCGTCGTTGGCGGCCAGCAGGCCGGCGGCGTCCACGTCCCGGCCCACGGTGGTGCCGAGGGCGAGCCTGGCCCCGGCGCGCTCGATCTCGGCCGCCTCCATGGCCACGCTGTCGCGGGCCATCCGCCAGGGCACGATCCCGTGGTCCGCCAGGCCGCCGGGCCGCGGGGCGTCGTCGTACAGGGTCACGGCGACGCCCGCTCGGCGCAGCTCGGCCGCGCAGGCGAGGCCCGCCGGGCCCGCCCCGATCACCGCGGCCGAGACGCCCGCGTCGGCGCCGGGGGCGAAGAACGGCTCGCCCGACGCGCCGTACGCCTCGACGGCGCCCTGCTGGAGGCGGCCGATCGCGATCGGCCGGTCGAGCTCGTTGCGCACGCAGGCGCCCTCGCACAGGCGCTCCACGGGGCACACGGCGCCGCAGGTGGCGCCCAGCGGGTTGGCGGCCAGAATCGTCCGCGCCGCGCCCGCCACGTTGCCGGTGGCGATCTTGCGGATGAAGCCCGGCACGTCGATCTCGCTCGGGCAGGCGTGGGCGCAGGGAGCGTCGGAGCAGTAGAGGCAGCGCTCGGCCTCAGTTCGGGCGGCGGCGGCGGTGAGCGGCAGCACGCGGCGGAACGGGTCGATCGGGGCGACGGTCATGACTCCACCCTCGGTGGTCGC
Source organism: Chloroflexota bacterium (assembly GCA_021787395.1). Classification (GTDB taxonomy): domain Bacteria; phylum Chloroflexota; class Limnocylindria; order Limnocylindrales; family CSP1-4; genus CAIXZV01. The sequence continues at coordinate 14,754 of JAJYLZ010000054.1, forward strand.
CGGTCGGCGGCGACGTTCGGGGACGCCTCGAAGGGGCCAGTATCGGCGGCTCCCGCCGGTCCGGCCGATTGCCGAACGGGCCCCGAGCCGTGGGCCGGATCGCACTTCGCTGGCGGCGCCGCGGGGTCCCTGCCCGAACCGGCTCGAAGGCCATGGACTCGGGCGGCCCGCGAGCGTAGGCTGGCCTCGGGGCGCGGGGCACGGGACGCGCCCCGAGGAGGTGGCGAACATGGCCACGGACTTTGCGCTGTGCCTGCCGACCCGGCCGGGCACGCTCCTCCGGGTCGCCGAGGCGCTCGGGCACGCCGGGATCAACATCGATGGCGCGTGCGGGCTCGCCTCCGACGACGGGGCCGTCGTGCACGTCATCGTGAGCGACGCCGAGCTCGCCCGTCGCACCCTGCTCAACGTCGGCGTGGAGATCTGCGGGGAGCAGCCGGTGTCGGTGCTGGCGGTGGAGAACCGGCCCGGCGGCGCGGCGGCCCTGCTGCGGCACGTGGCCGACGCCGGCGTGAGCCTGACCCTGCTGTACACGACCCTCGACGGGCGCCTGGTGCTCGGCAGCGACGAGCCGGCGCGGCTCCACGACGCCCTCGCGGCCGCGACCCGGTAGGCCCCGTCGAGCCAGCCGGGCCGGCGCCGCGCGGCGCCCGAGCGCCCGAGCGCCCGGAATCCGCGCCCGGCCCACAATGGCGCCATGCGCGAGCCCACCCTCAGCCAGTCCGTCGGGACCCTGTCCGCCTTCCTCGGCCGCCGGCCGCTCGCGGACGCGATCGCCCGCCTCGAGGCCACCACCGAGCACGCGACCGCGCTCGAGGTGCGGGCCGCCGCCCTGGCCGCGGGCGTGGACGGGCGCCTGCTGGCGGCCGCCGTCACGGTCCGGCGCGAGCTCGGCCAGCTGGGCGACCTGATCCAGGCCGCGGCGATCCTGACGCTCCTCCCGGAACTGCTCGAGGACGGCGAGACCCTGGTCAACTGCCCGTCCCTGTCGGCCGGCGACAACCCCGGGCACCCGTTCCACGTGGAGACCAACCGGCGGGTGGCCGAGTTCAACCTCGTGGGCTGGACCGGGCAGGACGCCGCGCACAAGCGGGCCCTGTTCCGGGACCTCGTGCGCCTCGCGGCGGACACGTCGGGCCGGCGCGCCCAGCTGCTGGTCCTGGGGCCGGAGCCCAAGCGGTTCCTCGAGACCTCGCGCTCCAAGGCGTCCTGGGCGCTGGCCCGCTCGCCGGGCGCGCTGCGGCTGTTCACCGAGCGGTTCGGCGACGTGGCCATGTCGGTGGCGGCGTTCACGGCCGGCCCGGGGGCGCGGGTGGAGGTCGTGGACGTGGCGCCGATGTTGCCGGCGGGGATGGCCGCCTCGCCCGACGGCGGCGAGGACGCCGAGGCCTGAGCGGGGCCGCGCCGGCGGGCGCGGTCAGCCGGCCGCCGCCCGCGGGGGCTCGGCCTCGAGCACCTCGGCCTCCAGCTCGTCGTGGACGTACCGCCCGCCGCGCAGCCACGACGCCGCGGCGGCGATCAGGCACATCGCGATCGAGAACACGAGCACCACCACGACCCCGTCGTGGAACGGCCCGGCGATCAGCGAGGGGAAGAAGCCCGTGCTCACCAGGTGCGCGGCGTCGCTGGCGGGCAGGGCGTTGAGCACCGTCGGGCCCAGCAGCGTCTGGAGCGGGTTGTAGCCCAGGAACGCCGCGAACAGGTAGCCCACCGCGGGCAGTTGCGAGAGGGTGGTGGCCGTGGCCGCCGGCACGCTGCTCGCGGTCAGCCCCCGGTACATCGCGCCCGGCACGGACGCCTGGAGCCCGACGATCATGAGCGTGAAGAAGATGCCGATCGACAGCGGGAAGCCCGTGTTCTGGAACGTGGCGCGCATCCCCGAGGCGGCGCCGCGGTACCGGGCCGGGACGCTGTTCATGATCGCCGCCGTGTTGGGCGAGGCGAACATGCCGAAGGCGACGCCGTTGGCGAAGATCACCAGGCCGAAGGCCGGGTAGGCGAAGTCCGCCGGCAGCAGCATCAGCAGCACGAACGTGAGCGCCGCGAGCAGCATCCCCGCCGTCGAGAACGGCCGCGCCCCGTAGCGGTCGGAGAGCCAGCCCGACACGGGGCCCGCGGCGACGAACCCCGCGGTCAGCGGCAGCATCGCGATGCCCGCCCACAGCGGCGTCTCCTCGAACGAGTACCCGTGGAGCGGCAGCCAGATGCCCTGCAGCCACATGATCAGCAGGAACTGCAGGCCGCCGCGCCCGACGGAGCTCAGGAGGCCGGCGAGGTTGCCGGCCGCGAAGGCCCGGATCCGGAACAGCTCCACCTTGAACATCGGCGCGCTGACCCGCCGCTCGACCGCGATGAACAGGCCCAGCAGCACGACGCCCGCCACGATCGACCCGACCACGAACGGGTTGCCCCAGCCCATCGTCGAGGTGCCGTAGGGCGCGATGCCGTAGGTGATGCCGACCAGCACCAGGCCCAGGCCGGCCGCGAACAGCACGTTGCCCGCCCAGTCGATCTGCGCCGGGTGGCGCTCGCCCAGCTCGCGCAGCGCGACGAACGCCCAGACCGTCCCCACCACGCCGACCGGCACGTTGAGCAGGAACACCCAGCGCCAGTCCACGGCGGCCATGACCCCGCCCAGGATCAGCCCCAGGAACGTGCCGGCCTGGCCCGCGATCTGGTTGATCCCGAGCGCCATCCCGCGCTCGTTGGCGGGGAACGCGTCGGTCAGGATGGCCGCCGAGTTGGCCATCAGCAGCGCCCCGCCCACCGCCTGCACCATCCGCAGCACGATGATCTCGATCGCGCCCATGGTGCCCGTGCTCCAGGTGGCCGACAGGCCGATCGAGCCGACCGTGAACACCACGAAGCCCAGGTTGTACATGCGGACCCGGCCGAACATGTCGCCCACCCGCCCGAGCGTGACCACGAGGACGGCGGTGGCCAGCAGGTAGCCGTTGAGGACCCACAGCAGGTAGGTGAAGTTCGACGGCTCGAGCGGGTTGAGGTCGATGCCCCGGAACACCGCCGGCAGGGCGATGATCAGGCTCGAGGAGTTGATGGTCGCCATCAGGATGCCGAGGGTCGTGTTGGACAGCGCGACCCACTTGTACGGGAGGTGCCCGAGCCCTCGCCCCTGTCCGCGCCCTGCTGCTGCGCTCACGCCGTCACCTCCGGAGGCTCGCCCTGGCCCTGCTCGAGCATCCGCTCCAGGAGGGTCGCCAGCTGGACCCGCTCCCCGGGCGACAGGCGGGCGACCCGCCGCGGGAGGCCGCTCGCCTCGAACAGCGCCCGGTCGCCCAGCGCCTCGCGGGCGCGCTCGGTCAGGTGCAGCGTCGTGACCCGGCGGTCGGCGGGGTCCACGCCGCGCGCCACCAGGCCGGCCATCGCGAGGCGGTCCACCAGGTTCGTGGCGCTCGACTGGCGGATCGCGAGCGCGGCCGCCAGGCGGCCGATGGGGACCTCGCCCAGGTCGGCGAGGGCGCGCAGCGAGGCGAGGTCGCCGACCGTGACGCCGTACCGGCGGGCCAGCTCGCGCTGCAGCGGCTCGGCGACGGCGATCGCGCGCAGGTAGGCGCGGAGCACCCGACGGGTGTCGGGCGACCATTCGTGCACCAAACACTCCAGCACTCGATATAATCCAGCAAACGGGAGTATACGACGTGCCGATCATCACCATCGCCCGGGAGTACGGAGCCGGGGGAACCACCATCGGGCGGCTCGTGGCCGAGCGCCTCGGCGCGGTCTTCGTGGACCGCTGGCTGATCGAGGAGGTGGCCCGGCGGGCCGAGATGGCGCCCGCGCTCGTGGAGAGCCAGGACGAGCGCCCGGTGCGCCTCCTCGACCGGGTCATCACCTCGTTCGCGCAGGTGCCCGCCGCGGGCCTCGGCTGGGAGCCCCCCTACCCCGACCTCGCGTCCGACCCGCGGCCGCGGGTCATCCAGTTCACCCGGGCGGCCATCCAGGAGGTCGCGGCGACGGGCAACGCGGTGATCGTGGGCCGCGGCGGGTCGGCCATCCTCCAGCGACGCCAGGACGCCACCCACGTGTTCCTCTACGCGGACGCCACCGTCCGCGCCGACACGATCCGCGAGCGCGAGCTGGTGCCCATCGAGGTCGCCCGGCGCCGGGTCCGCGAGGTGGACGCCAACCGCGCCGCCTACCTGCGCCAGGTGCACAGCCTGGACTGGCGCAGCCCGCTCCGGTACACCCTCATGCTCAACACGGGGGCGCTCGGCTACGAGCGCGCCGCCGAGGTCATCCTGGCCGCGGCGCTGCACGGCCAGCCGAGCCCCGCCGCCGCATCCAAAGCCCCCGCCGCATCCGAGGCACCGCGATGACCACGCCCGCCGCCGAGCTGCTCGGTCCCCTCGACCCCTCCCGCACCGCGCTCGTCCTGATCGACCTGCAGCGCGGGATCGTGGGCATGCCCTCCGTGCCGATCGCGGCGCCCGAGGTGGTGGCCGGCGCCGTCCGGCTGGCCAGGGCGTGCCGCGAGGCCGGCATGCTCGTGGTCCTGGTCCGCGTGACCCCGTCGCCCGACCGGCGCGACGCGCTCCGGCCGCCGGCCGACGCGGCCGTCCAGGGCCAGGCCAGCCCCCCGGCCGACTGGGCCGAGATCGTGCCGGAGCTGGGCCCGGAGCCGGGCGACCTGCTGATCACCAAGCGCCAGTGGGGCGCCTTCTACGGCACCGAGCTGGACCTCCAGCTGCGGCGGCGCGGCGTCGGCACCATCATCCTGGGCGGCATCAGCACCGACATCGGCGTGGAGTCCACGGCCCGCGACGCCTACGAGCGCGGCTACGCCCAGGTGTTCGCGCTCGGCGCGATGGCCGCCCGCTCCGCCGCCGGCCACGCCCACGCGGTGGACGAGATCATGCCCCGGATGGGCCGGGTGCGGACCGTGGACGAGATCGTCGAGGCGGTGCGCCGCGGGAGCGGGCCGTCCGGGTCCCCGGACCGGGGCTGAGGCCCGGGGTCCGGGGCCGGGACCCGGGTCCGGGCTGGGGCGAGAACCGGTCCGGCTGATGCGCGCGGCCGCCGCACTTGGCCTATAGCCGGATCAGGTCCTCGAGGTCCACGACCAGGACCGTCGCGCCCGCGTAGTTCACCACCCGATCCTGCCAGTCGCGGAGCCGCTCGGACAGCACCAGCGGGACCTCGACGTCGCGCCCGGCGCAGTTGGCGCGCAGCAGCTCCACGACGTCCGCGAGGGCCTCGTCCCGCACCGCGAGCACCAGCGTGACGTTGGGCGTCTCGAGGAACCCGCCGGTCGAGGCGAGCCGCGTGAACCGGTGGCCCGCGCCGCGCAGCGCCTCCCCGACCCGGTCCGCGTCATCGGGCTGGACGATCGCCAGGAGCAGCTTCATGTCGTTCCACCTCCCGCTCGGGGCCGGCGCCCTCGCCCGCGTCCGCGCGCCCTGCCGACCCGCCCCGGACCAACGGCTGCGCAGATCGTACGCGCCCGAGACCTCCCTCGGCCACGGCGCGGCGGCGCGGCGGCGCCCGGCGGCGCGGCGGCTCGCCCCAGGCCGCGGACAGGGCGTTGCGCGGACTTGACCCGACCTTCACCGGAGCGCAGCGGTCAGCGGCTACGGTCTGCGCATGCTCCGTCGCCTCGCCCTCGCCCTGGCGCTGGTCGCCGTCCGGTTCGCGGCGCCCGGCGGCCCCCTGCCCGTCGCCCAGCCCCCGGCGGGGTCGGTCGTGGACGGCCAGCGCGCGGCGGGGGCCGCGGGCCCGGCGGGCTGGTACTCGTCGAACTGGGCCGGCTACATCGTGGACGGCGGCCGGTACACGGGCGTGGCCGGCGAGTGGACCGTCCCGCGCGTCGACGCCACCGGGTTCCCGGGGTTCTCGGCCGCCTGGATCGGCATCGGCGGGGTCAACGAGGCTGCGCTCATCCAGGTCGGCACCGAGCAGGACGCGGCCGGGGCCGGCGCCTCGTACAGCGCGTGGTGGGAGATCCTGCCCGCCCCGGCCGTGCGGATCCGCTCGCTGGCCGTCCGCCCGGGAGACACCATCCGCGCGGCCATCTCCCGGGTCGCCGGAGGGCGCTGGCGGATCACGATCAGCGACTCGCGGGGCGGCCGCTACACGACGACCCGAGCGTGGAGGGGGAGCGGCACCTCGGCCGAGTGGATCGAGGAGGCCCCGCAGGTCAACGGGCGGCCGGCCCCGCTCGCGGCGACCTCCGCCGTGCGCTTCGACCTCGCGACCGCCAACGGCCGCAACCCGCGCCTCGTCGCGAGCCAGGCGGGCATCCTCGTCGAGGGCGACGCCGTGGCGCTCGTCCCCTCGGCGCCCGACAGCGGCCGCGACGGGTTCGTCATCTCCGCGGGTCCGGCCCTGGCGCTGCCCCCGTCCCCGTAGCCGCCGCGCGGGCGGCCCGGCGACGCCGCAGCAGCGAGCGCGGCCGCCATCCGGTCGCGGGCGGTCCCGCCGCTCCCCCGCCCGCCGACCGCGGCCCGGCGCCCGCCGCCGGCTCCCAGGCGAACCGGCGGAGCGCGATGGCGCTGCCCGCCACGAGCCACAGGGCCATCGCCCCGAGGTCCGCCCAGGCGATCGTCAGCCCGGCCGGGTCGAGCGCGTCGGCGAGGGCGTGGACGAAGTGCCGGAGCGGGAACACCGAGCCGACCGTGGCCATCCAGTCGGGCACGCTGCCCACGATGAAGATGTCGGAGAAGAACGAGAGGGGCAGCAGGAGCCCGAGGCCCACCGACGCCACCGCCCGCCGGCTCGAGGTCAACGCCGCCAGCGCGTAGCCGCAGGCGGCCAGGGTCATCGTCCCGAGCAGCAGGACGAGGAGGCTCAGCACGACCCCCTCGGGGCCGTTGACCCGCACCCCGAACAGCGCGGCCCCGACGGCCCACACCAGGGCGGTCGTCACCAGGGCGATCAGGATGACCGCCGCCGTGCGGCCCGCGACGTACTGCCACGCGGCGAGCGGGGTGCCGCGCAGCCGCTTGAGCACCCGGCCGTCGCGCGCGGTCGCCACCCACTCCGGGTTGGAGATGAACGCGATGACCCCCACGCCGTACGCGGACATGGAGCAGGCGGTGAACAGCGCGAACGGCACGCCGTGGACCGTGGCGCCCTGGCCCATGGACGAGCCGAACAGGGCGTACAGCCCCACCGGCATCGCTATCGCGAAGAACAGTACGCCCATGTCGCGCAGCGACGCCCTGGTCGCCCAGCGCGCCTGGTCCACCAGCATCCGGACCCGGCCGCCGCCGG
>JAJYLZ010000055.1 GCA_021787395.1 Chloroflexota bacterium
TCTGGGCGCCGGGCGGCGCGGCGGTCGCCGGGGGGCCGGACGCCGGGGCGCCGGGGCTGGCGGGCGCGGACGAGGGGGCGCCGGTGGTCCAGTCGGGGGGCAGCGGGCCCGACGGCGCGGGCTGCGGCCCGAACGGCGACGGGGCGGACGCCCCGATCGAGGCGTACCACGCGGCCTGGAACGCCGCCATGTCCTCGCCGACCGCCGCCTGCAGGGCCTCGTCGTCGGTGGGGCCGCTCTTGTAGGCCAGGACGAGCTTGACGAGGGCCGCCTTGCCGAACTGGCGGACGATGTAGTCCACGGCGGACACCGACTCGGCGTAGGCGAGCGCGGTCTTGGTGGGGTCGGTCGGGAACTGCCAGCCGAGCGCGGTCAGCGGCAGCAGGTCGCCGGAGGACACGGCTCCCTGCACCTGGGACCTGTAGCTGCCGGTGTCGCCCTCCGACTGGTAGACGGCGACGCCCTCGTTGAGCCAGCGCGGCAGCGACCGGTAGGGGTTGCTCGTCGCGTCGTCGATGACCTGGTGGGTGAGCTCGTGGGTGATCGTGATCCCCACCCAGGCGTTGTTGAGCATGTCCGGCGTGAACTCGGCGAACAGCGTGCGGATCTGGGTGACCGCCTCGCCGCCCACGTTCTCGCGCGTCCCCGGGCCGAGCGCCGCCCGGAACGAGGCGTCGTCGGCGTAGATGAAGAAGTCCACCGGCCTGGTCTCGCTGATCCCCAGGAGGGCCGCGTCGGTCGTGATCGCCTTGACGGCCACGCTGGCGGCGTGCTGGGCGAACGAGGTGGACCCCTGCGTCCAGTGGACCGTCACGATGCCGTCGCGGAGCGACTGCCAGTGCTGCGTGTCGTCGCTGTAGCGGTAGGTGTACGGGGCGCTGCTGACCGGAGCCCCGCCCCCCTGGGGGTACGCCACCCAGGTCGCCGTGATCGGCGTGTTGGGCATCAGGTGGCCGCCGCCCGAGGTGTCCAGGGTGTAGTGGAGGGTGCTGGTGCCGGCGCGGGGGGCGTTCGCCAGCGTCGCGACGTACGGCCCGATGTCGCCGGGCATGGCGAGCTGGATCTCGACGCTCGCGGGCGCCGCGCCCGCGGCCAGCGTGATGGAGAAGTTCACGCCCTGGTTGAAGGTCGAGGTCGCGCTCGCCCCGGTGAACGAGACCGACGCCGCCTGGACGGGCACCGCGGGCAGCAGCAGGGCGAGGGCGGCCGCCAGCGCCAGCAGCAGCCGGGCCGCGCGGGGTGTCCTGCGGGCGCTCACTGCCCGCTCCACTTGAGTCCGGCGAGCCGCAGGATCCCGGTGCCGTTCTGCGCCGCGCCCAGGAGCCCGTCGCGGACGAGCGACCACGAGCGCCCGTACGACACCGGGACGACGGGGACCTGGTCCTGCACGATCTGCTCCGCCCTGGTGAACGCGGCCAGCGCCGCGGCCGGGTCGCTGGCCGACGAGCCCTGCGCGACGGCGGCGTCGAAGTCGCTGTTGGACCAGCCGCCCTCGTTGGCCGTGGAGCCGGTCCCGAGCAGGACGCCGAGGAAGTCGTTGGCGCCCGGGTAGTCGGCCACCCACGAGAGGCTCCAGATGTCGGGCGGGTCGGTGGCAAGGCGCTGCTGGTAGGCGCCGAAGTCCATGGTCTGGTACTGGACGGTCACGCCCAGGTTCGTCTGGAGCATGGCCACGATGGCGGCGTCGGAGTCGCCGCCCCCGCCGCCGATGAACGTGATCGCGGGCAGGCCCGCGCCGCCCGGGTAGCCCGCCTGCGCGAGGAGCTGCCTGGCCCTGGCCACGTCGAACACGGGCAGGAAGTCGCCCGACGGCCGGCCGGGCATGCCCGCCGGGACCATGCCCGTGGCGGGCACGCTGCTGAGCGGGTCCTCCAGCTGCGCCAGCCGCTTCCAGTCGATGGCCATCGCGAACGCCTGGCGGACGCGCGCGTCGGCGAACGGGCCCCGGCGGGTCTCGAAGCCGTAGTAGGTGACCGACAGGCTCGGGTCCTCCCGCAGCGAGGGGCCCAGCTGGCGGTCGTAGGCGAGCCATCCGGCGTCGGTGAACGAGATGGGCGTGACGTCCACGGTGCCTGCCGAGAACGCGTCCACCGGGGACTGGCCGTTGATGGTGAGGAGCATGTTGACCGTGTCCACCGCGGGCTTGCCCGCCCAGTAGTGGGGGTTGGCCTGGAGCGTCCACGTGTCCGCCGTCATCGAGGCCAGCGTGTAGGCGCCGCTGCCCACCATCGAGCCCGGCGCCGGCATGATCTCGCCGTCCCCCGCCGACGGGGGCACGATGGCGAACGGCGCGCTGGACACGATGGCCGGCAGGTTGCCGCCGCCCTGGACCATGTCCACGACCACCGTCCTCGGGTCGGGCGCGCTCACGCCGAGGGTGCTGGTGTCCGTCGTCTGCCCCGACAGGAGCTCGCGGGCGCCCTTCACGTCGGCGATGAGCGAGGCGAGGGGCGACGGGTTCCCCGGCGTGAACAGCCGGCGCCAGCTGTGGACGACGTCGCTCGCGGTGAGCGGCGAACCGTCGCTGAACTCCAGGTGGTCGCGCAGCGTGAACGTCACCTGGGTCCCGCTGCTGTTGACCTGCCACGACGCCGCCAGCGCGGGGCGGATGTTGAGCTGCGGGTCGACAGCGGTGAGCGTCTCGTAGAGCTGGCTCACGAACTGGGCGCTGCCCAGGTCGCCGTGGTGGGCGGGGTCGATCGAGGCGGGCGCCCCCGCCAGGAAGGTGACGCTGCCGTTCGAGGCGGCGAAGGTCCGCTGCGGGCCCGTGGACACCGGCATCGGCAGCAGCTGGACGACGAGCGCCGCGGCGGCCGCGACCGCGATCAGGGCGACCAAGAACCGGCGCCAGCGCGGCCCCGGCGCCGCCGGTCCGGCCTGCGGCGCCGACTCGTCCCCCCAGGCGGGGGCGTCGGGGGTCGGGGGCGGCCCGACGGGCGGCTCCGGTCCGGTCAGCTCAGGTCCCACCAGGCCACCTCGGGCAGTCCCGGCTCCGGCCGGCGAGGGTCGAGCACCCGGACCACCGGGATGGGGATGCGGGGGCGCGCGCGCCACGGGTAGCCGCTGCCGGAGAACCCGGCCAGCATGGCCACGATGCAGACCCAGCGACGCACGGCCGGAGTATAGGCCGGGACCCGCCCGGACCCGGGGCCTGCCTCCTCCACGGACCACGGCCCGGCGGGCAAGGAATGAGGCCTCGCTGTGCCACACCGCCGGGGGAACGATGCTGTTTGCGAGGCCTCTACCCAGAGAACGGGCTCACCGCCGATTCGTTAGGGGGGCTGGGACCCGTTTTCAGGCGGTGCGCGGCTTCCCCCCGGGCCGCTCGGGCAGCAGCAGGTCCCGCCGCGTGGCGAAGGAGCGGAGGAAGCGGTAGCGGTGCCGCTTGGCGAGCCGGTCGTCGGCCGCCGGCCGGTCGGCGGCGCGCAGCGTGTACGGCGCCCCGACGACCGCTGCCGAGCGGGGCTCGGCGTCCGTTCCGGCGTCGCCGGCCGCATCGCGCAGCACCAGGCTCCACCAGGCGTCGAGGTAGGCGTCGAGCGTGAAGTGCTCGTCCAGGGGCCCGCGGGCCAGGTAGTCGGCCCGCCGGAACGCGAGTGCCAGACCGTCGACGGCGACCGCGCGCGTCGCGCCTGCCGGGACGGGCTCGAAGTGGACCAGGTCCTCGGTCGCCAGCCCCCGCAGGCCCGCGACGCCCACGCTCGCGTCGTCGAGCGCGGCCGCCAGCGCGCCCACGGCGTCGCCGCCGACCTCGACGCGCGGGTCCAGGAGGACCACGACGGCCCCCGAGGCGCGCCTGACCCCGGCGTTCCGGGCCGCCGCTGCGCCCAGCCGGCGGGCCAGGCGGACGACCTCCACCTCGCCGGGCAGGCCGGCGACCTCGGCCGCGACCGCGTCTGACGGTGCGTTGGCCACGACCACGAGCTGCGCCCCCGGCGACCAAGTGCGGACGGCGGCCACCGCCCCGGGCAGGAGCCCGGCGGCATCGTCCGCGACGAGCACCACGGTGGCGGGGGCGGAGGCCGCCTCGTCCAGCCGCGACGGCACCGCCTCGCTGGTCCCGTACCGCAGCTCGCCGTCCACCTCGACCAGCGGCGGCGGCAGGGGCTCGAGCGAGTACAGCGTGCCGGCGTCGACGACCCTCCAGCCCGCGGCCGCCAGCTCCGCCTTGATCCGGTCGGCGGTCGGCCAGTCCCGGGCGCGCCGGGCTCGGGCCCGCTCGTCGGCGAGCAGGCGGATGTCGTGCGGGATCGGGTCGGGCATCGGCCGAGGATACCGTCGGCGGTCCGCCGCCGCGCTAGTCCGCGAGCGTCGAGAGGTCGCCCGGGTCCTCGCCCATCTCGACCGCCTTGAGGTAGCGGCGGACGATCTTCCCGGAGCGGGTCTTGGGCAGCGAGTCCCGCACCTCGATCTCCGACGGCTGGGCGATGGGGCCGAGGTCCTGGCGGACGTGGTCCTTGAGCGAGGCGATGAGGCCGGGCCCGGGCTCGACGCCCTTGCGCAGCACCACGAACGCCTTGATGCGCTCGCCCTTCACGGGGTCCGGCAGGCCGATGACCGCTGCCTCGCCCACGGCCTTGTGCCGGACCAGCGACCCCTCCACGTCGGCGGTCCCGATCCGGTGGCCCGCGACGTTCATGACGTCGTCCGCGCGGCCCAGGACCGCGAAGTAGCCGTCGCTGTCGCGGACGGCGATGTCGCCCGCGGCGTACACCCCCGGGATCTGCTCCCAGTACCTCGCGTAGCGGCTGTGGTCGCCCCAGACCGTCCGCAGCATGTACGGCAGCGGCCGCCGCAGGACGAGCAGCCCGCCCTGGCCGGGGGGCAGCGACCGGCCCTCGCGGTCGACCACGTCGGCCACCACGCCGGGCATCGGCTTGCCGACCTTGCCCGGCCTCGCCTCGAAGGTGGGGAGCGTGCCGAGGACCGGGCCGGCGACCTCGGTCTGCCACCAGTTGTCCACCACCATGCCGCCGGACTGGCCGACGAGGTACTCCTGGGCCCAGCGGTGCGCCTCGGGGTTGAGCGGCTCGCCGGCGCAGGCCACCAGGCGCAGTCGCGAGAGGTCGTAGCGGGACGGGGCGTCAGGGCCGTGGCTCATCCACATGCGGACTGCCGTGGGCGCGGTGAACATCACGTTGACCCCGAACCGCTCGCAGAGCTCCCAGGTGACGTCGGCCGTGGGGTAGTCCGGGACGCCCTCGCGGACCAGGACCGTGGCGCCGATCGACAGCGGCCCGTAGACGATGAACGAGTGGCCCACGATCCAGCCGATGTCGGAGGTGGACCAGTAGATGTCGCGGTCGCCGATCTGGTAGAAGGCGCGGGCGAGGAACGTCACCCCGACCATGTAGCCGCCCGTGGCGTGGACCACGCCCTTCGGCTTGCCGGTGGTGCCGCTCGTGTACAGGATGAACAGCGGGTCCTCCGCGTCCATCGGTTCGGGCGGGCAGTGGATCTCGCGCGGCTCCTGGATGTCGTAGAAGTCCACCTCGCGCTCGGACTCGAAGCTGACCGGCTCGTCGCCCGGGCGCGAGCCGCGCCGGTGCACCACAACCCACTGGACCTGCGGGTCGTCGCGCACCGCCTCGTCCACCGTGGGCTTGAGCGGGATCCTCCTGCCCCGCCGGTAGGTGTAGTCGCTGCACACCACCACGCGGGCTCCGCTGTCGGCGATGCGCGACGCCAGCGCCTGCGTGCCCATGCCCGCGTAGACCACGCTGTGGACCGCGCCGATGCGGGCGCAGGCGAGCATCGTGATGATCCCCTCGGCGACCAGCGGCATGTAGACGACCACGCGGTCGCCCTTCCCCACCCCGAGCCGCTTGAGCGCGTTGGCGAAGCGGTTCACCTCGCGGTACAGGCGGGCGTAGGTGTAGGTGTGCTCCTCGCCGTCCTCCCCGATCCAGATCAGGGCCGCCTGGTTGCGCCGGTCGCCGTGGACGTGGCGGTCGAGGCAGTTCGCCGACGCGTTCAGCTTGCCGCCCAGGAACCAGGCGTGGTCAGGGGGGTTGAACTCCGAGACCCTGGTGTAGGGCTCCACCCAGTCCACCAGCTCGGCCTGCTCGGCCCAGAAGCCGTCCGGGTCCCGCTGCGCGCGGTCGCGCTCGACGCCGTCGTTGGGCAGGTACGCGCTCCGGGCCAGGGCCAGCGGCGGCGGGATGACGCCCTCGTCGTGCATCAGGGCCGAGATCGCGGCCTGCTGGGACTCGGTCAGCTGGATGTCGGTCATCGTGTGCTCCTGGGGCGCCGGGGCGGCGTGAGGGCGGATCCAGTCACGCGGATCCTAGACGGATCCCGCCTCGCGCGGCGGGGAGTTGCGGCAACATTGGCCGCATCGTCGGCAGCAGGGAGGGAACCGAGGCGGTGGCCGCCCGCGTCCTCGTCGCATTCGCCAGCAAGATGGGCTCCAACGCGGAGATCGCCGTGGTCATCGGCGGGGCCCTGGCCGAGGCCGGCCTCGAGGTGGACGTCAGCCCGGCCCGCACGGTGAGGGAGCTCGACGGGTACGACGCGGTCGTGCTGGGCAGCGCCCTGTACGCCGCCCACTGGCAGCGCGACGCCCACCGCTTCGTGAACCGGCTGCGCGGTCCGCTCGAGCGCCGGGCGCTGTGGCTCTGGAGCAGCGGCCCGCTCGACCGGGCGCTCGCCTCGCGCGACCTGCCCCCCGCCGCCAACGTGCTCGAGACGATGCGCGACCTGCCGTTCCGGGCCCACCGCACCTTCGGCGGCCGGCTCGACCCGGACCAGCCCGGCGTGGACAAGCAGATCCTGCGCACCCACCAGACCGGCGACTTCCGCGACTGGCAGGCGATCCGGGCCTACGCGGCGTCGATCGCGCGGGAGCTGCTCGGCTCCTGAGCGGGAGGAGCCGCCGGCCGCTGCGCGGCCGATCCGGCGCGACCGCCCCCCTACCCCGCCGCGTCGGCCCCTGCCGGCGAACCCACCTCCGCGTCCCACAGGTCGGCCCCGAAGGCGGTCTCCAGGGGCGGCGCCTCGGTCAGCAGGAAGGGGCGCTCGGCGCCCTCGCCGCGGGCCGCGCGCAGGAACAGGGCCGGGGCTGGCGGCGCCGCGTGCAGGCCGGCGGCCAGCTCGTGGTGGTGGGTGACCAGCCACACCTGCGCGCCGCCCGCCAGCAGGCCCCGGACGAGCTCGCCCGCGATGGCCGACCCGTCGCGCTCGTTGACGCTCGAGAGCGGTTCGTTGAGGAGCAGGAGGCTGCCCGGCCGGGCGCGCGCCACGAGGTCGCGGAGGCGGCGCAGCTCCCCGTCGAGCCGCCCCTCGGCGTCGGCGCCCGACTCGGCGCGCGGGAAGTGGACGAGGACGCCGTTGGGCAGCCCCGCCTGCAGCGACACGGCAGCCGTCGGCATGCCGGCCGCGGCCATGAGGTGCGCCACGCCCACCGCCCGCAGGAGGGTGGACTTGCCGCCCCCGTTCGCGCCGGTCACCACCGCGAGCGGGCGCCTGGACGTGTCGACGCCGCTGCCCGTCACAGGGCCGTCGATCGCGAGCGCCAGGCACGGGTCGGCGAGCCCCTCCGCGCGCAGGCCGGCCTCGCCCGGGCTCGCCAGGTCCGGCCGGCAGCGGGCGAGCCCGCGTCGGGCAAGGGCGTCGTCGAGGTTGATGCAGCCCACCAGGAACGCCGCCTCGTCGCGCAGGTGCCGGCAGAAGGCGAGCAGGTGCCCGGCTGACTCGGCCACCGTGCCGGCGGCGGCGGCGACGGCCTGCGCCCGAAGCTCCGCGAGGGCGTTCATCGCGTTCTGGTCGTGCAGGGCGACATCCACGGCCAGGCCCCGCTGGCGCTCGAGGCCCACCCGGTCGCGCAGCCTCGAGCGGGCGCCGGGCGCACGGCGAAGCACGAAGTCCGCGGCCCGGTTGCCGGGCCCCAGCCCGGCCGTCGCGATCAGGGTCCGGTCGTCGAGCTGCCGCAGCGCGGCGCGAGCCTCGGCCAGGAAGGCGTCGTCGAGGTCGGCCGCCAGCCGGTCGGCCAGCCCGGCCAGGCCCGCCGAGCTGAGCGAGGCCCGGTCGCGGGCGAGCACGTCCCGGATGCCGCGGACGGCCTCGAGCAGTCCGTCCGCCACCTCGACGGAGCGGCGGAGGACGAGCTCGGCGCTGCGGAGGGTCCCGCCCCAGACCCGGCGCTCCCCGTCCAGCGCGTCGCCGGCCAGCCGGTACAGCGCCCGCACGGTGGCTGGCGAGGCCAGCGCGTCCGCCACGACGGCCTGACGGTAGCGGACCGCCGCGGGGTCGGGGGGTGCCGCGGCGGGGGCGGCTCCGAGCGGCACGACGCTTCGCGCCACCTCCAGCACGCGCGTGTCGCCCGCGGCCATGGCAGTGAACAGGCGCTCCAGCTCGAGGTCCGCCACGAGGTCCGGGTCGGGCTCGGGCAGGGCCTCGACGTCGAGGTCCGCATCCGGGTAGAGCAGGCGCGTCCTCACCGTGTCATCCCCTGGCGGATCGTGCTCTCGCGGAGGCCGTAGCGCCCCGCCAGCGCCTGGGCGTAGGCGAGCCCGTCGGCCGCCCGGCGCTCGAAGCGGAACGTCCGCAGCGCGGGGTCGGTCGCGTCAACGGCGGCGGCGAGGCTCACGGCCCCCGGCGCCGCGGCCAGCTCCTCGAGGAAGGTCACGGCCAGCATGCGCGCCTCCCGGCCGTTGACCGCGGCGACCAGCTCCCGGCTGAGGGCCAGCGCGTCCTGGGCCGTGGTGGACGCGAACGGCTCGTTGGCCACGACCAGCGTCCGCCCGGTGGTGGCCGCGAGCATGGACCGGACCTGCCGGAGCTCGCCGCGCAGCCTGCCACCCGGGTCGTCGAGCCGCTCTGGGCGGTCGAACACCGTTCGGACGCCGTCAACCAGGGGCACCGTCGCGGAAGCCGCGGGAACCGGGCAGCCCGCTGCCGCCAGCACGTGCAGCTGGCCGACCGCCCGCGCGAAGGTGGTCCGGCCGCCCTGGCTGGGGCCGGTGACCACCGCCAGGCGCTCGCCCGGCGCGAGGGAGACGTCGCTGACGGCGACGGCCCGGCCGGCCCCTGCCATCCGACGGGCCAGGGCGAGCTCGTAGAGCCCTTCGGCCGCGAGCGTGCCGTCCGCGGCGACCGACGGGTAGCACCACCCGACGCCGGCACCGCGCAGCGCGGCGAACAGGTCCAGCACCGCCAGGAACCATGCCGCGTCGGCCGCGATGGCGACCAGGCCCGGATCGACGACGGGCTGGTGGGCCGCGACCGTCGCCGCCAGCCGCGCGAAGGGTTCGGGCGTCAGGCGCACCACGCGGGCGAGGACCTCCGCCTGGAGCGGGTTCATGTCCAGCGTGTCGAAGGTGTCGACCCGCAGCGGGGCGGGCGCCCCGTCACCGAGCCGGGCGAGCGTCGCCCGGATCCGGGCGGCGAGGTCGGGCTCGCCGCGCTCGCGGGAGACGACGACGCGCTGCTGGCCGATCCGCAGCCGGTACCTGACGCCGTCGAGCGCGGCCCGGGCCGCCGCCACGTCGGCGCGTCGGCGCCGGAACGCCGACGAGGCCACGAACGCCGCGACGTGGTCGCGGACGGCCGCGAGCCCCGCTGACGCGATCGGCCCGGCGTCCAGGGCGCGCCACAGGTCGGCCACCGCCGCGTCGTGGCGCTCGAGCGCGTCGAGGACCCAGCGGTCGCGCTCCGCCGGGTGGCGCATCGAGGCGGTGCGCTCGAGGGTCGACCGGACGGCCGCGAGGGCGTCGCCGAAGCCGCGGAGGGCGCCGCCCAGGGCCGGCTGCTCCAGATCCCGGAAGACCGCCTGGCGGAAGGCCACGTCCTCGGGGTTCGGCAGCGGCTCGAGGAGCACCGCCAGGCGATCGGCGCCGTCGGCACCCGCCCCCAGGGCCTCCGCCAGCTCGTCGAGACGCAGGTCGACCGCCCAGCCCGGGACACCGGCCCCCGGCCGGCGCCCGGGATGCCGGGGCCGGACGAGCAGCCTCGGCGCCGCCGTGGCGCCGGGCGGGCGCTCCGTGGCCGGCCGCCTCAGCCCGCGAGCCGCTTGTAGCGGATCCGGTGGGGCTGGTCCGCCGCGGCGCCGAGCTCACGGTGCCGGAACGCCTCGTAGTCGCTGAGGTTGCCCTCGAAGAACCGCACCTGGCTGTCGCCCTCGAAGGCGAGGATGTGGGTGGCGATCCGGTCCAGGAACCACCGGTCGTGGCTGATCACCACCACGCAGCCCGGGAACGACTCGAGCCCCGCCTCGAGCGCGCGGAGCGTGTCCACGTCGAGGTCGTTGGTGGGCTCGTCGAGCAGCAGCACGTTGCCGTTCGCCTGGAGCAGCTTGGCGAGGTGGACGCGGTTGCGCTCGCCGCCGGACAGCGTGCCCACCAGCTTCTGCTGGTCGGCGCCCCGGAAGTTGAAGGAGGACACATAGGCGCGGGCCGGGACCTCGCGGGTGCCGGCGCGCACCACCTCGACGCCGTGGGTGATCTCCTGGAACACCGTCTTGTCCGGGTCCAGCTCGTCGCGCCCCTGGTCCACGTACGAGAGGCGCGCGGTGTCGCCGATGCGGACCGTCCCCGCGTCGGGCGGCTCCTGCCCCACCAGCATCCGGAACAGGGTGGTCTTGCCGGCGCCGTTGGGCCCGATGATCCCCACGATCCCCGAGCGCGGCAGGCTGAAGCTGAGGTCCTCGATCAGGAGGCGGTCGCCGAAGCCCTTGCGCAGGTGCTCGACCTCGATCACCTGGTCGCCGAGGCGCGGGCCGGGCGGGATCGCGATCTCCAGCTCGCGCGCGACGGCCTTCTCGTCGCTGGCCTCGGCGAGCAGCTGCTCGTACGCCGACAGGCGCGCCCTGCCCTTGGACTGGCGCGCCCGCGGCGACATCCGCACCCACTCCAGCTCGCGGGCGAGCGTCCGCTGCCGGGCGTCGGCCTGCTTCTGCTCCATCGCCAGGCGGGCGAGCTTCTGCTCCAGCCAGCCGGAGTAGTTGCCCGAGAACGGGATGCCGCGACCCCGGTCCAGCTCGAGGATCCACTGGGCGACGTTGTCGAGGAAGTACCGGTCGTGGGTGATGGCGACCACAGTGCCGCTGTACTCCTGGAGGAACCGCTCCAGCCACTCCACCGACTCGGCGTCGAGGTGGTTGGTGGGCTCGTCGAGCAGGAGCAGGTCGGGGTGGCGCAGCAGCAGCCGGGCCAGCGCCACGCGCCGCTTCTCGCCGCCCGACAGCTTGGTCACCTCGGCGTCGTCCGGCGGGCAGCGGAGGGCGTCCATCGCGATGTCCACGTTGCGCTCGAGGTTCCACGCGTCGGCGGCCGCGATCCGGTCCTCGAGCGCCGCCTGCTCGGCGCCGATGGCCTCGTAGTCCGCGTCCGGGTCGGACCACCTGGCCATGACCGCGTTGTACTGGTCGATCAGCGCCTGGACCTCGCGCACGCCGTCGAGGACGTTGCCCTTCACGTCCTTGGCCGGGTCGAGCCGGGGCTCCTGCGGCAGGTGGCCCACCGTGAACCCGGGCGTCAGGCGCGCCTCGCCCACGAACCCGTCGTCGAGGCCGGCCATGATCCGCAGCAGGCTCGACTTGCCCGCGCCGTTGGGCCCGATCACGCCGATCTTGGCGCCGGGGAAGAACGAGAGCGAGATGTCCTCGAGGACCGTCCTGTCCGGCGGGTAGTGGCGGCCGAGCCGGTAGGTCGTGTAGATGAACTCGGCGGGCATGGCCGACAGGGTACCCGCTCGGGCGCCGCGCGAGTCGGCAGCTGGCGCCGCCCGCGGCGGGGACGGCCGCGCGGGCCCCGGGGGTCAGCCCCGGACCGGGATCGCGGACGACTGGCCGAGGACGGTCCCGGCGGCGTCGCGCGCGCGCACCGCCACGAGGGTGTCGCCGGCGGCGAGGCCCTTCACCCCGATGATGGTCTCGAAGCCCGTCCGGGGGGAGGACGCCACCTGGCGCATCGCGCCCGAGCTGCCGGCCAGGACGTCCCAGCGGGCCACCTCCGTGGCGCCGTTCCAGCTGGCGTAGACCACCGCGCTCGAGCCGTTGGGGTCCACAGCGACCGCCGGCGGCTCGGCCGGGCGGCCGACCCACGGCGACCGCCGGTCGCGGTACGACATCGTCGCCGTGAAGCCCGCGTCGAGGACCACCCGGCCGTCAGAGGTGAACTCGGTGAAGCGGGGCACGCTCCCCCACCCGATGAACACGTTGCCGTTGGGCAGGATCTCGACGTTGCCCTGGCTGGTGGACAGCAGGCGCTGCGGCTGCGGGTACTCGCGGACCAGGGCGGCGGTCTTGGCGGCCTCGTCGACCCGCAGCACGATCCCGCGCGAGAAGTTGGGCGCCTGGTTGTCGTCGAAGACCGTCAGGGTGCCGTCGGGCTGACGGCGGGCGTCGTGCTGGAGGGCGAACGCGGTGCCGGTGCCCATCGCGAAGTCGCTGCGCTTGCCGCCCAGGCGCCAGAGCACCTTCCCCGTCGTCCGGTCGATCTTGTAGATCGCCGACGTGTTGCGCGCCGAGACGATCAGGTGGCCGTCGGTGTCCTCGTCGATGGAGTTGCCGTGGAAGTAGTCCCAGACCTGGTTCTGGCCGGTGGGCGGGTCGATGACCGACTCGGCGACGTCGATGTGGTCGATCGAGTGCCACTCGAACAGGAGGGCGCCCGTGGCGAGGTCCACCTCCTGGATGGCGCAGTCCATGACCGCGGGCTGCGTGCCGGTCGAGGCGGGCAGCGGCCCCGGCCCGACCGACGCGTAGGCGAAGAACATGGCCGTCCGGCGCGAGGTCATGTGGAACTCGTGCAGGTCGCCCTTGCGCCCGTCCTGGCCCTGGACGCGGAGCAGCTGGCGGTACGAGGCGTCCACCACCACGTGCTCGCCGGAGCCGATGCCCGCGTTGTTGTCGCCCTCCCACCAGGCGAGGACGGGGGCGCCGTCGAGCGTCGCCACGCGCAGGTCGGTGGCGTAGCCGCTGGTGTCCGGGCGCATCCAGACGAGCTCGCCCGAGGCGTCCACGATCATCGGGCCGTCGTGGCCCTGCCCGTTGGCGGGGGTCAGCAAGATCAGCCCCGGAGCCGGGATCCCGGCCAGGGTCGTGATCTCGATGAGCGGCGCCGCGATGTCGGGCCGGCTCCGGAACGTGCGGCGGGCGCCGGGCGACGCCGAGGCTGACGGCTTCGCCGAGGGTGCCGACGTGGTCGAGGGGCTGCTGAGCACATCGGCGATCCCGCCGGGGCTCGCGCTGGCGCCGGATCCCGCGCCCCCGGACCCCGCGCCCCCGGACCCGCCCCCGAGTTCGAGTTCGCCGACGACGGCGGCGCCGACGGCGAGGACGCCGAGCGACACGAGGACGCGGCGGCGCGTGACGAGCGGTGCGGCGGGCTGATCAGACGTGGCAGGACCTCGGCTCGGGCGAGAATCGGCGGCGGCGAAGTATCAGTCTGACGGGCGCGGATGACAAGTGCCTGAGAGCAACCTTCCGTCCGCGCCGCAGCGTCAGACGGGGGCGGCAAGCCCCTCAGCCGGTCGCGATCGCCGGCAGCTCGTCGAGGCGGCGGATCTCGTAGGTGGCGGCCGGGCCGTGGTCCCGCGGCCGCCCGGCCGGGTTGAACCAGCAGGTGTCCAGCCCCGCGGCCGCCCCGCCCGCGATGTCGGAGCTCAGGCTGTCCCCGACCACGAGCACCTCCTCGGGCGCCGGGCGGCCCAGGCGCGCCAAGGCGATCTCGAAGAACGCCGGGTCCGGCTTGGCCGCGCCCAGCTCCTCGGAGATCAGGACGTGCTCGAACGCCGGCTGGAGCGGCGAGCGGGCCAGCCGCGGCCGCTGGACGTCGGCGAGGCCGTTGGTGATGATCGCGAGCCGATGTCGCGGCTGCAGCGCCGCCACGACGGCCACGGCGCCGTCCACCAGCGGGGCGTGCATCGCCAGCCGGCGGAGGTACTCGCTGCTGAAGGACGGCGGGTCGATGGCGACTCCCAGCTCGGCCTCGAGGCGCTCGAAGCGCATGACCCGGAGCCGGTCGGGGGTGACGGCCCCGGCCTCGAGGGCCCGCCACGCCTCGGCGTTGACGCGCTGGTAGACCGGCAGCCAGGACGGGTCGAAGGGCACGCCCTGCGCCTCGAAGGCGTCTCGGAGCGCCTCGCTCTCGGCACGCCCGAAATCGAACAGGGTGTCGTCGGCGTCGAAGAGGATCCAGGGGTATCTCGGCGGCATGCCGCGATTATCAGCGACTCCCGGAAGACTGCCGCAGACCGGCGGCCCGGCGCGTCCTCCCTGCGTCGCGCGATCCGGCGCCCAGGTGGCGCGGCAGGTCGCCGGCGGGCGGCGCCGCCACCCCCGACGCTCCCGCACGGACGTGGGCGGCGGCCTCGTCCGCCGTCAGTCGATGAGCGGGATCGCCACCGGCTCACGCGGGCCGGGCCGAGAGCCGCCGCGGGTGGCACCGATGCCAGCGACCACGACAAGCGCGACGCCGGCCACCTCGAGCGGCGCCGGCACCTGCGCCAGGACCACGGCGCCCATCGCCATCGCGATGGCGGGCTCGAGGGCCATGAGCGTGCCGAAGGCCGATGTGGTGAGCCGCCGCAGGGCGAGCAGCTCGAGCGAGTACGGGATGACGGGCATCAGCAGGGCGAGGCCGAAGGCCGCCGCGACGATCAGGGGCGTCACGCGCGCCACCGTGTCGGGGGCCGCCACCAGGGTGGCCGTGGCGGCGGCCACCGGGATGGTCACGGACAGGCCCTCGAGGCCCTCGAACCGGTCGCCCACGCGGGATGTCAGCAGGATGTACGAGCCCCAGCCCACTGCGGACGCGGCGGCGAACGCGATGCCGAGCGGGTCGACCGCGCCGGTCCAGGGCTCGGTGAGCGCGAGGACTCCGCCCAGCGCGAGGAGCGGCCATGCCAGCCGCCGCAGGCGGCGCGTCCCGGCCACCGCCACGGTCAGCGGCCCGAGGAACTCGATGGCCACCGTCGTCCCGAGGGGGATCCGCGCCAGCGCAGACAGGAAGGCCATGCTCATCAGGCCCGAGGTGACCCCCAGCCCGAGCGCCCCCATGAGCTCGCCGCGCGTGCGCCCGCGGAGGCGCGGGCGACGCAGCGCCAGGAAGATCGCGGCGCCGGCGCACAGCCGGAGCCAGGCGGTGCCGAGCGGCCCCACGGCGCCGAACAGGCCGGTGGACAGAGCGGCGCCGGCCTGGATCAGCGTCATGGACAGCACCGCCAGCGACCACGCCGGGGCCCGATCCGCAAGGCCGGTCGCACCGGACGCGGCAGCTGCGGGAGGCGAGGCGGTCATCTGGCAGGAAGGTCTCTGGCGGCGCGCGCGCCCCCGGACACGGTGCCGGGAGGCGAAGCGGTCAACACAACACGGCGGCGCCGGCCGTCAGGCCGCCGCCACCGATCGGAGACTACTGCCTGGCGCCGGCCGCGGCGAATCTGGATCGCCCAGCGACGCGGACCACCCCCGAGGGCTGTTGGTGCGGGATGGGGCTAGGCGTCGGACCTCTTGGCCCGGGGCTGCGGCCGGAGCACGAGCCCCAGCTTGCCGTCCTTCTCGGACACGTCGATCTGCGAACGGCTCAGCCGGTCGCTGATCTGCGGCGCAACGTAGATCTGGATCTCCGACCCCTCGACGACACCGTCGCCGGGCTCCGGGGCGGGCGCAAAGGTCAGGCCGACACCGGCGCCCTTGGACACGAAACGCGCCCCGGCCTCGGGGCCGATTCCCCTCTCCTTGCGCACGCGAACGAGATGCTTGGTCGCGGCGGGCGTGACCTGGAGCATAGGGCACCTCCTTGCATGCTGTAGTGCAATTATTGCCCTATGGTAGCGAATAACCCGGCCTTCGGTCCACTCCGGGCCGCCTGGCGGGCCTGGCGCTGCATGGGACGGCCCGACAGGAGCCCTGGCGGGCGCGCCTCCGGGCCGCCGGTCGACACTGCGCCTCAACCCCGCTCGGCGTCAACCGCGTCGGCGAACTCGGCCATCGAGGTGAACGTCCAGTCGGGGCTGACCGGTGCCGGCGGCTCGGGCGTGGCGCCCCAGCCGGGCCTGGCGTGGCGGCGGTTGATCCACACCGTGGGCAGGCCCGCCGCCTTGGCCGGCACGTGGTCGTGGAACAGGCTCTGGGCCACGTGGAGGAGCCGGCCCTCGGGGATGCCCAGGCGGGCCCGCTCGGCCGCCAGGGCCCCGAAGTTGCGCGGCGACGGCTTGTACGAGCCGATGTCCTGCGCGGTGAGGATGCTGGTGAAGGTCACGCCCAGACGGCGGTTGGATCCGGCGAACGAGGCGCGGTCCACGTTGGACAGGATGATCAGCCGGTAGCGCCTGGCCAGGCGGTCGAGCGCGTCGTGGCTGTCGGGGAAGGCCGGCCAGTCGGGAACCGACGCGCCGAACGCCGCCGCCTCTGCATCGCTGGCCGGGACGCCGAGCTGCGCGCCCAGGGCGCGCATCGAGCGCGCGAGGATCTCCGGGTAGAGCGCGGTCGGGTGCTCGGCCTCGGCGGCCGCCTCGTGCGCCGAGTACGCGAGCAGCAGGTCCTCGTCGGCCAGCGCCAGGCCCCGGGCGCGCGCCCACGGCCCGAGCACCGCGGCGATCCCCGCCTCCCAGTCGATCAGGGTGCCGTAGCAGTCGAAGGAGAGGGCGTCGAAGTCGGCGAAGTCCATGTGGTGCGCTCCTGGTTCGGTCGATGGGGAACCGCGCAGATACGGCGCTCCGGGATGCGTGGATTGCAGGTCGGCCCCGAGACAGGGTGACACGGCGTGGCCCGGCGGGTTCGGCTCGCTGCGCGGGCGGGCCTAGCGTTCGGGGCTGCCGTCGATTCGCGACCCATGCCCCTTGGCGCCGACATCGGCGCGGCCCAGACTGCCACATTCGCGGGAGGCGATGACGCGCGGCCCAGACCGTGGCCGCCGGGGCCGTGCAGAGCCACTGGCGAACCCGACCCGCCGCTACCCGGAGGTGGGTCATGCAGCACATGCAGGACTCGATCCACATCGACGCGCCGGTCGAGCATGTCTGGGCGTTCTGCCTGGACACCTCGCACTGGCCCGACTGGCAGCCCCGGATGCAGTTCTCCGACTTCAGCGGGCCGCTGGACAAGGTCGGCACGACCTACACCCAGGTCGGACGCATCATGGGCCACGAGATGAAGGCGACCAGCGCGGTCGTCGAGGTCGTGCCCCTGCGCCTCTACCACGAGCGGACGACCGACATGGGCCCGATGGACACCTACCTGCGCTTCGAGCCGGAGGGCGCCGGGACCCTCGTGACCCTCGAGAGCGACTACGAGATGCCCGCGCACCTGCCCGGGTTCGTCAAGGACCTCATGAGCCGGGCCTGGATCGAGCGGCAGACGCGCCAGATGCTCCAGGACCTCAAG
This sequence comes from Chloroflexota bacterium, assembly GCA_021787395.1. GTDB lineage: Bacteria > Chloroflexota > Limnocylindria > Limnocylindrales > CSP1-4 > CAIXZV01. The sequence continues at coordinate 17,324 of JAJYLZ010000055.1, forward strand.
GCGCTCGCGGAGGCGACGGTCCCGGTCCACGCCTGAGCGAGGCCGCAGGCCAGGCCGTCTCCTGGTTCGCTCCCCTGATCGCGCGCGGCGGCCGGTCGATCGGCCCCGCGCGCCCCACGGCGCCGCGCGCCGGCGCCCGCTCAGCCGCGGAGGGTGATGTCGTGCGCGGCAACCTGCTCGACCAGCAGGTTGACCCCGTCGATCCGGATCCGCCGCTCCTCCTTGGGGAAGAACAGGTTCCAAGCGAAGCCGCGGTAGAAGAACTCCCACCGCAGCTCGACGATCGAGAACACGTCGGGGCTCGGCATGCCCGCGTAGACGATCCGGTCCTTGCCCAGCCGCAGCTGGTGGGCATCCCCGACTGCCAGCGTCACCACGCCGTCCATGATCGGCTCCTCGTCCCGGCCGTCGGCGCCTGCCCGGACACGCCTCGTCTCGCCGCGACGCAGCCGCGAGTCGTCCTCGCGCCCGCCGCCACGACCCTCGGACTCCATGGCGCACTCCGCCCCAGGACCTCTGCCGCGGGCCGGTCTCGCCAGTGGCTCGGCGCGGTCCCGGCGGCCGGGGCATGGGCCGCGCGTCAGCGCCCCCGCGTGCGGCTATCACGCCACGAGCCGACGCCGCCATCCAGTGGCCGAGGTCACGAACGCCCGCCCGCGAGGTGCCTGCCGGGCTTGGGGGGCGCTTCTGCAAGTCGGCCCTACCGCCCGAGACGGCGCTCGAATCACCGGTTCCGGTGACGACAGTCGGGAATCCCGATCACATCCTAGGCCTTGCCGTCCCAGACGGAGGGCGGTCGGTCGGCGACGTTGATCGCCGAGGGGAGATGGGGATCGCGAGATGACTCGACGAACGGTGTTCACGGTCATCGTCGGCGCGATGCTGTGCGCCGCACTGGTCACATCGAGCGTCTTCGCCAAGGGCCCGGGCGGGAAGCCCGGCGGCGAGACCCTCGCCAACAACCTGTCGGTGCCGACGATCATGATCGGCGGCGGCTTCACCGGGGTGACGTGCGGGACGGCGCTCGTCCCGCCGACGGGCACGCCGCTCACCGGCTACGAGCTGGCCGGCTACTACTACGTCCAGGGCGTCAGCAAGTGGCAGGCACCGTGCGTCACCGCCACCTCCGCCAATGCGAGGGCGGAGTGGGGCGACAACCTGGGGGGCGACGCCACGCTGAAGGCCGGCAGCCCGATCCGCGTCGAGCTGGGCCTGATGAACCAGGTGGCTGGTCCTGACGAGATCACCCCGTGGGTGGACGACATCTCGATGCAGGGCTACACCGTGCTCAAGCTGGAACCGTCCAAGCTCGACCGCGAGTCGGCCTACGGCACGCTCGCGACCGCGGTGCTCAATCCCGAGGGCATCCAGACAGGTTGGACCGCGACCGCCGAGGCACTGCCCGCTCGCGTGTTCGACGCAGGCGTCACCTTCAGCGTCCAGAATCTCGCCACCGAGGCGTACGTGGTCGAGCCGGGCACCAACCCGACCGCCGAGATCAACGCGACCGGCAAGGTGGTGTACGGCTACAACCTGAGGGTCACGAACGCCGGACGGTACGAGATCACGTTCGTGCTGCCGTCCGTCGACATCACCGGCGTGGACATTGGTACGTACACCACCGCTTCGGATGGCCCCGACACGGTCTCCCTCACCATCGTCGTGACGGGCGGTGGCGGGGGCCACGGCGGCAAGTGAGCCGCGGCGGCTGAACGCGGCCGACACTCGGCGCAGCCGGGGACGGCCAGGTAGGCCCGTCAGCGACTGCGACCGTTGAAGGCGGGGGCGGTGCCCGTTCGGCACCGCCCCCGCTGCGCGTGCCCCGTCGGCCGGAGCCCCCGACGCGCCCGGCGCGGCACAGGCTCGTGACGGAGGCCTCTTGGCGTCGACGCCGTCCTGTCCGATCGTGGCGTCAGCGTGGGGGCCATGACGCGCGGCCCATGCCCTGGCCGCCGGGGCCGCGCCGAGCCACTGGCGAACCCGACCCGCCTGGCGAGGGGTGAGCGATGCAGCAGCTGCTGGATCGGGCCGGTGTCGAGCCGCCGGCCGAGGATGGCCGGCCCCCTGATCCGCGGGGATCGCGGCGGGAGTGGACCGCCATGGTCAACGGCGCCCGCCTGCGCGTCGAGGAGGTCGGAGTCGGGCCTGAGACGGTGGTGTTCTCACCGGCCCTGTTCACCAATCGCGGGCTGTTCGATCCACCGATCGCCACGCTGGCCCGCGACTATCGGTGCATCAGATACGACCACCGCGGCCAGGGGGACAGCGGCTTCGGCGTCCCGCAGCCCTCGCGCGAGCTGCTGGGCACCGAGAGCCTCTACCGCGATGCACTCGCCCTGCTGGACCAGCTGGACATCGGCCGATGCCACTGGGTGGGGGCGTCGGTCGGCGGGTTCGTGGGCGTGCGACTGGCGGCTCGCCACCCGGACCGCGTGCGCTCTCTGGTCCTGATCGGGCTGAGCACGCGCCGAGTCTCCCGCGCGGACCTGCGGCAGATCGACCTTCTGGGCTGGATGGTGCGCGCCAGCCACCCCCTGGGGCCCGTCGGCGCCGCGGTCAGGCGGCGCGTGGCCGAGCAGGTCATGCGGAACATGTTCGGGGCGACCTTCATGGCTGATCCGGCGCGCCAGCGCGACCGCGAGCAGTGGCGACAGCGGTTCCTCGCCCAGGTGGTGCCGGAGGCGATGCCGATGCTCCGCGAGGTCTTCGGCCATCCCGGCAATCCGCCGGAACTGCTCGCGAGGATCCAGGCGCCGACCCTGCTCATCTCCGGCGAGGACGAGCTGGCCGGGCTGGACGAGGCCCACAACGACCCGCTGCAGGCGCAGCGGGTGATCCCCGGCGCCCGCCTCGTGACGATCACCGGTGCGGGGCACATGGTCCTGGTGGAGCAGCCCGAGGCCGGGACCGCCGCGATCGCGGAGTTCATCAGGGCGGCGTCGGCGGCTTAGTGGCGGGAGCCCGGCCGCCACCGCCCGTGAGGGGCTCGATTGGCTCGAGCCCCCGCAGAAGGAGGCGGATGATGGGAATCTACGGGCGTCTCGAGACTGGCGGACGGGCCGGGACCGGCGGTCGTCCGAGGCCCTATGTCCGGCCGAGCGCGCTCCTGAGGCGAGTCTTCAACCCGATCGCGATCGCCGTCGGTCGGAAGCCCGTCCTCGTGGTGCGGGGGCGGAGGACGGGCAAGTCCCTCCAGGTGCCGATGGACCCGCCCTTCGAATGGCACGGGACGCGCTACCTCGTCTCGCCCCGCGGCGAGACGCACTGGGTGCGGAACCTGCGCGCGGCCGGCGAGGCCGACCTGCGGACGCGTCGCCGCCTGGAGCACATCCACGTCGTCGAGCTCGACGGCACGGAGCGGGACGCGGTCGTGAAGACCTACGCCGACACGATCACCTGCAACTGCCGGCGCTCGATGGAGATGCTCCCCGACCCGGCCGACCACCCGGTGTTCCGGATCCAGCCGCCCGCCCCGCGCTGACAGGCGCCGGGGCCGCTGCCGGCGGCGGCACCCGGGCTGGCGCGCGGGCGACGGCGAGCGCTGCCCCGCCGGGGCGTCGGTCAGTACGGCCGCTCTCGCCAGAAGCCGGCGTGCCCGAGCGCCCACCGGCCCAGCACGCGCGCGACACCGACCCTCGCCGGCCCTTCGTGCAGGCGTCGCGGCGACGTGGCGATCCAGCTGTCGGACACGTGCGTGACCACGAGACCCCGCCGCTGCAGGCGTACCAGGAGGTCGCGGTCCTCGGCGTGCTGGAGGCGCTCGTCGAAGCCGCCCGCCTCGAGGAACAGGTCGCGCCGGCAGTAGAGCATGTTGGCCCGGATGGCGAAGGCGCGCTTGCCGACCTCGATGAGCGCGAAGAAGCCGCGGTCGATGGCGTCCCCCGAGTCGGCGACGAGGCGGATGCAGCCGGCGGGCGCGCCGTTCATGGCGCGCCCGATGATCCTGGCCAGGAGGTCCGGCGCCATCCGGGAGTCCGCGTCGAGGAACACCAGCAGGGGCCCCCGCGCGGCCCTCGCGCCGATGTTCTTCGCCCGCGCCACGCCGGGCTCCGGCACCTCGATCACCCGCACCGGGGTCGCCCGCATCCGCGCGGCCGCGGCCCGGGCGACGGCCGCGGTCCCGTCGCTCGTCCCGTTGACCACCACCACGGCCTCGACCCGCCCGCCGTCGAGGTGCTGGACGGCCACCGAGCCCAGCGCCGCGCCGATGAACGCTGCCTCGTTCCGGGCC
>JAJYLZ010000056.1 GCA_021787395.1 Chloroflexota bacterium
CGGGCCACCTCCGGATCGTCGAGCAGGAAGCGGATCGGCGGATCACCTGGATCTCGACTGGCGACACGCGACGCGACGGGAGGGTGTCGTTCGCCAGCCTGGACGAGGCGACGACCCGCGTGAGTCTGCTCCTCGACGTTGACGCAGCGGACCCGGACGCAGACGCCGACACCGCTCCCGATTGGGTCCGCCAGGGCGTCCGCGACACGCTGCGCCGATTCCGCGATCGAGTTGAGGGGCGCGGACGCGAGGCGTCCGTGCAGGCCCGCCGATGGCCGCACGGGGGTTCCGGGGGCCGGCTCACGTCAGCGCCCTGACCGCGCGGCCGGTGCGCCGGCCCCATGCGCACGACCCAGTGCCCCGCTCGAGTCTCCTCCCCCGAGCGGGGCACGCCCCACCGGTGGTCCTGCGGGGCCGCAGATCAGACGGGGGCCGCAATCGTTGGCGAGATCCCGAGCACCGCCCCGGCGGCGTCCAGCGCCCGGGCGGCGAACCGCGTGCCGGGCAACGCGAGGCCGGGGACGGAGATCACCGTCTCGAAGCCTCGTCGCGGCGACGTCGCGACGCTGCGCATGGCGCCGGTGGCGCCTCCCGCCAGCACCTCCCAGGAGGCGACCTCGGTGGCGCCGTTCCAGCTGGCGAAGACCACCAGGCCGTCGGTGGCGACGTCCACCGCGATCGCGGGGGGCTCCATCGGGCGGCCGACCCACGGGAACCGGAAGTCCCGGTAGGACTGGGAGGCCGTGAAGCCGGCGTCGAGGACCAGGCGCCCGTCGACGCTGAACTCGCTGAACCGCGGCACGCTCCCCCACCCGACGAACACGTTGCCCCCGGGCAGGAACTGAACGTTGCCCTGGCTGGTGGACAGCAGGCCGGCCGGCGACGGGTACTCGCGAACGAGCGCGGCCGTCATCGCCGTCTCGTCGACCCGCAGCACGATCCCCCGCGACGGCCCCGCCTGCCCGTCGTCGAAGATGCTGAGCGTGCCGTCCGGCCGGCGGCGCGCATCGTGCTGGAGGGCGAAGCCGGTCCCCGGGCCCATCCTGAAGTCGCTTCGCTTGCCGCCCAGACGCCACAGGACCCGGCCCGTCGGCCGCTCGATCTTGTACACGGCCGAGGTGTTGCGGGCGGAGACGATCAGGTTGCCGTCGGCGTCCTCGTCGATGGAGTTGGCGTGGAAGTAGTCGTAGGCCTGGCCCGCCTCGGCCGGGGGGGCCTCGACCGACTCGGAGACGTCGATGTGGTCGAGGGAGTGCCACTCGAAGACGACGGCCCCCGAGACGAGGTCCACCTCCTGGACCGCGCAGTCCAGGAGGTCGGCCGGCTGACCCGGCCCCGCTCCCGCCCCCACGACCGCGTCGGCGAAGAACAGGGCCGTGTTGCGGTCGGTGAGGCGGAACTCGTGGAGGTCGGCCTGGCGGCCATGGCCGCCAGGGACGCGGAACAGCTCGCGGTAGGCCGCATCGACCACCACATGTTCGCCGGAGCCGATCCCGGCGTTGTTGTCGCCCTCCCACCAGACCAGGACCGGCTGGCCCTGATAGCTCGCGACGCGCAGGTCGGTGGCGTAGCCGGACAGGTCCGGGCGCATCCACACGAGTTCGCCGGCGTCGTCGACGATCATCGGTCCGTCGTGGCCCTTGCCGTTGGATGGCGTCAGGAAGATGAACCCGTCCTCGGCGATGCCCCCGCGAGCGGTCACCTCGATGAGCGGAGCGGCGATGTTCGGCCGCGAATGGAAGATCCGACGCGGGCCGGAGGCGGGCGAGGTCGATGGAGGCGCGGGCGCAGCACATTGGGTGGGCGACGGCGTCGCCGGGCCGAGGGCGGCCACGATGCCGGAGGCGACCGCCGCCAGCTGTCCCCCCGCAGCGCCGTGGCCGGGCCGGCTCAGGCCGAGGTCAACTGCGCCTGCGGCAAGCGCGGCTCCGCCCGCAGCCGCCGCCGCGAGCACGCTGCGGCGCGAGACCCGAGAACGCGGATGCGGACCGGAGGCAGTCACCGTTCGTCACCGCTGCGCCCGTGCCGCGACTCGGGCGTGACCCTGCGCGGTGCAAGGACGGCCCGCCCCAGCGTCGGTCCGTGGACCGGCCGCCCGCCCCGGGATGCAGCCCGCCGCCTGGCGCCCCGGAACGGGACACACCGGCGGTCGGCCGACCGGCTGGCGGGATCCCATGCGTTGACCATCGCGGCACTCCGGTTGGGGCGTTCGCCGGCCACGAGGTGGGCCGGCCGGCGATCCGCCGCACGTGGGGGCGTAGGACCGCGAGCGTAGGTGCGCCGGGGCGTCACCCGCCCGACGACTCGGGCACCGGCCCTTGCAGGACCCTCGCAGCGCGACGACGGGGGCACGCGACTCCGGGCAGGCATGGGTCACCCGTCCCGGCGGCGTGCCGGAATCAGCATCCGTTGCCATCACACGGAGGCAAGCGTTGGCGGAACGCGCATGGGTGTCAAGCACGGCCGGTGCGAGCATCGATGATGCCTCCGGGGGCAACCAGTTGCGGAGTTCGGTGGCAGATCGGTATGGGTGTGTGGTGCGAGGTTCAGATCCGTTCGAGAGCGACATCAGGGATGGGGTGACGTGGGTCAGTTGACCCCACGCGCGCACGCCAGACGCGGAGGCACCATCACATGCCGCTACTGCGTCGAACTTGCGTGTCGCGCGCTCGGCTGCGATCGCCGCTCAGTTGGACCGCCTCGGGTCACGGCAAGATGAGCGACGTGCACAAGCCGGCCGGATGGCGATCGAGCACGCTCGCGCACTTCTCCGCCAGGCAGTCAAAGCACCCCCCGCTTGGCCGAGGGGGATATCCCAACCAGGTAGGAGTACGCGGAGTCGCACTCGTGGCCGGGAGTAGTCTCCGGGGATGCCGTCCGAGACCATCGACCTGTCCAGCGTCGTGATGCCGACCGGCTCCGACGAGGAGATGGTGTTTCACACCTTCCGGGGTTACCTCGCCGCGGTTTGCGTCTGGATCGAGATGCTCTACCCGCACCCTGACGGCACGATGGCCGGTGTCGCAGAGGCGGTGAGGACCCGGCCATGGCACGCTCAACCGCCACGCGACCGCGTCCTCACCGCGCGCGGCGCGGAGATCCTCCGCAACGGGTGGGCGACCGAGGTCCTGCTCAACTCGCCGCGTGTCCTGGGCGGTGACGACCTCGTCTCGTTCGCGAACCTGTGGGCGCCGGTCCAGAGCTACTACGCGGTGTTCAACGCCTTCACGGCCATGGCGATGACCGTCACCGGGTCCAAGCCGCCCAAGTCGCACGCCGCACTGCTCACCTGGGCGGCGACCCAGGTTGCCCACCCGGCATCTCCCTTCATCGTGCCCTGGACTGCGCGCGTCGGCGGCCCGCCCAACGCCCACACCTTCGAGGGCTTCGGCCGTGCCGTCATCGACCACGGCATCAGCAACCTGTCCGCCCCTCACGCTGCCAACGCCCCGTCGCTGCTCGCCAAGGCCTTGCGAACGACACGACGAGAGCAAATCGACGACCACCGTGAGGGCTGGCGCAGGGGCCTGCGGACGGCAGCGGGCAAGCCGCGCAAGAACCTGCCGACTTCGGTCCTCGTTGCCAACGCCACGGCACTGCGCCCCACCACGTTGTTCGACCTTTTGTGGCGGCTGCGCGTTCGCTCGAACTACAAGGAGGGTGACGCGCTCCTCTCGGGTGCGCTCGGGCCAGCGGACGCCGCCACGTTCCACGACGCGCTCTGCGAGATCGTGGCCTCGACCCTGCTGACCGTCGAGATCTACCTTGCCGCTCTGGTCGGCAAGGCAACCCTCGAGCGGTGCGCCATGAGCCTCTCGGTCCCGCGCTCGCTCGCGCCGCGCTCCGTCCGTGCCCGCATCGACCTCTGGTAGTCCCTCGATGCGGCGGGGTCGCCAGGCTCCCCTACTCCGTGGTCCCGGCGCCCCCGACCTCGGCCTGCCAGAGCCTGAACAGCGCCGGCCGCCGGAGGCTCACCCCCGCCGGCAGGCGCTGCTGCACGCGGTACCTGCTCGGCCTGCGGCGCTCGGCGCGGAGCGCCGCGATGGCCGACCGGACGGCCGCCTCGGACGACGCCTCGCGCCGCCGCCGCCCGGCAGCGAGCCAGTCCGCGTACCGCCTCGCAAGGGCATGGCAAAGGGCGGGGTCGCGGCGGCGGGCGTACTCCTCGGCCACCCCTGCGGATCGAACGGCCGCGGCGAGCGAGACCGGCGGTTCTGCAGCCAGGGCCGCCTCGAGGCACCGCTGGATCGCGCCCCAGTCGTGCCGCGGGTGGACCTCCCTCGAGCGCGGGATGAACGGCCGGTGGCCGGGTTCGAGCGGGGGCAGGGCCGCGATCGCGGCGAGGTCGCCCTCGAGCAGCGGGATGAGGCCGACGGCGCTCGCCCGGGCGATCCGGAGCAGCTGGGGCAGCGACGGCTGCCGCCGGCTGTCCTTCCACAGGCTGACCGTCGAGGGCGCGACGCCGATCCGCGCCGCGAACGCTGTGAGGGTGAGGCCGGTCCGGCCGATGGCGGCGTGCACGGCGCCAGCTGTGCCGAGGCCGTCCGGTCCCTCGGTCCCCTGTCCTGAGGCGGCGATCACGGTTCCGATCTCGCGGGCGACGAACCGCTGCCAGTCGAGCTCTTCTGCGCCGGGTGCGTCCGGCCGGCCGGCGCCGTCAAGGCGGGTGCGGCAGCGCGGGCACTCGCCGGGACGGCTCCGGGACATCAGGACGGGCGCGCTGCGGCCGCACGCCACGTTGGGGCAGGTGACTTCGAGCGGGACCGCGTGCTCGGGACACGTCTCGACGGTCGAGAACTGCCAGAGCAGGGGCTCGTGCGCAGGGACCCCCGAGGCGGCCCAGCCGGCGAGGCAGGCCGGGCACCAGGCGCGCACCGACCGGAGCAGGCCCTTGTACGGGAGCACCTCGCGCCACCGGAGCAGGGTCAGGCCGGACAGGCCGGCCCGCAGCATCAGCGCCTCCAGGGCCTCGACCCACATCGCCGTCCACGGGGTGTGGCTGTTGAGCGTGGGCTGGCGGCGGAGGATCGCGTCGAGATGGCGGACCCACCGCTCGGCCAGTCGCGGGTCCGCGGCACCGAGCGTCGGCGCGATCACCCTGGTCACGAGCTGTGCCGGGGCGAGGTTGTAGGTCCAGGCGAGCCGCGAGACGTAGCTCGTCAGGCACTCCGCACCCGGGGTGCCGATGCCGATCGGCACCAGCCCGACGAGCCGGCTGCGGGGAGGCCAGCGCGACGGCTCGAAGTCGACCCCCTCGGGAGCGCCCGGGTCAGCGGGCATAGGCCACCTCGTCGCCGATCGGGCGGCGGGCCGGGCCCAGCTCTCCGGGGCGGAGCCGCTGCCCGGCCGACGTGCGGGCGCGCGTGACGGGCGCGACCGAGGCCACGACCTCGAGGTCGGGCTCCGGGCCGAGGCCCAGGCGCAGCCGTCCCTCGGCGATCTCCATCCGCCCGGCGCCGACGCTCACGTCGTCGGGCTGCGCGTCCGCGATCGCGGCCGCGAGATCGAGCCGAGCGGAGCGCGACATCGCGTACTCGGCGTCCACGAGCCAGTCGCGCAGGATCCCCACCGTCCCCCGCGACCGCTCGTGGAGGCGGCTGATGAGGTCCCCGTCGACCGCGGACGGCTCGGCGCCGGTGGCCGCGAGCATCCGGCGGGCGACCGCCTCGAACGCGTCGCGCTCCTTGGGCACCTGGGCGTCGTACGGGGCGAGGTGGACGGGCTTCGTGCGCCTGTCGATCTCGGTCCCCGACTCACGGAAGTCGAGCAGGCCGTACGTGCCCGCGAGCACGAACCGCACGCCCGTCGCGAGCGAGAACTCCTTGAGGACCGAGAGGCCCTGGTCCGGGTGCCGCTTGTTCGAGACCATCGCGAGGTGCCGTGCCTCCTCGACGAGGATCACCCGCACGCCGCGCTGGCGGCAGAACCGCGCGGCGTCGTCGATCGCCGCCCGGACCGTGCGGCCGAGGCCGCGCGGCGGGGCGAGCTGGTCCGCGATCCGGTCGGCGAAGGCCTGCCAGGCGAAGGTGCCGTTGGTGACCGCGGGCGCAGGTGCGGTCACCGCGATGACCGGCCGCAGGTCGGGGTCGGCAGCCATGGCGGCGCGGGCCGCCCAGGTCTGCTGGTTGCAGACGGCCTCGAGCAGGGTGGACTTGCCGGCGCCCGCCGGTGCCACGAGGAGGGCGAACCAGCGGTCCGACGGCGAGCCCAGGAACTCGACGAGGCGGTCGAAGGCGATCCGCAGGGAGGGGTGCCAGAAGATCGTGCCCGCGAGCGTGCCGGAGGCGGCGGTGAAGGTCTCGGGTGCCGGCGCCTCCGGCAGGGCGCACGCGCGTGCGCGGTGTGCAGCGGCCATCTACCTGTCCTCCCACATGTCGGCGTAGCGGTCGATCTCGGCGGCCGTGGCGGGCGGGGCCGCCGGCACCGCCGGCTCCTTGGCGCGGACCTCGGGGCGGGCCCCCTTCGGCAGCGCCTTGCGGGCCGCACGGGTCTCGGCCTCCTGCACCCGGGCCTCCGCGATGAGCCCCGCGATCGCCACGGCCCGCTCGCGTGCGCCGAGCTTCTCGAACCGCTTCGACTGGCCGAGGAGCTCGCCCAGCTGGGTGATCTCGCCCTCGGAGGTGACCCGCTTGCCCGCCATCAGCGGCGCGAAGGCCTCGACCCAGCGGTGGTTGACGTTCACGAGCACGCGGCTGACGTCGCCGGCCCGCCGGAAGACGTCCGCCTGCTTGCCCTTCAGCCCGGGCAGCTCGAACTCGGGCGCCTCGTAGGTGAGGTACCCGACGGTGATCCCGTCCTTGCCCCGGATCCGCCGGTGGCCGCCGCGATCGACCGGCGCCATGGTCAGGACCTCGAGCCGCTCGTCGCGCGCGACGTAGGGCACCGTGCGACCGAGGTGGGCGCCGAGGTCGCGCTCGAACGCCTCGCGCGGCGTGCACCCGAGGCGGGCGTCGAAGTCGTCGTCCACGATCTCGTTGTACCGGTCCAGCAGGCCCTCGATGCCGGCCAGGTCCCAGACGGCCGCCCGCTTAGGGTCCGTCTCGGTGGTCTGGAGCCGGACGTTGCGGCTGGGCCGGGTGCCCCCGGCCAGCCGGTGGAAGAGCTCGGTGTTGAGCGAGCCGAACGGCCGCTCCACCGGCCAGCCGAAGCGGGCACGCGCCGTCGGGCGGTCGATGACCTCGGTCGCGTAGGCGCGGGCGATGGCGTCCACGCTCCCGGCCCCGTGCGCCGATCCCTGGTCCCACACGAGGCACAGCGGCAGCGCGCCCCAGCGGGCGACGCAGCGCCAGAGCAGCTCGAGGACGGCCGCGGCCGACTCGCCCGCATAGGTGACGAAGCGGGCGAGCTCGCGGCCGGTGTACCCGTCGACGAGCCGGTGGAGCCATGCCCGGCCCATCGGCCACCCGGAGGCGAGGGCCGTCTCGAGGTCCATGAGGGTGCTGTCGAGGTGGCCGCAGGCGAACGCGTACGCCCCGTTGATCGGACCCCGGTCGGGGTGGATGGCGAAGTGGTTCTGGGTCGCCTGTGCCGCCTTGCGGCCGTTCCGCACGAGGACCCGCTCGTGCTCGGGAATCCGGTGGATGCGGTCGCGCACCGCGCGCTGCGTCGGCTCCTTCGGGCGGGGGTCCTGCGCCTCGGTCTTGCCAGCCTCGCGCACCAGGCCGGCCTCGCGGCACCGGCGGACGACCTCCGCGTGCGTCGCCGAGGGCGTGAGGCCGTCGGGGCGCAGGTACTCCTCGGCGATGACGGCGCGCACGATGGCGTCGATCGGCGCCTCCAGCCGCGGCGTCGGGTTGCCGGCCCTCGGCTGCCGCACGAGCCCGACCAGGCGGTCGCCGGTGCGGCGGAACCACTCGTCGCGATCGTGCTTCCAGTGCTCGAGCGTCCGGCGCTTCGCCCCCGGGGGGACGGCTCCGGTCGCCTCCCAGGCGTCGAGCAGGACGGCGCGCGCCCGGGCCTCGAGGCGGTCGGCCGCCGTCGCCTGGCGGTACCGGTCCGCCGCGAGCGCCGCCCCGCTGTCGGGCCCGGCGTCGCCCGTCGCGAGCGCCGTGATGGCGCCCGTCCGGACGTCGCCCTCGAACACCGCCCGGTCGACGTCGGCCACCCGGCCGGTGCCGGCCTCGGACACCTTGACCGTGTCGAGCCCCGCGACCAGGACCTCGCACGGGACCCCGTGCCACAGGAACGTCGCGCCCATGACGAGCTCGACCCGGGCTGGGCGGCCGGACCCGATCGCGAACGCGGGCCGCTCGCGCGCCTCCGTGGCCTGCGCGACGACCGTGTCGAGGTAGACCGGGCAGGACTCCGGCACGTCGATCGCGTGGCGCGAGAGGTTGACGTAGATGTCGCCGCGGGCGATCAGGACGTACAGGTCGCCGATCGTGGCGCCCGTGTCCGCGACGAGCGCCCCGAGGGTGGCGTCGCCCCGGCCGACCCGATCGAGCACCGCGAGCGCGAGGGCCGCCGCGGGCCGCTCGGCGGAGGACGCCTTGCCCAGGGCCCGCAGGTTCCGGACGAGGAGCTGGTCGAGCCCGGCGTCGGTGACGATCCGGTACCCGAGCCCGAAGCGGGCTGCGTACCCCTCTGCCGTCGGGCACCGCCACTGCCCGGTTGCAGGGTCGCGCAGGTAGCGCCCGGGGTGCTCGTTCGCGGTCTTGACGAGCTAGGACTCGAGCATCATGTCGACCCAGCCCGCGAAGTCGAGCTGGACCAGGAACGCGTCGGGGCGGAGCGTGACCGGGATCGGGCGTCCGCGATCCCCCTCGGCGGGCCAGCTCCCGCTGACGGGCGCATCTGGCTGGTCGACGATGGACAGGGTGACGTCGTCGGCGTCCCAGGTGCGGAACCAGGGGCCTTCGAGGAGGATGGACTCCCCGTAGAGCATCCGGCCGCACTTGCGGCTCGGGAACGACGTCGTCCCGTTGAACGGGGACGCGCGGACGACCCGGTGCCGGTCGGTCGTGTGGACGTGGCGAAGGAGCGCGAGCCCGGCGTCGGTGACGCCCAGGCGGCGGGCCTCGTCGACGATCTCCTCGAGCCCGTGCCGCGCGCTCATGCGGCCACCGCCCGGCGCGCCCGCTCGCGGGCCTTGAGGTCGCTGAGCTCGAAGCCCGGGGCGCGCAGGATCGCCTGCTCGACCGCGGCCGCCGGCGCGGCGATCCCCAGCGCGCGGAGCTGGCGGGCAGCAGCCGCGAAGTCGCGCGAGTGGCGAATCTGGTGGCGCTCGAGCGGCCCGAGCACGAGCCCGGACCCGCGGGCCACGTGCCGCGCGTGCTCGCGGTAGCGGCCGCGAACGGCCATCTCGCTCACTCGCAGCCGTGCCGCTTCAGCGGCAACGACCGCCGGAGCGACGAAGCCGTCGCGCTCGTGCGCGGCCCCGATGCGCGACATCGCGCCGCGCCACTGCGGGGCCGTCGGGCGGTTGGGCGCGGCGCCCGTGGTGACCGAGGCGACACGGGAGTGGGGCCCGTGCTCGATGCCATTGGTCGCCGCCTCGTCCAAGGCGGCTGCCGCGGGCCGCACTCGGCCGCGCGGCCCGACGAAGGTCGTGGGGTTGTCCATGTCCGGTCTGCTCCCGCCGGTGTCCGCCGGTGGGAGGCGCCCGGCCAGTCGGCCTCCCGGCGGCCGCCGGGCCCGGGGGTTGACCGGGTCCGCGGCGGCCCGGGCACCGTTGGTGGCCGGACACGATCGAACAGATCACTACGGTGGCGCATAATGCGGCAACCTATTGCCGCGTCCCGCAGGAGCAGCTCGTGGAATACGACCTCGATGAGGACCTCAAAGCGGCCGGCCTTCTCCTCGAGCAGCTGCGCGTCAGGAACGGCGTCAGCCAGGCGAAGCTCGCCAAGCTCTCCGGGCTCGCGGTGCGGACGGTCCGCCGGGTCGAGCACGGGAAGGCCGCCGATGTCCGCACCTACGACATGCTCGGGCGGGCGTTCGCCTTGCCGCGGGAGTGGTTCCTCATCGCGCAGCGCCTGCTCGACCCGGGGCCCTGGGCCGAGTCGGGCCGGACGTCGCTTGCCGACCTCCTCGCGCAGGTCACCGCGACCGGCATCCTGCTCCAGGACACAGCGTCGTTCGTCGCGGACCTCGCCGAGCTCTCGGCCGGCGACCCGGAGTCCGCGAGGCGCCTGGCGTCGGGCTTCCGGCTGCAGCTCGACGATCATCTCGCCCGCTCCCGCGTGCCGCGCGCCTGAGACCGGGCCGTCTCCGTCGGGCGCCTGCGCCTCGGGTGAACCTCCGCATCGGCGATCGCCACGGCAAGCGCCTCTCCGGTCAGCTCGCCCGCGGCCTCGAGCCGGCCGGTAGACTGCCGGATCGGCTCGACGTTCGCCGCGACGGTCGCGACCGCACGCTCCCGCGCCCGCAGCACTGACAGCCCTCGTAGCCTTGCCTCACGATGTCAATCCCCGATGGGCGCTTCCCACCAGCCCTCGAGTGCCGCGGGAGGCTCGGCGGGTCTGGTGCGGCGGATGCGCACCACCGGCGTGGTCGTGATCACGCGGATCTCTGCTGGGTCCTCGAACCCCCGCCCGACGATCACCGCCGGGAGCCCGACCCGCGGCGGGGCGGCCAGGCCGAGGAGCGGGCCGCCAAGCGACCGGACGGCGTCGCTCCGCGGGTCGCGGGCCTCCCGCGCCCAGGCCCCCGCGGCCGGGTCGATCCGGTAGCGGGAGCCAGACGCGGTGTCGAGCCAGACCGTGCGCCCCGGCAGGTACAGGCGGATTCCGGGCTCGATCCCGCCCCCTGGTGCCCTCGCAGAGCGCCAGCCCTGGCTGGCGGCGCGCGTGTCGCGCTGCCCCGGCATCAGGCGGCCTCCGGGCCGGGCCAGGGGCGGCGACCCGGCGCGGCGTCCGCGCCGTCCGGGAGCCCTGCGGCCTCGTAGGCGGCCGCGAGCTCGGGGCCCGAGAGCGTCCCCTCGTCGGCGGCGAGGAGCCGGTCGGCGAAGGCCAGGACCGCCGCCTCGCGGCCCGCGAGCAGGTCGCGCGCGAGGGCGAGCGCGGCGGCCGCCTCGGCCCGGACCGCGTCGTACAGGTCGGCCCGCATCGGCTCCGATCCGCGGTCGGACCGCACCCCGCTCTCGAGACCGTCGGCGTCGACCGGGCCCAGCCGCTCGCTCCCGGCCACGTCGCCGGCCAGCCGGCGGAGGGCCTTGGTCGCCCGGGAGACGTCGCCCGTGACCCCCACCCCGACCCCGTCGGCCCCGTAGAGGAGCTCCTCGCCCGCGAGCCCGGCGAGGGCGATCGCCGCGTGCTCGCGGACGCGGCGGCGGTCGAGCAGCCCCTCGCGGCGCCAGGCGTCGGCGAAGTCCGTCCTCCCCGACGACCGCCCGTCGGCCGAGATCGTCACCAGGGCCACGGACGCGGGGCCCCAGAGCAGCGCCCCCGCCACCGCGTGGGAGGCCTCGTGGCGGGCCGTCCGCTCCCGCTCCCCCGGGGTCACGCCCTCGCGCTCGGACTCGACGACGTGGTGGCGGCGGACGACCGCCTCGTCGAGCAGCGCCCGCGTGACCGCGTCGGTGCCGTCGACCATGGACAGTCCCAGGGCCACCATCACCGCGGCGGCGACGTCCGCCCCGGTCATCCCCACCGAGCGCGCCGCGAGGCGGTCGAGGTCGAGCGCCTCGGCGCAGGGGACCCGGCCGAGGTACATCGCCCACAGCGCCCGGCGCTCGGCGAGCTCGGGCAGGTCCAGGACCACCTTGGTGGTCAGCCGGCCCGCCCGGAGCGCGCTCGCGTCGAGCGCCCACTCGGGCTCGGCCGTGAGGGCGACCGTGATCGGCCCGGTCACGACCTCCACGCCGTCGAGCGCCGCACACAGGGCGGCGACGGGCCGGGCGTCTTCGAGCGGGCTCTGGCCGCGCGGGCGCAGGATCAGGTCCGCCTCGTCCCAGACGACCATGACCGGCCGGCCCGCGAGCGCCTCGTACACGCCCCGGATCGTCGGCGCGTCGACCTCGGCCGAGGGGATCACGTACACCGGCCGGTCGATCGCGCCCGCCAGGGCGCGCGCGAGGAGCGTCTTGCC
Source organism: Chloroflexota bacterium (assembly GCA_021787395.1). Lineage (GTDB taxonomy): Bacteria > Chloroflexota > Limnocylindria > Limnocylindrales > CSP1-4 > CAIXZV01. The sequence continues at coordinate 12,028 of JAJYLZ010000056.1, forward strand.
GCTGCCCGGCGGGCCGATGAGGATCACCCCGCGGACCGGCTCGAGCCCCAGGCGCTCGGCCGCCGAGTGGCGGCGCAGGGTCGCGGCGACGACCGCCAGCTCGCGCCGCGCCGGCTCGTGGCCGACGACCGCGTCCCACCCGACCGGGTCGCCCCGGTACCGGCAGCGCTCGAGCAGGGCCTCGATCCGCTCGCGCTCCTTCCCGCCCTGGCCCTTCACCGCGTCCTCCCCTCCGCCCGGTCGAGGGCGGCCTCGTAGCGCGCGCCGAGGCGCGCCATCGTCGTCCCGTAGGCCCGGACGAGCGGCACGAGGTCGGCGACGAGGATCAGGCCGTCGCCGCCCTCGACCCCCGCGAGGCGGGTCGGGCTCAGGCCCGCCCGCCAGGCCGCCGCCTCGACGGTCAGCCCCGCCGCCAGGCGCGCCGCGCGCAACTCCTGGCCGAGGACGGCATCCGGATCGACGCTCCCCATCGCGCCCCCTCGCGCTCCCGCGGGTCTCCCCCGCCCGGCCGGTCGTCCGGACGCCGTCCCCGTGCGACGCGCATCCAACACCGAAGCGCCGCGCCAGTCATGCGCTCCCTGGGCTGTCTGCGCTGTCTGCGCTGTTTCGCCGTCTCCGGCCGTCCGTGGCGCCCGTGCTTGACCCCTGGTCGCCGCCGCCGACCGTGCTGCCATGGATCGAGCCGACGAGGACGCGCTGCTGACCGTCGCCGAGGTCGCGCAGGACCTCGGGTGCTCGGCCTCGACCGTCCGGAACCTGATCCACGGACAGCAGCTCCGGGCCGTGGTCAGGGCGAACGCGGTCAGGCCCACCCTCCGGGTCCGCCGCAGCGACCTCGAGGCCTACCGGCGGGACCGCATCCTCGATTCCATGGTCGACGATTGGGAGTAGGGCTTGCGGCGGGGGCGGGGGCGGCGGCCCCGCCGCGGGCGGCGTCCGGCGCACCGAAGAGGAGCGATGCCAGCCGCTGCGGCGCCCGGGCCCGGGCCCGGGCTCAGGATGGATCTCCCAGCACGACGGCTGGCCGCAGAGGAGGCAGGTCCCGCGCCCGTCGCCGGCTCCGGGCCAGCTCCTCGAGAGCGGATGAATGCCTCCCGCTCCGCGGCAACGCCACCACCTCGGCCTCGGGCAGCGCCGCCTCCGGGTCGACCTTCGCCTCGAAGCGCCGCCAGGGCTCCGGCCGGCTCACCGGCCGCCCCTCGCCCGAGGCCAGAGGCCCAGCTGCTCGCCCCTGTCGGCCGGGGCCGCGCCGGGCAGCGCCGCCTCCCACCTGCGCGCGAGGTCGGCATCGCGCCGGGCGACGCCCTCGGCGATCTCGACGAGGATCCGGGCGATGCGCTCGCTCTGCGCGGGGCCGAACGGCGGCGGCGGGCAGCAGGCGCTGCAGTGGGTCAGGCCGGTCGAGCCGTAGGTCCAGCGGGTCGTGCGGCAGTCGGGATGGAGCGCGAGGAAGGCGGCCTCCTCCGCGTCGTGGAGCGCCGCCTCGTCGGGCGTGCGCTGCATCGTCGGCTTGTGCTCGAACGACCCGAAGACGGGCCGCCCACAGCCCTTGCACGGGTGGCCGGCCACGAGCTCCTCCCAGGTGAGGCGCTGCTCCTCGGTCCAGCGCTGCTCGATCCGGAAGACCGTCGCCGCGCGGCAGTAGCGGGCGTGGAGGACGACGGCGTCGCCATCGTCGGCCGCCAGGAGGTGGAGGACGAGGCCGTCGGCCCGCCGGGTGTGCCCGAGCGCCTCGGCGGGCGCCCGGCAGTACTGGCGGTCCATGGTGTCGGGCTCGTCGGGCGTCCATGCCCCGGTCGCGGCCGCGCGCTCGAGCCACGTGCGCTCGGCCGGCTGGTACCACGGCGCGAACCGGAGCAGCTGGGCGGGAGTCTCGGCGAGGGCGGCGGCCCGTGCCGCCCACGTGCGGTATGCCGCGGCTGCCCCGGCGTCGAGCCGTACCTCGATCCCCTCGACTGCAGCCCGCTCCTGCCCGCTCCACCGCGACGACGCGCGCACCATCCCGACAGCCCTCCACTCCAGCGGCCCATGATCCCAGCGAGACGGGGGCGCGACCCGACACAGTGCCGGGCACCCCGACACGGTAGGCGGGCAGGCCATGGACGAGAAGGACTGGCGGTCACAGCACGACGACGCGGACGACCCGGCAGAGCCCGGCTTCGACGGCTGCCGCTGCCACGTGTGCAACACGCTGCGGAACGTCCTCTCCGCGAACCGGGACGCCCCGGGCGACACCAGGGTCACGACGCCGCTCCTGCTCACGTTCGGCCAGGCGGCGGAGCTCCTCGGCGTGAGCGACGACACCGTCCGGGCGCTCGTCCACGAGGGCGAGATCCGATCGGTGACGATCCAGTCGTACGGCCGCCGGCGCGTTCCCCGCGCCGAGCTCGACGGCTACATCAGCCGGCTCATCACGGGGCAGCTGCGCGCCTGGGTCGAGGCCCGGCGCGACCTCGACCAGTGGGGCCTGCGCTACATGGGCGACCACCGCACCTACACGAACAAGCGTGGGGTCAAGACGAGCCGGACCGTCGCCTGGCACCTTGGAGACGGGAAGACGACGCTCTGCGGGAGGGAGCCGGTCGGACGCTGGGAGGTCACGACGCGCATCTGGTCCTGGACCCGCCTCTGCGACGCGTGCGAGGCGATCCGCGACCGGATCCGCCTCGAGAAGCTGGAGAGGCGCCGTCAGCCGCCGCTCGCGCCGGCGAGGGTCTGCCCGATGCTCACGGTCGTCGAGTACCCGGGCGGCGGCCGTGCCGTTCGCCGCAAGGGCTGGCATCTCGGCGACGGCAGGACGACGCTGTGCGGGCTGAGCCGGGCAACTTGGGAGCTGCCCGAACGGCGGCCCCGGTCGGCAGGCTGCCCGACCTGCCAGAGGCGCGCCGGCGTGGCCGATTCCGGACCCGCGGAGTCGTGGAGGATGCCAGGCGGCGGCGGAGAAGGCCCGACCGCGGCGGATCCCCTGCCCCCCATCCAGTCCGATGTGTGACACTCGAGCTGACACTGCACGGGGGGATGCTCGCCCGCACGATGAAGTCGTTCTCGGGTCTTGGCGACTGAGCTCGCCCCCTCCGCTGCCACTGATGCGGCCGTTGACGGCCCGCAGCAGCGGCATGTGCCCGATCCGGTCCGCGAGCGCCGGATCAAGGCGCTCCGGTGCACCGAGCCCCTGCACGACCTCCAGGCGAACCGTGGTCGACGCGAGGGCTGGGAGCCCTACGACTTCTACGACCTCGGCCTCGCTGCGATCGACGTCGTGGTCGACAACATGGCCCTCAACTCGGGCATCGGCCTGACGGAGCTCCGCGACGCGCTCGGCCATGAGGCGCTCCGCTTCGCCCCGAGCGCCACCGACGCCGAGATCGGCGATGTGCTCACCGAGCTCATCGAGACCCTCATCCGCCCGAACGTCGCTGAGTACACCTCGGCGGTCGACGAGGTCCGGCGGCGCTGGGACTTCAGCCTGCTCACCGAGCACGAGGACGCCGAGGGGCAGATCTACCTGCGCGCCACCCGCGAAGCGATCAACGTCCTGATCGGGGGCCTCAACACCGACGTCGAGTCGGCGCAGGTGGCGGCCGAGGCGACGCTCGAGCACCTGATCCGGCGCAAGCGCCTCGACGACGCCGCCCGCCCGGCCCGGGAGGCCCGGATCCTGTCGGTCCAGTACGCGACGGAGGTCACGCAGCTGATCGAGGAGACCCGCCGCGACATCCGCCGGGCCGGCTGGCGCGACGACGCGCCTGCGCGCCTCGCCGCGATGCGCGACCACCTGATGGACCGCATGGGCACCGAGGAGCGCATCCTCGGGGCGATGCAGGAGCAGCGCGACAGCGCGCCTGACGACCGCGAGGACCTGCGCCGCTCGGCTGCGGCGCTCGTGGAGACCGTGGACGACTGCTTCACGCGCCACCAGGTGCTCCACACCAAGATCCTTGAGGCGACGCGCACGTTCACCGAGGAGCAGGACCGCCAGGTCTTCGGCCGCCTGCCCGTGATGGGCCGCATCGACCTCACCGACGAGGTGCTCGTGCCCGTGATGCGCTCCCCCGCCGGCCGCGTCACTGACCTCCTCACGACCTTCGCCGAGGCGCTCCTGATGTTCGGGCCCGGGCCCCAGAGCCCCTCGCTCACGCCGGTCATCCAGCCGCGGCTGGGCACCTTCGTCGCCGGACTGCTGCGGAGGCCGCCGCCCCGCGACGCCCTCGGCGAGGAGCTCGAGGCCGTCGAGTGGGCGGAGCCGCTCGTCGACCCGCTCGCGTTCACGCCCGAGGCGTGGGCCGCCGCCGAGGCCGCGATGTCGTTCGAGGGCAACGAGCGTCTGTCGGCGGTCCTCGGGCGGGCCTGCGCGCAGGGCGGACCGGACGCTGCCGACCTCGTGCGCCTGCGGGCGCTGCTCGCCACCGCGCCGGACCTCGACGCCGTGCGCCCCGGCGCGGCCCCGGTGGTCGCGGCGGGGGGCGACGGCCACACCTTCCGCGCCGCCGGATTCGCCGGCGACGACCTCCTGATCGGGCACCTCGAAGCCGACCCCGCCGGCTTCGCGGCGATGCTGGACGAGCGGGCGCAGCGGACCGGCCGGTCCATCCGCGGCACGCAGCTCGCGATGCTCACGGCCGAGGAGGGTGCGGGGGCATGAGCTCGGACCTGGCGGCCGTCGGGGAGCTGATCGCGTTCGGGCTGAACCCGAGGACCATGCCGGGGCGCGACCCGCAGTACGCCGAGCTCGTCGGACGCTACAGCGCGGACCCCGACTTCCGGTCTGACGTCCAGGACGTCGCGGCCGGACAGGGCCTGACGGTGCTGGACTGCTCGCCCCTGTACGGCCTCGCCCTCACCTCCTCGGGGCCCCGGTCGCCGTACCACATGACGCTCGACCAGTACGCTTCGATGAAGACCGACGAGCGCCACATGAACGCGCTCGTCTTCCTCGCGATCGCCACCGCCTGCTACCCCACCCCGGAGTCGCTCGAGGCCGTGGACGGGCCGCTGCCGTCGGTGTCGGTGCAGCTCGTCGTGCGCCTCGTGCAGCGGATCGCGGCGCGGATCCGCGAGCAGTCGGGCGAGTCCGACCCGCCCGTGGACGAGCCGCAGCTCGAGCCCATGTACCGGATGGTCCTGCGCTGGCGCGACACGGACACCACCGGGGACGACCGCTCGAACCCGCGGGTCCTCACGGGGATGGTCCGGCGGGCGCTCAAGTGGCTGGCCGCCAACGGCCTCGCCGAGGAGGTCGCGACGGCCAAGGACACGTACCGGATGCGCAGCCGCTTCCGGCTCCACGTTGTCGACGCCCTGGGCGACATCGGCGACTCGCTCGCGGCGATCCGCGACCTCGCGGCGGACCGCGCGTGAACTACCAGGTCAGCCGCATCCGCCTCGCCTCGGTCGGGCCCGAGCCCGCCCGCTACGACCCGCTCGACCTCGACCTGCGCAACGCCGCCGGGACCGGGCCCGCGGACACGGTCCTGTGGCTGCCCAACACGGGCGGCAAGACCGTGCTCCTGCGCCTGCTGTTCAGCGTCCTGCACCCGCAGCAGGCGGAGTTCATCGGCTCGGAGGACGCCCGCCGCCGCAGCCACGGCATGGCCGGCTACGTCCTCGACCACGACGTCGCGCACGTCGTCATCGAGTGGCGGCGCACCGACGGCGGCGAGTGGGCCGACGACGAGGTCCTGATCACGGGGCACGTCGCCGAGTGGAAGTCGGGCGGGCGCGCCACCACGAACCCGGCCGACCTCAACCGCCTGTGGTACTCGGTCAAGGGCTCGGCGTCCGAGGTCGGCATCGACCGCCTCGTGTTCGACGCCGCGGACGCCGACGGGGCGCGCCGCAAGGTGCCCGTTCGCCGCTACCGCGACTGGCTCGACGGCCTGCGCCGGGACCGCCGCGTGGACGTGAAGTTCGAGGACAGCCAGCGCGGCTGGCTCGCGCACCTCGACAACCTCGGGCTCGACCCCGCACTGTTCCGGTTCCAGGCGCAGATGAACCGGGACGAGGCCGGCGCGTCCAACCTCGCGCGGTTCCGCGACGACCTCGACTTCATCGAGTTCTTCCTCGACGCGGTGATCGACCCTGCCCAGCTCGGGGTGCTCGACAACGAGTTCGCCGAGGTGGCCGACAAGGTCCGGCGGTTCCCCGAGACCGAGCGCCGCCTGCGCTTCGCCGAGGCCGCTATGGCACACCTCGAGCCGCTCGCGGCCGAGGTCCAGGCCTTCAACGACGCCGCGGCCGACCTCGACGGCGCGCGCCGCGACGCCCTGCTCCTCCTCGGCCGCTTCGAGGCCGCGCGGGACGTGGTCGCCGCCCTCCTGGAGACCGAGCGCGAGCGAGAGCGCCAGCGCGGCGAGGACTACCGCCGGCTCGACCGCGAGAGCCAGGGCAAGTTCGACGAGGCGCGCGAGTTCCGCCGCATGCTCGCCGAGTTCCACCACGCCGAGGTCAAGGCCGAGCACGACGCCACGGACGAGCGGGTGAGGGCCGCCACCCTCGACGAGCGGGCCTGGCTGTCGGTCGACGACGTCTTCTTGCTCCGCTACTCCGAGGGCCAGGTCGCGGAGCTCGACCGAGCCGCCAAGGCGGAGCTCGAGCGCCTCCAGCCCCTCCAGGACGAGCGCGACGCCGCGGCGTCGGTGCTGCTGACCCGCCTGGCGGCCGAGGCCGTGATCGCCGAGGCGGACGCCGCCCGCGAGCGCGCGACCGCGAAGCAGAAGGCCGACGCGGCCCGCGACAAGGGGAGGGACCAGACGCAGGCCCTCGTCGAGGCGGAGCGCCTGGACGGCGACCGGCGCGGCCACGAGCGCGCGCTCGAGGCCGTGCGGGCGCGGCGCGACCGGCTGGTCGCGGCGGGGATGCTCGCGAGCGACGAGGCGACGGCGGACGCCCTCGCGCTGGAGCGCGCCGCCTCGGAGGCGGCCAGGGCGCGCCAGCAGGCGCTGGCGGAGGAGACCGGGCGGCTCGAGGCCGAGCGCTCGTCGCTCGACCGCGAGGACGAGGCGGCGCGGCCGGAGACGTCACGCCTGTCGGGCGACCACGACCGGGCAGCCGCCGACGCCGCCCGCGCCATCCGGGAGCGGGAGGCCCTCGTCACCGTGCCGCTCCTCGCCGAGGCGGCCGAGGACGACGCCTTCGACATCGAGGTCGTCGGGCCCGCGCTCGCCGACCGGCTCTCGTCGCGGGCGTCGGAGGCCGACGCCGAGCGGATCGTCCTCGAGGTGCGGGGGGCCGAGGACCGGCGCGCGCTCGCGTCGCTCGAGGAGGACGGCCTGCTGCCGCCGCCCGTCGACGTGGCCCGCGCGCTCGACCGGCTGCACGCGGCCGGGATCACGGGCGCGATGCCCGGCACGCAGTTCCTCGCCACGGCCGTCGGCACGGCCAAGCGCCAGGCGGTCCTCGCCCATCGGGCCGACCTGGTCGCGGGCATCGTCGTCACCGACCCGGCCGACATGGACCGCGCCCGGTCGATCCTGTCCTCGGCCGCCCTCGACCCGTCGATCATCGTGGCGGTCGGGCCGTCGAGCGACCTCGTGGCGGCCGAGCGCACCGGCGGCGTCCCCGCCGTGTTCGTCGTCCCGCCCGCCCCCGCGGTTTGGGACCGCGAGGCCGCGCCGCGCGAGCGGGACCGCCGCCAGGAGCGGGTCGGGATGCTCGACTCGGAGCGGTCGGGCCTGGAGCACCGCGCGTCGGAGGCGCGGGACCTCGCGGCGGCGATCCGCCGCCACCTGACCGCGTACCCGGCCGGCTGGGTCTCCGCCAAGCAGGCCGAGGTCTCCGCCCTCGCGCAGCGGCTCGACGCCCTCCGCGAGGCCGCCGAGCAGCGCGCGGCGCGGCGCGGCGAGATCCGCACCCGCGCCGCCGAGATCGCGATCGAGGCCCGG
>JAJYLZ010000057.1 GCA_021787395.1 Chloroflexota bacterium
ACAGCCCCACCGGCATCGCTATCGCGAAGAACAGTACGCCCATGTCGCGCAGCGACGCCCTGGTCGCCCAGCGCGCCTGGTCCACCAGCATCCGGACCCGGCCGCCGCCGGCCCCGGCACCGGACGCCGCCGCCCGGCGCCCGCCCGCCCGGCCGGAGACGGCCCCTGCGGCGGTCCTCGCCGCCATCGGGGCGCGGCGCAGCCCCCAGGCGGCCACGACCGCGCCGCCAGCGCCCCAGGCCGCCAGCACCAGCAGCGCCTGGGCGTCCCACCCTTCGCCGGACGCGAACGGGTCGAACTGCGCCGCGAGGGCGGTCGCGAGGGGCTTCGCCGGCAGGACGTCCGCCAGCGAGGCGAGCCAGCCGGGCAGGTTGGCGCCGATCGTGAACAGGCCCGAGATGAACGTGGCGGCCAGGGCCGTGGCGAGGGCGAAGCTCTGGGCGGCCGACGCCGAGGGCGCGAGCGACCCGACCGCGAGGCCCAGCATCGTGAAGCACAGGGCCGCCAGCGCGATCGTGACCACTGCCGCCGGCGCCGCCCGCCAGACGATCTGGACCTCGTAGGCCAGCACGCCGACCAGGAGCATGACCGCGACCGCGGCGACGGCCAGCAGCACGGCCGCCGTGGTCCGCCCCGCGAGGTAGGCCCAGACCGGCAGCGGCGTCCCGCGGAGCCGCTTGAGGATCCCGTCCTCGCGCGCCTGGGCGAGGCCGAACGCGACCGGCGGGTAGGCGGCGAACAGCATGCCGATGACGGCCGCCGTGGGCGTCACGTACTGCATCACGCGGACGCCGCTGACCGGGTCCACGGCGTCGTTCCCGGCCAGGATCCCGATCAGGACGAGCCACACCAGCGGGAGCACGAACGTGAACACCAGCGCGACCCGCGACCGCCACAGCTCGCGCTCCGCGTAGCCGACCTGGTCGCGGGCGAGCCGCCATGCGCCGGGGCGGAGCCCGACCACCACGTGGCGCGTCGGGAGGCCGGCGGCGGCGCTCACCGGGCGGCCCCCGCCGGGACGGCCTCGGCCGCCTCGGCCTCGGCGTCCGGCCTGCCCACGAGCGCGAGGTACGTGTCCTCGAGGGACGGGCGGTTCACGGCCAGCGAGGGCATCTCCACGCCGTGGTGGACGGCCCAGGTCGTCAGCACGCTGAGCGAGTGCGTCGGGTGCGCGGTGGGGAGCTGCCAGTCGAGCCCCTCGTGGACGAGGGCGCCGTCGAGGATGGGCAGGTCGCGGGCCTCCACCCCGGACGGGAGCCGGAAGGAGACGATCGACGGCGCCTCGCCGGCGGCCGCGAGCTCCTCGGGGGTGCCGATCGCGACCAGCCGGCCGTGCGCGACCACCGCGACCCGGTCGGCCAGGTGCTCGGCCTCGTCCATGTAGTGGGTCGTCAGGAGCACCGTCTTGTGGAGCGCGCGCAGGTTCGCGACCAGGTCCCAGGCCTTGCGCCGCGCCTCGGGGTCGAAGCCGGTGGTGGGCTCGTCGAGGAACAGCAGCTCCGGGTCGCCGACCAGCCCAAGGGCCAGGTCGAGGCGGCGGCGCTGCCCGCCCGACAGCGTCTTGACGCGCGCATCGCGCTTGTCGTCGAGCCCCACGAGCTCGAGGACCTCATCGGGCCCGAGGTGGCGGGGGTACATCCGGCCGTACAGCGTGACCAGCTCGAGGGGGCTGAAGTCCTCGTCGAACCCCGCCTCCTGGAGCACGATGCCGATCCGCTCGCGGAGCGCGCGGCCCGCCCTCCCGGGGTCCTCGCCCAGCACGGACACGCGGCCCGAGGTCCGCTGCCGGTGCCCCTCGAGGATCTCGACCGTGGTCGTCTTGCCCGCCCCGTTCGGGCCGAGCAGCGCGAAGATCTCGCCCTTGGCGATCGAGAACGAGAGGCCGTCGACGGCGCGGAGCGCGCCGTACTCCTTGACCAGCCCCTCGACTTCGATGGCATGCATGTCGCCCACCCTCCCCGAGCCAGTCCCCGCCGGGGCAGCGGTCGCACTCCGGTGACGCCGCACAGGGCGGCCGCACGTGCCCGGACCCGTCGGCTGGCCAGACGATGCCCCGGCGCCACGCCGCGGGCTAGGGCCATGGGTAGCGCCGCGCCGGACCGGAGACCGTGCCACGCGGCCCGGCTGCACCTCCCGGCATCTTCCGGTCCTGCCGCGGGCGCCATACGATAGGCGTCCGATCGAGCGCCACGATCCCCTGCACGCACGGCGGACCGTGTCCACGACCATCCGAGGGGCGCAGACCGTGCCAGTTGACGAGCGCAGGGACGTCTTGCCGGAGCCCGGAGCCGGGATGCCCGGTGCCCCTGCGCACCGCTTTCTCGCCTCCGGCCCCACCCGGGCCCCCGCCCACGCCCCCCTCGTGCGCGGTCGTGGAGGGGAGGCTGGCCGCTCGCGCGGCAGGGCATCGCCGCCCGCGCTCGACGCGTGGTCGGTCGCCTGGACCCTCGCCATCGTTGCGCTGGCCCTGGCCGCGACCCTCACGATGGCCCTCAATCTCCCCGACCGGGTCCGGGTGGTCACGGCGGTCCCGTTCGCGCTGCTCGGCCCGGGCATGGCCTTCGCGCGGCTGCGCCGGCTGGGCTCCCGTGTCGCCGAGGTCGCGCTCGGGCTCGCGCTCGGCGTCGCGATCGCCAGCCTGGTCGCGGGCGCCCTGCTCGCCCTCGGCCTGCTCGACCCGTCGCGCGTCGTCGCGGTCCTCGTCCTGGCGACCCTCGTCGCCCTGGAACTCGACCCGCGGCTCCCCGGGCGCCGCCTCGTCTGGCGCGAGCTCTGGAGCGCGGCGCGCGACGCCATCGCGCCAGCCGGCACGCGCCCGGCCGCGGGCCCCTCGGCGCGAGGCGTCGAGCCGCTGCCCCCGCCGCCGGTGGCGGTGGTCCGCCGGAGCCCGAACCGCGGGCCTGCCGCCGCCCAGCCCGCCAGGCCCCGGGCGAGGCGCCCCGCGCTGGGCGAGGATCCGCTCGAGATCCCCGCCATCTCGCGCCACCTGCGCTCGACGATCGACGGGGTGATCGACGACCTGGCGGCGCGGAAGGACGTGCGGTCGCCGTGAGGACGGTCGCCGTCGCCAACCACAAGGGCGGCAGCGCGAAGACGACCACCACGGTCAACCTCGCCGCCGCCCTGGGCGAGGCCGGCTGCCGGGTCCTCGTCATCGACATGGACCCCCAGGGGTCCGCGACGTCCTGGCTCGGGGTGGACGATGCGGACTACGGCGTGGTCGACGCCGTACTGGGGCGGGCGGGCCTCGCCCAGCTCGTGCACGAGACCACGGCGCCGGGCGTCGGCATCGTGCCCGCGTCGCCGCAGCTCGTGACCGCCCACGCGGCCGACGAGACCGAGATCGCGCTCGGGTTCATCCGGGCCATGGAGCGGCTGCCGGCCATCTGGGACATGGTCCTGGTGGACTGCCCGCCGTCGCTCGGGTACCTGGGCGTCGCGCCGCTCGCCGCCTGCCAGGAGGCGCTCGTGCCCGTGGAGGCGCACGTGCTCGCGATGGCCGGCATGACCAGCCTGCTGGAGACGATGGCCCGGATCCAGGTCAAGCTCAACCCGGGCCTGCGTCTGTCGGGGGTTCTCGCCTGCCGCGTCAACCGGACGGCCCACGCGCGGGCGGTCGCCGAGCGGCTGGGGCAGCGCTTCCCGGAGACGTTCCTGCGCACGCAGGTCCGCGAGAGCATCCGCCTGGCGGAGGCGCCCTCGTTCCGGCTGCCCATCACGCAGTACGCGCCGGCGAGCGCCGGCGCCGAGGACTACCGCGCCGTCGCCGCCGAGTTCGCCCCGGCCGACCGAACGCGTGCCGTCCCGCCGACCGTCCAGGTCGTCATGCCCCCGCCCGTCCGCGACGTCACCAGTCGCCTGGGGCGGTTGATCGGCGTGCGGGGAGCGGGTCGGCGGTAGGCGGTCGACGCCGGGCCGGCGGCCGAACGCCTGCGGCACGCCCGAGCGACGGTCGCGCGGTGCGCGGGCACACCGCAAACGCGCCCGCCGCGCCGGGCCGGGCGGCCGCGACAGCCTTGTTGCCCGTGGACGCCGCGGCTATGATCGGCCGACAGGAGCGCACCGGCCGCATCGCAAGTCGACTGGAGCGCGCGCCCGCAGGCAGGGGAAGCGCCGGCGGGCTCGGATTGCACGTGGGCGGGGAGGCCCCCTTGGTCGTGGCTCGCGCGGTGGTGTCCGGCGGGAGAGCGGCGCAGTCTGGCGGCCGCGCTCCCGGCAGCATGCCGACCATGTCCCGCGGCCGCGGCTCCGGACGGCCGCCCGCGCCAAGGCGCCAGTGATGGACGGGGCGCTGCGGGACATGGCGCGAGCCGGGCGGCCGGCCGACGAGGACGGAGACGGGCCGGGCGACGTGGGCCGGGCGCTCGACGAGCTGACGGCCGCGTACGACGACGATCGCGTGCGTCGGGTCATCGATGCGCTGATCCACCCGAGCCCGGCCTCGGCGCGCAGGCCTGCGGCCCCGGCGGCACACGAGCCGCCAGCCGCGGCGGCCGAGTCGGACAGCCGGTCCACGGCAGCGCTCCACCTGAACGGCCTCTGCCGCGCCGACACCTGGCGCCGGCTGCTCGAGGTCGAGCACGCGTGCGCTGCGCGGTACGACGCGAAGACGACCGTCATCGAGCTCGAGATCACCGACATCGCCGTCATCGAGACCGTGCTGGGCGAGGCGGCCGCCAGTCGACTGGTCCGGGTCCTCGCCGATACCCTGCGCGAGGACACCCGCACCGCCGACACGTTCGCGAGGATCAGCCGGTGGCGCATCGCGGGGATCCTCCCCCACACCGACGGGCGTACCGCTGACGCCGTCGTCCGGCGCATCTCGGACGGGTTCGGCCGGCGCCTCGGGGGCGCGCTGCCGGTCCGCCTGGCCGTCGGCCGCGCCGAGCTGGACCCGAGCCTGGGCGTCGACGCCACCCTGGCCCGGGCCGAGGGCGCCCTGACCGGCGACCCCCGCAGCGCGGTCGCGGGCGGCCGGGGCTCCGAGCGGATGGATCCGCCGCCGGACGCGGCGCCCAGCGGTCGCGCCGGCGCCGGCGACGCGGGCGGGACGCTCTCGGACCTCGATGGGCGCCACCCGCGCGACGGGCTCGGCGGGGGCCGCCGGCGGGCAGACACCCCGGTGCCCGACCGCCTCCGCGAGCTCGAGCGCCTGCGCGCCGACGGGCTGGTCTCCGACGAGGAGTATCGCAGGGGCCGACGCCGGATCCTGCGCCGGGTCTGAGCCCGGACGCGTCGCCCGGCCCTCGCCGCGCCCGGCCCGCCTGGGGTCGCCCTGTCAGCCCCTCGCCGGGCGCCGCCACGCCCGGACCCGCTCCGGGACGCGCGCGTGGATGACCGCGTAGTAGGCGACGTAGGCGTACGCGATCCCGGCCAGGCAGTCGATGAGCCAGTGGTCGCCGGTGTAGACCACGGAGAACATCACCAGCGCGGTGTAGCCCAGCGCCAGGTACCCGATCCGACCGAAAGCGCGGCGCAGCACCAGGAAGCTCAGGAACGGGTAGGCGCAGTGCAGCGACGGGAAGGCTGCCACCAGGTTGGGGTTGACGCTGCCGAAGGCCAGCGAGTACAGGTAGTGGCCGTCGAAGCCCAGCGCGTTCGCGATCGACTCGAACGCCCCCGGCTTGAGGTACGAGACGACAGGGGTGCCGCCGGGCCCGTTGAGCAGGCCCATGTTGGCGGCGTACCAGGGCGGCGCCGCGGGCAGCAGCAGGTAGGTCGTGAAGCCGGCCATGCTCAGGATGATCAGGGCCGCGACGAAGTCGTAGTACTGCGGGCGGCGCCACAGCCACAGGACGAAGCCGGTCACGATCGGCAGGACGAAGTGGAGCATGTACACCAGCGTCGCCAGCAGGGCCAGCGGGTCGATCCCGCGCGCCGGCCGCAGGGCGTCCTGCAGCACCTGGGTCGGCAGCGCGCCGAGGCCGACGATCCGGTCGGCAGCGGCGAGGTCGGCGGCGTGCAGCGGCATGCCCGCGTCGTCGGCGAAGCCGCGCATCAGCTCGTAGGCCAGCAGCAGGACGACGAACGGGATCCAGTCGCGCAGGAACATGCGCCCCCGGCCGGCCAGCACGGCCGCCAGGCCCAGCGCCACGGCCATGACGTCGGGTGTGATGGCCACGCCGGCCACGACCATCAGGAACACGACCAGGACGCAGTAGGCGAGGACCGCGACGACCAGCAGCCGGTCGTTGCGCCGGCGCAGCTCGGGGGTCGCGGTCAGGGGCTCGGAGACCTCGACACTCACGACGAGGGAATCTAGCGCGACCGCCGCCAACGTGGGGCGCGAGCCCGGCGCCCCGGCCCTCGCCGTCGCTCCCCGACGGGGCGCCCCAGCCGCCAAAGGGCGCGATGCCGTCAGGGCCCGCTATCCCGGCCCCCCGGACGCCGCCTCTCGCCGGAGGCGGTCCTCGGCCGTCCTGGCCGCCGCGAGCAGCGACTGCCCCGCGACCGGGCTGGCCCAGCCGAAGGCCACCCAGGGATCCCCGGCGAGCTCCCGCAGCGCCCGCCCGCAGGAGGCCCGGACGCGCTCGACCATGTTGATCGCGGCGATCTCGTCGGTCTCGGCCAGGAGCACCGCGAAGCGCGCCTCGCCGAGCCGGACGAGGTAGTCGCTGGCGCGGCAGCCGGACCTCAGGGTCCGCGCCACCAACTCCGCGCGCGGTTGGGTGACGACACCGCCCCAGTCTCCGCCGACGTCACGAGGGGCGACGACCTCGGCGAGCACGATGGTCGCGGGGCGGTGGTAGCGGGCGCATCGCGCCGACTCGGTCGCCAGCACGACCTCCCAGAACGCCGGGCCGGGCAGTCGCGTCGGCAGGTCGAACCAGCGGGTGACCGCCGCCTCCGGCGGCGCGTCCCCGAGGTCCTCAGGCTCGGCAATCATGGCTGTCCCGCCTCCCAGCGCGCACCAATGGGAACGCGGAGCCCGCCGGGCACGTTTCGGGTAACGGCGACCGCCGATGGTCCTGCCCGTGCCGGACCGTGGCTCCGGCGGGCCGGACGCCCGCCTAGGCCCTGTCGGGCCCCTGGAGCCGATGGCGCGTCGTGACCTCCACGCGGCCCCGCTCGTCGAGCACGGGGTGCTCCACGAGGGCGATCAGGCGGCTGGCCATGAAGCGCCCGGTCCGCACGACCTGCCCGGTCCGCGTCACCTCCCGGACCTCCACGACCCCCCGCGAGTTGACCACCTCGATCCGGCGGCCCGCCCGCGTGGCGACGATCTCGAAGGTCTGGACGCCCTGCCCGGTGTCGACCACCGCCTCGACTCGATCGCCTTTCATGGCGCCAACGATACTCCAGGGCCGATCCGGCTCCGCCCTCGGCGATGGCGCTCGGCCACCTCGGCCGGCATCCGGCGCCGGGTGTCGGCCCCGGCGGCGGTCAGTGGGTGATCGAGCTGTGCTCCTGCGCCGCCTGCTGCTGGATCATCTGCGTGATCGTGGCCGCGAGCTGCTGGGCGATGGTCGGGTTGAGCCTGACGCGGACGACGGGCTCGACCGGCAGCGGGCTGGCGTTGATCTGCGGCTGTCCCTGGATGGCGTTCGCGGGCTCCGGCGGCAGGACGTGGGTGAACGTCACGAGGACGCCGAACGGGCCCACGGTGAGCGTGAACCCGTCGGCGGAGACGTCTGGGTAGTCGGCCATGGTGCCTCCCTGTGCTGAACTGCTGGACGGCCACCCTACACCCGGTCGGCCGGCAGACATCGGTCAGGCTGTCGGCGACGTGGGCGGCCCGCGCTCACCGCCGGCGACCGCGGGCTGCCTCGGCATCAACGCTCCCGGGCTCAGTGCGGCCTCGGCAGCCCGAACACGTCGGGCGCCTGGCGCATCCGGAGGCGAGCGATCCCGGCGCCGTCGAGCGGCTCCTCGCCCGGAAGCAGCAGGCGCGAGGCGTTCCGCGCCCGCACGAACAGGTGGAGCGCGACGTTGGTGACCGACACGACCGGGGCGAGCAGGTTGGGCAGGAACATCCGGTAGGCCGGGGCCGGGCGGCCGGCCACGTCCGAGACCGTCCAGGCGCCGAACGCCATCGTCCCGGCGAGCTCATCGGTCGCCGCTTCCGCCTCCGCCTCGTTGAGGCGGGCCGCGGACGCCTCGGCCGCCGGCAGCGTCGTCGCGCAGGGGAGGACGAGCCAGGCGATGAGCCCGTGGCCGTAGACGGGGTCGGGCGCGTCCGGGGGCAGGCCGGGCGCCACCGGGCGCGGGCGGTCGCACGTGGGGCGGAGCGCGAGCAGCGAGCTGTTCGCGGCACCGAAGCCGAGCTCGCACAGGAGGCCGTGCTCGCCCGTCGTGTCGGCCGCGAAGCCGATCCCGCTGTTGGCCATCGAGGCGGCGGTCGCGAACGCGCCCGGGTCGGCGTACAGGGACTCCATGGCGCCGGTCGGCACGAGCACCGCCGCGTCGAGGTTCAGCATGTCGTCTGGCCACGGCCGCAAGCCTGACCCCGGGTGGCCCGAGGCGAGGGGCTGCGAGCCCAGCGCCGACGCTGCCTCCCCGGCCAGCGCGCCGCCCTGCGAGAGGGCGACCATCGCCATCGTCGCGACGGCCCTCGTCACCCAGTCCACGGCCTCCTCGGCGACGAACGCGCCGACCTCGTGGCCGACGGTCCCGTCGGGCAGGAGCCGGAACGCGCCGCCGGACGTGCGGCCGTTGAGCCCGGCGAGGATGTGGCGGACGGCCGCGCCGCCGGCGGTGGGGGCCGAGAGCAGCCGCGTGCGCACCCGGATCCGCGCGCCTCGCAGGCCGTCGGAGCGAACTACGGCCTGGGCCTCGACGTCCTGGCGGGTGCGGTACGCCCACCAGGCGAAGCCGTGCGGGAGGTCGATCGACCAGGCGTCGTCCACCGCCAGCAGGCGGCGGACCTCGGTGACGGTCTCGAGCCCGACGTCGGGCGCGCCCGGATGGGCGCTCATCGGACGGCCCCGGCGGCAGCGGCGGACGATCGGGACTGGAGCATGGCGGTCCTCGCTTCCCATCGCGCCTGGCGGGAGCACCGTGCCGGATGAGGTTCGCCGGCCGGTTGCTGCGTGGTCGTCGGGCCAGGTCCCTCGCACGCTCTGGATGAGGCGCGGCCGCCCCCCACGACCGCGATGCGGAGCCTACGCGCTGCCGTTGACAGCTAGGGTGTCACGGGCCGCGGCACGCGCGAGCCGAACGCGAGCGGAGTCGGCCCGAGCGCGGGCGCCGATCGCCGGCCCGCGCGGAGGGGCGCCGCACGGCCCGGCCCTCCGGCGCCGTCGTGGCCCCCGGATGCTGACCAACAGCCGTGGGCCGCCGCCCCGCGCGGGCCTACGCTGTCGCTGATCCCCCGGCGCCTCCGGCCACGGGCCGGCGTCGGGGGGCAGCCGAGGACCGGTCGATGGACGACGCAGCCGTGCCCCTGCCCGACGGCACCGAACTCCAGCGGACCATCCGGCTCGCCCGCAGCCTCAACGCCCCGCCGGAGCGCGTGTCCCGCGCCTGGGCCGACCCCGAGGAGTTGGCGCGCTGGCTCCCCGAGCGCGTCGAAGGGGCGCTCGCGGTGGGCGCCCGCACCACGCTCGTGTGGTCCGACCGCCGCGTCTGGTGGGACGTGGTCGAGGTCAGGATGGGCAAGGTGTTCGAGTTCCGGCGGTCGTGGCTGCCGGGCGACCGGCTGGTCACGACGGTCCGGGTGGAGTTCCAGCCGGCCGGGTACGGGACCCGGCTGCTGCTCGAGGACGGGCCGTTCGGGCTCGACCAGCCCGGAGGGGTGGACGCCTGGGCGGAGGCGCTCCAGGAGTGGACCCTGGCCCTCGCGCTGCTCCGCGCCCACCTCGACTTCAGCGTGGACCTGCGGACCAGGCCCTAGGCGTCGGCGCCTCCGGGCCGCCGCCGGGGCCGCCTCCGGGCGCCCACTCCGCCTCGACGATCGTCCCTCCGTGCGGGTCGGCGCGCACCGCGAGCGTCGCGCCCGCCACCCGCGCCCGCTCCTGCATCCCGGCCACCCCCAGCCTCCCCGACGCGAGCAGGTCGGCCGTCGGGGGAACCGTCCCGATCCCGTGGCCGTCGTCGCGCACGCGCAGCGCGACGCGGGCGGCGTCGAACGCCAGGCGCACATCCACCGTGCAAGCGC
Source organism: Chloroflexota bacterium (assembly GCA_021787395.1). Classification (GTDB taxonomy): domain Bacteria; phylum Chloroflexota; class Limnocylindria; order Limnocylindrales; family CSP1-4; genus CAIXZV01. The sequence goes on from JAJYLZ010000057.1 coordinate 10,097, forward strand.
CCGCGTGCCGCTCCACGTTGTGGAGCGCCTCCTGGGTGACCCGCAGCAGCATCAGCTCCACTTCCGGCGGCAGCGGCCGGGACCGGCCGGCCTGGTGGAACCGGACCTGGACGCCGGCCCGTCGGCTGAACGCCGACGCCTCCGACCTGAGGGCCGGCACGAGCCCGAGGTCGTCGAGGATCGGCGGCCGGAGGGCGCGGGTGATCCGCCGGAGCTCGTCCGCGGTCCCGTCGATGATCTTCCGCGAGTCCTCGATCGTGGCCGGCATCTCGGCCGGCGAGCACCGGTCGGCGATCAGGTCGAGCTTGCGCGACAGCAGGACCAGCGACTGGAGCGGGCCGTCGTGGAGCTCGCGGCCGAGGCGGCGGCGCTCCTCCTCGCGGGCGGCGACCGTCTGGCGGGCGTAGCCCTCCAGGACCTCCTGGCGCTCGTGTTGGAGCGACACGTCGTGGAGCATGGTCTGGAGGTGGACCCGCCCGCCCGGGTCGCGCAGCGGCGCGGACACGATGACCTCGACCCAGACGGGCGGCGCGCCGTCGGGGCGGGCGACCCGCGCGGTCCGGCGGGCCGCCTCCGAGCCGTCCCGGGGGCGGACGTCCACGCCCACGATGCGCTCCAGCGCCTCGCCCACCAGCGCGTCGGGCGGCAGGCCGATCAGGGCCGCCGCCGCGGGGTTCGCGTCCTCGATCACGCCGTCGGCGTCGGTGAGCAGGATGGCCTCGGCCGAGTTGGCGAACAGCTCCCGGTAGCGCTCCTCGGAGGACCGGCGGGCCTGCTCGCGGTCCTGGGCCGCGAGCCGCGCCAGGCGCTCCTGGTCCACGCGCACGCCGACGAACACCCCGACCGCGATCAGGATCAGCCCCTGCCACACCTCGCCGAACCGCTCCATCCCGATGTGGAACAGCACCAGGTCGGGAAGGGTGAGCACGATGCTCAGCAGCGCTGTCGGCACCGCCCCCCGCGCGCCGAACTTGAGCGCGGCGTACACCACCGGCACGAAGAACAGGGAGCTGGGCACCAGGTACAGCGCCGGCGGCAGCGCCGACCGGTCGGCCGACTCGAGCAGGGTGTGGACGACGGCGATCGCCAGCACGAGCACCTGGACCGCCCAGAACGCCCGCCGGCGGAACGGCACGAACCCCGCCCATCGGCGCCAAGCGGCCGGCGCCCCCGCCGCGACGCCCGGGCGGCCCGCCCTCGACTCAGTCGTCATCGGGTCGCAAGGCCCGGTCCAGGTGGATCCACCCGCGCGAGGCGGCGCGGACGATCGCCTCCGTCCGGCTGCCGACCCCCAGGCGGTTGAAGATGCCCGTGAAGTGGGCCTCGACCGTGCGCGTGCTCACCCCCAGCTCCTCGGCGATGTCGCGGGTGCGCAGGCCGTGGGCCGCGAGGCGCAGGATCTCGACCTCGCGCGGCGTCGGCTGCTCGGCGTCTCCGGGGTCGGCCCGCCGCCCGATGACGTGGCGCGCGATCTTGGGGTCGAGCACGACGTGGCCCCCGGCCACCGTCCGGATGGCGGCGATGACCTCGCTCGCGTGGGCCGTCTTGAGCAGGTACCCCGCGGCGCCGGCCTCGATCGCGGCGACGACGTAGTCCTCGTCGTCGTAGGCGCTCAGGATCAGGACCTGCGTCGCGGGCTGGGCGGCCCGGATGCGCCGGGTGGCCTCGATGCCGTTCATGCGCGGCATGCTCAGGTCGAGCAGGATCACGTCGGGCGAGCGCGAGGCGGCCAGGGCCACCACCTCGACCCCGTCCGCGGCCTCGCCGACGACGACGATGTCCTGGTCGCGCTCGAGCATCTGCCGCGTCCCCTCGCGGACGACGGCGTGGTCTTCGGCTAGCAGGACTCGGAGTGGCATCGTTCCTCGCCCGGCCAGTCTAGTCCCGCCGGGCGGCCGGCCCATCGGCGAAGGCCGAGGGCGGCGCTGCGGGAATCCGCAGTCCTCGGGTGCTGGGTTCCACGATGTCAGGGGCCGGGCGCGGGTCCACGATCGGGGCACGTTGTTGAACGCGTGCGCGCAGGCGTGCGCCCGTATCCGGATCGGAGGCCGCGATGTCGAAGGAACCACCGCCCATCAGCGTCCCGGAGGCAGAGGCGGGACCGATCGCCCGGTTCCCGTGGCTCACGCCGCGGCGGATGCTGCTCATGCTCATCAGCTGGATGGGCCTGTTCGCCCTGCTCAGCATCGCCGTCGCCAACCCCTTCGCCGCGGAGCCCAGCGCCTCGGCGGCACCCGACTACGCGCGGGTGATGTTCCTGCACGGCCTGCTGATCGGGAGCGCGGGGCTGCTCGCCCTGCTCGCCTGCAACGTGCTCGGGCTGCGCTCGACGCACGCCCAGGTGTGGGTCCTGGGCGGCGTTCTGGTCGCCACCTTCCTGGCCGCGGTCGGCGGCATCTTCGACCGCTCGATCCCGGGCTCGGAAGTCCCGATGTGGATCCAGATCTTCGGCTTCTTCGCCCTCGACGAGATCCTCCTCGCCCTGCTCGTGGCGATCGTCGCCGAGTGGCGCAGCGGGCGGCACGAGCTGACCATCGCGGCGTCCGGCCTCGCGGCGGCGTCCATGTTCGTGGCGGCGCTGATGGGCCACCTCGCGGGCTGGATCATGGAGTTCGGGACCGGGTTCCCGGCGGTGATCGGGAGCTACCTGACCGGCGTCGGCTTCGCGTCCGGTGACGACTTCACGGGGGCGCTGGTCGGGTCCCACTCCCACGAGATGGCGGTGGCCGTGATGGCGTTCGCCGTGGTGCTGGTGGCCGTCCAGTTCGGCTACGGCGCGCTCACGGGGGCCGCGCGGACGGTGGTCCGGATCGGCCTGGGCCTGGTGGCCTTCGGCGTGGTCGCGATGACGGTCATGTACGTCGCCATGGGCTTCACCACCTGGGGGCCGCCGACGCTGTTCGTCTCCGGACCGGGCGGCGCCAACGGCATCGCGGGCGACGACATCGTGACCGGCGTGTTCGTGATGGGCGGCGGCATGGTCGTCGTCGCGGGCCTCGCGCTCGGGCGGGCCGTCGCCGGTCGGCCCATCCGGATCGCCGCCCTGTGGGCGTGGGTCCTGAGCTTCCTGACCGTGGTCGTGGCCGGCTACGCGATCGAGATGAACGAGGCGTACTTCGGGGCGGGCGACCCGACCGCGGCCGGCGCCGCGAAGGACGCCGTGTTCACCTGGTTCCACCAGGACATCGGGCTGTTCGTCCTGCCCGCGGTGGTGCTGGTGATGCTCGCGGTGGAGCGGCTGACGGAGGGCGAGCACCCGGCCTGGATCGGCTGGGCGACGATCGGCGGCGCGTCGATCGCATTCCTGGGCGGCCTCACCTACATCCTCGTGGACCCGTCCACCTACGGCCCCGGCTACGTCGTGTCCACGGTCGGGCTGGTGGTCCTGGGCGCGGCCCTGGCCGGCGTCCTGTGGTGGGGCGCGGTCGGCCGCCCCTGGCACCTCCACGTGCAGGGCCCGCGCCACGCGCCGATGGCCCGCTGACCCCGGGAGGAGCCACCCGCCCGCTCGCGGCCGTCCCGCCCGAGCGGGCGGCGTGCGTCGTCGGGATCCCCGTGCGGCGGCCGCTCCCCTCAGGCATGCCTGCATCAGGACAGCAAGTGCCGAGCGGCATATAGTTGTGCCCCACCCGGCTTGCCTCGCAGGGAGGCCGGGCGGGGCCAAGCGGGGCCTACCGACGTGCGATCCGTGATCCCGGTCGCCGGGACCGCGCCGAGCCACTGGCGACACCGACCCCGCCGTCGCGTTCCGCAGTGCCGGAGGCAGCATCCCGTGAAGCGAGCACCCATCCTGAGCGCCAGCCTCGCCGTCATCGCCTCGGTCGTCCTGGCCGGCTCGGTCATGGCCGCGCCGTTCATGAACGGCAGCTTCGAGCAGGGCACCGACCCGGGCGCGTTCACCCAGGTCAACCCGGGCCAGACGAACATCACCGGCTGGACCGTCAACGTCGCCGTGGACTACATCGGCACCTACTGGCCCGCCCCGGACGGCGTCCGCAGCATCGACATGAACGCCAGCCCGTCGGAGGGCTCGATCTCGCAGGCGTTCGACACCACGGTCAACAGCACCTACACGGTGCAGTTCCTGATGTCGGGCAACCCCAACTGCGGGGCCGGCGACAAGACGATGACCGTGCAGGCGACCGGTGGGCCCACCACGTCCTACACGTACATGGTCCCGTCCGGCATGACCAACAGCACCATGACCTGGACGACGGAGGGCTACTCCTTCCGGGCGACGGCCAGCACGTCCACGCTGACCTTCACCAGCACCACGCCGAACAGCAACTGCGGGCCGGCGCTCGACGCGGTGAGCGTCACGCAGACCGCGGCCACCGGAGCCATGTGCAAGGACGGCGGCTGGCAGTCCATGCTCAACCCGGACACCCTCGCCGCCTTCAAGAACCAGGGCGCCTGCGTCAGCTACTACGCGACCAGCGGCGCGGTGCCGATCGGCAGCTGACCGACCCGCCCCAGCACCGCAGCTCCGGGACCCGCGCTCGATGGGCGCGGGTCCTTTTCTGCCCCTCGCGTCGTCGCGCTCGCGGACCCGGGACCTCGCTCCCGAGAGGCGCCCGCGTCCCAGCCGAGGCCACAGCCGGGCGCTGCGCAACGCGGGCAATCGCCGCAACTCCACCTCCCCGGTTCCAGGGGCGACCGGGGCTGAGGTGTGCTCGTGGACGATCTTCCAGCCGTCGGACGCCTTCCGAAGCGCCCACGTCAGCCGATTGTTCATCGACCGCAGCCGCGTCCCGTCGGCCGACAGCCCCTTGTCGGTGACGAACGCGAGGAGCAGGGCCGGCTGGCGAGCCGGGTAATCGACTCGTCGAGATCCCCGACGGCGTCATCGAGTGCCACCTGAGCAGGCCGGCCGGTGCGCCTGGACTGCTGTACTGCCCATACGCCTGGAACGTCGACAAGGGCGACATCCGGATCTACTCGGGAGGCTGAGCCCGAGGGCCGGACCGGCGGTGCTTCACCAAACCCGGGGAGTGCCCGATTCGGCGCCGTCTGCAATGGACCACCTCGGATGGACTAGACGGGCCCCGACCGCACCGGTCGGGGCCCGTCTCTACCTGTGGCGGTCGGTCGTAGGGTCAGCGGCAGGTCACCGTCCCGTCCGCGGTCCAGAGGTACTGGCCGGGCGAGCCGTCGGCCCACCCGACGAAGTGGCCGCCGGCGAGGGTCCCGCCGGCGCCGAACGCGTAGACGTTCGGATCGGTGCGCGTGAAGTTGAGGCTCACGGCTCCGGTAGCGCTGACGGTCCCGCTGGCCGCGACGTTGTGGTAGGTGGTCCCGACGGTGGGCGGCGCCACCTCATTCCACCAGCCCCCCGTCACGGCGCGCGAGGTCGCGTCCCACGTGATGCTGAGAGCGCCGTCGCCGTACATGGGTGACGAGTCGCTGGGGCCGTTGTAGTAGGCGCTGTCGGGTGCGGCGAACGTGCAGGTGGTGGGCTGGGCGAGGAACGAGCCGATCCAGTCGAGACGGGCCTGCACGTCGACCCGCGTGTCGTACCCGACGCCGCTGCAGTTGACGTTCGTGACGAAGGAGTTGACGGCCAGGACGGTGTCGGTGCCCCCGAGCAGGTCGGGCCCGCCCGAGTCGCCGAAGCACGTGCCGCCCTTGTCGCCGCCCGGGTTCATGGACACCTTGATGAGGTTGTCACTACCCCGGAAGTTGCCCGAGACGAACTCGCCCGGGGCGAAGTTCCGGATCCTCGGCCCGGTCCAGCGGTAGTAGGGCGGCGGCTGCGGGAGGTCGTTGCCCGGGACCTGGGCCTGGTACTGCACGCCGAAGCCAACGTAGTCGATCGGCGCCTTGTTCGCCAACGCGTCAGCGGTGCCCGCCGTCGGCAGCTGTGCGTAGTGGTCGACCTGACTCGTGGGCACCGGCTGGCTCAGGACCACGACGCCGATGTCGCCGTACGAGAAGCCGACCAGCCCGTTGCCGAAGGGGCTCTGGTAGCCGGGGTAGGAGTACGGCGTTCCCTCGAACGCGCCGCTGCCCGGCCCGCCGTACGGGTAGAGCGGATACGGCACCACCGCATACGTCACGTCCGGCTGGAACCAGACGCGGGCGGCCACGGCGCCGTCGGTACAGTGGGCGGCGGTCAGGACAACGGTCGGCGAGATCAGCGCGCCGCTGCAGCGCCAGGCCGGCTGGCCAGGAGCGTCGTCGAAGACGAGCAGTCCGACGTAGGGGTGGTTGTTCCCGTCCGCCGTGCCATCTGTGACCGCACCCGCCGGCGCGGCCACCGAAAGCATGAGCAGGGCGGCCAGGGGAACGGATATCAGCCTGACGCGCATGGGCGAGCCCTCCCGGGATGCATCTCACGGGCCGGGTTCGCCACTGGCTTGGCACAGCCCCGGCGACCAACTGCTTGGGCCGTGCGTCATCGCCTCCCGTGCCGGCCCCGAATCTGCCGCGCGCCGCCGCACTCCAGCCAGAGCCTTTCGGCTCTGTGCGCCGGCGCACCGCCATGGTCGTCGCCAGACCGCGGGGTGCGGGCGAGGCGCGGGCGGGGGCGCGCGCGAGGCCGCTGCGCCGCTCCGTCACCCGGGCTTGCGCGCGACGATCGCCGCCGTGTCGCCGGGCCAGTCCCAGAAGCGGCCCGTGGCCGTTCGCGACTCGAGCAGCCGGCGCAGCTCTGCGACGAACGCGTCGAGGCGATCGCCGAACAGGTGCGGCGCGGCGTACGACATCGACAGGTAGCCGGAGATGACGCCGTCCACGTCGCGCGTGATGTCGGGCTGACCCGGCGCGTGGACGATCGTCGCGGCGCCGAAGCTGGTGCGCGCGAGGGTCTCCTCGAAGCGCTCCGACCCGAACCAACTCGCGGGGCGCTGGCCGGATCGCCGTTCCGGCCCGAGATGCCGGCTGATGAGCGCCTGCACCTCTTCGTCCGGGATCGGCGGGTGCCCGGGCCCGGCGGGGGCCCGCGACGCGTCGAGGTCGTGGACGACCAGGACCATCGCGCCGCCGGGCTCGAGCAGGCTGAAGACCGCCTCCGCCACCGCGATGCGGTCGGTTCGGTGGAAGGACTGGCCGAACGTGGCGACGCGCATCGGCGGCAGGCCGAGGCGCGGGATGTCCTCGGCCGTCGCGCGGACGAAGTCGACCGCCACGACGCCGCTGGCGGCGGCGTGCTCGCGGGCGACCGCCAGCATCTCGGGGTCGGGCTCGAGCGCGGTGACGTGCTCGAACAGGCCGGCCAGCTGGACGGCCAGCACGCCGGGCCCGGAGCCGACGTCGAGCAGCCGGCCCGTGCCGTCGAGCCCGAGCTCGGCCGCCAGCACGGCCCCGAGCTCGGCCGAGTACGGTGGCCGCCCGGCGAGGTAGTGCCGCGCGCTCCCGAGGTACTGCGTCGGGTCGTAGTCCACGGCCCAAGGTTGCCGCATCGAGCGCGGCGGCGCAGCCGGCTCGGCTGGCGTCAGGGCTCGGCCGGCCGGAAGGGGTTCTCGATCGCGACCCCTGCGATGCGCCGTCCCGCACCGAAGTCCTCGCTCGCCAGGCGCTCCGCCCCGGCGCGGCGGGCGGCCTCCACGACCATCGCGTCCCAGAACGAGAGCTGGGCCTCGTCCTCGAGGGCGGCCGCGTCGAGGACGAGCTCGACGTCGACCTGGACCACGGGCCACGTGGCGTAGAGGGCGACGATCTCGCGGGCCTCCGCGCGGGGCATCGGGGGGCGGAACTTCCGCGTGGCGACGACGTAGAACTCCTGGAGGACCTGGGTGCTCAGGACGCCCGACCGGTCGGCCCAGAGCCGCTCGAGGAGTCCCCGGGCGGTTCGCTGCTTCTCGGCCTCGCTGGCGTCGTGGGCGTAGACGAGCACGTTGGTGTCGACGAACGTCCGCCCGGCGGGGCTCATCGGGTCCGGGACGCCTCGCGCTCGTGGAGCTCGTCCCGTGTCCAGGCGCGGCCGCCGCGCTCCGATGCGGTCCTCAGGATCTCCTCGGCGCGCGCCCGCGCCAGCTCGAGCCGGTCGTCCTCGTCCACGAGCTCCCGCAGCCGGGCGGCGGCCAGGGCGCTGACCGAGGTCCCGCGCCTGGCGGCGACGACCTTGGCCCGCCGGATCACCTCCGCGTCCATCTGAAGGGTCAGGTTCGCTCGTGCCATCGGCGTCTCCACAGCATGACTGTGGTCCACAGGGTACCACTAGCCACCTCGCGGCCAGCGGCGCGGGCCCGTTCGGCAGCAGGCGGCATTCGGAGCCAAGGAGATGGACCGCCTCGTCGTCATGCGCCGGGCCGGGCGCGCCACGGCGCCGGAGCGCTCCTGGAGGGCTCTTCCGCCCAGTGCTACCGTGGCGTGATGGGTTATCGGCTCGTCGAGCTCCCCGACGGCGTCGTCGAGTGCCACCTGAGCGGTCCGGCAGATGCGCCCGGACTGCTGGTCTTCCACGTCGGAACACCGGCCGCGGCGGTCGACTTCCCGGGCTTGACCGCAGCGGCGGCGCAACACGGCCTTCGGACGCTGATCTATTCCCGACCCGGGTACAGCCGGTCCACCCGGACCCCCGGCCGCTCCGTCGCCGATGAGGCCGCTCGGACGGCGGCGCTGGTCGACCGGCTGGGCTACCGGGAGTTCCTCGTGGTCGGCTGGTCGGGCGGGGGTGCGCCCGCCCTCGCCTGCGCGGCCCTGCTGCCCGAGCGCGTGCGGGCCTGCCTCACGCTCGCGTCCATCACGCCGCCGCGGGAGGTGGGCGAAGGCTGGCAGGCGTGGTACTCGGAGGCCGACGCCCACGAGCTGGAGGTCCTCGCGACCGAGGACCGTGGGACCTACGTGTCCGAGTACGAGGAGGGGGCTCGCATGTTCGCGCACGCGACGCCAGCTTGGCTCTACCGCCTCGGCGCCGGGGGCTCGCCAGCCGAGCATCGCGCGATGTTCGGTCCCGCTGGGCTCGGCGTTCCCCTGGCCCGCTCGATGCGGCGCGGCCTGAGCCACGGCATGTGGGGCTGGTACGACGACGCCGTGGCACACGCCTGCGACTGGGGCTTCCGCGTCGCCGACATCCGGATCCCGGTCGTGGTCCGCCAGGGCGAGGACGATCGCATGGTCAACCCCGATCAGGGCCGCTGGCTGGCCGCGACCATCCCCGGAGCGGTCGGCCGGTTCCTCCCGGACCGCGGCCACGGCTCGATCCTGGATCCGTACTCGGCCTTCGTCGGCGAGCTGGTCGAGGCGAGCGGCGGCCGCGACAGCCCGTGACCGGCTTGGGATGACCCTCCAGGCCGGCCGCGCGGCCGGCCCGGCACCAGCGGCTGCAGTCCAGTCCGCAGCGCTCAATCGCCCTGACGCGTGTTCGAGCGCAGGCGTTCGTCCGCCCCGCCGCGCACGCGGACGCCGCGTGCCGGGCGGGCGAGCCCGGCGCCCGCCGCGTCAACTCGCGCTCGGCCCGGGGCTGGCGGTGCTCGCCGTCGGGGTCGGCCGGGCGCTCGGCAAGGCGCTCGCTGTCGGCCCG
>JAJYLZ010000058.1 GCA_021787395.1 Chloroflexota bacterium
CGTCTCACGGCGCGCCGCGCGCGCCGTCGGCGGCGTCCGGCGGATCGCGGCCATGGCGCTCGTGGTGCGGTCGCAGCGGCACGCCAGCCTCTCGGTCGACGAGGGCGCCGACCTCTACCACGGCATGGCGTACATGGGGATCCCCGTCGCGCTCGGGCTGGCCGGCCGCCACCGGGGGGCGCGCGTCGTGTACGACGCCCGGGACATCTACGTGGACGCGGGCAACCTCGCCCGGCTCCCCGGCCCGGTGCGGCGCGTGGTGGGCGCGGCGGAGCGCCGCTGGGCGCGCCGCGCGGACCGCGTGGTCACGGTCAACGCCCCGTACGCCGAGGTGATGGCCCGGCGCTGGGGCCTGCCGACGCCGGTCATCGTCCTCAACTGCTCCTACCGCTACCAGCCCGCCCGGCCCAAGGCCCGCCGCCTCCACGAGGCGCTGGGCCTGCCGGCCGACCGCCGCGTGGTCCTCTACCAGGGCGGGTTCTCGCCGGACCGGGGGATCGAGCAGCTGGTCGAGGCGATCCCGCAGGTGCCCAACGCCACGCTGGTGCTGCTGGGCTACGGCGCGCTCCGGGGGTGGATCGACCGTGCCGCCGCTGCGCCGGGCATGGCGGACCGGGTCCGCGTCCTGGACGCGGTGCCGCCGACCGAGCTGCTGGACTGGGTGGCCGCCGCCGACGTGGTGGCGATGCCGATCCAGCCCACCACGCTCAACCACCGCCTGACCACGCCCAACAAGCTGCTCGAGGCGATGGCCGCGGGCGTGCCCGTCGTGGCCTCGGACCTGCCGGGGATGGCCGACATCGTCCGCCAGACGGGCTGCGGCGTGCTCTGCGACCCGCGCGACCCCGCTTCCGTGGCGGCGGCGATCCGTGCCGTGCTCGACGACCCGGACGGCGGGCGGGCGATGGCCGAGCGGGCGCTGGCGGCTGCCCACGACGACTACAACTGGGAGGCGCAGATGGAGCGGCTCCTGGACCTCTACACCGAGCTCACGGGCAGGCCGTGGTGACGGCGGCGGGCCGTGCGCCCCGGGCGGTGCTGCTGGTGGCGAACGCCGCCAGCCCCTACTCGCGCGGGCTCCGCGTGGCGCGCTCGCTGGCCGCGGCCGGCTGGGAGGTCGAGATCGCGGCGGTCGACGACCGCCGCCACCCGGTCGACCAGGACGACGCCGGGGTGCGCGTCCACCGCTACCGGCCGCGCGGTGTGTGGGCCCGCTGGCAGACCGATGCCCCCCGCCCTGCCCGCCGCGGCGTCCGCGGCCGGCTCGCCCGCTGGGCCGACGCCGCGGTCAAGCTGCTCGCCTGGCCGGTCCACGTCCGGGCGTGGTGGGCGGCGCTCGAGGCCGAGCTGCCCCCGGCCGACCTGTACCACGCGTTCGGCATCCTGACCATCCCCGCGGCGCTGCGGCTGGCGGCCGACGCCCGCAGGCGGGGGCGCGCCGGCCGGGTCGTGTACGACGTCATCGACGTCATCCTCGAGTCCAACAACGTCGCCGGGGTGCCGGGCCCCGCCCTCGAGGCCTGGAGGTGGCGCGAGCGCCGCTGGGTGCGGCGGGCCGATCTGGTGGTGACCGTGAACGACGCCATCGCCGACCACCTCGCCACAGCGTGGCGGCTGGCCGAGCGGCCGACCGTGCTGCTCAACTGCCAGCCGCGCTGGACCCCGCCCGCGGCCCGCCCGGACCTCATCCGCCAGGCCGCCGGGATCCCGCCGGAGCGCCGGATCGTGCTGTTCCTCGGCCGCCTGGGCAGGGAGCGCGGGCTGGACGCGGCCGCGGAGGCCGTGCTGCGGCTCCACGACGCGGCGCTGGTGCTGCTCGGCTTCGGCGCCTGGGAGGACCGGCTCCGGGAGCGCGACCAGGACCCCCGCTTCGCCGGCCGCCACTTCACCCTGCCGCCTGTGCACCCCGACGAGGTGCCGGCATGGACGGCCTCGGCCGACGTGTCGGTGATCGCCGTGCCCGCGAACTCGCTCAACCAGCGCCTCTCGTCGCCCAACAAGTTCTGGGAGTCGATCACCGCGGGCACCCCGGTCGTGGTGGGGGGCGAGCTGACGGTGATGCGGGAGATCGTCGAGCGCGAGGGCCTGGGCGCGGTCGCGGACCCGTCGAGCGCCGACGACCTGGCGGCCGCGCTGCGCTCGGTGCTCGAGGCGCCCGACGAGGCGCGCGCGGCGATGCGGGAGCGATGCCTCCGGGTGACCCGCGAGCGGTACTGCTGGGAGGTCGCCGTGGAGCCGTACCTCGCCGCCCTGCGCGGGCTGGTGCCCTAGATGCTGCGGCCGCTGCGCATCCTCACCGTCGCCCGCTGGTACCCCTCGCACGACGTCCGCTTCCGGGGCGCCTTCGTGGCCGACCTCGTGGCCGCCCTCGGGGCCATGGGCCACGGCACCGTCGTCGCGTCGTGGGAGCCGGCGCTCGTCAGGGGCCGCCCCTTGAGCGGGGCTGACATCGGGCGTGCGGTGGCCGCCTGGACCTCGGCCGTCCGGCTCCCCGCGGCCTGCGCGGCGCCGCGCGCCTGGGGCGCTCGGGTGCCGGTGGCGCGGCTGCCCGTGGTGGACGACGCCGAACACGCCGGCTGGCGCGATCGCGTCGCCGCCCACGCGGCCCTCCTCGAGCCGTTCGCCCTGGAACTGCACCGGCGGTGGCCCGTGGACGTCATCCACGCCCACACCGGGATCCCCGACGGGCTCGCCGCCGCGGGTCTGGCCGACCGCCTCGGGGTCCCGCTCGTCGTCACCGAGCACGCCTCCGACGCGAGCCGCGCCCTCGCCGCCGACCCTGAGCTGGCGGAGGCCTACCGCTCCCTGCTGCACGGCCGCCGGCGCCTGGCCGCCATCAGCGGCGCCAGCCGGCGTGCGCTCGCGGACGCGCTCGGCGTGGCGCCGTCGTCGATCGACGTCGTCGGGAACGTCGTGGACACCGCGGCGTTCCGGCCGGTCGGCATCGAGGGGCGCGACGCGGACGAGCTGCTCTGGGTCGGCGAGCGCAGCGCCAAGAAGGGCACCGACGTGCTGCTGCGCGCGATGGCGCTGCTGGCCGTCGACCGCCCCGCCCTCCGCCTGCGGCTCGTCGGCCGCGCCCCGACGCAGGAGGTCGAGGCCGGCTTGGCCGAAGCGGCGGCGGCTCTCGGTCTCGCGGATCGGGTGGCGTTCGAGCCCCCGGCGGATCGCGCCGGCGTCGCGGCCGCGATGGCCCGGGCGTCCACCCTCGTCCACCCGAGCCCGGCCGAGACCTTCGGCGTCGTCGCCGCCGAGGCGCTGGCGTCCGGGCTGCCGGTGGCCGCCACACCGTCCGGTGGCGTCGAGGAGATCGTGGGCCGAGACGGGTCGCTGGGCGTGATCGCCTCGAGCCACGACCCGGCCGACCTCGCGCGCGCCGTCGCGGAGGTGCTGGACCGCCGGGCCTCGTTCGACCCCGCGGCCATGCACCGCTCGGTTGACGAGCGGTTCAGCGCCCGGACCGTGGCCCGCGCGTACACGGGCCTGTATGGGGACCTGCTCGGGCCCGGGGACGAGGCCGCCGGCCAGACCGCGAGCGGCGTCAGCACCCCTGAGATACCCGCCGCGGGCCCCGCCGAGGACTCGGCGCTGGTGGTCGCCCTCGGGCGCCCGCTGCTCGGCCGCCGGCTCGCTCCCGTGCCGCAGTCGGTGCGCACCGGCCTGCCGATCCTGACCACCCTGGCGCCACGCTCAGGCGCCGCGCCCCTCCCCGCCGACGGGGCGGAGTTGATCGAGGTGGACCCGGACGCCCCCTTCCAGGCGGCCGTGGAGCGGCTGTCGCGGCCGCGCCTGGCGGGCGTCCCGACTGGCATCGCCCGCGCGGTGCGCACGCTGCTGCACCCGCTGGCGCCCGGTGCCCGGCGACGGCTCCGCGACCGGCGCGACGAGCTGTGGGCCGCGGAGGCCGAGCGCCTCGTGCTGGCCGCGTGGCGGTCACGACATGCGGCGGGCGGCGGCGAGGGTCCGTGGATCGTGGCGCTGGACCCCGGGGACGTGCTGGCGTCGCGCGCCGCCATCGGGGCCGGGGCACGGCTCGCCCCCGGGGGGCTGCGCTGGCTGGTGGACCGCCGCGATGCCGCGTCGGCGCCGAACGGGCGCTCCGAGGCGACCTGAAGAGGCGACATCCCGCACTTCCGAAACGTCGACCCAGCCCCCAGCGTCTCAAGCGCAGCCGCGGAGGGTGACCACCCGGGCCCGTGTCGTGGGCCCCGCACCCGGCCCACCACCGGCGAGCCCAACCGGTTCCCGGATGGGCGCCGACCCGCGGCCCCGCAGAGCGTCCCGGAGGGGAGACGCATGAACCCGCCTCGAGCCGATCGAAGCGGCCGACGCCGTTGGATGCCCTTGGTCGTTGCCCTGGACGCGATCCTCTTGGCGGGCTGCGCCCCGTCCTGGGAGACGGGCGCGTCGGCGACCGCCTTGCCGAGCATCGGCACCGCGCTCTCGCCTGCTGCCCCGGCGCCGACGCCGCACGCATCAGCCACCACGCAACGGCCGCGGCCCTCGTCAGCCGCCCCGAGCGCGAAGGGGGAGCCAACGCCAAGCTCGCTGCCGACGCCACCCCGCCCGCCGTCGCCGTCCGCCACCGCCCTGCCGAGTCCGCAGGCCAGCCCGATGCTGCCCTCGCCCGTGCCCACCGCGCCGTCTGCCCTCTCCCCAGCGTCGACGGTGCACGGGTACGTCGTCGTCCCGGGGGACACCATGTGGGAGATCGCCCATCGCCACGGGCTCACGCTGGCGACGCTCGTCGCGGCCAATCCCGAGTTGAGCGACCCCAGCCTCATCCGCGCCGGTGGCCGGCTTCTGATCCCGACGCCGATGCTCGACCTCGGCACGCTCGGCGGCCCATCGAGCCGGGCGATCGACGTCAACGACCTAGGCGAGGTGGTCGGCACGAGCGATCTCGCGACCCCCGACGTGTACGTGTATCGCGCCTTCATCTGGCGAGACGGCCTGATGGCGGATCTCGGGACGCTCGGCGGGAACCTCAGCCAAGCCGTCGGCATCAACGAACGGGGTCAGGTGGCTGGTTCGAGCACGGCCTCTCCAGCCGCCGGAGCTCCGTGGCGCGCCTTCCTGTGGCAGGACGGAACCATGATCGACATCGGCACGCTGGGCGGCCCCTCGAGCATGGCCGACGCGATCAGCGAGCAGGGGCAAATCGTGGGCTCCAGCAGCGCACCGAACGGCAACGGCCGCGGCTTCATCTGGCGCGACGGCGTCATGACCGACTTGGGTACGCTCGGAGGTTCGATCGCCACCGTCCCGATCGACATCAACGACCGGGACCAGGTCGTCGGCTCGGCATTCACCTCGGCCGGTGACCAGCACGCCTTCCTCTGGGAGGATGGGCTGATGACCGACCTAGGGACCCTCGGCGGCACCTGGTCGGAGGCGCACGGCATCAACAGCCGCGGAGAGATCGTCGGCGCGAGCTCGCTGTCGGGCGGATACGAGGGGCCCGTGCATGCCTTCCTGTGGCGCGACGGCGTCATGACCGATCTCGGGACGCTGGGGGGCGACGAGAGCCTCGCGACGTCGATCAACAATCGCGGCGAGGTCGTGGGGATGAGCCAGACGTCGGCGGGCGAGCGGCATGCGTTCCTGTGGCGGCGCGGCTCGATGTCCGATCTCGGGCTGTTCGAGGGCGGCAGGAGCCAGGCGATGGCCTACGCTGTCAACGACCGCGGCCAGGTCGCTGGGGTCTCCGGCCTCGTATTCGACGAGCACGCCTTCCTGCGCACGCCCGTGCCCTGAGCTAGCGGGCCTTGGCCGCCTTCGCGCGCGCCGCTGCGGCCGCCTTGGCGGCAATCGCCTTGAGCTCCTCCTCGCGCTCCACCTTCGAGCGCGCGGAGTGCTCGACGTGCACGTCCACCACCTCGGCAGGGCCCCCCTCCATGATCACGCGGCCCTTCTCGAGGAGCATGGCGCGGTTGCAGAACTCGGTCACCCAGTGCATGTCATGGGTGACCAGCACCACCGCCTTGGCGTTGGCGGCGATCTCGAGGACCCGCTGGCGGGACTTCTCGCGGAACACCTGGTCGCCGGTGGCGAGCACCTCGTCGAGCAGCAGCACGTCGGGGTCCACGGAGGTCGCGATCGAGAAGCCCAGCCGCGCCCGCATGCCCGAGGAGTAGGTCTTGATGGGCGCGTCGATGAAGTCGCCGATGTCCGCGAAGTCGATGATCGGCTGCTGCATCTCGAGCATCACCTTGTGGTCGATGCCCAGGAACGCGCCGGCCAGCATGATGTTGTCGCGGCCCGTCAGCTCCTGGTCGAACCCGGCGCCCAGCTGGAGGAGGCTGGAGATCTTGCCCCGGACGTCGATCACGCCCTCGGACGGGTAGATGATCCCGGCCAGCACCTGGAGCAGCGTGCTCTTGCCCGCGCCGTTGGGCCCGATGACCGCGAGCGACTCCCCGGGCACCATCCGGAACGTGACGTCGCGCAGCGCCCAGAACTTCCGGTCGCCGCCCTCCCGGCTGAGGATGTTCTGGAACGTCGTGCGGAGCGTGTTCTTCCGCGTGAGCCGCAGGTTGTACTGGACGCCCAGGCCCTGGACGTCGATCGCGTAGTTGACGCTGCTGAGCACGTTCGGCGACGCCATCAGAGGACCTTCGCGAACGAGGTCTCGGCCCGCTTGAAGATCACGGTGGTGAGGCCCAGGATCAGCAGCGAGGCCCCCAGCAGGATCAGCAGCGGGGTCCAGTTGGGCATCACCGGGCCGCTGGTGTCGGTCCCGTAGATCACCACTCGGTACGACTCGAACAGCGTGAAGAACGGGTTGAGCTCCATCAGCTTCATGATGGTCGGGTGGACCCTCGCGATGGAGTTCAGTGAGGATGCCGCGTACAACCCGGGCGACAGGTAGAACCACATCCGGAGCGCGTGGCGGCTGACGTTGGCGACGTCCCGGTAGAACACGTTCGTCGCGGAGACCAGGTAGCCGAACGCCATCGTGAACACCAGCTGGACGATGGCGATGGGGATGATCAGCACCAGGATGATCGACAGTCGATCGCGGTAGAACAGGAGCAGCAGCGCCATCAGCGGGACCATCCCGAACGCGAACCCGGCGATGCCCGCGATCGTGCTGGCGGTGGGCAGGACGATCTTGGGGAACTTGATCTGCTTGATCAGCTTGTCCTGGCCCGAGACGCTGGTGATCGCGTCGCCCACCGAGCTCGTGAACCACTTCCAGGGCAGGATCGCCGAGAAGATGAACAGGGGGTAGTCCGGCACCTTCTCCTGGAAGATGACGCTCACGAGGACCACGTAGACGAGCATCTGGAGCAGCGGGTCGACCACCCACCAGATGTTGCCCAGGAGGGTGTCGGAGCCCTTCTTCTTGAGGTCCGCCTGGACGAGGTACGCGATCAGGCGCCGGCTCTGGTAGACCTCGCCGGCCGCCTCGCGCAGGAGCGTCAGCGGGTCGCGCCGCGGTCGTCGACGCCGCGCCGCAACTGCGGTGGAGACCTGGGTTTGCATCAGGCGGCAGGGTAGCACGGCTTCCCGACTGGCCCGGCCGGCGTCGACCGGCCAACGGCCGGTCCGCTGGGGGGTCGGGCCGTGCGGCGCCGGGGGCATAATCTCGCGCGCCACCGGCCCGAGGTGGCGTGCGCGACGCAGGCCAGCGAGGTGCCGAGACATGCCCGACCAGGAGACGCCCGAGCCCGGCCCATCGCCTGCGCCGCCCGCCGGCCCGGTGACGCCCGGCCGCGGTGAGGCACCGCCTTCGGCCGCGCCGAACGGCGTGCTCGTCTCGCGGCGCCGGGTGCTGGTCGGGGGCGCGTCGCTGCTGGTCATCGGCGCCGCCGGCGGCGCCGGAATGCTGGCGCTCACCGGTGCGGGGACCTCGCCCACCAGGGCCGACGTGACGCCCTCGCCGGCGGCCGCATCGGCCAGCCCCGTACCCCTGCCCTCGGAGCCCGGATCCCTGGAATCGCCCGACACCTCGCCGGGCGACGAGGTCATCGAGTCCGCGCCGCCGGCCGGGCCGGCGCGGGTGCCCCGGGAGAACCAGCTGCGGGGCTCTCGTCGCTGGGAGCTGCCGCTGACCGGCACGGGCGACGCGGAGGGCT
The DNA here is from genome assembly GCA_021787395.1 of Chloroflexota bacterium. Classification (GTDB taxonomy): domain Bacteria; phylum Chloroflexota; class Limnocylindria; order Limnocylindrales; family CSP1-4; genus CAIXZV01. The sequence continues at coordinate 8,082 of JAJYLZ010000058.1, forward strand.
ACGCGAGCGACGCCTCCGTCGCACCCGGCGACACGCTGACCATCCGGGTCCGCTCGTCCGCATCCAGGGTGTCGGTCACCGCGTACCGGCTGGGGTTCTACGGCGGCCTCGGGGGGCGGCCCGTCGCCCGCTGGAAGGACCTGCCGGTCGCCGCCCAGCCGGACCCGACGACGGACCCGGCCACGGGCCTGATCCGGGCGGAGTGGTCGCCCGCGGTCTCCGTGCCGGTGCCGGCCTCCTGGGTCAGCGGGCTGTACGCGGCGGTCCTGCAGCCCGCCGGCGGCACGGCGCAGTACGTGACGTTCGTCGTCCGCGAGGCGTCGCCCTCGGCGCCGATCCTGATGCTGTCGGCGGCCAGCACGCACCAGGCGTACAACCGCTGGGGCGGCAAGTCGCTCTACCCGGACGGGAGCACCGGCGCCCCGACAGTCCGCGGCAACGCCGCCGCCGTCGCGGTGAGCTTCGACCGTCCGTACGAGGAGCTGCGCGGTGGCGGCATGGTCCTGCGCTGGGAGTACCCGTTCGTCCGCTGGCTGGAGCAGCACGGCTACGACGTCGGCTACGCCGCGGACCTCGACCTCGACCGCAACCCCGCGATCGTGGCCGGGCGCCGGCTGCTGGTGCTCGTCGGCCATCCCGAGTACTGGAGCGTGGCGATGCGCCGGACGCTCGAGCGGGCGATCGCCGCCGGGACCAACGTGGCGTTCTTCTCGGGCAACGAGATGTTGTGGAGGTCGCGCTACGAGAACCTCGCGGGCGGTCCCTACCGCTCGCTGACGTGCTACCGAGTCGCGAGCCTGGATCCGCTCGCCGCGACGCAGCCCGAGCTGGTGACCACCAAGTGGCGTGAGCCGCCGAACCCCGAGCCCGAGGCGGCGGTGATCGGCCAGATGGCGGGCCACATCGTGCTGGCCCCGGGCGACTTCGTGTGCACGGCGCCCGAACACTGGGTCTACGCCGGTACGGGGATGGCGGCCGGTGACTCGATCCGGCGGCTGGTGGGCCAGGAGTACGACGGGTTCTGGCCGCAGTACGCGCCGCCCAACACGCAGGTGATCTCGGCCTCGCCGGTCTCCTCCAACGCGACCCGCAACTCGAGCGTCTACGGTCCCGTGCCGTCAAACGACCCCACGGCGGCCACGGCCAACGCGACGGTCTACACGGCCGCGTCCGGGGCGACCGTGTTCGCCGCCGGCACGATCCAGTGGAGCTGGGGCCTCGACAGCTGGGGCAACCCCGACTACCAGGGCTACCACACCCCTCCCGACCCGAGAGTCGGGGTCATGACCGCCAACATCCTCGACCGCCTCGGGTCCTAGCGGGGCGCCACCCCCCGCGCCCGATCACCACACGAGCGCGGTGGTCCGCTGCGACGCCGCCAGGAGCACCGCCGCCTCCAGCTTGCGCCACAGGGCGGCCGCGAAGGTCGCCGTCATGTGGCCGTTGTCCCGCAGGACGAGGAGGTTGCCGATGACCGCCGGGCACGGGCTGGTCGGGCAGATCCACCGCTCCGGGTCGATGAACCCGGTGCCCATGGCGCGCGCGACGGTGAACTCGGTGTTGAGCCAGTCGTAGCTGATCGCCTGGCCCACCGGCGTGGCGCAGGCGAGCGCGTGCGCCAGGTGACCGGACAGGCACACCGGCGGGTCCATCGAGGAGATCGGGAGGTCCCCGATCAGGATCACCCGGCCCGCGTCCGGCACCAGCTGGCTCAGGGTCCGCCGCATCCCCTGGATCCAGTACCGCGTGCGCAGGTCGCCGCTGACCACCTGCCCGTTGCCGTCCACGGTGGCGAAGCCCCGGGTGCCCGTCACCAGCAGGATGTCGGGGTGGACCCGCTGCAGCTCCGCGATCGACTGCTCTCGCCACAGCTCGCAGTTGGGCATCGTCCGGCCCAGGCTCGGGTCGTAGGCCGGGATGTCCGCCGGGGTGCACGCCGACATGGTCAGGCTGAGCAGGCGCCACCCCTTGTCCTGGGCGATCCGGTAGACGGCCGGGAACCAGCTCAGGGCGTGGCTGTCGCCGAACAGCGCGATGGTGTGGCTCGACGACAGGTTGCCGTACAGGCAGGACGCCGTGGACGGCGGCTGGTCCGTCTCGGTGTGGCAGTGGTCCTGGTACGAGAGCGGCAGGTCGCCGGCCGCGCCCGCCAGCGACGGCTGCAGGCTCGACGGCACGGGGGCGTCCCGGGTCGCAGCCCGGGCGGGCGGCGTGATCAGGGCGATCGGTCCCGGGCTGGGGGTTGCGCTCGGCTCCGGGGTGGGGGTCCCGACCGGTGGGGCGACGCTCCCCACGGGCCCCGGCGCAGCGGTGGCCCAGCCGCCGTCGGGGCTGGTGCCCTGGGCCGTCCCCGCGTCCGAGTTGAGGATCCGGTCGAGCTCCTGCGAGTTCTGGTTGGCGTCCGACGTCGTGGCGGGCGAGGAGCCGCCGAGCTCGGCGCTCGCGGCCGCGCTGACGGTTCCCGCCGCGAGCGCCACGGTGAGCGCCAGGGCCCCCGCCATCGCGAGGTTCCAGCGGGGGCGCGTGCCGATGAAGCGCCCTCGGCGGAACGGGTCCTCCACCAGCCGCGTGGTCGCCGCCGCCAGCGGGACCGAGGCGAGGGCGAGCGCGATGCTGGCCGGGACCGGCAGCGGCGCCCCGAGCGCCAGGGCCGGCAGCACGAGGAGCGGCCAGTGCCACAGGTAGACCGAGTAGCTGATGCGGCCGAGGAACCGGGGCCACCGCATGCCCAGGAGCCGGCCCGGGCCGGAGGCGGCCGCGGCCACCCCGCCGCCGATCACGAGCGCCGCGCCCAGCGTCGGCAGCAGGGCGGCGGCTCCCGGGAACGCCGACGCCCCGGTCAGGATGAAGCCCGAGACGGCGATCATCGCCAGGCCGGCCCACGCCGCGGCGGCCGCCCAGCTTCGCCGCACCCGCCGCAGCTGCGGTTCCGAGACGGCCAGGATGCCGCCCAGCGCCAGCTCCCACGCCCGGCTGGGCAGCGAGAAGAAGGCCCACGGCAGCGACACGCCCGCCAGCCACCCGGCGAAGCCCAGCGAGAGCACGAAGATCGCGACCACGGCGGCGCCGATGCGGCGGACCGGCGGGCGCGTTCCGCGCGTGACCAGGAGGATGGTCGCCGGCCACAACAGGTAGAACTGCTCCTCCACGCCGAGGGACCAGAAGTGCAGCACGGGCGACATGGCGCTGCCCGCGGCGAAGTAGTCGGTGGCCTGGGCGGCGAAGGACATATTCGAGACGTACAGCGCCGCCGCGGTCGCGTCGTGGGAGATCTGGGGGACGAGGAGGGGCGGGGCCAGCACGAGGGACGCGAGGAGGGTCGCGACCAGCACCAGCGCGGAGGCGGGGATGAGGCGGCGGACGCGGCGGGCGTAGAAGTCGCGGAGCGAGATCGTCCCCGTGGACAGGCGCTCCCGGATCAGCAGGCCCGTGATCAGGTAGCCCGAGATGACGAAGAACACGTCCACGCCGACGAACCCGCCGGTCACCCCCAGCAGGTCCGCGTGGAACAGCACCACGAGGACGACGGCCACGGCGCGCAGGCCCTCGATGTCGTCCCGGCGCCCGTGCTGCGTCGGGAGGTGCGCTGCGGCGTCGGGACGCGGGTTCGCCACGGACGTCCGGCCCTCGGGCAGTCGGGCCGTCGCCGGCCGGCCCGACACCTGGCATCCGCCCTCGAGCGGCGGTCCACGGATCTCGGCGATCCGTTGGGCGCGGCGGATCGTACTACGGCGGCGGCCGCGGCGCCCTCGGCGGCGGGATCCGCGCCGCAGGGCCGTCCTGCCGCCCGCTCCGCTGAGACGGCCTCGTCTGGACGCCCCCCGAATCCCAGTAGACTGCTCGGGTGGTCAGCCCCGACTCCGACGCCCCGATGGCGCCCGGCGCATCTGCCGGCTCAGCGCCCCGCCGAGGAGGCCGGGCGTGACCCGCCGCGCGGTGGCCATGGTGGTCCACAGCTACTACGAGGAGGACCCGCGCGTCCGGCGCGAGGCGGAGGCGGTGCGGGCGGCCGGCCGCGCGGTCGACGTGTTCTCGCTCCGCCGCGACGGGGACCCGCCGGAGGGCGAGCTCAACGGCGTCCGCGTCCGGCGCCTCGACGTGCAGCGCCACCAGGGCGCCGGCATCGGCACCTACCTGCGCGAGTACGCGGACTTCATGGCCCGGGCCGCGCTCGCCCTCACCCGCGCCCACACGCACCGCCGGTACGCGCTCGTCCAGGTGCACACGATCCCCGACGCGCTGGTGGCCGCGGCGCTGCCGCTGCGCCTGCTGGGCGTGCCGGTGATCCTGGACATGCACGAGGCGATGCCCGAGTTCTTCCGGATGCGCTTCCCGGGCGCCTCGCGGCCGGCGGTGCACCGGGCGCTGGTCGTCCAGGAGCGCGTGTCGATCGCGGTGGCGAACGCCGTGATCACGGTCAACGACGCCCTGGCCGGGCGCCTCGTGGGCATGGGCGTGCCGGCGCCCAAGGTGCACGTGGTGATGAACGCGCCGGTGCTGGCCCGCTTCAACCCGTCCGCGCACCCGGCCCGCCCGTTCATGGCCGACGGCACGCTGCGGCTCGTGTACGCGGGCGCTCTGTCCACGGTGTACGAGCTGGACGTCGCGCTCGAGGCGCTCGCGCGCATCCGCACCGAGCGGCCGGGGCTGCCGGTCGCGCTCGACCTGTACGGCCGCGACTTCGCCGAGGTGCCGCTGCGCGACCGGGCGGCCGCCCTGGGCCTCGCGGACGCGGTCGCGTTCCACGGGCGCGTGCCGATCGACGACGTGCCCGCCGCGCTGGCGGGGTCGGACGTGGGCCTGGCGCCCACCCGCCGGACCGAGTTCACCGACTTCAGCCTGTCCACGAAGATCTTCGAGTACGCGGCCATGGGCAAGCCCGTGGTCGCCTCCCGCCTCCCGATGGTCGAGGCCGTCTTCCCGCCGGGCACCGTCACCACGTACACGCCCGGCGACGCCGCCGCCATGGCGGCGGCGATCACCGCGCTGCTCGACGACCCTGCCGCCCGCGAGGCGGCTGTGGCCCGGTCCTCGGAGCGCGTCGCCGAGCTGGCCTGGGAGCGCGTGTCCGAGCGCTACCTGGCGCTCGTCGAGTCGCTGGCCCGCGACCGGGCCTGAGCCCGCTCGCCCCGGGCCCGGGCGCGCCGCGGCGGTGGCGGCACGCCCGGGCGGCCCTCGGCCAACCCGGACGGAGGCGCTCGCTCGACACGATCACGCGCGCACGCGGTACCATCGCGCGGCGTCCGCGCCGTGTGGCGTCCGGGCTGTCCCGCCGCGCCACCACCAGTCACCACGAGGAACCTCCACCCACCATGACCGTCCGGCCTCGGCAGGGCACGGGTCACACCCGGATCTGGGACGACCCCGCCCGTCGCAACATGCTCTACAACATCGGCTTCGGCCTGGCGATCCTCGCCGCCCTGCTGACCATGGTCATCGCGGGGGCGGTCAGCTGGTACAACGGGCACCTGGCCGCGGCGATCACGGTCAACAACGTCACCCTCACCAAGGACGACGTGGCGCGCCAGGAGAAGGTCAACTCGTTCCTGATCGACTACGAGACCAAGGTCACCCGCTCGCTGCTGTCCTCGGGCCACCTCTGGGCGACCGACGCCGACAAGCGGATCCAGGCCCTCCAGGGCCAGGTGTCCAGCCTGCCCAGCCTCTCGGCGAGCCAGCTCTCCGACGGCACGGTCATGCTGGACCTCGCGCAGCAGAACGGCCAGGCGGTCAACGCCGCCGACATCGCGGCCAAGGAGAAGGAGGCCGCGACCCAGCCCGAGCTGCGGCACGTCTGGATGATCATGGTGGCGCCCACGGTCACGACCGCCCAGACCACCGCCACCGCCGCGGAGAAGGCCGCCGCGCAGGCGAAGGCCCAGCAGGCGCTCACCGCCATCAAGGGCGGCGGCGACTGGGCGGCGATCGCCAAGTCCACCTCAACGGACGCGACCACGGCGCCGCAGGGCGGCGACGTGGGCTACATCGACACGAACTCCTCGCTCGACTCCGCGTTCGTCAGCGCGCTGTTCGCCGCGCCCCTCAACACGCCCACCGACGTGATCACCGGCACCGACGGCAACTACTACATCGGCAAGGTCACCGACACGATCGCCCCCTCGACCGACTCCACCTTCGCGAGCCAGGCGCAGCAGGCCGGGGTCTCGCAGTCGGACCTGGACTGGTCGTTCAAGTACGCCGCGGCCAGCACCAAGCTCAACGACTGGGTGGTCGGCCAGGCGATGGCCAGCGCGCCGCAGCGCCACGTGTACGAGATCTACCTGCAGTACAGCGCCAGCGAGAGCGCCCCGGGCGCCGTCCGCGTCCGGCACATCCTGTTCTCGCCCAACCACGACCCGAACGCCGCCACCAGCCTGCCGGCCGCCGACCCGGCGTGGGCCGCAGCGAAGGCCCGCGCCGACGCCGCCTACGCCCAGCTTCAGGCGGACCCGACGCAGTTCGACGCCCTGGCCCGGTCCGAGAGCGACGACACCAACTCGGCCACGAGCGGCGGCAAGCTGGGCTACCTGTCCAAGAGCGACGGCCTGGACAAGGCGTTCGCCGCCGCGATCTTCGCGCCCGGCCTCAAGCCGGGCGAGATCCTGCCGCCCGTGAAGTCGGTGTACGGCTACCACGTCATCCAGATCATGAACTACCCCACCGACGCCCAGTGGGCGGCCAAGCTCGCCGCGCAGGCGACCAGCCTCGACGTGTTCAAGACGCTCGCCCGCGACAACTCGGACAACACCCAGTCCGGGCAGGGTGGCGACATGGGCTGGATCGGCCAGAACACGTACCAGGTGAGCGACGCCGTGGCCAAGGCGATCTTCGCGGCGCCGATCGGCAAGGTCAGCACCGTGACCACGATCCCCGGGGACGGCACGTACCTGTTCTGGGTGGACGAGCAGCAGACCAAGGTCCCCGACGGCGCCCAGGCGGACTACATCAAGGCCAACGCGTTCAGCTCCTGGTACACGCCGCTCAAGGCGAAGTACAAGATCTGGGAGGACCCGTCCCTCAGCAGCACCTCGGGCAGCTGACCCGGGCCGGGCTGACCGATGCTGGACGCGCTGCTGGCTGAGGCCCGGCTCCGCTGGGCCCTCGACCCGGCAGCGGGGGTCGCCGTGGTCGCCGCCGAGCGCCTGGTGGCGGTCCCGGTGGAGCCGTCGCTCCCGCTCGTGGTCCTGCCCGCGGCGCGGCTGCTGGTCGGCGGGCCGGAGCCTGGCGGGGACCCCGCGCCGGCGCTGCCCCTGCCCGGCCGCCACGGCCCCCGCGGCCGCGACCCGCTGCTCGTCCTGCGGCGGCTCTACCCGGCGGACCACCCCGTGGGCCAGTTCGGCCGGCCGGACGGCACGACCGTGGGCGAGCTGACGGCTGCCGACCTGGGCGGCGCGCTGTACCTCGGGCCCGTGGCGCCGGTGGCCGACGCCGCCTCGCCCTGGGGCATGCCCTGGATCTCGAACCGGCTGCGCGCCCCCGACGGCTGCCCGTGGGACCGCGAGCAGACCCACCTCTCGCTGCGCAGCCACCTGCTGGAGGAGGCCTACGAGGTCTACGACGCGCTCGCCGACGGCGCCTCGCCGGAGCTGGCCGATGAGCTGGGCGACCTGCTCCTCCAGATCGTCCTGCACGCGCAGCTGGCCGCGGAGCAGGACGTGTTCGACCTGACCGACGTGTGGCAGGCCCTCGCGACCAAGATCGTCCGCCGCCACCCGCACGTGTTCGGCGAGGCGGAGGCGCGCACCGCGTCGGACGTCAACCGCCAGTGGGAGCGGATCAAGCAGGGCGAGCGCGCGGCGGCCGGCGGGGCGACGGCCAGGAGCGCGCTCGACGGGATCAGCCGCTCGCTGCCGGCCCTCGCCGCCAGCCAGGAGATGCAGGAGCGGGCGGCGAACCTGGGCTACGACTGGCCGTCGATCGACGGGGTCCTGGACAAGGTCCGCGAGGAGGTCGGCGAGCTGGTCGAGGCCGAGGACGCCGACCACCGGGCCGAGGAGCTGGGCGACCTGCTGTTCGTGCTCGTCAACGTCGGCCGCAAGACGGGCATCGAGGTGGAATCGGCCCTGCGCGCCGCCAACGACAAGTTCCGCCGGCGATTCCGGCACGTGGAGCACGCGGCCGCCGCCCAGGGGACCGCGCTCCGCGACCTGACCTTCGAGCAGCTGGACGAGCTGTGGGACGCCGCCAAGGCGGACGAGCGACGGGAGGCTTCGGCATGAGCATCGGCAACCGGCCGTCCGCGGCCTCCACGCCCCGCACCGGGAGCCGAGCCGACGGGCGCTCGCCCGGCGACCTCCGCCCGGTGGAGATCACCCTCGGCGTCCAGAAGTGGGCCGAGGGCTCGTGCCTCGTCCGCTTCGGCGACACGCAGGTCCTGTGCGCGGCCACGATCGAGGACCGAGTCCCGCCGCACCTCCGCGGCAAGGGCACGGGCTGGGTGACCGGGACGTACGAGATGCTGCCGCGGGCGACCGCCGAGCGCTCCGAGCGCGAGAGCGCCAAGGGCAGGATCGGCGGGCGGACCCACGAGATCCAGCGGCTGGTGGGGCGGTCCCTGCGCGGCGTCGTGGACCTCGCCCGCCTCGGTGAGCGGACGGTCACGGTGGACTGCGACGTCATCGTGGCGGACGGCGGGACCCGCACCGCGTCGATCACCGGCGGCTACGTCGCCCTCGCGGCCGCGCTGATCACCTACGGCATGGAGCGCCACCTCGCCGGGCGCGTGGCCGCGGTGAGCGTGGGCATCATCGATGGCGTCCGGATGCTGGACCTCGACTACTCCGAGGACTCCCGGGCCGAGGTGGACTTCAACGTCGTGGGCACCGACGCCGGGCACTACGTCGAGCTCCAGGGCACCGCGGAGGGCAAGCCGTTCGACCGGGCCGCCCTCGACGAGCTGCTGGACCTGGCCGGGACCGGCCTCGCGCGGCTGTTCGAGGCGCAGTCGGCGGCGCTGGCCAAGGTCCGCCGCTAGTGCCCGGGCCCGGTCCCGCCCCGCGCCGGCTGCTCGTCGCCACCCGCTCCCGCCACAAGCTGCGCGAGCTGGGCGAGCTGCTGGACCTGCCGCCCGACGTGGAGCTGCTGTCGCCCGACGACCTGGGCATCGAGGGCGAGCCCGAGGAGACCGGCGAGACGTTCGAGACCAACGCGCGGATCAAGGCCCGCTACTACGCCCTGCGGTCCGGGCTGCCCACGCTCGCGGACGACTCGGGCCTCGAGGTGGAGGCGCTCGACGGCGGGCCGGGCGTGCGGACCCGCCGCTTCGCGGGCGAGGACGCCACCGACGAGCAGAACAACGAGAAGCTGCTCCGCGAGCTCCGCGGCCTGCCGCCCGACCGGCGCGGCTGCCGCTACGTGTGCGCCCTGGCGCTGGCCCTGCCGGCGAACCGCGAGGCGCGCGGCGGCCTGCGCATCGACGTCCGGCGCGGCACCTGCCGCGGGCGCGTCGCCGACGGGCCCCGCGGCGCGGGCGGGTTCGGCTACGACCCCATCTTCGAGCCCGTCGGGGAGGCGCCCGGCGGGCGCACCCTGGGCCAGCTGTCGGCGGCCGAGAAGCACGCCATCTCGCACCGCTCCCGGGCCGCGGCCAGGATGCGGCCCCTGCTGCGCGAGGTCGGCCTCGGCGGATGAGCGAGAAGTCGACGTTCCGGCCCGACTTGGAGGGCCTCCGGGCCGTCGCGGTGGTCCTGGTGCTGCTCTACCACGCTCGGGTGCCGTTCGTGACGGGCGGCTACGTCGGCGTCGACGTGTTCTTCGTGCTGTCCGGGTTCCTCATCACCGGCCTCCTGATCCGCGAGCTGTCGGGGACGGGCCGCGTGGACTTCCCGGCGTTCTACGCGCGGCGCGCGCGCCGCCTGCTGCCGGCGTCGGCGCTCACGCTGGTGGTGACGATCGTGCTGTCCGCGTTCCTGCTGCCGCCGGTGCGCCTGCCGGACGTCGCCGGCGACACCATCGCCGCGGGCCTGTACGTGTCGAACATGCGGTTCGCGCTCCAGGCGACCGACTACCTCGGCTCGACGCTGCCGCCGTCGCCGGTCCTCAATTTCTGGTCGCTCGGCGTGGAGGAGCAGTTCTATCTGTTCTGGCCGGCCCTGCTGGCGCTGGCCTCGGGCGCGGCGTTCCGCGCGGGCCGGCGCGATGCCGGGCTGCGGGCGATCGGCGCCGCGCTGGTGGCGGTCTTCGCCGCGTCCCTGGCGTTCGAGGTCTGGCTGACCGGCGCCGCCCAGCCGTGGGCGTTCTTCGCGCTGCCCGCCCGGGCGTGGGAGCTCGCGCTGGGCGGCCTGCTCTCGCTGCCCGTCGCCGCCGCGCTGGTGCCCCGACGACTGGCCCCGTGGCTGGGCTGGGCCGGCCTGGCGCTGATCGTCGCCTCCGGCCTGGTCCTCAACGACGCCACCGCGTTCCCGGGCACGGCGGTGCTGCTGCCCACGGTCGGGTCGGCCCTGGTCATCGCGGCGGGCCTGGAGCCCCGGCCGCGGGCCGTGCCGCTGCCGGCGGCGCCGAACCTGCGCGCGCTCGGCGGCAGCGTCCGGGCCCGCCGTGAGGCGGCCCCGCACCTGCCCGTGGTGGCGCCGGCGCCGGAACTCCCCGCCTCGCTGACCCCGGCCGCGGTCCTGTCCCGCTCCCCGCTGCGCTATCTCGGCCGGATCTCCTACTCGCTGTACCTCTGGCACTGGCCGATCCTGGTCATCCCCGCGGCGTTCGTCGGCGGCGAGCTGCCGCTGCCGGTCCGGCTCGCCCTGGCCGCGGCGGCGGTGGCGGTCGCCGGCCTCAGCCAGCGCTACGTGGAGGACCCGATCCGCCACGGCCGGTTCGTGGGCCTCGCGTCGCGCCGCAGCCTCGCGATGGCGGGCGCGCTGTCGCTCACCGTCGCCCTCAGCTCCGTCTCGGCGAGCGCGCTGGCGTCGGCGCGCCTGGGCGCGACCGGCCCGGACGTCGGCGGGTCGATCACGGACGTGCCGCTGCCATCGGCCACCGCGGCGGCCCCGGCCTCGCCCGGGCCGAGCGGGGCCGCGGGCCCCGGGACCTCCCCGCCCGCGTCGTCGGCGTCCACGGCTCCGGCCAGCCCGACGCCCGCGCCGACCCTGCCGCCGCCGCCCGGCGGGCCCGTCCCCGCCGACCTCGCGCCCAGCCTGTCCGCCGCGGCCAACGACCTGCCGGCC
>JAJYLZ010000059.1 GCA_021787395.1 Chloroflexota bacterium
CCGCGCCGTCCCGTGTCCGGGGCGGCCCGGCCAGGCGCCGCCCCGGCCGGGCACGGCGGGCGGCGAGTCGGGCAGGCCCCGCGACGTGCCGGTGCCGCCTGTGCGTCGCCCTGGCCAACGCCATCGAGTCCGCCGCCCGTAGCCGCGCCGCGCCGGCGCGGTAGACTGGCGGCCCTGCGAGGTCTCGGGAGTTTGACGCTGCCATGAAGACCTTGCCCCGCACCATCGACGGCCTCCGCGGCCTCCGCGCCGCCACGTGGGTCCGCGAGTCGACCGCCGGCCAGTACGACAACTTCGGGCCCGACGCGCAGCGCGAGCAGGTGGCGCGCGCCGTCGAGCGGTACGGCCTCGTCGACACCGGCGTCGAGTGGGCCGTCGCCCACTCCGGCTGGCGGATCGCCGGGCACCCCGCCTGGGCCGACATGCTGGGCCGGGCGGGCGAAGGGTTCGACGTGCTCGTCGTCGGCTACGCCAGCCGCTTCGCGCGTTCTCTCGAGGCCCACGTCGACGCCCGGCGCGCCTTCCACGCCGCGGGCGCGGCGATCCTGTTCGCCGACGAGCGGATCCTCTCGAGCGACGACGACGCGTGGGACTCGTGGGCGCGCGAGGTCGTCGAGGCCGAGTCGTACAGCCGCCGCCTGTCGCGCCGCGTGCGCGAGGGCTACGCGGCGAAGCGGAGGCGCCTGGGCACGCCGGGCGGCAACCGCCCGCCGTACGGGTTCCGCCGCGAGGGCCGCCCGCCGGTGATGGCCGTCGACGAGGAGCGCATGGCGGTGGTCCGCCAGGCGTACGAGCTCAGCGCCTCTGGCATGCGGGACCGCGAGGTGGCGGTGCGGGTCGGGCTCAAGGTGATGCACGTGCGCGAGGTGCTGACCAACCCCGTGTACCGCGGCCGCCTCCACCGCGGCGAGCCGTCCAGCGCGGGCGCGGCCATCGACCCCGCGCTGTGGGACTCCGTCCAGCTCGTCCGGAGCCGCTTCAGCCGCCGGTTCCCGGGGCGGCAGGCGTACCCCAGCCGCCCGTACGCGCTCGGCAGGCTGCTGTTCTGCGCGGCGTGCGGGCGCCGCCTCATCGGCGACACGGGCCGGTACCGGCACCTCGACCCGTGCGACGCGTTCGTCGGGGCGAGGCCCGACTCCCCTCCCGCGAGGTTCCCCCTGGTGCGGGTGCACGGGCACTCCTACGCCGCCGAGGTGTACGACCGGATCGTGCCCGCGGCGCTCGCGCACGTCGCGGCGAGCGCCACCGTCAAGGCGTCGGTGGTCGAGCTCCTCGGCGAGCGCTCCGCTGTGGACACCCTCACGCTCGCCCGCATCCAGAAGGACCGGGACGCGGCGCTCGCGCGGTACGTGCGGGACCGCGACCCGGGGGCCCTCGAGGCGGAGATGGCGCGCCTCGACGCGGAGGAGGCGGACGCGCTCGCGGCGACCCGCTCCGTCGACCCGAGGACCGCGCTCGACTACCTGGCGAACCTGCCGCGCCTGTGGGGCGACGCCGACCCCGAGCGCCGGCAGCAGATGGCGGGCGCACTGTTCGAGCGGGTCGACGTGCTGGGGATCCGCGAGGCGACGATCACCCCGTCGCCCGAGGCCGTCGCGCACGGCTGGCGGGAGGCCTGGGGGGACACCGTCCTGAGGCTCAGCGACAGAGGTGATTATGGTCGGGGCGAGAGGATTTGAACCTCCGACCTCATCGTCCCGAACGATGCGCGCTACCAAGCTGCGCCACGCCCCGACCGAAAGCCCGCTGAGGGCCCGGAGATGATAGCGCATGCGTCGCGGCCGGCCGAATCGGGTGGCGCTCCCCCCGCGTCGCCTGACAGGGGAATGTTCTGGCGTGTGCCGGCCCGATCGTCGCCGAGGGGGAGACGAAGCGACCCGGTCACAGTCGCCAAGAGGTCGCAGCGAGCAGATCTGTCGCCTCCAAGGTGAAGAAGCGACGCGAGGAAGGCGAACTCGTCCCCCGGGAGGAGACGGCGACGGGCGCGAGGGAGGCCGGCGCGCGAGGAGACCGACCAGGGCGCGGTAGGGGCCGGCAAGCGGGCGGAACGGCCGGGGCCGGCCAGTCGGCGCGGGCGAACGCGAGGCGGGCGCGGGCGGCGTCGGGTGCGAGAGCGCGGCTCGACGGCCGACGGGCGCGGCCGGCACGGCTCGGCGGCCGACGGGCGCCGGTTCCTCGGGCCCGGACAGCATTCGAGCCCACCGCCTGCGCGATGGGCCCGACTGCTTCTCCCCGTGCGCGGCGCACGTGCCACGATCGAGGCGGGGCGCCCGCTGCACTTCCCCTGTGGGGTTGCCGAGCGACGCTATCGCCACGCAGGCGCTTGCGAAACGGACGAATGTCGTAGAGGGCGCTCGGGGCGGCCCCCTGTCGGAGGCCGTCGCAGCCCGTCGCTAGTAGGCCTCGAGGTACCGGTCCAGCTCCCAGCCGGTGACCTGGGTTCGGTACTCGTCCCACTCGGCCCGCTTGGCCGAGACGTAGTGGGTGAGCACGTGGTCGCCCAGCGCCTCGCCGATGACCGGGTCGCGCTCCAGCTCGTCGATGGCCTCGCCGAGGGTGCCGGGCAGCTCGCGGATCCCCTTCTCGGCAATCCGCGAGGCGTCCATCTCGAACAGCGACTCCTCGACCGGCTCGGACAGCACCAGCCCCCGCTCGACGCCGTCGAGGCCCGCCGCGATCATCGCGGCGAACGCGAGGTAGGTGTTCGACGAGGGGTCCGGGCAGCGGACCTCGGCGCGGGTGCCCTCGATGGACTTGCCGGGCGAGATCATGGGCACGCGGATGAGCGCTGAGCGGTTGGTGCGGCCCCAGGTGATGTAGGTAGGGGCCTCGTAGCCGGGGACCAGGCGCTTGTAGCTGTTCACGAGCGGGGCGAGGATGGCCGACATGCCGCGGGCGTGGGCGAGGATGCCGGCCATGTACGCGGTCGCGACCTCGGACAGGCCGTACGGGGCGGCGGGGTCGGCGAAGGCGTTGCGGCCCTCGGCGATCGAGTACAGGCTCTGGTGGGTGTGCATGCCCGAGCCGTTGATGCCGTGGATGGGCTTGGGCATGAACGTGGCGTACAGGCCGTGGAGCTGGGCGATCGCCTTGAGCGTGAACTTGAAGGTGATCGCGTTGTCCGCGGTCTTGAGCGCGTCGGCGTACTCGAAGTCGATCTCGTGCTGCCCCTGGGCCACCTCGTGGTGGGCGGCCTCGACCAGGATGCCGAACGCCTCGAGCGCGTCCACCATGTCCTGGCGGACCTCCTGCGCCAGGTCGGTCGAGTAGTCGAAGTAGCCCGCCTGGTCGTGGGGCAGCGGCTGGATCGCGCCGTCCTCGCCCCGGCGGAGCAGGAAGAACTCCAGCTCGGGGCCGGTGTTGACGATGTAGCCCAGGGCCCGGGCGCGCTCCACCTGCCGCCGCAGGACGTAGCGCGGGTCGCCGGCGAACGGCTCGCCGCGGGGCGTGTAGACGTCGCAGATGACGCGGGCCGTGCCCCGGGGGCCGCTGCCGGGCTGCCAGGGGATCTCGTTGAACGTGCTCATGTCGGGCGCGAGGTACTGGTCGGACTCGGCGATCCGGGTGAAGCCCTCCACGGAGCTGCCGTCGAACCAGGTGCCGTGCCGGACCGAGTCCTCCAGCCGGCCGATCGGGATCGTCACGGCCTTGACCACGCCCAGGATGTCGGTGAACTGGAGCTGCACGAACCGGATGCCGCGGTCTCGCGCCGCCTGGATCTGCGCCTGGGGGTCGAGTCCGTCCGTCATGCCGAGGGTTCTCCGTGCGGGTTGCCCGGAGTCTAGACCGGCCTCAGGCGGCGCAACGTGCCGCAGCGGGTTGCGGCGGGGGGCAGGCGGGGTGTCGGTTCGACCGACGCGCGCCTTCGCCACCCGAACAGAAGGTCGGCACAACCTAGGCGCATCCCCATCTCCAGACTTCCTCCCTTCTGCCCGGCGGCGCCGGCCCGCAGCATGCAGGACCACCGGCGGCGGACGACCGCCGAACTACGGAGGACGTTTGACCGATGGCCAGCGCGCCGACCCAGCCGGCGGCCAGCGCCGGTGAGATGAAGCGGACCCTGAGTCTCACCGGCCTGACGATCAACGCGATGGCGCTGATCGCACCCGGCGCGTTCTTGTGGACGACATTCCAATCGCAGGCGCTGCAGGCGGTGAACGGACAGACGACGGCCCTGGACATGGTTCCCGGGCTGATCTTCGCGCTCGTTCTCGCGTTCCTGACCGCGCTCTCGTACTCGGAGCTCGCCAGCCTCTACCCGAACGCCGGCGCCGGCTCCTCGTACTACTTCGCCGAGGCGGCATTCCTCGAGCGGGAGGAGGCACTGCACTACAAGTTCGCACGCCTCGCCAAGTTCATCGTCGGCTGGGTTTCGCACCTGTACTACTGGATCTACCCCGGGATCATGGTCGCCTTCACCGGCGTCCTGGTCGTGTACATCCTCAGCCTGTTCGGGATCACGCTCTCAACCCCCGCCGAGGTCGCGGTCGCGGTCGTGTTCGCCGTCATCACCGGCGGCATCGCCTTCCGCGGCATCTCTGGCTCCACGATGACGGCGGTCGTGATCAACGTGATCCAGCTGACGGCACTGGTCGTCTTCTCGGTGCTCGCGATCGTCTACCGCCTCACCCACCCCGGCGCGGGGTACGTGCACGACGGCATCGCCTCCGTGGTCCTGCCGCACTCGATGACGAACGTTCTGTTCCAGGGCACGATCGCGATCCTGCTGCTCGTCGGCTTCGAGTCGGTGACGGCCCTCGGCGCCGAGGCGATCAACCCCAAGCGCGACGTCCGCAGGGCCGTCCTGCTGTCGCTCGCCATTCAGGGCGGGATGGCGTACCTGCTCGAGTACGTGTCGGCCAACCTGCTCGTCAACAACACCCTCACGACCACGGACGCGACCGGCGCCACGGTGCGGGGCTACATGGCGGCGGCCGCGTCGGGGGCGCCTATCGGCGACATGATGCGGTTCATCGGCGACAGCATGCTCGGCGGCACGGGCCTGCCGCTCGCCATCATCCTCGCCGCGACCGTGCTCGTGGCCCTGGTCGGCACGACGCTCGCCTGCCTCAACACGGGCGTCCGGATCACCTACGTCATGGGCCGCGACCGGGAGGTCCCGGGCATCCTCGGCCTGCTCCACGGCAGGTACGCCACGCCGCACTACGGCATCGTCGCGCTGACCGTGGTGTCTGCGCTCGTCGGCGCGTACGGCGTGCTCTCGGCCGACAGCCTCCTCCAGACGATCCTCGCCTCGAACGTCGGCACGTTCCTGGTCTACGGCATGACCAACGTGATCGCGGTCTTGGCCTTCTGGCACCGTGCCGAGCGCAGCCTGGGCAAGCACGTCCTGGTGCCGATCCTGGGCGCAGTGGCGAACGTCGCGATGCTGGTCGCGGTCGTCGGCCTCTCGATCGGCGCCGGCGGCAGCACACAGACGGACACGCTCGTCGCGCTCGGCGTCGACGCTGTCTGGATGGTCGTGGGCACTGTGTGGATTGTCGCCTCCTCCCGGTCGGCGTCCAGGAGCCTGCTCGTCAAGCCGTCAGCCGCGAAGGCGGGCCCGGCCTAGTCGCGCGCGGCCCCCGCCCCAGATCACCCAGAGCGCCGATGGCCGGGCTGCCGCCGACCTCGAACCGCTTGCAGGCCCCCGTGGACGGCGGGGGCCTGCCCGACGGCTGGATCCGGGCCGAGGTGGCTGCGCTCTCCGCCTGCGGCCCCATGCGCGACCAGAACGAGGATCGGTTGGGCTGGACGGTCCTCGGCGAGTTGGCCTCCGTGCGCTCACCGGGCAGCGACCAGCCCGTCAACGCCGTGCTCGAGGGCCCGGGCATCGCCATCGCCGTGGCCGACGGCCTCGGCGGGCACAGCTACGGGGAGCTGGCCAGCCGCACGGCGATCGGACGACTGCTCCGGCGACTCAGTTCGCCCGAGGCCGTCGCCAAGCCCGGCGACCTGCTCCGCGCCGGGTTCGAGGACGCCAACCAGGCGTGCCTCACGGGCGACCTCGTGGACCCCGAGGCCTTCGAGCGCGATCCGGTGGGAGCCGGCCCGCGGTCGACCCCGGGGCGCCATCCGGCGGTCGGGACAGGCGCGAGCCCCGACCCCGGCCTGAGGCCAGTCGTCCGCAATGGGCAGACCACGCTCACCGCGATCGCGCTCACTGGCCGCTCGGGGAGCGTCGCGCACGTCGGGGACTCGCGGCTCTACCGCCTCCGCGACGGCGGCATGGAGCTGCTCACCAACGACCACACGCAGGCGCGCGAGCTCGTCCGGATGCACCTGATCAAACCCGAGCAGGTGCTCACCCATCCCGGACGGCACCTCCTCACGCGCTCGATCGGCGGCGACCTGATGGTCCGCGTGGACGAGCGGGCGAGCCCGCCGCGCGCCGGCGACGCCTACCTGCTCTGCTCCGACGGGCTGTGGAGCAGCGTGACCAGCTGGGAGGCCCTGTCAGCGCTGTCGGGGGACTTGGCGACGGGCGTCACCAACCTGGTCGCCCAGTCGGTGGCCGCAGGCGGTGACGATAATGCGAGCGTGATCGCACTGCGCGTGACCGCCCTCGCGGGCGGCCCGGAACCATCTACGACCCCGTGGCGCCTGCCGTGGCACCGGTGAACGCCGGCCCGCTCGAGGCGGGCGACGTGCTCGACCAGTACACGATCCTCGATGCGATCGGCCACGGCGCCTTCTCGGACGTGTACCTCGCCGAGGGGCCCGGCAACAGGCGCGTGGTGATCAAGGTCCCCCATGACGCTCTGATGGGCGACGTTGGGGCGTTCGACCGCTTCCGCCGCGAGATGGAGATCGTCGGCAGGCTCGACCACCCCGGCATCCAGCACTCGTTCGACCTGGGCGAGAACCGCTCGCGGCCGTACCTGGTCCTCGAGTACGTCGAGGGCACGACGCTCCGTGAAGTCGAGCGGCAGGCGGGCAAGCTGCCGATCCCCCGGGCCGTGGACATCGCGACTCAGCTCGCCGCCGCGATGGCCCATGCGCACGCCAACGGCATCAGCCACCGGGACCTCAAGCCCGAGAACGTGCTCGTCACGGCCGATGGAAGAGTGGTCGTCACGGATTTCGGCATCGCGCTGATGGCTGGCGCCCGCCGCCTTACGTGGCGCTGGCTGACGTCCACTATGGGCACCCCGGACTACATGGCGCCCGAGCAGGTGGAGGGCAAGCGTGGCGACGCGCGGACCGACGTGTACGCCCTGGGGGTCCTGCTGTTCGAGATGCTGGCCGGTCGCGTGCCGTGGGAGGGCGACAATCCGCTCGCCGTGATGGCCCAGCACGTGAACGCCCCGCTGCCGTCGCTGCGCGAGCTCGACCGGCACATCCCCGCGCCCCTCGAGGCCATCGTGGCCAAGTGCCTGCGCAAGAACCCCGACGAGCGCTACGCGGACGCCAGCGAGCTCCAGGCCGACCTCGAGAGCTGGCAGGATCTCGACGTCTCGACCTTTGCATTCGGGGAAGACGCCGTCAGGCGATCGGTCCGCGACCGGGGCGGGCTGCCGCTGCTCGTCGCGGGCATTAGCGCCGGGTTCCTCGCCGCGAGTGCGCTGTTCGTGGCGGTGTGGTACCTCGCGGCGCACCACTGACCGCCGCTGCCGTCGCCGCCATCACGCACCACCGCGCCGCGCCGCGCCGCGGGCCGCCACGAGGTCGTCGAGGAAGCGCCCGAACTCGCGCCCCACGTCCACGTACCGGTCCGCCTTGACGGTCAGGGCCAGCCGGCCCTCGGCGCTCAGCCGGCCCCAGATGCGCCGGCGCGGCATCCAGAACGTGATCAGCAGCCCCAGGATGAGCAGCAGGAACGCCAGCCATGCGATGGGGGCGCCCGGATCCTTCTTGGCGATCACGAGCGTGTACTGCGAGACGCCCGTGAACGCGACCGAGAAGTCGGTGCCGCCGGGCACGGCCGTCTGGCCCTGCGACAGCGCGACCGGGCCGAGGCCCACGGTCTTCGTCGTCCCGTCGGCGTTGAGGGTGCCCCGGAACGGCAGGACGAGCAGGACGCCGGCGCCCGAGGTGTCCTTCTGGAGGACCAGCTGGAGGCCCACGTCGCGGCCCGGCACGGCGAGCTGCGCGAACGGCAGGCCGGTGACGGTGTCGGTCATCGGCACCGCGCCGGACCACAGCGGCTTGCCCGCCTTGTCGCGGATCACCAGCACCGGGGCGGGGCCGAAGCCGTTCTGGTGGAAGGTGTAGCCGGCCGCCTCCAGGGGGTCGTTGACCCGGATCACCTTGTCGGCGATCTTCCGGCCGTCCTGGTACACGGCGAGGTGCGTGGTGAAGTCGCTGGGGTGGCCGGTGTCGAGGCCGGGGGCCGAGAAGCCGAGGTTCTTGACCAGCAGCAGCCCGGGCGTGCCGATCGGCTGGACGGTGAGCGAGTCGCCGTTGGCCACGACCAGGGCCTGATCGTCGCCGAGCGCGCTGGTGGCAGCCGCCGCGACGAGGAACAGCACCAGGCCGGCGTGGGTGAGCAGCGTGGCCAGCTTGGTCCAGCGGTTGCGGTCGCCGTAGAGGAAGGTGACGCCGTCCACCTCGGCCTGGCGCACCCTGTAGCGGTGCCGGCGCAGGGTGGCCGCCACCGTCGCCGCGTCCACGCCGTCGAGCGCCGCCCGGTCCGGCAGCCGCGGGTCGAAGAACGGCTCCGGCTGGACGACCCGGATGTCGGCGCCGGCGCGCCACAGGCGGGGCGTGCGGTCGATCGTGCAGGCGATGATGGAGACGATCAGGACCGCGAGGCCGACGCTGAACCACGTGGACGTGAACACGTGGAACAGCTGCAGGCGCTCGAGCGCGTTGACCACGCCCACGCCCAGCACCGGGTCGTACTCCGCGTGCAGCTTGCCCATCTCGTTCGCGTAGTCGGTCGCGGAGCGGAACGCGAAGCCCGGCAGCTGCTTGAGCGTCATGCCCACCACGGCGAACAGGGCGAGCACGATGATCTGGACGACCGCGAAGTCAACGGACGTCAGCAGGCCCCAGATCGCGTTGCCGACGCGCAGCGCCGGCCCGGGGACCGGGCGGGCAGCGGGACGGCGGGCGGCGAGCGTGGTGATGGGCGGGCTCCTCGCACTGCAGGGCAGAGCGGCGGCGGGGACGCGGCACGCTCGTCGGGCGATGGTACCGCGGGGTGCCGTCGGCGGCCGTCCGGGGCATCTCCGGGCTCGTCGCTGTGCTCCGCGCAAGTAGTTCCGCGATTCGCGAACGATCGGGAATCCGTGGTCCGGTTGCGGCGCTTCGCCGGCGGCCGGCGCTCCGGCGGCATCATCGCCGAAGGCCAGAATCCGGGTAGTTCCAACCTGGCGGAACGATCGCGGCGGAGAAGCGGCGCGCCGGGAGGCCCGGACGCCAGGCCGGCGGGCAGGGACGGCCGGGCCGGGGCGGCCGGGGCGGGCGCTGGGCAGCCGTCGGGGCGCGGAGCCCCCCCCTACCGGGTCCCCCACTGGTAGCTCTGCTTGAGCAGGCGCAGGTACACGAAGGTCTCGGTCTCGCGGACGCCCGGGATCTTGCGCAGCTTGGTCGAGAGGAACACGAGCAGCGCGTCGTTGTCCTCGGCCACGCACTCGACGAGGATGTCGTAGGTGCCGGCCGTGACCACCACGTAGTCGGTCTCGGGGAAGGCCGCGATCTCCTCCGCCACCTCGATCAGACGGTCGGCCTGGACCTTCACGCCGATCATCGCCATCTGCTGGAAGCCCAGCTTGAGCGGATCGGTGACCCCCACAACCTGGAGGATGCCCTCGCTGATCATCCGGCCGGTGCGCGCGCGGACGGCGGCCTCGGACACGCCGAGGTCGGTGGCGATCTGCGTGAACGGCCGGCGGCCGTCCTCCTGGAGCTGCTCGATGATGCGCTTGTCGAGATCGGAGACCTCGCGCGTGCGGGCGGTGCGGCCGCGCACCTCGTTCATGCAGGCTCCTTGGCCCGGATTCCAGCGGGGCGATGCTCCGGCGCATCGACAGGCCCCATCGGCTCGGTGGCGGCGGATGCTAACACGTGGTCCCGGAATGTCCCGTGAGTTCCGCAGGACGGGTCGGCGGCACCGCGCGGCGGCGCGAAGGGCGGCGAGCGAGGCGGTCGGGCGACGGCGGCTGTCGTGGCCGTGCCGGCCGCCCAGACCTCAGCCGCGGTCGAGCAGCTCCAGCACCGGCGCGAGGCCGGCGACCGAGGCCTCGGTGATGGGGTCCACGACCAGCTGGACGTGGCCGATCCCCTCGGCGGCGTAGGCCCGCAGCCCGGCGGCGATCTCCTCCGGCGACCCTTCCAGCGGCGCGACGGCCATGCGCGGGTTCGTGTCGCCCATGACCCGGCCCTTGCCGCCGGGCATCCGGACCTGAACGGCCACCGTCCGCTCCACCTCGGCAGGGTCGCGGCCCACGGCGGCGCACGCGTCATCGACCAGCGCCCGCAGCCGCGGGACGCCGGCGGGCCGGTTCGCGGTGTCCGCGTACCAGGCGTTCCAGGCGGCGACGGGCCGGAGCGTCGCCTCCAGCATCCGAGGGCCGATCGAGCCCACCATGAGCGGCGGGCCGCCGGCCCGGGCGGGCCTGGGCAGCAGCACCGCATCGCGGGCGGTGAAAAACTCCCCCGCGAAGTCGATGGCGCCCTCCGCCAGCAGCGTCCGGACGATGGTGAACGCCTCCTCGAATCGGGAGATCCGGTGGTCGAACGGCGCCCCCAGCGCGGCGAACTCGACCTCGTTCCAGCCGGCGCCCAGGCCGAGCACCAGCCGTCCGCCGGAGATCTCGTCCACGGTGGCGGCCAGCTTGGCGAGCATGAACGGCTGGTGGAACGCGGTGGCGGCCACGAGCGGGCCGATGGCCACGCGGTCGGTCGCCTCGGCCAGGCCCGCGAGGGTCGTCCAGACCTCCCACGGCCCGCGGGTCAAGCCGTTCTGGTAGCGGTAGAGCAGGTGGTCGCCGGCCCAGATCGAGTCGAAGCCGGCCTGCTCGGCCGTCCGGGCGATGGCGCGGAGCTCGGGCCAGCGGACCTCGCGCTCGACTTCGGGCAGCTGGACGCCAACCCCGAGGGGGCGGCCGGGTCGTCGAGGGATCATGGCCAGACGGTAGCGCATCCCGCGTCGGCTTCGGGCGGGGTGGACGGCAGCAGGCCCGTCGAGCTTCGTGCAAGGATGCGCGCATGCGCTACGGCATCGTGCTGACCACGGGCGACGCGCGGACCGCCGGCAACCTCGCCGCCGCGGCCGAGGCGGCCGGCTGGGACGGCGTGTTCACGTTCGACGCGCTGTCCATCGCCGGCCTCGCGCTCGACGACCCGTGGGTGACGCTGGCCGCGATGGCGCTGCGCACCGAGCGCGTGCTCCTGGGGGCCATGGTGTTCGCCCCCACGCGCCGACGACCGTGGCTGTTCGCCAAGGAGGCGTTCACGCTGGACCGCCTCTCGGGCGGGCGGCTGGTGCTGCCGGTCGGGCTCG
The DNA here is from genome assembly GCA_021787395.1 of Chloroflexota bacterium. GTDB lineage: Bacteria > Chloroflexota > Limnocylindria > Limnocylindrales > CSP1-4 > CAIXZV01. The sequence goes on from JAJYLZ010000059.1 coordinate 11,450, forward strand.
GCGCCCTCGACGACAAGGGGTTCGGCAACGTGGGCGAGCCGGTCGGGGCGCGCGAGCGCGCGGAGCTGCTCGACGAGACCCTCGCGATCGTGGAGCGGCTCGGCCGCGGCGGCGAGGCGTCGTTCGATGGCCAGCACTACCAGTTCGGTCCGATGGCGCTGCTGCCGTCGCCGGTGCAGCAACCCCGGATCCCCGTGTGGCCGGTCGGGGCGTGGCCGCACGCCCGCTCGATGGAGCGCGCACTCCGCTGGGACGGCGTGGTGGTGCAGCTGGCGGAGGGCGCCAGCCCGGCGCTCCTCTCGGAGGTCACCGACTGGATCGGCGCGAAGCGCGCGGTGGCCGCCGCCCCCTCGGACGCCGGCGGCGCGGTGCCCGGACGGCCGTTCGAGGTGGTCGTTGACGGCACCACGCCGCCAGATGATCCGGCCGGGGCGGCATCGATCACCCGAGCCCATGCCGAGGCGGGCGCCACGTGGTGGATCGAGGCCGACTGGGACCACGCGGACCTCGAAGCGCTGCGAGCGCGGATCGCCGCGGGGCCGCCGCGGCACTAGCGGGACCGCGGCGGCAGCATCCAGGCCGCGGACAGCGACACTGCCAGGCGGCGGAGACGCGGCGCAGAGTCGCCGCGCATGCCCGGGGCGCTCCCCCCCCCCGGCGCACACCACTGCGGCCCTCCCCGGGGCCACCCCCGCGGCGCGCCCCCGCGCTGCGCCCACGGCCCCCCGCGGCGCACAACCCGGGGGCCCCCCGCGGCGCACAACCCGGGCTCTCCCCCCGCGGCGCACAACCGGCGGCCCCCGCGCGGCGCACAACCCGGGCTCTCCCCCCGCGCGGCGCACAACCAGCAGTTGTAGCCGCACGTATCCCTCGGGTCGCACTGCCCGCCGCACCACCGGCAGTTGTGCGGCGGGTCATATCGGGCGTGCGGACACCTACGGCACCACCACCAGTTGTGCGGAGTGCGGAAGGCACACCAGAATGCGCGTTGCTACCACCGGCAGTTGTGCGCCGGAGCCGGGGCATGCGCCGGAGCCGGGGCCTACGCCGGAGCCGCGGCCTGCGCCGGAGCCGCGGCCTGCGCCGGAGCCGCGCCCGACACACGGGCTGGAAGGCGCGGGCTCCAGGGTGCCGCGTCGCGTCGCCATCAGGCCCGGTGCTGCCTCGCGCAAGTTGCTCTCCCTCGATGTCTGGAAGGAACGAACAACGAGACGCCGAGAAGACGCCCGCCAAGGAGCTTGGCCCACACGGACGCCAGCAGCTCGTCTGGTTCGGGCCCAGCGGGCTCCCTCGCGCCACCGAAAGCAACCCGACGGCGGGACGTACTGACCCAAGGCACCCCGAGGGCCGGCGCAGGCCACCAGGTTGTTCGAAAGGTGCGTAATGCGGCCCGGCGCTGAGGGAGCCGCGGGCGCTGAGGGCACTGCCGGCGCTGCCGGATCTCAGGGCGCCGCCGGCGCTGAGGGCGCTGCTGATACCGAAGGCGCCGCGGGCGCGACAACGGGCAGGCTCGCCGGCGCCGGACGCAGAGGGCGCCGCCGGCGCGGAGCGTATCGGCCGGCCGAGTACCCCCTACTCGGCCAGCTCGTCGACCTCGCGTCTGCCGAAGTGCGCCTGGAATCGGCCCGCCCGGACCCAGATCACCAGCGCCACCAGGAAGCGGGCGATGAGCGACAGGCCGTAGGAGGCGCACCAGATGCACACGGCGTGGATGATCAGCACCTGCACGGTGATGAAGTAGATCTCGAAGATCACGCCGATCAGCGACAGGCCGTAGTGGAGGTCGAGCAGGGTGGGGTTGTCGCTCCTGATCCACGCGATCGCGAGCGACAGCAGGACCAGCGAGAGGCCCACGCCGAACACGGCGACCGGGATCCCGCCGATCCGCGCGTACTGCGACTCGGCGACGGTCTCGCAGCCGTGGAGGACGCCGCACGACGGCGTGCCGCCGCCGAGCTCCACGTACGAGAGGTAGCTCGCGATGAGCAGCCCCACCACATCGAGCCCGGCCAGGATGAGGCCCGGGTGGATCCGCTTGAGCCGGTGGGTGCGCACCACGACGGCGAGCAGGACGACGCACCAGACGACTACCGGCACCAGGGTGTCGGTGGTCTGCGAATAGGCCTGGTAGACGATGCCGAACACGAACCCGACGAGCGCCCCGGCGTAGTGGACGTCGGCGACGACGTCCCGGCCGGTGACCGCCCATGCCGCGGCGCCCACGACCAGCAGCACCGCGAGCACGATGCCGACCTGCGGCACCGGGATCTTGTCCTGCGGGTCGATGACGTACAGCCAGCCGACCATGGCCAGCGCCACAAGGTCGAGGAGGGCGAAGATCCACCCGGGGTGGAGGCGGTTGGCGCGCTGGGCGGTGGTGGTCATCGGCGGTCGAACCTGTGGAGGGGTTGGCGGAGGCACGCCAAGTCTAGAGCCTCGGGCCGTTCCACTCCCGCGCGCCGACCGGCCCGCGCTGGCTGGGCCAACGGTCCCGGCCAAAACCCCCCGGCCGGGGCCGTCGCGCGCCACCTGGCCCCTTCGCTTGCGCGCGCGGAAGGGGCAGTCTGTACGCGCGCACCATCCGCGCCGCCGTCCCACCCCGCCCGACCAGATTCGAGGCCCCGATGACCGCCCATACCAGCAGCCCGCAGGCCGCCGCCGACACGCCGCGCGCAGCGCACCCGCTCGACGCCATCTTCCACCCCCGCTCCATCGCGGTCGTCGGCGCCACCGAGAAGGAGGGCTCCGTCGGGCGCACGATCCTGTGGAACCTCCTGTCGTCGCCGTTCGGCGGCACCGTGTACCCGGTCAACCCCACCCGTCCGGCCATCCTGGGCGTGAAGGCGTACCCGTCGATCAGCGCGATCGGCGAGCCGGTGGACCTGGCCGTCATCGTGACGCCGTCCAAGACCGCGCCGGGCCTCGTCGACGAGTGCGGCCGGACCGGCGTCAAGGGCGTGATCATCATCAGCGCGGGCTTCAAGGAGGTCGGGGCCGAGGGCGTGGAGCTCGAGCGCCAGGTCCTCGCCGCTGCCCGCAAGCACGGCATCCGGGTGGTCGGCCCGAACTGCCTGGGCGTGATGAACCCCGTCGGCCGGATGAACGCCACGTTCGCCGCGGGCATCGCGAGGCCGGGCCGCGTCGGCTTCGTCAGCCAGTCGGGCGCGCTCCTCACCGCCATCCTCGACTGGGCCGAGCACGAGAACGTGGGCTTCAGCTCGATCGTCTCGCTGGGCTCGATGCTCGACGTGGGCTGGGGCGACGTCATCGACTACCTGGGCGACGACCCGAACACCGACTCGATCGTGATCTACATGGAGACCATCGGCGACGCGCGGGCGTTCCTGTCCGCCGCCCGCGAGGTGGCCCTGACCAAGCCCATCATCGTGATCAAGCCCGGCCGGACGGCCCAGGCGGCCAAGGCCGCCGCCTCGCACACGGGCTCGATGACGGGCTCGGACGACGTCCTCGACGCGGCCTTCCGGCGAGCCGGCGTGCTGCGCGTGGAGCACATCAGCGAGCTGTTCCAGATCAGCGAGATCCTGGCCAAGCAGCCCCGGCCGCGGGGCCGCCGGCTGTCCATCGTGACCAACGCGGGCGGCCCGGGCGTGCTCGCCACAGACGCGCTCATCACCGGCGGCGGGGAGCTCAGCGAGATCGGCGACAGCACGATGGAGGCGCTCAACGCCGTGCTGCCGCCGGTGTGGAGCCACAACAACCCGATCGACATCATCGGGGACGCGCCGCCCGAGCGGTACGCGAGTGCGCTCGAGGTGGCCGCAGACGACCCGGCGACCGACGGCCTGCTCGTGATCCTCACGCCGCAGGCGATGACCGACCCGACGGCCACCGCGAGGGCGCTGCTCAAGCACGCCCACATCGAGGGCAAGCCGGTGCTCGCCTCCTGGATGGGCGGGGCCGAGGTGGAGGAGGGCGCCCAGATCCTGCGCGAGGCCGGCATCCCCACCTTCAGCTACCCCGACACCGCGTGCGTGCTGTTCAACCACCTGTGGCGCTACACGCAGAACCTGCGCTCGCTGTACGAGACGCCGGAGCTGCCGATCGCGCTCGAGCGCGGGGAGTCCCGCGCGGAGGCGGACCGGATCGTCGCGGAGGTCGCCGCCGAGGGTCGGACGCTGCTCACCGAGTACGAGAGCAAGAAGGTCCTGGCCGCGTACGGCATCCCGATCACCGACACGGAGATCGCCCGGACCGCCGACGAGGCGGTGAGCGCCGCGGCCGCGATCGGCTACCCGGTGGTGGCCAAGCTCCTCAGCCGCACGGTCACCCACAAGACCGACGTCGGCGGCGTGGCCCTCAACCTGCGCAACTCGGACGCGGTCCGCGAGGCGTTCGAGCGCATCCGGGACTCGGTCGCGGAGAAGGCGGGCGCCGAGCACTTCGAGGGCGTGACGATCCAGCCGATGATCAACTGGTCCGGCTACGAGCTCATCGTCGGGTCCTCGCCCGACCCGCAGTTCGGACCGGTCCTCCTGTTCGGCATGGGCGGCCAGCTGGTCGAGGTGTTCAAGGACCGCGCGCTCGGGCTGCCGCCCCTCAACACCAACCTCGCCCGCAAGCTGATCCGCGAGACCAAGATCAGCCACGCCCTGCGGGGCGTGCGCGGCCGCAAGGCGGTCGACGAGGACGCCCTGGCCTCGCTCCTGGTGCGCTTCAGCCAGCTCGTCGCGGAGCAGCCGCGGATCGCGGAGATCGACATCAACCCGCTGCTGGCCTCGCCGGAGCGGGTGATCGCGCTCGACGCCCGCGTGGTGCTCCACCCGGCGTCGCTGTCGGACGCGGAGCTGCCGCGCCTGGCCATCCGCCCGTACCCCCACGAGTACGGCCGCCAGGTGACCACCGACGACGGCATCAAGGTCACGATCCGCCCCATCCGGCCCGAGGACGAGCCGGCGGTGGCCAAGTTCCACGCCCGGCTGTCCGAGCGCACGGTCCGGTCGCGCTACGGCAAGGACCGCTCGCTGGCCGAGCGCACCGCGCACGAGCGGCTGGCGCGGATCTGCTTCGTGGACTACGACCGCCAGTTCGCGCTCGTCGCGGAGGCGCCGGTGCTGGGCGGCGTCACCGAGATCGCCGGCGTCGCCCGCCTGTCGCGCATCCACGCCACCAACGATCGGCAGCTGACCATCACGATCGCCGACGCGTGGCAGCGCCAGGGGATCGGCGCGGCCATGGTGCGCTGCGCGGTGCGCGTCGCGAGCCTCGAGGGCTTCGACCACCTCATCGCCGAGCTGTCACCGGACAACACCGGCATGCGCGAGCTGCTGGCCGACGAGGGCTTCTCGTTCGAGCCGCAGGGCGACGTGCTGGTGGCCAAGCTGGCCGTCTAGCAGCCGCAGCGCAGGGCGACGGCGCGCGGAGCGCTGGGCCGAGCGCTGCGCGGCGGTTCGCGCTGAACTGCGGCGCCCCGCCGTCGAGCCGGGCGTCAGGCGTCGTAGGCGACGCGCCAGGCCGGGCTTGCGCCGCCGTCCGCGGCGTCGAGCAGGCGTTGAAGCGCGCGCGCCAGGTCGCGCACGGGGCCGGGCGAGTCCGGGTCGGCGATCGCCGCGTCCAGCAGGTCGCGGTCGTCGTCGGCAAGCACGCCCTCGAACGCCTCCTCCGCGTCGGCGAAGTCCACGCCGATCCAGTCCAGCGCCGATTCCGCCTCGTCGAGCGTGGGGAACGACATCACGAGCGTCGGCTGGGCGTCCATGCGCCCATGGTAGGCCGCCCCGGGGTCTCGCGGTTGGCCGCGCCCAACCCTCTGGGCCGCCGGGCGGCCCGCGCACGACGCGGGCTGCACGGCAACGGGGTCGCACAAGGCCCGCGCCGGGCGGCCCGTGTCGCGCGCCGGCTGCACCGGCAAGTCGCGCGCAGCGCTCCCCCGTCAGCCGACGCGGCGCGTCCGGTTGCGCACGAAGTCCACCAGCACGTACTCGCCCAGACGGTCCGGCTCGGCGTAGAACGCGCGGCCGCGGTTGATCTCCGTGATGTAGTGCACGAAGTTGGTCAGCGCCGGCGACTGGTCGAGCATGAACGTGTTGATGGTGATCCCGTCGCGCGTGCAGCGGACCACCTCGCGCAGGGTCAGCTCGATCGTGCGGCGGGTGGGCGGGTAGGAGAACTCCACCTGGCCGTCGCGCTCGGTGTGGGCGGTGGGCTCGCCGTCCGTGACCACGATCACCTCGCGGTTGGCGACCCGGCTCTGGGCCAGGATGCGCCGCGCCAGCCGCAGCCCCTGCTGGAGGTTCGTGCCGTACTCGAACTCCGAGTACGACAGCTCGGCGAGCGCCTCCGGCCGGATCTCGTGGGCCGAGTACGCGAAGCCCACGACGGCCAGCCGGTCGCGCGGGAACTGGGTGCGGATGAGCGTGTCCAGGGCGATGGCGACGCGCTTGGCCGCGAGGTAGCAGCCGCGCAGCAGCATCGAGCGGCTGAGGTCCACCAGCAGGACCGTGGCGGCCGAGGTGGAGTGCTCCGCGCGGTAGACCTCGAAGTCCTCCTGGCGCAGGCGGAGCGGGTCGCCGGGGGCCCGCCGCGGCGGGGCGTTCTCCTCGCGCCGGAGCGCGTTGCCGAAGGTGGCCTGGAGGTCCAGCCAGAACGGGTCGCCGAACTCGTGCGGCTTGCTCACCTCCTCGCGCTCCCCGCCCTGGCCGCTGCGCTCGATGCGGTGCCCGCCGAAGGCGTCGCGGCGGAGCTTCGCGAACAGGTCGTCGAGGACCTTCTGCCCGATGCGGCGCGTGGCCCGGGGCGTCAGCTCGAGGCGCTGCCCGCGCCGCTCCAGGTAGCCGGCCGCCTCCAGCTGGCGCGTCAGGTCGTCGAGGGCGTCGAGGTCGCGCTCGGCGTCCGGCCCGAGGAGGTCCCGGACCTGCCCGCGGTCGATCGAGGCCAGGTCGCCCGGGCCGGTCGTGCCGTCGAGCTGCTCCTCCAGCGCGTCGAGCGCCGCCAGGCGGTCGAGCTGGGCCAACGCCTGCTCGAGCCCCAGCGGGCCGTCGCCGGAGAAGGGCTGGGGCCGGCCGAGCCCCCCCGGCAGCACCAGGTCGAGCTGCACGGCGAGCCGGGCGAGGTCCACCGCCAGCCGGTCGTCGCGGAGCAGGGCGCTGACGGCGTCCTCGAGCTCGGCCCGCTGGTCGGGCGTCATCGACTGCAGCAGCGACTGCATGGCGCCCATCCGCTGGGCCAGCTGCTCGATGACGTCGTCGAGCGTGCGGGCGCCGGGGAAGAACTCGCCGTGCTCGGCCAGGAAGCGGTCCACGTCCGCCGGCGGCGGCTCGTCGCCCGAGATCCGCCGCGAGAGCAGCTCGTTGAGGTCGCGGACCATCGCCCGCTGCGCCGCCAGGTCCTCCGGCCGCAGGCCCTTCACGGCGTCGGCCAGCCCCTGGGTGTAGCGGTCGAGGGTCGAGTGCCGGAGCCGCTCCACCAGGTCCTCGTAGCGCTGGCGCGCCCCGGTGTCGAGGAACTCGTAGTCGCCGAGAGCGCGCAGGCGGCCGCCCACGTCGGGCGGCAGCCCGTCGAGGCGCTCGAGGTTGCGGGCGGCGACCCGCCGCAGCATCTGGGCCAGCTGCGGGTCGGGCGGGGCGCCCCCGCCGGGCGTGGCCCCGCCGCGAGGCCCGGCGTCCGCCGTCGGCCCCGCCGCCTCGCCGTCGGCCACTGCCGACTCGCGGTCGCCGGCTGCCGGCGGCTCGTAGCCGGGCTCGGTCTCGTCCAGGCGCCGCTCGACGCCCGCCCGCTCCTGGGCCACGATCTC
>JAJYLZ010000060.1 GCA_021787395.1 Chloroflexota bacterium
AGGCCCGCGAGCGGCCGCGGCGGCCGCTCGCGCACCGCCCGGTGCCGACTCGCGGCGCCCGTCCGGCGGACGCGGACCTCACGCCCGCCCAGGCCGCCGCCCTCGACGTGGTGCTGACCGCGGTCCACGCGCGCGACCCGCGGCCGGTCCTGCTCGACGGCGTGGCCGGCAGCGGCAAGACGGCGATCTACGTCGAGGCCATCGCCGCCTGCCTGGCGGCCGGGCGGCCAGCGCTCCTGCTGGTCCCGGAGATCGCGCTCGCCGCCCCGGTCGTGGACCGACTCCGCGCCGATCTCGCCGCGCGGATCGCGGTGCAGCACTCGGCGCTGGGGGAGGGTGAGCGCGCCGACGAGTGGCGGCGGATCCGCTCGGGCGGCGCGGACGTGGTCGTGGGGACGCGGACCGCGGTGCTGGCGCCGCTCGCGGACCTCGGGCTGATCGTCGTGGACGAGGAGCACGACCCCGCCTACAAGAGCGACCGGACGCCCCGGTTCCAGGCCCGCGACGCCGCGCTGGACCTGGCGGCCCGGGCCGGGGCGGCGGTCGTCCTCGGCAGCGCCACGCCGTCGGTCGAGAGCGCCGGCCGGGCCAGGGCGGGGGAGTACCGGAGGCTGGTGCTCCCGACCCGTGCGGCCGGCACGGAGCCGACCGTGACCGTGGTGGACATGCGCGAGGAGCTGGCGGCCGGCAACCGCGGGATCCTGTCGACGCCGCTGGCGGCCGCGCTGGCGTCCCTGGACACCGGCGCGGGCGACCGCGCCATCCTGGTCATCAACCGTCGGGGCACCGCGTCGGTGGTCGTGTGCCGCGACTGCGGGCTCGTCCAGCAGTGCCCCGACTGCGAGCGGCCCCTCGTGTACCACCAGGCCGGCACGACGCTCCGCTGCCACCACTGCGGCCGGGCCTGGCCGCCGGCCACGCGGTGCCCGCAGTGCGGGTCGCCGCGCATCCGCTACCTCGGCGGCGGGACGGAGCGCGTGGAGCGCGAGGTGCGCGACCGGTTCCCGTCGCTGCGGACGGGCCGGCTCGACAGCGACGTCGCGGAGCGCAAGGGCGCCACCGAGCGCGTGCTCGACGCGTTCGCGGCCGGGCGCCTCGACGTGCTGGTCGGGACCAGCCTCGTCGCGAAGGGGCTCGACGTGCCCGAGGTCACGCTGGTGGGGGTGGTCTCGGCGGACGTCGCGCTGAGCCTCCCCGACGAGCGTGCCGCGGAGCGCACCTACCAGCTGCTGGCGCAGGCCGTGGGCCGGGCGGGGCGCGGCGGGCGGCCGGGGACGGCGTTCATCCAGACCTACCGCCCGGACCACCGGGCGATCGTCGCGGTCGCGAACCGCGACGCCGACGCGTTCTACGGCGAGGAGCTCGCCCTCCGCGAGCGGTTCGGGTCGCCGCCCTTCGGACGACTGGTCAAGCTCACGGTCGGCCTGGCGCCGCGCGAGGCGGCGGAGCGGGCCGCCCTGCTCTACGCCGAGGTGCTCCGGGCAAGGGCCCGGCTGTCCGTGCCGTCCGTCCAGGTGGTGGGGCCCACCCCGGCGTTCGTCGCCCGGAGGGCGGAGAAGTGGCGCTACCACGTGGTCCTTCGAGGCGCTGACCCGGCCGCGCTGCTGGACCCCCAGCCCGGCGCCCCCTGGAGCATCGACGTGGACCCGGAGAGCCTGCTGTAGCGGACGGCCGCGGACGCGACCCTCGGCTCTGGCCGTCGTGGACGGGACGGTCACAATGGACTGCGACAGGAACGCAGGAGGTCTGCCATGAGCGAGCAGCCGATCCCCAACGAGCCGACGCCCGAGCCCGAGGCCGCGGGCGGCTCGGCCGAGGAGCCCACCAACGAGGCCGCGGCCGCGAGCGCCCGCGCCCGCGAGTGGCTCCTCCAGCTCGAGACCATGATCCAGAACGTCGCGCGCGAGGCCGCCCCGGTCGCCCGCGAGGTCGGCGCCAAGGCCGCGGAGCTGGCCGCGGTGGCCGCGGTCAAGGCCGGGCCGGCAGCGCACAAGGCCGCCGCGGTCACGGCGGAGTACGGCCAGCGCTTCGCCGAGCGTGCCCAGTCGGTCGCCGCTGACCTGCGCCACGAGAACGAGGCCGCGAAGGCCCCCGGCGAGCCCCCCGCGCTCGAGGGGCCGCCCGACACCCCCGGCGAGCCGGACGCCTGACCAGCCGCGACCCCGGCGGCGGCGTGGGACGCGCCGCCGCCGGGGACCCTTCGTCGCGAGCAGGCCGCCGGTCACCCGCCCTCGACCTCATGGCGGGGGTGGCGACCGGTACTTCTAGGGCATGGTTCCCGGCCGCACCGGCGGCGACTCTGGGCCAGCTGGCCCCTGTACAGCCCTCGAGACCGCTGGCGACGGCGGTCTCGGCGTTTGTGCGCCCTATACTCGCGGCCATGAGTTCCGTCCGACCCATCGTGCTCCTGGGCGACCCGCGCCTCCGCCTGCGGGGCGAGACCGTCGACAGCTTCGGCAAGCCGCTCCACGAGCTCCTCGACGACCTCACGGCGACGATGCGGGCCGCCCCGGGCGTCGGGCTGGCGGCGCCCCAGCTGGGCGAGCCCCTGCGCGCCTGCGTCGTCGAGGTGGAGAGCCGCCTGTACGAGCTCGTCAACCCGATGATCGTCCGCTCCGACGGCACCGACCGGGACCTCGAGGGCTGCCTGTCCGTCCCGGGCTACGTCGCCTACGTCACCCGCAAGGAGAAGGTGTGGGTGGTCGCGCAGGACAGGCGCGGCAAGAAGTTCAAGGTGGCCGGCTCGGGCCTGCTGGGCCGGGCCATGCAGCATGAACTCGACCACCTCGACGGCAAGCTGTTCATCGACTACCTGGAGACGATGGACGAGTTGATCGCCGTCGGCACGGGCCCGGCTGACGATGAGGCCGAGACGGCAGATGACGCGGTCGGCGCGTCCCGGGTCCGCACCCGAAAGGCCGTCCGGGCGCTCTCGTGAGCCGTCGGCCGGCGGGCGGCCGGGTCCGGACGGTCTACCTAGGCTCGGGGTCGTTCGGCGCCCCCGTCCTGCGCCGCCTGGCGACCCACCCGCGCGTCGAGCTGGTTGGCGTCGTCACCGCCCCGGCCCGCCCGGTCGGCCGGCACGCCGTGCCGACACCGACGCCGATCGCGACGCTCGCGGCGGCCCTGGGCCTGTCGCCCGTCCTCACGCCCGAGCGGCTCCGGGCCCCGGCCGCGCTCGCGTCGGTGCTCGTGCTGGAGCCTGTCCTGGCGGTCCTGGCCGACTACGGCCAGATGGTTCCGCCGGCGCTCCTGGACCTGCCGCACGGGGCCCTCAACCTGCACCCGTCCGCCCTGCCCCGGTTCCGCGGCGCGTCGCCCGTGCCCGCCACCATCGCCGCCGGCGACGGCGACGCGGCCGTCAGCCTGATGCGCATGGACGCGGGCCTCGACACGGGGCCGCTGCTGGCGGTGGCGCACCTGCCCCTGACGGGTCGCGAGACGGCGCCGGAGCTGGAGGCCCGCCTGGCGGACCTGGGCGCCGAACTGCTCGACCGCACCCTGGGCGCGTGGCTTGACGGGGCGCTCCCGGCGGTCCCCCAGGCGGTGGACGGCGTCACCCAGACGCGCCCGCTGCGCCGGGCCGACGGGCGCCTCGACGCCGGGCGCCCGGCGTCGGAGCTGGAGCGCCTGGTGCGAGCCTACCTGCCGTGGCCCGGCACCTACGTGGAGGTGGACGGCGAGCGGATCGTCGTGACGGCGGCCCGGGTGGAGGCGGGCACGCCCGGCGACACGCCGGGAGCGCTCGTCCGCCACGGCGCGGAGCCGGCGCTGGCCACCGCCGCGGGCCGTCTCGTCCTCGAGCGGGTCACGCCGCCCGGCAGGCGCCCCATGTCGGGAGCCGACTGGCTGCGCGGGCGCCGCGGCCACGTCGGCTGAGTCCGTGCCAGAATCACCGGTGATGACCGCCCAGCCCCCTGAGATCACCCCGTTCTTCGGCCTCCGGCCCGCGCCCTCCGCCACGCGCCCGCGCGACCCGCGGCCCGGCGTGTCGGGCCTGTCCGCCGAGGAGCTCACGGCCTGGGCGGCGGAACGGGGGCTGCCCGCCTACCGGGCCCGACAGGTGCTCGACGCGGTGTGGCGCGGCCGGCAGGACGACTTCGCCCAGGTGCTGACGCTGCCGGCGGCGATCCGCGAGCAGCTCGCGGAGGCCTTCCGCTTCGACACGCTGGCCGAGACCGAGGTCCGCCCGACCGACGGCGGGCTCACCGAGAAGGCGGTCCACCGCCTGTCGGACGGCCTGCTGATCGAGTCGGTGCTGATGCACTACCCGGCCCGCGTCGGCGCCCGGGAGCGGCACACGCTGTGCATCAGCTCGCAGGCGGGCTGCGCAGTCGGCTGCCCGTTCTGCGCCACGGGCGAGCTGGGCATGGAACGCGACCTCGAGGCCGCCGAGATCCTCGACCAGGTCCGCCACGCCCAGCGGCGCCTGGCGGCGGCCGGCAAGCACCTCACCAACGTGGTGTTCATGGGCATGGGCGAGCCGCTGATGAACCTCGACCGGGTGCTCGAGGCGATCGAGGCGCTGAACGACCCGGCGCGCTTCGGCCTCGGCGCGCGCCACATCGCGGTCAGCACGTCGGGGGTGGTGCCGGGGATCCGCCGCCTCACGGCCCTCGGGCCGCAGTTCACCCTGGCCATCTCGCTCCACGCGGCGCGCAACCCGCTCCGGGACGTGCTGGTGCCGCTCAACCGCCGCTGGCCGGTGGAGGAGGTGGTGGCCGCCGCCCGCGAGCACGCGGGGGCGACCGGCCGGCGCGTGACCTACGAGCTCACCATGATCGAGGGCATCAACGACACGGACGCCGACGCCGACGCTCTGGCGGAGCTGCTCCGCGGCGATCTCGCCCACGTCAACCTGATCCCGATGAACCAGGTGGCCCACACCCCGTGGACCGGCTCGCCGATCCCCGTGGTCGAGCGGTTCGCCGACCGCGTCCGGGCGGCCGGGATCGCGGTGACCATCCGGTTCAACCGCGGCACCGAGATCGGCGCGGCCTGCGGCCAGCTGGCGGCCGAGCACGCGGGCCAGCCCACGCCCGCGGTCGTCAAACGCCGCCGGGAGCGGATCGTCGCGCAGTCCGCGGCTGCCCTGCGGGGGGAGCGCAGCAGCGAGCCCGCCCCGGCCCTCGCCGCCGCGGAGGCCGCCTCGTGACGGAGCGCCGCCCGGGCGCGCTCATCGCGGCCAGCATCCTCGACAGCGACCTCGCGGCGCTCGGCGACGAGGTCCGCCGGGCGGAGGCGGCGGGCGCGGACCGGATCCACCTCGACGTCATGGACGGCCACTTCGTGCCCAACCTGACCTTCGGCTGGAAGACGATCGAGGCCCTCCGGCGGGTGACCCCGCTGCCGTTCGACGCCCACCTGATGATCGCCGAGCCGGGCCGCTGGACCGAGCAGTTCCTCGACGCCGGCTGCGACTCGATCACGTTCCACGTCGAGGTGGCGGAGCCCCAGATCGGCCCGGCGCTGGCGCGCATCCGGGAGGCGGGCCGGGCCGCCGGCCTGTCGGTCAAGCCCAGGACCCCGCTCTCGTCGCTCGACCCGTACCGCGGCCTGCTCGACATCGTCCTGGTCATGACGGTGGAGCCGGGGTTCGGCGGCCAGGCGTTCATGGCCGACGTCGCCGACGCCAAGCTGCTCCCGGCCCGGGCGTGGCTGGCGCCGGACGGGGCGAACGAGGTGCAGGTGGACGGCGGGGGCCGGTCGGCGACGGCCGAGGTCATCGGTCGCGGCGGCACGGACGTGATCGTGGTCGGGTCGGCCCTCTACCGCGCCGACGACATGGCCGCCGAGGTGGAGCGGGTCCGCGGGGTCGCGAGCGCCGCACGCGCCGCGACCCTCCGGTAGCGGCGTGCGGGCGCTGCTGCAGCGGGTTTCTCGCGCCGAGGTGCGGGTGGGGGAGCGCACCGTGGGGTCCATCGGGCCAGGCCTGCTGGTGCTCCTCGGCGTCGGCCATGGCGATGAGCCGGCGACCGCGGACGCGCTGGCGCGCCGGATCTGCGAGCTGCGGATCTTCGAGGACGACCAGGGGCGGACCAACCGCTCGATCCTCGAGGTGGGCGGGGATGCGCTCGTGGTCAGCCAGTTCACGCTGTACGCCGACACCAGGCGGGGGCGCCGCCCCGGGTTCACCGACGCGGCCGCCCCGGACGTCGCGCTCGGGCTGTGGCGGCGGCTGGCCGCGGGCATCGAGGCGCAGGGCGTCCGCACGGCGCTCGGCGAGTTCGGCGCGGAGATGGCGGTCGAACTGGTCAACGACGGCCCGTTCACGATCTGGCTGGACACGGCGGACCGGTGATCGGCCCGCGCTCCGCCGCTGCGGGCGTGCTCGCGGCCCTGCTGGCCGCGGGCGGCTGCAGCCCCCCGCCGCCCGGCCACCCGTCGGCGGCCCCGGTGTCGGCGCCCGCGGCCGCGTCGCCCTCGGTCCCCGCGATCCCGACTGCTGCGGCGTCCGCCGTCCCGTCGGCCTCGGGCACCGCCGCCCCGTCAGCCTCCGGCACCGCAGTCTCGCCCGCCCCGGCGCCGCCCGGCTTCGCGCACATCTACCTGGTCATCCTCGAGAACAAGGAGTACGGCTCGATCGTGGGCAGCGCGGCCGCCCCGTACCTCAACAGCCTGGCGGCCCGGTACGCCCTCGCGACGGACATGCACGCGGTGACCCACCCGTCAGAGCCGAACTACATCGCGCTCGTATCCGGCGGCACCCAGGGCGTGAGCGACGACGGCGTGTACAACCTCGGGGCCCGGAGCCTGTTCGACCAGGTGGAGGCGGCCGGCCGGACCTGGCGCGTGTATGCCCAGGGCTACCCCGGCGCGTGCTCCACGACGGCGTTCACGGGACCGGTGGCCGACGGACCGGGGCAGCCTGGCGTCTACGCCCGCAAGCACAACCCGGCGATCAGCTTCACCTCGATCAGCGGCAGCCCGTCACGGTGCGCCGGGATCACGGGCCTCGCCGGCTTCAGCCCTGCTGCCGCCGACCTGGAGCTGATCATCCCCAACGAGGCCAACGACATGCACAGCGCGTCCGTGGCGACGGGCGACGCGTTCCTGGCGGCCTTCCTGCCGTCGATCCTCGACAGCGCGGCGTTCCGGGCCGGCTCGCTGCTGATCGTGACGTTCGACGAGGGGGACACCAATGCGGGCGGCGGCGGGCACATCGCGACGTTCCTGGCCACACCCGGGACGGCGCCGGGCACCCGCCTGGGCGAGGCGGCGACGCACTACTCGGTGCTCCGCACGATCGAGGACGCGTGGGGGATGCCGGCGCTCGGCGCGGCGGCGCAGGCCGCCCCGCTCCCGGTGGCCCCCTGAGCACGAAGAAGCCGGTCGCGATCGCGACCGGCTCCGGACCCGCCCCTGGGGGCTGGACTAGCGGGCGCTCTTGGTCAGCGTGCGACGGCAGCGCGTGCAGGCGAGCACCTTCTCGGCGCTGCCGTTCTTGGCGATCGTCGTGAGCTGCAGGTTGGGATGGTAGCGGCGGTGGGCGCGAACGCGGTTCATCCCCGACGACTGGGGGTTGAACCCGCCGATCGCCGCCTTGCCGCAGATGGCGCAGGCTCGAGCCATAGTCTGACTGTACCCTCGGAACACGTCGGCGAGCCGACAGGCGGCCGGTGACTTCCGGCAGAAACGGGGTGGTATCGTAGCACACGCCTTCGGGGCGGCCGCCCCGTGGCGTTGCCGACCAGGCCGGCGAGCGCCGGCCCCGCGAGCCGCGAGGAGGACGTCGCCCGCGTGACCGCAGAGCTGACCCCCGGGCGATCGCTGGTGACCAAGCGAGCGGTGCGCCAGCTGGTCCGGGCAGCGGTGCTGTCCGTGTACGGCGTCTCCGGATTCGCCGGCGGCGGGCGGGTCGGCCGGCTGCTCGACCGTGCCGGGTTCGGCAACCCGGGCTGCCGCATCTCGATCGACCCCGCGCTGGCGGTGGACCTGGACCTGCTCGTGGCCTACGGCCTGCCGGTGGCGGAGGTGGCCCGCCAGGTGGAATCGGCCGTCCGCTACACCCTGCGACACGCGCTGGGCCAGGAGCCCGAGCGGGTCGCGATCAAGATCGGCCGGCTGCGCCACGAGCACGGCATCGCGCCCCAGAGGGAGGCGCCCTCGGGCGTGGAGCCGAGCCCGTCGGACCTGGCGGCCAGCGGGACGGACGTGGCCTGATGGCCCACCGCACGTGCGACGGCCTCGCGATGCTGGCCGCGTTCCGCAGCGCCGTCGCCAATCTCGCCGCGCACGTGGACGAGGTCAACGCCCTCAACGTATTCCCCGTCCCCGACGGCGACACGGGCTCGAACATGCTGGCCACGGTGCGCGCAGCGCTCGCCGCCGCCGACGACCTGGGGCCGGGTCCGGGCGCGGAGGCCGGCCGGATCGCCCACGCGATCGCCCAGGGGGCGCTGATGGGCGCCCGCGGCAACTCGGGCGTCATCACCAGCCAGATCCTCGGCGGCATGGCGCACGCCCTCGAGGGCAAGCGCCGGTTCAACGGCCTGGACCTCGCGCACGCGCTCGACGCAGGCGCCAAGCGGGCCTACGCGGCGGTGCAGCGCCCGGTCGAGGGCACCATCCTGACCGTCATCCGCGAGGCGTCGGCCGCCGCGATCGCCGCCGCCGAGCGCGACAACGACACGGAGGCCGTGCTGGCATCCACCGCAGAGGCGGCCGAGAAGTCGGTCGCCCGGACGCCCGCCCTGCTCGAGATCCTGCGCGAGGCCAAGGTGGTGGACTCCGGCGGCCAAGGCCTGTTCCGGCTGTTCGAGGGCGCGCTGTCGGCGGCCCGGGGCGCTCCCGTCGTGGACGCCGCGGCGGCACCTGCGGCCGCGCCCGAGGCGCGCCCGCGCCGGCTGCTCCCGGTCGTCGGCCAGGGCGAGACGTCCTACGGCTACGAGACCGTCTACCTCGTGCACGCGCGCCCGGGGGAACGGCTCGACGTCGCGGCCATCGGGGCGAGGCTGGAGTCGATGGGCGATTCGGTGCTGGTCGCCGGCGACGAGCGCATGGTCAAGGTCCACGTCCACAACGAGCGCCCCGATGCGGTGATCGCCTTCGGCCTCTCGATCGGCACGCTCACCCGGATCACCATCGAGAACCTCGACGGCCAGGCCAGCGAGGTGCGCGAGGCCAGGGCGGCCGCGTTCATCGAGGACGGCCTCAGCGTCGGCGGCCCCCGGGCCGACTACGCGGGCGCGATGGCGCACCTGCTGCCCTCGCCCGTCGCCACGACGGCGCCGCCGGAGCTCACCCGGATGCCCCTGGGCGTGGTCGTCGTGGCCCCGTCGGACGGGCTGGCGCAGCGCCTCGAGACGACGGCGGAGGGCCTCCGGGAGTACGTCGCGTTCCGCGTGGTCCACGGCGGCCAGTCGGCCAACCCGTCCACGGGCGAGCTGCTCGCGGCCGTCGACGGCACCCCGGCCGAGGAGCTGCTGATCCTGCCCAACAACCCCAACGTCACGCTCGCGGCCCGTCAGGTGGCGTCGATGACTCCCCGGCCGGTCCACATCGTGCCCACCCGCAACTGCGCCGAGGGCGTCGCCGCCCTGCTGCGCATGGACCCCGCGGTGGGCGCCGAGGAGAACGCCGCGGCGATGGCCGCCGCCGCGCGCGCCATCCTGTCCGTCCAGGTGACCGAGGCCGTGCGAGACGCCACAGTCTCCGGCCGGAGGGTCAGGAAGGGGCAGACGATGGTCCTCGATCCGGACGACGGGCTGCTCGCGCTCGACAACGACCCCCACCGGGCAGTGATCACCGCGTTCGGGCGCCTGCCGGGCGGGTTCGAGATCGTGGAGGTCTACTACGGCGCCGACGCCTCGCTCGAGGAGGCGGAAGAACTGGCCTCCCGGATCCACGAGGTCGCGCCCGGCGCGGAGGTCGAGGTGCTCCGCGGCGGCCAGCCCCACTACCGGTACCTGATCTCCGCCGAGTGAGCGAGCGTCGCCGGTCGAGCCCCGCTCGCGGCAGCCGATCGCTCCGCCCCGCTGCCGCCCGGGCGGCCGTGCGCCTGCCGGACGACCCGTACGAGCGGCTGGCGCTGCCGCTCGCGGTGTCCGGGCTGCGGGCAGCCGGCCCGCTCCGGCGCGCCGGCCGGCGGCTGGGGATCGAGACCGTCCGCGACCTGCTGTTCCACCTCCCGCGCCGGTACGACGACCTGCGGGAGATGCTCCAGCTGGGCAGCCTGCACTACGTACCGGACGGCACCGTGGTCTCGGCGCGGGTCCGCGTGACGGCGGTCAGGGTCCAGCAGACCTGGCGGCGCAAGGTGCAGGTGACCACGGCGTACCTCGAGGACGACACCGGCGCCGCGGAGGCGACGTGGTTCGGGCGGCGGTTCGTGGAGCGCCGGCTCCACGAGGGCGACGAGATCGTGGTGTCCGGCAAGCTCAAGCGGCGCGGCTTCACGCTGGTGCTCGAGGGGCCGGACTTCCAGCCGGCCGCCGCGGTGTCGCTGCTCCACGCGGGGCGCATCGTGCCGGTGTACCGGCTCACGGCCGGGGTGACGGCGGCACGGCTGCGCGCCGCGATGCGCGAGGCGCTGGACCGCGACGGCTGCGCCTACCCCGAGTACCTGCCCGGCAGGCTGCGCCGCGAGGTCTCCGCGCCGACCATCGCCGAGGCGCTGGAGGCGGTGCACTACCCGCCTGACTTCGACGCCCGCGACGCGGCGCTGCGCCGCCTGGCGTACGACGAGCTGCTGGCGCTCCAGCTGGGCATGGTGGAGCGGCGGCGTGCACGGGGGCGGGACCGCGCCCTGCCGATCGAGGTGGACGACGGGCGGGACGCCGCGATCCGGGCAGCCCTGGAGGCGTCGCTCGGGCGAAAGCTGGGGCGCGAGGCGGCCCTGACCGTGGACCAGGACCGGACCATCGGCGAGGTCCGCGCCGACCTCGGCCGGGCCACCCCGATGCTCCGGCTGGTGCAGGGCGACGTGGGCTCGGGCAAGACCGCCGTGGCGGCGTGGGCGCTGGCCGCAGCGGCGCTCGCCGGTCGTCAGGCCGCGCTGCTCGCGCCCACCGACCTGCTCGCCCGGCAGCACCTCGCCACCGTGGCGGCGCTGCTCGACGATCTCGGCATCCCGGTCACCCTCTTGACCGGCTCGCTGGACGCGAAGGGGCGCCGGAGCGCGCTCGAGGCCATCGGGAGCGGCCAGGCGCCCGTCGTGGTGGGCACCCACGCGCTGCTCCAGGAGGGCGTCGCGTTCGCCGACCTCGCGCTGGCGGTCGTGGACGAGCAGCACCGGTTCGGCGTCGAGCAGCGCGGAGCGCTCGAGGCCAAGGCGGGCTCGGGCCGCCAGCCCCACGTCCTGCTCATGACGGCCACGCCCATCCCGCGCACGCTCGGCCAGGTGCTGTACGCGGACCTCGACGTGTCCACGCTGCGCGCCGCGCCCGCCGGCCGGGTCCCGGTGCGCACCGGCATCCGCCGGCCCGCCGAGCTCGAGGGGACCTGGCACAAGGTCCGCGAGGAGGCGGCGGCCGGCCACCGGACGTTCGTGGTGGTGCCCCGGATCGGGCCCGCGGCCGCCGACGCGGCGGGCGCCGCCGAGGACGAGGGCTGGCAGGGCGACGACGAGCTGCCCGACGAGGACCTCGAGACGGCCTGGGCGGCGGCGGCGGAGGCCGAGTTCGAGCGCCTCACGGGCGAGCTGGCGCCCCTCCGCGTCGGCCTCGTGCACGGCCGCCTGAAGCCCGTCGACCGCGACCGCGAGATGGCCCGCTTCCGCGATGGCGAGCTGGACGTGCTCGTGGGGACCACGGTGGTGGAGGTCGGCGTGGACGTCCCGGCGGCCACGATGATGGTGGTGGAGGGCGCCGAGCGGTTCGGCCTGGCGCAGCTCCACCAGCTCCGGGGCCGGGTGGGCCGGGGCACCGTCGAGTCGTTCTGCGTGCTGGTCAGCGAGGCTGCCGAGGGCACCACCGAGCACGAGCGGCTCAAGGCCGTGGCGTCGACCTCGGACGGCTTCGCGCTCGCGGAGCGGGACTTCGAGCTGCGGCGCGAGGGCGACGTCCTGGGCCTGGCCCAGAGCGGACTGCCGCGGCTGCGCGTGGCCACCCTGGCCGACCCCGGGCACCGCGAGCTGGCGGCGCTCGCGCGCGTCCACGCCGAGGCGCTGCTCGACGCGGACGGACGCCTCCCGGCAGGCCTCGCGGACCTCGCCCGCGAGCTCGAGGGCGGCTGGCTGGCGCGCGTCTTCGCCGGCGACCCGGCCAGCGCCGCGTAGGGCGGGGGACCGGTCGGCATGGCGGACGCGGGTCGCGTGATCGCCGGCTCGGCGAAGGGCGTGCGGCTGGCGGCTCCCGGCCCGGGCACCCGGCCGCTGGCCGACCGCGTGAAGCAGACGCTGTTCGCGGTGCTCGAGCCGGACCTGCTGGGCGCGGCTGTGCTGGACCTGTTCGCCGGCAGCGGGGCGGGCGGCATCGAGGCGCTGTCGCGCGGCGCGGGCCGCGCGGTGTTCGTGGAGCGGGACGCCGGCGCGGCGCGGGTGATCGCGGACAACCTCCGCCGGGCGGGCGTGGCGGACCGGGGCTTGGTGGTGCGGCGCGACGCCGTCGCGTGGCTGGCCGACCCGGCCGGCGCCGCCGCGCACGGCCCGTTCGAGGTCGTGCTGGTCGACCCGCCTTACGCGGACACCGACGCGCTCGCCCACGCGCTGGAGCTGGTCGGCCCGAATCTCGCGCCCGGCGGCGTCGTCGTCGCGAAGCACTTCTGGCGGGACGCCCCGCCGGCCAGGACGGGGCTGCTAGCATCGGTGCGTGAGCGCCGGTTCGGCGAGACGGCGCTGACCTTCTACCGGCGCCGGGATGCGCCGACGCAGCGCGAGGAGGCGGGCGAGGAGTGAGCGTCGCGGTCTACCCGGGCTCGTTCGACCCCATCACGAACGGCCACCTCGATGTCATGCGCCGGGCTGCCCGGGTGTTCGACCGGGTGGTGGTGGCCGTGCTGGCGAACCCCCGCAAGCAGCCGCTGCTCGACGCCGAGCGGCGGGTCGCCGTGATCGAGCAGGCGGTCGCAGCCGACGCGGAGCTCGCCGGGCGGATCTCGGTGCAGACGTTCGACGGCCTGACCGTGGACTTCTGCCGCACCGTCGGCGCCTCGTCGCTCGTCCGCGGCCTGCGGGCCATCGCCGACTTCGAGACCGAGCTGCAGCTCGCCCACAACAACCACGAGCTGGCCCCGGAGATCGACACGGTGTTCTTCATGACCTCGCTCGAGCACAGCTACGTGAGCTCGAGCCTGGTCAAGGAGATCGCGATGTACGGCGGAGACGTGTCGCGGATGCTGCCGGCGCCGGCAGCGTCGGCACTCGCCACGGCCCTCGGCGCCGCCCGCCAAGCGCGCGGGGGGTAGGAGCGGCGCCCAGCCGCGTGCCATAATCACCTCCCGAGACGCCCCACCCCGGGGCCGCCAGCCTGGGGAGCCGACCGCTGGACATCATCTTCCTGGTCGAGCGCCTGGAGTCGCTGATCGCCAACGGGAAGCCCCTCCCGCTGACGAAGAACGCGATCATCGACCGCGAGCAGGCGCTGAACCTGATCGACGAGCTGCGCGCCGCCGTGCCCGAGGAGGTCCGTGCCGCCAAGCGGATCAACTCCGAGGGCGAGCGGATCATCGACAAGGCCCAGGAGGAGGCCGAGCGCATCGTCGCGCGCGCCCAGGAGCAGGCCGCGTTCCTGATCGGGGAGCGGGGCCTGACCGAGGCCGCCGAGGCGGAGAGCCGTCGGATCGTCGCCGAGGCCGAGGACGACGGCGAGGACGTGCGACGCGGCGCCGACGAGTACGCCGCGGGCGTGCTGGCGTCGCTCGAGGCGGAGGTCAGCCGCACCCTCCAGGGCATCGAGCGGGGCATCGCGCTGCTCGAGCAGCGGCGCGCCGCCTACGCGCGGGCGCCCGAGCCCGAGCCCGAGCCGGGGGGTGACTATGGCGCGCCCGTCGAGGACGAACTGCTGGACGACGAGGGGCTCGGCGACCTGGCCCGCCGATGAGCGCGGGCGACCCGCACCCCTCGCACCCGGTTGACGCGCACGGCGACCCCCTGACCTTCAACGTGGCCGGGCTGCTGGCCGAGCCCGCCGGGGCCGCCCGGGAGTACCGCGTCGAGGACGTGGCGGTGGACCCCGGGGACGGCATGGTCCTGACCCGGCCGGTCTCGGGCGGCGTGCGGCTGCTCCGGACCAACCGCGGGCTGGTGGTGGCGACGGACCTGCGCACGGCGATCGCCGGCGAGTGCGCCCGCTGCCTGCGGCCGGCCGTCACCGAGCTGCGGATCCGGCTCGAGGAGGAGGTCCTGCCGTCCATCGACGTGCTCACGGGGGCGCCCGTCGAGCTGGCGGAGGGCGAGGACCCGGAGACGCCGCGCCTCTCCGACCACCACGAGCTCGACCTTCGGACGCTGGTGGTGGAGGCGATCAGCCTGCAGGAGCCCATCGCCCCGCTGTGCGAGCCCGACTGCCCCGGCCTGTGCGAGGAGTGCGGGGCGCGGCTGGAGCCGGGCCACGCGCACGGGGACGCGCCGATCGACCCGCGGCTCGAGGCGCTGCGGGCCTTCCGGTCGGCCGCGGACGCCGACGCCGACGAGCCGACCGGCTGACGACCCGCGCCAGGGGCGCCCCGAGCCGGCTCGCCCGGAGCCGCGCCGGAGCGCCCCGACGAGCGTTCGACGGAGCGCGCCGGACCCGGTACACTCCCGCATCGGCCCATCATCCGGTGGCGACGCGTCAGCGCGCCCTGGAGGCGGGCGCCAGCAATCAGACACCATCGCGGGGCCGTCCGCGCGATGAGCCCCAACAGGAGCGAAGACCGACATGGGTGTTCCGAAGCGAAAGGTCGCTCACGCCCGGCAGATGGACCGGCGGAGCCACCACGCCCTCACCCTGCCGCAGCTCGTCGAGTGCCCGCACTGCCACGAGCAGAAGCTGCCCCACCGGGTCTGCCCGGCCTGCGGCTGGTACAACGGCCGGCAGGCCGTCATGCTCAAGACGCCGGGCTCCGAGGGCGGCGACAACGCCTGACGCGTCGTGAGCGCGTCGCGGGAACCGGCACCGGGAGCCCCCGCCACGGGCGGCGTCCGGATCGCCGTGGACGCCATGGGCGGCGACTACGGAGCGCCGGAGGTGGTGCCCGGCGCCGTCAAGTGGGCACGTGAGCACCCGGCCGACGAGGTGATCCTGGTCGGCGACGAGCCGCTCGTCCGCCAGCTCGCCGGAGAGGCCCCGCCCAACGTCCGCTTCGTCCACGGACCCGAGGTCGTGGGCATGGACGAGCACCCGGCCCGGGCGCTGGCGCGCAAGAAGCAGGCCTCGATCCGCGTCGCGGCCGAGCTGGTCAGGAGCGGCAAGGCGGACGGCGTGGTCACCGCCGGGCACACCGGCGCCGGCCTCGCCGCGGGGGTCCTGATCCTGGGCATGCTGCCGGGGATCGACCGCCCGCCGCTCGCGGTCCAGCTGCCCGGCGGCAAGCCGTTCCTCCTGCTCGACATCGGCGCCAACCTGGACTCGACGGCCGAGAACCTCGCCCAGTACGCGAGGATGGGCGCGATCTTCGCCGAGCGCGTGATGGGCGTGCCCAACCCGAGGGTCGCGCTGCTCTCGATCGGCGAGGAGAAGGGGAAGGGCGACGCGCGCATCGCCAAGGCCACCGAGCTGATCGACCAGACGGACCTCAACTTCGTCGGCAACGTCGAGGGCCGAGACCTCACCCGCTTCGTGGCGGACGTGGTGGTCTGCGACGCCGTGCTGGGCAACGTGGTCATCAAGTTCTTCGAGGGCCTCGCCCAGTACATCTTCGACCTGGTCCGGGCGGAGTTCTACGGCTCCCTCCGGGGCAAGGTCGCCGGCCTGCTGATGCGCCCCTCGATCGCCCGGATCCGGACCAAGTTCGACCACGAGATCGTGGGCGGCACCACGCTGCTGGGCGTCAACGGCACGATGATCATCACCCACGGCAACGCCAAGCGGCGCATGGTCTGGTACGCGCTGGAGACGACCGCCCGGTCGGTCCGCGAGGGCGTCAACGGCGAGATCGCCCGGTACCTCGGCCTCTCGGAGACGTCGTCCTCGCAGGCGGGCAGCCCGGACGTGCTCGACGCCGCGGAGCTGCGGTAGCGATGGCGGCGCTGACGGTCGGGCCCGGCGTCATCCGGGAGACGGTGCGGCTGGCGGCCCTCGAGGTGCCGGGGGTCCTGGCCGTGGGCCGCGGCGGCCCGCGCTGGCGGGGCTGGATCGGCGGGGCCCCGGTCCGCATCCGCGTCCGGGACGGCCGCGTCCACGTCACGCTGTGGATCGTCGCCCGGCCGCGCCAGCGGCTGGTGCCGCTCACCAGCCAGGTCCGCGCCGCGGTCGGCGCCGCCGTGGAGCGGCTGCTGGGCATGGAGCTCGGGGGCGTGACCGTCCTGGTTGACGGTGTCGGGGACTGACGCCCGGCGCCCCCGGCGGGACCGCTCGAGCGAGGAGCTGGTCCGGAGCCGGCGGGCGGGGCGGCGCCTCGCGCTCGCGGCCGTGTTCGAGGCGGACTTCGGGCAGCGGACCGCCGAGGCGGTCCTGGAGCGCCACCTCGCCGCCGAGCAGGACCCGGAGGTCGCGGCCACGGCGCGGGCGCTCGTCGCCGGCGTGACCGAGCACCGGGACACGATCGACGCTCGAATCGGCGAGGTCGCCCCCCAGTACCCGGTCGTTTCGCTGGCCCGGATGGACCGCGCATTGCTCCGTTGCGGCCTGTGCGAGGTGCTACACTCGCCCGCGACGCCGGCCCGGGTGGCGATCGCCGAATGGGTCGAGCTGGCCCGCACGTATTCGGGTGAACCGATGCGGCGGCTGGTCAACGGCGTGCTCGGGCGGGTTGCCCGCGATCTCAACGCAAGCAGGCGATGACGCCGCCGCAACCAGGAGGAGCCAGTGGCCACGACGTACGATCGGCTGAAGAAGATCGTTGTCGAACAGCTCGGGGTCGACGAGTCCGAGGTCACCCCCGAGGCCTCGTTCGTCGATGACCTGAACGCCGATTCCCTGGACCTCGTCGAGCTGATCATGAGCCTCGAGGAGGAGTTCGGGACGGAGATCTCGGACGAGGACGCCGAGAAGATCCGCACCGTCCAGGACGCCGTCGACTACATCGACGAGCGCTCCGCCTGACCCCGTCGGCCGAGGCGCGATGCACCCGGCCGACGCGCTGATCGAGCGCCTGGGCCTGCCGGTCCGTGACCGGGACCTGTTCGAGCAGGCCCTGATCCACAGCAGCTGGCTCCACGAGCACCCGGACTCCGTGCTCGGGCACAACGAGCGGCTGGAGTTCCTCGGCGACGCGGTCGTGAGCCTCGCCGTGTCGGAGGCGCTGTACCGGCGGCACCCCGCCGACGACGAGGGCGTGCTGTCTGCCCGCCGTGCGTCCATCGTCAGCACCCCCGGCCTCGCCCGGCTCGCCGTGCGGCTGGAGCTGGGCCAGTTCCTGTTGCTGGGCGAGGGCGAGTCGCAGCGCGGCGGGCGGGTCCGCCCGTCCCTGCTCGCCTCCGCGTTCGAGGCCCTCGTGGGGGCCATCTACCTCGACCTGGGCTGGGAGGCCAGTCGCGACTGGATCCAGGAGCAGGCCGGCGAGGAGCTCTCGGCGGACATCGCGCTGAGCACGCTCAAGAGCCCCAAGAGCCGCCTCCAGGAGCACACCCAGCGCACGACCGGCGACCGCCCGCTGTACCGCCTGGTGGACGCCGTCGGACCGGACCACGAGAAGCACTTCCTGATCGAGGTCGAGGTGGACGGGCGCGTGCTGGGCACCGGCGAGGGGTCGTCCCGCCGGATCGCCGAGACGCAGGCGGCCGCGGTCGCGCTCGAGGCCATCCGTCGCGAGCGGGCCGCCGCGAAGGCCGCCCGCCAGGCCTCCGAGGCGGGCAGGGATGACGCCCCCGACGAGTCGGCGCCCGCCGGCGACCCCGACAGCCGGTCGTGAGCGCCCCGGCACGGCTGCTGGGGCTGCGGATCCAGGGCTTCAAGTCCTTCGCCGAGCGCACGCTCGTCGAGTTCGGGCCCGGCGTCTCCGCCGTCGTCGGGCCCAACGGCTCCGGCAAGTCCAACCTCGCCGACGCGCTCCGCTGGGCCCTGGGCGAGCAGGGCCGCACGCTCCGCATCCGCAAGAGCGAGGACGTCATCTGGGCCGGCTCGGAGAAGCGCTCGGCGCAGGGCATGGCCGACGTCACGCTCGTGCTCGACAACGGCGACGCCCTCCTGCCCGTCGAGTACGCGGTGATCGAGCTCGGGCGGCGCCTGTACCGCTCGGGCGAGAACGACTACCTGCTCAACCGCCAGCGAGTCCGGCTGCGGGACCTCCAGGACCTGCTCGACTCCGCCAACCTCGCCGAGAACGCGTTCCTGTTCATCGGGCAGGGCATGGTGGACCAGGCCCTGGCGCTGCGGCCCGAGGAGCGCCGGCCGCTGTTCGAGGAGGTCGCCGGGGTGCGCCGCCATGAGCGCCGCCGCCGGCGGGCTGAGGAGCAGCTGGTCGAGGCGGAGGCCAACCTGGCGCGCGTCGAGGACATCCTGGCCGAGCTGCGACCCCAGGCCCGTCGCCTGGGGCAGCTCGCCGAGCAGCAGGCGACCCGGCTGACGGCGGGGGAGGAGCTGGCCGCCGCGCTGATCACGGCCGCCCACGCGCGCTGGCACGACGCCGCGGCCCGGGCGCGGGAGGCTGCCTCCCGCCGGGATGCGCTGCGCGCCGAGTCGGACCGGGCCCTCGAGGCCCTCGAGGCGGCGGAGTCGCAGGTGGCCCAGATCGCGGCGAGCATGGCCGCGCGCGCAGAGCTCGAGCGCGAGCGCCGGGCCGCGCACGAGGCCGCGCGAGCGGTGCTGACCCAGCTCTGCCTGGTCGAGGCCCGGGCGGCGGG